>CAJUPZ010000010.1 GCA_910588065.1 uncultured Muribaculaceae bacterium
TCAACTCTTGCGCAGGTCCTAGATTTCCGGGTACGTAGTGCCCGGATTACCAACGTATTATCCATATGGTGCCGGAGGTACCACACCTCACTTACCACACCGCATTGCATTCTGTAGGGGCGCCGATATATCGCGCCCATCCTCATCCCCCGCCGTGATAGCCTCATAGAGCGCCCACCTCATACGAATTATCCGAATTATAAAACTTATAAGAATTACCTCCTGTCTTCAACCCCGCCACCCGCGCCCAATGCAGTTAAAATAATCCATTTTACTCTTCTACTAGCTTTAGGAATTGATTAACTAGGTAGTGATACTCTTCTTTATTTCTGGTGAAGGTGTAAAGCCAACCATATAGCTTACCATTACAGTAGTGAGCTCCTATCACCAACGGAATATTATCTACTCCACCAGTTTCATTATAGAATTGGCTTAACTCTTTCTCTGAGATGTAGCCTACCTTCTCATTTGAATCAGTATAGATAGCAACAGCTTTAGGGTTAAATTGATTGTCTGGCTCTAATATGGCATAACCAAAAGCAATAAAAGGAGCAGCTACATATCTGGCTATTCCTGCTATCTGATACCTTCCATTATAGTAGAGTTCATAGCCATATTTAGAAGGAGCTTTAGCAGAGATAAATTCACCTTCTGGAAGATTCATCTTCTCTACTCGTTTAACTATAGAGTTCCTAAAGGCTACTGTATTTATCCATTCACCTATATTAGATAGGAAGGAGATTACATTACCTTCTAATACCTTCTCTTTATAAACAGTGAGCCTTACACTTTCTCCATCACTATAGCCTAGCCATTTTAAGCCTTCTACATTAGCATCCTTTTCATACTGCTTCCATTGTTTCCTATCCAGCTCTACAAGTTTAGAATCATCTGGCAGATGAAAAGCTACAGCCTTAACACCATTCCTATTAGTTTCGCCAGTGTACTTAGTATATCCGTAATATACTCCAGCTGGTACTTCAATATGAAGGATATTATAGCTATACCTCTCTTCAGTACCCTTTGCAGCGTTCTTATATAGTTTGCCGAAATAGGCTCTTACATCCTCTATCATTCCTTCATAAGAGATAGCTTCAGAAGGCTTAGGAGTAGGTATAGTAATCTTAGCTACCTCTTCAGCAGGGATAGATTCAGTGCTGGAAGTAGCTTCTGCCTTATTAGGCTTTTTTTCTAAAGAAGTCAAAGATACCAATATTACTTCTATTTACGCAAAGTTAGCTAAAATCCTTCAAGCTAAGGGCATACTTTCAAAAATATTTAGTAACTTTGCACTTGAAAATAGAGCCGAAGAGTTGGCTCAATCATCTGAAAAGGTGTTATTTGAATTATCTTCTGTGATAAATTCTAGCAAAATTTCCTCATAGATAGTAAGATAAGTACAAATAGCATCTGCATCGGTAGCTTATATCTACCCCTCTGGGGTACTATATAGCTCTATCGGTGTGGGTATGCTGTTTTATCACTATCTAAGGCATTGCTAGAAGCCTATCACTGGATAAAGCAAGTACAATCCCACACCTTTTCTATATCCAATTATAACCGCTTTATAGGGATTGTGAAGCACAAAACATTGTTTTACAATGAGATACAAACTCTTACACCTACAGTCGCTGGTTGCTGTAGCTCTGTGTGTCATTATGGCAATGGCTTTCACTAGCTGTAGCAATGATGACGATGAACCAGAAAAAGAAGTATATAAAGCTAATGCCGAAGGTGTAGAACTTAATCTTTCTGGCGATGGAAAGTTCAGTGTTGAATACTATCACTTTTGGATTAATAGTGAAAGTATTAATGCTATGAGCAATGATTTACGAGAGCTTAATATCCCACCTAGCCAATATGGTGTTGTAGCTCCTTACTATCCACTAAGTATGGAGGTGATTTATGCTTCTCTTACTGATTTTTATGGAAGAGAGATAAACGAGAATACTGATTTCAGCAAATTAACCCCTAATCCTACAGACTATATAAATTATATTAAACACATTAAGTCTGAATATAAATTTGCAGCAAATATTTACGGGAATCTTATTATGTTCAACAGAATATCTGATATAAATTATTAATCTGTTATTTGGTATTATGCCAAAGTGGATTCTTAAAAGTAATGTAACCTTATAAAAGACACAAAAAACTCTAGCTAAATCAGGAGGGCACTGAAAAAGTACCACTCATAGTAGCATCCTAAAATAATCGGCACATATTCAGGCAAAAGCTTGAGTATGTGCTGATTTTTTTAACTTTATGGTAGTAATCAGACAGATATGCTACCACTACAACAGACTATACAGTTCAGTGATTATTCGGATCTATACGATTTGATTATCCCTCGGAACAGCCTATTGCGTCAGATAAATGATCTGATAGACTTTTCTTTTATTAAAAAAGAACTCGTTGACAAGTATTGTCAAGACAATGGAAGGATGGCCGAATGTCCCATCTGGATGTTCAAATATCTTCTGTTGAAAACAATCTATGACATATCCGATGTCGATGTTGTGGAACGATCAAGATATGATATGTCTTTCAAATACTTTCTTGGGATGAGTCCGGAGGACACTGATTTGATTAATCCGAGCTCATTATGCAAGCTTCGCAAGTTGCGTCTAAAATATAAAGATCTACTGGATTTGCTGATTGGCAAGACTGTCGGCATAGCTATAGAAAAGGGTATAATAAAGTCTCGCACGATTATAGTAGATGCCACCCATACCGGCTCACGTAGCAATCCTTGGTCGCCCTTGGAGATTCTAAGATTGCGCTCGAAGCAATTGCGCGAAAGTATATATGATGCCGACGAGACCGCAAAGAGCAATCTGCCTTCGAAGAACACGGATGACAACATTGAGCATGAACTTGACTATACAAAGGCATTGCTTGATGTAGTTGGCTCAAATCCCTCATTGGCAGAGATACCCAAGGTCAAAGAGTGACTGAATATGCTCAAGGAGATACTTGCCGATATTGAAGACCATTATGTGACATCAATAGATGAAGATGCAAGGGTGGGCCACAAGAGCGAGGATGACTCGTTTTTCGGCTACAAGACACATATCGCCATGAGCGATGAGCGTATAATCACTGCCGCCACAGTGACTTCGGGAGAGAAGGGTGATGGCCCACAACTTGAAGAGCTGGTAAACCAGAGCCGTGCCAACGGAATGACGGTGGAAACGGTCGTTGGTGACACAGCTTATTCAGGTAAAGACAACATCATATTATCGAACAATGAAGAGAATGGTTTTGAGCTGGTTGCAAGATTAAATCCAGCCATAAGCAGTGGATTCCGTAAGGATGAGGATAAATTTGATTTCAATAAAGATGCTGGCATGTTTGTTTGCCCGGCTGGTCATATGGCAATTAGGCGCGCTGTACAAGGAAAGAAAGTACAGGGAAAGAATCAGTCAATGGTCTATTTCTTTGATGTGGATAAATGCAAGTTCTGTTCAAGGCGAGAGGGATACTACCAAGAAGGCGCAAAATCTAAAACTTATTCTGTTCAAATAAAATCATCAGAGCATCAACAGCATGAGGTGTTTGAGAAAACGGAAGAGTTCGGGAGTAAAGCAAAAGTGAGATATAAGATAGAGGCCAAGAACTCCGAATTAAAAAATGTATTAGGGTATGACCGAGCATGGTCATACGGAATAGAATGTATGCGTATGCAAGGGGCTATGGTTATCTTTGTAGCAAATATCAAGAGAATCCTCAAACTCAGCTGAGGGAGAGTCTTTTAGTCCTCTAAAAAGCCCTTAATTGGCCGTTTTTAAGCTTTACAGGGCAAGTGTCCGCTAAATTCTTAGATTCAAAAGTAGAAAAATATGTTCGCCAAATCCAATTATATGGACTTGGCGAACCTTTCATTTTATAGCCTTTAGAGAGCCGATGCAAATTTTAGCATCTTTTTCAGCGCCCTCGCTCGTCATCCGCTTTTTTTATCAGGATATTTGGTAGATACAGAACAATACTCTAATTTTGTGTAATCAATTACGAAATTAAATACTGATATTCTGATATGGACTTCTTTGAACGTACAGGCAAAATGGCAATCGGCAGCAGGCTTAGGGTGCTGACTGAAACACTGACCCGCGATGCTGCGAGCATCTATGGACTTTATGGCGTTGACATAAAGCCCAAATGGTTTCCTGTCTTTTACTCGCTGACCGACGAACAGCCAAAGAGTGTAACAGCCATTGCAAGGGAAATAGGACAGTCTCACCCCTCGGTAAGCACCATAGTCAAGGAAATGATTATAGCAGGACTTATCGAGGATGTTGATGACAAGGTCGACCGCAGATGTACCCTTATAACGCTTACTGAATACGGCAAAAGCCTATCACAAGAGCTGATAGCGCAACTCCGTGATGTCGAGCGTGCCGTGGAGCAGATTTCATCAGAGTGTGACAATGACCTATGGGCTGCAATCGCCGATTGGGAGAAAGCCCTCGGGCACAAATCCATACTTGACCGGGTAAAGGAGATAAAGGAGCAACGCGAACATTCCGAGGTTGAGATTGTCGAGTATCAACCACAATACAAAAAAGCGTTCTACGAACTAAACCGCAAGTGGATTGAAATGTATTGGGAATTGGAGCCGCATGATATTGAAGTTCTGGAAAATCCCGAGAAACATATCCTTGAAAAAGGCGGTCATATATTTGTGGCACTGTACAACGGCTTTCCCGTTGGTGTATGTGCCTTGTGCCCCATGCCGCAAGAATCTGCCTACGATTTTGAGCTGGCAAAGCTCGCGGTCAACAATTCTATCCAACGAAAAGGGATAGGTCGCAGACTTTGTGACGCTGTAATCAACAAAGCGCGTGAGTTGGGTGGTGTGATGCTGTTTCTTGAAAGCAATACCCGGCTTAAACCTGCGATAGCCCTGTACCGCAAACTCGGTTTCAATGAATTACCTGAATATCATCCGGCATACGCCCGTGGTGATATACAGATGGAACTATCGCTCTAAAAACCAATATATGAAGACTAAAGTGTTTGTTCGGCGCGAAGATGCGCTCAAAAAGACTTTCAAGGGCGTAAATCTTGATTCCCTTGCTGTTGGAGAGAAGTCAATGGTGACGAAAATGAACTATGTGAAGGGCAATTTCGCCACGCTTCACACTCATCCCCACGAACAGTGCGGCTACGTTATCTCAGGCGAATACCGTCTGATAGTGGAGGGAGAAGAGAAGATAGATGTGATAATGCACCCCGGTGATACATACGCGATTCCCGGAAATACTCCTCACTCTTTTGAGGTAATCGAGGGTGGAGAGGTTGTTGACGTGTTCACACCCCAGCGCGAAGACTACCTCTGAATCTGATTGATATTGAAATCCAATTCCACAAGTTTTTTACCATTAGGCAACATTTCTTCCTTTTTATAACACAGGCAATTTTTGATTGAAAGCCCTTGATGTGCTGTATGGTTCAGAGACTTTCGCAAGAGTCAATGACCCGGAATGCGGTTTGTATTATCAGGGAGCTGTCTATGTATTCTCATTCCTTAAAAATGAAATCGAAACCGGAAAAATAGCTTAACGCTCTGATTAGCAGTAAATTGCCTTGTAGATTCAATCCGCAGGGAATTTTATTTTGCACCGAACGGCTTTTTGTGCTACCTTTGCATTTATACACCTCATAATCATAGTGTATACATGACTTATGGACAAACATGATTTAAAAAACCGAATAGAATATATAGTGGTTTGTGTCAGTGAATTTGCAAAGCGGTTCAAACTGACCAACCAACAGGCGTACGCATATCTCCGCCGATTTACCGGCATTGACTTCCTCAATGAGTTTTACGAGGTCGAACACACGCAGTCAATTGAAACTGCTGTTGATGATCTTCAAAGGCTATGCTATAAAAATGGAGGAAGAATATCATGATAATTTTGCATCATGGTTCATATACTGGCATTGACAGCATAGACTTGTCAAAAAGCAAGCCCGGTAAGGATTTTGGAAAAGGGTTTTATCTGAACCCCGACTACGACCAAGCGCTTCTCTGGGCTGAATCAAGAGTGAGAACGCTTCAGGACAGCAAACCGACAGTTACTTCATACGAATTTGATATCGATAGAGCACAGCAAGCGGGTATCAAAGTGAAAGTATTCAATGACTACACTGCCGAATGGGCTGAATTTGTTGTCGGCAACCGACGCAATACATCTGACATTCCTTATCACACTTTTGACATAGTCATCGGTCCTATCGCAGATGATAATGTAGGCCGGCAGATACAGCTGTATATGCAAGGCTATTGGTCTATAGAACAATTGATTGATAGGATTAAATACACATCAAAGATGTCTATGCAGTACTTCTTTGGCAGTGTAGAGGCTTTAACCTATTTAACTAAAATATCATGAATAAAGACATAAGTCTGGAAGTCGAATTTCTTGCGGCAGATCTTACCGGGATGTTGATTGAACATTATGGCTGGGACATGATAAAAGCTCTTGATGTGCTGTATGGTTCGGAGACTTTCGCAAGAGTCAATGACCCGGAATGCGGTTTGTATTATCAGGGAGCTGTCTATGTATTCTCATTCCTTAAAAATGAAATCGAAACCGGAAAAATAGCTTAATACTTTGATTAACAACAAACTGCCTTGTTGATTCAATCAGCAGGGAATTTTATTTTGCACCGAACGGCTTTTTGTGCTACCTTTGCGGTATTCATTCTAAAAACATAACGATATATGGCTAACAAACCTTTCCAGTACCAGGAAATGTTCCCTCTGGGACCCGACACCACAGAGTATTATCTGCTCACTTCCGACTATGTGAAAACCGAGAAATGGGGCGACCGTGAAATGCTTGTTGTTGACCCGGAAGCTCTTACTGTCCTCGCACGTCAGGCTACTCATGACAACGCCTTCATGCTCCGCCGCGAGCACAACCAGATGGTGGCCAAGATTCTCCACGACCCCGAAGCAAGCGAAAACGACAAGTTTGTTGCCCTCACAATGCTGCGCAACGCTGAGGTGGCAAGCAAAGGACAGCTCCCTTTCTGTCAGGACACCGGCACAGCTATTGTAATCGGCAAAAAAGGCCAGAATGTTTTTACCGGCAACAACGATGAGGAGAAAATAAGCAAGGGTGTGTACACAACATATACCGAGGACAATCTCCGATACTCGCAGAACGCTCCCCTCAATATGTACGACGAGGTTAATACCGGATGCAATCTCCCCGCACAGATCGACCTCTACGCCGTGGGTGGCGAGGAATACAAGTTCCTCTTCGTGGCTAAAGGCGGCGGCTCGGCAAACAAGACATACCTCTATCAGGAAACCAAAGCTCTTATCAACCCCAAGACACTGCTGCCTTTCCTCGTTGAGAAGATGAAGAGCCTCGGCACAGCTGCCTGCCCCCCTTATCATATCGCTTTTGTTATCGGCGGCACATCTGCCGAGATGAACCTCGCCACCGTCAAGAAAGCTTCTGTAAAATACTACGACAACCTGCCCACAAAAGGCAATGAGCTCGGACACGCTTTCCGTGACATAGAACTTGAGAAACAGCTCCTTGAAGAGGCTCACAAAATTGGACTCGGAGCCCAGTTCGGCGGCAAGTATTTTGCTCACGACATCCGCGTCATCCGTCTGCCCCGCCACGGTGCATCCTGCCCGGTGGGACTCGGCGTAAGCTGCTCCGCAGACCGCAATGTGAAGGCAAAAATCAACAAAGAGGGTCTGTGGATTGAGAAGCTTGACGCAAATCCGGGCGAACTCATTCCCGAAGAATACCGCAAGCAGGGTGAAGGCAACGTCGTTAAAATCGACCTCAACCGTCCTATGGATGAAATCCGGAAGGAACTCTCCAAATACCCCGTGTCAACACGCCTGTCGCTGAACGGCACAATCATTGTCGGCCGCGACATCGCCCACGCCAAAATCAAAGAGCGTCTTGACAAAGGCGAGCCGATGCCCCAGTATCTCAAAGACCATCCCATCTACTACGCCGGCCCCGCAAAGACCCCGAAAGGTATGCCCTCAGGCTCATTCGGCCCAACCACCGCAGGCCGTATGGACTCGTATGTAGACCAGTTCCAGGCTGCCGGCGGTTCAATGGTCATGATAGCAAAAGGCAACCGCAGCAAGCAAGTGACAGATGCCTGCCACAAACACGGAGGCTTCTACCTCGGCTCAATCGGTGGCCCCGCAGCCATCCTTGCCCAGAACAGCATCAAGAAAGTTGAACTCCTTGAGTACCCCGAGCTCGGAATGGAAGCTATCTGGAAAATTGAAGTTGAAGACTTCCCCGCATTCATCCTCGTCGATGACAAGGGCAATGACTTCTTCACCCAGATATCCGAAAAGTGCAGCGGCTGCGCGCTCAATAAGAAATAAAACGGTTCAAGGGTAAGCCAACATGGTAAACACCTTGAAAGAAATATGTCGCGACCTCGCCTCCCAGCTTGCAGCAAGGGGGGTGAGGTTCGCCGTATTATCGCCGGGCAGCAGAAATGCCCCGATAGTGATGGCTCTTGAACGTCACCCGGACATCTCCACAAAGGTGGTGATAGATGAGCGGAGCGCGGCATTCATCGCTCTCGGCTACGCAGCCCAAAGCGGAGAGCCGGTGGCGGTTGTATGCACATCCGGCACAGCGCTGCTCAACTACGCTCCGGCTGTCGCCGAGGCATTCTACCGCAAGGTGCCGCTGATAGTCATATCGGCAGACAGACCGATGGAGTGGATTGACCAGGATGACTCGCAGACAATACGGCAACATGAGGCGCTGGCAAATTACGTCAAAGCTTCATACAACCTCACGGACATTGAACTGCCGAATCTCAAATGGTACGCCAACCGTCAGATAAATGACGCGCTCACCGTCGCACTGACCGGTCGCCGCGCGCCGGTGCACATAAACATCCAGCTATCAGAGCCCTTGACCGCCACAACAGCTGTCGACTCAGAAAAATTTCGCAAAATAGCTGTTGTAGAGCCTGAGGCGGTGTTGCCAACCGCTGAGGCCCGGCGTCTCGGAACTCTGCTTGCATCGCCACGCAAAGTGATGATTGTCGCGGGGTTCAATCCGCCGTCACCGACACTCAACAGAGCGCTGCGCCGGCTCGCCGCCCTGCCTAATTTCATTGTGCTGACCGAGACTGTGTCAAATCTTCATGCCAATGAATTCATCAGCCGCATAGACACCACCCTGAGCGCAATGACAGAGGAGGAGAGACTCCAAATGGCTCCCGACGCGGTGATAACACTCGGAGGGGCGCTGGTGTCGCGCATGGTCAAGACATATCTGCGTGATGCCCATCCTGCCGACCATTGGCATGTGGGTAAAAGCCACACCACGGTAGACTGCTTCCAATCGCTCACCATGAGAATAGAGATGGCTGCCGAAACATTCTTTCCGCAGCTTGCATCAGCAATGCAGCCCCACACCGCGCCAACCGACTATGCCGACCGCTGGAGGATTATCCGCGACAGAGCTATATCCACCCATCAGGCATACACCGCCCGCGCACCGTGGAGCGACCTCAAGGCATTCGCCACATTCATGCCCATGCTGCCGCGGGGCACAAACCTGCAGCTGTCAAACGGCACTCCGGTGAGATACGCACAGCTTATCGGTGACACCGGGCTACACCGCTGCGACTGCAACCGAGGTGTGAGCGGTATCGACGGGTGCACATCCACCGCAATCGGAGCCGCACTGGCATACTCATCAGGCATAACTGTGCTTGTTACCGGTGACATGAGCGCGCAATACGACCTCGGAGCCCTTGCCACGGCAGATATTCCACCCCGTTTCAAAATGATTGTGATGTGCAACAGCGGCGGCGGAATATTCCGCTTCATCAGCTCAACAGCGCAGCTTCCGGAGCGCGAGAAGAATTTTGCCGCAGCCGAAACAATGCGCTTGCCGGTAAGGCAGCTTGCCGATGCTTTCGGATTCGCCTTTTTCAGCGCCGACAGTGAAGCATCGCTCAGGGAGGTTTTTCCTGAGTTCATTGCCGGTAGCTCAAGCCCGGCGATACTTGCAATAGACACCCCGGCTCAAACCGATGCCGAGGTGCTCGCAGAATATTTTCACAGATCAGAAATTTTCAAAAACAAAAGATAATGTCAAAAACAGTCTGGACCCCTATAAAAGAATACACCGACATACTGTTTGAACAGAGCGGTGGCATTGCAAAAATAACCATCAACCGTCCTAAGGTATACAACGCCTTCCGTCCGCAGACCAACTTCGAGATGCTTGACGCTATGGCTTATTGCCGCGATACCCCGGAGATCGGTGTTGTGATACTCACAGGCGCCGGGGATAAAGCATTCTGTTCCGGCGGCGACCAGAATGTGAAGGGTGTCGGCGGTTACATTGATGCAAACGGTGTGCCACGGCTCAATGTCCTTGACCTTCATAAGGCTATCCGCTCAATTCCTAAACCGGTCATAGCAATGGTAAACGGCTATGCCATCGGCGGCGGCAATGTGCTTCAGGTTGTGTGCGACCTCACTATAGCATCCGAAAATGCGAGGTTTGGCCAGACCGGCCCCAAGGTAGGCAGTTTTGATGCCGGATTCGGGTCGTCATACCTTGCCCGCTGCGTTGGTCAGAAAAAAGCCCGTGAGATATGGTTTCTTTGCCGCCAGTACACAGCGCAGGAGGCTCTTGAGATGGGGATGGTAAACAAAGTTGTGCCTCTTGACCAGCTTGAGGATGAAACTGTTGACTGGTGCAAAACAATCCTCAGCCGTAGTCTGATGGCAATCCGCATGATTAAGCGCGCCCTCAATGCCGAGCTCGACGGTCAGCGCGGATTGATGGAATTTGCCGGTGACGCTACCCTGATGTACTATCTGATGGAGGAGGCTCAGGAGGGTAAGAACGCATTCCTTGAGAAGCGTGATCCCGACTTCGGAAAGTTCCCGAAATTTCCGGGCTGATGCTGAGGGCTGCATTCGCGCCTTACCGGTTGCTGTTCAACTTCCGTGCGCTTACATCGCGCGGTGCGTTGCCGTATAAGGACACATATTTTATAAAGGTGTGGCATGATGCCGGGCCATCGCGGTTTGGCATAGGGGAGTGCGCGGTGTTCAGAGGGCTGAGCGCTGACGACCGTCCCGACTACGAAGAGAAGATATCGGCTTTGTGCCGGAGTATCAACAGGGGTGAGCAATACGATATAACCGGCTGGTCATCGCTACGCTTCGGATTGGAAACCGCACTGGCCGACCTTGACAACGGCGCTGCACGCACCCCGTTTCCTTCAGCCTTTTCATCCGGACAAAGTGATGTCGTTATCAACGGGCTTGTGTGGATGGGCAGCCTTGATGAAATGACACGGCGGGCGGATGAAAAGATAGCTGCCGGATTCAGATGCATCAAATTCAAAATAGGCAGCCATGACTTTGACAGCGAGGTGCAACTGCTTGAGCGCATCAGGGCAAAGCATGGTGCGGAGAAACTTGAAATTCGCCTTGATGCCAACGGTGCCTTTACAAAAGACAATGTGATGCAACGTCTGAATCGGCTTGCTATTCTTGATATCCATTCCATAGAGCAGCCGGTTGCAGCGGGTCAGGTAGATGTTATGGCTCAGGTGTGCGCACAGTCACCAATTGCTATAGCTATCGATGAAGAACTGATAGGATGTCGCACGAAGGAGCAGATGGCCGCTATGCTCAAAAAAATTCAACCGGCCTATATTATTCTGAAACCGGCTCTTTGCGGAGGTTTCAGCGGGGCAGCAGACTGGATAGAGTGTGCCGGAAAAATGAATATAGGGTGGTGGGCAACTTCAGCTCTGGAGTCGAACATCGGCCTGAACGCCATAGCCCAATGGACAGCAGCGATGAATGTCGCCATGCCGCAGGGTCTCGGCACCGGCGGCCTGTATACGAATAACATAACGAGCCCGCTGACTCTTGTTGGTGAGCGGTTGTCCACCGACCCGGCAAAGCAGTGGCAAATACCGGAACTGAAATGGATTATTCCCGAATAACCGGCATTACCCCCGCTGCAGCAGCCTTTATGAAAGAGTGGAGCGAGGGCGATTTCATCACCGCCCACACCTCCGGCTCCACCGGTGCTCCGAAACCAATCAGGTTGCGCAAAAGCGACATGATCGAGAGTGCAAAGGCTACCAATGCTTTTCTCGGAATCACGGCAGCCAGTGTGCTGGCCATGCCGCTCAGCGCCGATTATATTGCGGGCAAGATGATGATTGTGAGGAGCCTGATTGCCGGTTGCCGACTCCATATCGCCGAGCCGTCGCTCAATCCGTTGCAGGGGTTTGAACATCTCCCGGCAATAGATATGATGCCTGTTGTGCCTGCACAGACCGGCGAGCTACTGAAAAATGGACGGATAGCCGATAAAGTGAGGTGTGTGATAGTCGGTGGTGCCCCTATGGGCGCTACGGCAGAGAAAGCTCTCGCCGACAGCGGGGTCAGAGCATACGCAACATACGGTATGACAGAAACCTGCTCTCACGTGGCATTGCGCCGTATTGGTATTGAGGATCATTACACCGCTCTTCCCGGGATATGGTTTGCAACCGACAGCCGCGGATGCCTGATAATTCACAGCGACAGGATGAGCTTCGGCAGTCTTACCACCAACGATTGTGTGGAATTGCTGTCGCCGTGCAGCTTCAGGTGGCTTGGCAGGGCTGACAATGTGATAAACAGCGGCGGGGTGAAGGTTTATCCTGAAAAGCTGGAGCGGCAGATAGCGCCTCTGCTCGGTGACCGGGCATTTTATATATCAGGCAGAGCCTCGGAGCAATGGGGCACGGAAATCATTCTTACTGTTGAGGGAGAAGAATTTGACAGAGACCGTTTTATGTCAGCGGCTTCGGAGATTTTACCCAAACGGCTTCTGCCTAAAGAAATAATAGTGACCGACAGCATCGAGCGCACACATAGCGGCAAGATAAAACGGGCTCACTCGCAGCAATCGCAATGAACGCGATGGCTCAGTGAATGACACTCGGTAAGAGTGCGGTCGATGATAATATGGCGGTTGGCCATCTGGGCAAACCGTGTCATCTCGTGGCTTACCAGAATTATGGTAGTGTGGGGTGCACGCTCAGATATGAGATTGTATATTTTGTTTTCGAAACTACGGTCTATGTAGCTGAGCGGCTCGTCAAGCACCAGCACATCGTGCGGAGCAATTATTGCGCGTCCGAGAAGGGTGCGTTGCAGCTGGCCTCCGCTCAGTGCCCCGATAGGTGAATTGGCCTTGCTTTCAAGCTCAACATCGCGCAGCGCGCCTTCAGTCAAAGTCTGCCGCCGGGATTTATCCACACCCTTCAGCCCGAGTAAGCCGGAGGATATAACCTGACTTACAGTCATGGGAAAATTGGAATCGATGCTGTTTTTCTGAGGAAGATAACCGATTGAGAGCCGCTTCACTTTCTCACTTTCGTAATAATAGCTCACCGTGCCGGAAGTCGGTTCAAGCAGTTGGAGAATAATTTTTAAGAGGGTTGTTTTGCCACCGCCGTTGGGCCCGGTGATTGCTATGAAATCGCCGGCATTCACACTCAGGTTTATATCAGAGAGTATGCGCTTGCCCTCTCTGACCATGCCGACACCTTCTATCTCGATAATCTTGCCCATCTTGTCATTGTTTTGTCAGAGCATCTGAAACACACTTCATCTCGCCCCACCAGTCGTAGGCCATAGGGTGAATGATAACTTTTTCCGCTCCGGTGAGACTTACAATCTCGTCGCTCTTGCCACCATCCATTGCCGGCTGTATGAAAAACACCTTGACATTATTGCCCACGGCTTTGTCAATCTGCTCTTTCATTGAGCGCACAGTTGATTCCTTGTTTTCGGCACCCACAGCAATCTGGGTCAACCCGTAGTCGCGGGCAAAATAGCTGAGCGAGGGGTGCCAAACCATGAAAGCCTTTTCGGAGCATGAATCCAGAGCTACGGTTATGGCATTGTCAAGCGAATCGAGTCGGGTGGTCAGCCGATTATAGTTCTGAGTGAAGAAATCTGCATTTCCGGGGTCGATATCCTTCAGGGCATCAAGCATATTCGCTGCAATCAAGCGGGCGTTTCTGACCGAGGACCAAGTGTGAGGATCCGCTTCATGTGAGTGGCCGTCGTGAGAATGAGTGCCTGTAATCAAGGCTATGCCATTGGAGGTGTCAACCACTTTCATGCCCGGATTGGACTGTTTCAGTTTCTCAATCAGTGATTGCTCCCATGGCAGATGTCCCATCTGCATGTACACATCTGCTTGCGATGCGTTGCGCAGTGCCGAGAGCGGCGGATCGAAATTCTCAGGATTTGCATCACCGGACATAAGACTTGTCACCTCGACACGGTCTGCCGCAATCTGCTCCGCAACCCACCGCTGCGGCTCAATGCTTACGCACACCGATTTTTTGTCATTGTTGGCACCGCCATTGCGTGAGCAACCGGCTATAGCCAATGCAACAGCAATCGCTGCCGCGGTATACTTATTTTTTGCCATATACTTCAGAGTGTAGGGTATTTGTGATAAGCTGAAGATCAACATTCCGGGAATTGCTCATGAGCATCAGTTCCACCGGGGGGAGTCCGGGGGCATAGGGAGGCTGGATATAGCGGAAACCGGGAAATGAGTGAAAGCCCATCCGCTCGTAAAAACTGATTCTTCGCTGAGCTGTGTGTCCGAGGCTTGCCGGTTCCACTTCAAGCACCACCGGTTTTGATGACCTGCGGCAGAAAAGCCGGAGCGCCCGCGAGCCGATATTCCTGCCACGCATAGCGGGGTCTATAGCAAAGTGTTCTATATATGTGAACTCATCGAAACTCCACGATGTAAGCAGCCCCACAGGCGCATCATCAAGGCTTATCACTGTCAGTGTGAAGGGGGAGCCGGCAGTGTCCACCATCCTCACGATGTCATTCCACGGACGCTGTTCTTCGGGCGGAAAGGCACCTTTGTATATGCGCTCTATTCTGTTCAGGTTCACAGAGCTTGGAGCCACCGCGCAACTGAATCGGCCGTTGCCGGGCGCAAAGAAGCGCCAAGCCAACACAGAGCCTGCCGCGGCACCTATGCAGTCCGCAGCAAAGTCAAGCCAATCTCCGGAGCGGCCCATGTCCATTGCCGTCTGCACCAGCTCTATCACGCCTCCCGCCAGCGCGCTGAAAACGAACGCGCATATCAGGCATATCTGTTTTGACAAAGGGTTAGGGCGCCTTTGCATATCAATGTACAGCGCGGCTGCCAAAGCGGCAAACATAATCGCATGGGCAATTTTGTCAGCACCTGCAAAGAGCTCGAAATCATTGTCGGGGAGGGGAGGGGGCACCAAAGTCAGCCAGCATATCGCCAGAGTGATAACAAGGGTGTAGATATATGGAGGTGACTTTGTTATTATTTTAATAATGGTGTTCATATCTTGCAAAGTTAGCAAATGTGGAGCTATCTCTAAAACATGCCCGGGATTTTTTGGCTCAGAATCTGATATTCGGATGATATTTTACCGGGATGAGGGTCAGACTCACCGTATCCATAGCCGCGCTCAGTCACCAATTGCTCAACATTGCCGGCGAATTCATTGAAAATGGGACGGTGAGGAGGCGCAATAGGCACAATGGGTACAGGCCTTGCGCGGTGCGGGTAGATAGCCATAATTCGGGGCGGCTCAGACTCCCCGCAGCTGGGATTGTTCTGCTCCTTCGGCTGTATATCAGCAATGGGTTTCGGCTCCTCGTTTTCGATAGGCTCAGATTGAATGGGCGGTGTGTGCGGCAACTGCGCCTCTGCTTGCCGAGCCTTGATTTTTTTAGCTGCGAGACGCTTGGCTCTGGCAGTGGCGGCAGCGTCAATTTCATAGCGGATGAATGCGAACGCAGCCGAAGCCGCCTCGCTCATCTCAATCACCTGACCTGTAGCGATATACTGAATTACCGCGAAAAACACCTGAGCTCGCAGTGCATCAGACTGGCCGGAAAGAATTTCATACCATTTGGCTTTGATTGTGATATTTTTCATAGAATTTGAGTGTGTTGGTGAATAATCTGCTGCAAAGATAATATGCGGATTGGGCGGATTTATGCGAATTTGCACTTTTGAGTTGTTAGTTTTTAGTTGGGGGGATGTGAGAGCGGTGTAGGGACATGCCTTCGGCATGTTTTAATGGTGTGGTACCTCCGGCACCATCTGCATATGTTGTTGGTTATCCGGGCACTACGTATCCGGATAACAAAATAATCGCACCCGCCGGGCGCTACGGCGTCTCCGACGCCATCACCGCGGGGCTGTGGTATGAGGTGGGGTCAGAGGTAGGGATTGGTGGCCTTTTCGTCCCGGATTGTGGTCGAGGGGCCGTGGCCGGGGTAGACAACGGTGTTGTCGGGCAGTGAAAGAAGGTTGTCTGTAACAGCATGAACAAGGGTCGCATGGTTGCCTCCGGGCAAATCGGTGCGCCCGATGCTGCCTTTGAAAAGTGCATCGCCGGTAATGACAAATCGATCGGCAGCGCAGTAGAGGGCTATGGAGCCGGGGGAGTGTCCCGGAACTTCAATCACTTCCATATACTCATCGCCGAGATATATTTTGTCGCCGGCTTTTACCTCAATGTCAATGCTGATCGGTGTTGTGGCAACTCCGCGCAGATGAAACATTGCGGCTTGCTGTGCTCTTGAAGCACCCAACGGGGCGTCAGCGGGGTGTGCTGTCAGACCAACTCCGTAGGTGTCTTCAACAAACTCGTTGCCCAATGTATGGTCAATGTGCAGGTGGGTATTTATCAAGCTTACGATCTGCAGTTTCTGCTGCTCGATATATTGTTTGAAGTGGAAGCATTCATCGGGATTCTGCATACCGGGGTCAATGACTGCTGCTTCATGGGTGTCGGTATTCCATACAATGTAGGTGTTTACACCAAAGAGATTGTATTCGGCGCGTGCAATTTTCATAATTCAACGTAGACAAGTTTTTTGGTCGTGAAAAATTCATCGCTGAAGTAGTCGCTGAGCGGTACCTCTATCATGGGAAGTGCCACACCGGCCGACTCATCGGCGAGATCTCCACCTTTTAAACATAACAATCCGTTTGGCAGAGGGTTTGAGCTTTTTTGTGAAATATTCTTGCGGGAGAGTTTCACGAGCTCGTCGAGCCTCATTACGGCTCGGCTGACAACAAAGTCGTACTTAGCGTGGCATTCGCCAATGTCGCCATGCTGGAATGTTACATTGGTCAGATTGGCAGCTTGGGCTGCAGCTTGTGCAACCCTGATTTTCTTGCCGATGCGGTCAATGAGGTGGAAAGAGCAGTGGGGCCACATGATTGCAAGTGGAATGCCGGGAAATCCGCCCCCGGTGCCGAGGTCGAGAAATGTGGTGCCTTCCGCCGGTGTTATGAATTTGGCGATGGCGAGAGAGTGGAGGATATGGTGTGGATACAGGTTGCCGATATCCTTGCGCGATATGACATTGATTTTGGCATTCCATTCGGGGTAAATCTCTCCCAGTATCCGGAATTGTTCTGTCTGAGTGTCGCTAAGGTCCGGAAAATATTTAAGAATCTCGTCCATGATTGTGTGGTGGTGTCAGGGGTTAAGAATGTCGGGATTGAAAAACTGCTGCACGGCATAGGCCTGCTCAAGCGCAACAGCAGCCGGGCTATGCGGGTTTGCTTTCACAGCAGCCGCGTAGTCGTTCATGGCAGCGGCCACCGCACCTGTTTTCCAAAAAAGTTTTCCACGTTGGAAAAGCAGGCTGTCATTGTCGGGGTCGGCTGCTATCATTGTGCTTATCAGCTTGATAGCCTCATCATAATTGCCGCTTTCAATAAGCTTTTGTAAATCCTCGCACATTGTGGTTCTAATAAAATCATCTATAAAACAAATCCAAAGCAGGGATTTGCTTGTTATTACTTTGCAAAATTAACAAAAAAAGTATGCACCACTTATTTGTCACACTTATTCTTATGTGTTTTTGCGGATTTTCAATGATGTCCGCAACCGATTACACCTTTAATGAATGTCGCGGCAGCTCAATGCCGTATATAGACCCCGTGGGCTCCATTTCTGTGCCTGACAGCCTGAGGGTAGTGATGATCAACCATGTAGGGCGTCATGGCGCACGCTTTATGGCATCGGGCAAGAAGGCCAATGCCGTCAAGGCTTTGCTGCTGTCGGCCCAAAAGAAACGCACTATCACCCTCAGGGGCAAAAAACTGCTTGCCCTCACAGAGAAAATCATAAATGAGAGCAATGGCCGCTGGGGTGCCCTCGACACACTCGGCAAAGCGGAACAGAGATGGCTGGCAGCCCGTATGGGTGGCGCTTTCTCAAAAATATTGAGCAAAAATTCTGAGGTAAATGCCATCAGTTCATACGTGCCGCGTTGCGTCATGAGTATGTATTCATTCACTCACCAGCTTGTGAGGCAGAACAATAAACTTGAGATATACACATCTTCGGGGCGGCAAAACAACAACCTGATGCGTTTCTTTGACGGCAACAAGGAGTTCAAGGATTTTGAGAACAGCGACCTTGTCAGGAACACCGTGATGGCATACGCCGACACTATGCTGAACAATAGGATGCTCACCCAATTCATCGGATCAGCTTATCCTCTTGACAGTGTCGATGTTTACGAAGGGTTGATGAACATATACTCTGTTCTTGCCGGCACAGCAGCCATTGAGATGAAATGTGATATCGGCCAATATTTTACCAAGAGCGAATTCAACAATCTGTGGGCTGTTGCCAATCTCAAGCAATATCTCACGCACTCCGCATCATCTATGAGCGAGGTGCCGGCACAGATAGCGGCTCCTTTGCTTGAGAACCTCATAGCAACGACCGATTCGTTTATTTCCGGTGCAGACCGTACTCCGGTGCAGCTGCGCTTCGGACATGCGGAGACACTGATGCCGCTGCTTGCGCTGATGCATATCCCCGGATGCCGGTATATCACAGACAATCTTGCTGAGGTTGCATACAACTGGCGCAACTTCGAGATTGTGCCCATGGCGGCGAATTTCCGACTGGTGCTGTTCAGGGCTTCAAGCGGCCGCTACTATGTGAGGGCCGACCTGAATGAGAAGCCTGTGGAGCTGATTCCCGAAAGGCCGGTTTATGTGCCGTGGGAGGATGCAAAGGCCTATTTGTGTCTGCGCGCCGGCATAAACTGAATCCGGACTATCCGGGTGTCGGATGGTGTTACAGGATATGCGCCGCTGCGGCGCAGACCGGGCAGCCACAGAATCTCATCGTCCTTCACCAGCAGGCGTATATGCTCTTTCTGACTCACGCTCACTTTCGCATCGCTGAGAATGTCGCTTATCAGTCTGGAGCCTTTCATGCCGAAAGGCTTCATGCGGTCACCCGGCATCCAGCGGCGCAGGGTGAGGGGAGTTCCGGATAGAATATCCGTTGCGAAAAATTCCACAAAGCGGTCTGTGCCCGGGGCAAACTCGCTGCGGCTTACAATATCGACTGTGAAATCGGGGATAACATCTTCATCATCATGGCATTTTTCGAGGACACCGCGGTTGAGCACCCGCTTTGTGCCATCTTTTGCAATGAAGATTTTGCCGGAAGAGCATTCGGCAGCAGCATTCAGAATGTCTGATACCTGTGTGGGAGTGAAGCCCTCATCCTTTAATATCGAGTAGAGTATAAACGATACGTTTCTCCGTGAAGCAGCCAGCTCGGCTACATTGATATTACCGTCCGCATCGGTCCATAGCGCGCGTTCGTTGTCAATCATTTCCGTTATAAACTCATCTGTGGAGTAGAGATTGTCAGCGGTCAGGGCAATTGTGGCGGCAGCGTTTGGAAAGCTGTCGGTGATGCACGGCATGATAATATTGCGGATTTTGTTGCGCGACACATCGCTGACCAGATTCGAGCTGTCGGTAATGAAGGATATATTTTTGTCAGCAAGATAGTGCTCGATGTCTGTTCGCGAGAATTTCAGGAGAGGTCTTATAACTTTGCCGTTAACGGGTTTCATGCCGCGCAAACCGCTGATACCAGTGCCGCGGAAAAGATTCAGCAGCAGGGTTTCATTATTGTCATCGCGATGGTGGGCCACGGCAATCCAGTCAGCCCGGTGTGCGAGCCTCATGTCCTCAAACCATTTGTAGCGGAGCTCCCTGCACGCCGTTTCAAGCGAGCATCTGTGGCCGGCCATGTATGCCGGCACATCGAAGCGCACGCTGATGTATTCGGCAGAGAGTGAGGCGGCAACCGCTTCGGCATGAGCCATATCGCGCTCGCTCTCATCGCCACGGAGCCCGAAATTGCAATGAGCGGCGATGCATTGCGCTCCGGCGGCTGTCAATGCCGAAAGCAGGGCAACGCTGTCGGCGCCACCGCTGAGGCCTACAATGATACGGTTGCCTGAAAGGTTGTGCAGGAAGGCCTGTACACAACCGTCAATATCCGGCAGACAATTCATTCTTTTTCGGAAAACAAAAGAGCTCTGTCGCGTTTGATAAGCGGTTCGGCAACCTTTTCCGGAACAAATTTCCAACTGTCGAGGGTTGTGGGAGTGATAGTGCCGAGCCGTTCAATCTCCTTCAGCATATAATATCGGAGGTCGAGGTCGGTGGAGGAAATGATTCGAGAGGGTAGGTCTGCGTGTTTGATGCCGGCACCTTTTGTCATAAGGTCGCCGCCGCCGTTGCCTCTGTAAGAGTTCACGGCCACCTTATAGGTTTTATCACTGCTGAAAGGTGTGCCGTCAGCCATTGAGAGTATCGACACGCGTTCACCCTTAGGCTTGGTCACGTCTACAGTGTAGCGTATGCCTGCTGCGGAATCGAAATTATACGACGGGTATTTGAAAGAGAGGTCTGCCGGCGATGGATTTTTGCTTGAAAACAGCAGCAGATGTTTCTGATCGACTGATGGGTTTTGAATCCAGATGCTGTATGATTCCTCAAGATAATCCTTGATTTCCTTGCCGGACATGCTCATTGTGTAGAGCAGATTCTCATACTTGTAGAGATTGAACATATCGCTCACTCTCACCGGTCCCTCCTTGATTGTGGCGTCAAAGGATAGCGGGGCGGCGAAGCTGATGTCCGCACCGGTAATGTCGAGCTGCAGCTTGTGCACGAGGTCTATGAAAGCGGATGGCCCGAAGAAAGCCTCATGGCTGGAGAAATCACCTGTCGCCACGCCTATCTGTCGTGACACGAATTCATCTACCTTATCATAATCTTTCTGGAATTCAGCCATGTAACGGCTTGACGGAGCTATATCCTCAATATCCACCAGGTTTGCGGATATATGTTTCTTAGCCACTTTGCCGGATTTGTCTTTTTCAAAAGTGACATCAACTACGGATATAGCGTTTGCATTGTTTGCCGGATTGATGACAACAACGCTGTCGCCTTCGGAATTGCCGACAATTTTGTTGAACCGCTGATGGTCATGTCCCATGAACACAATGTCAAAGCCCGGAATGGTCTTTGCAATCTGCAGCGAGGCGTTTTCGTGAAAATCGCCGGTGCGGCGCGTGTACTCGTGGCCGGAGTGGAAAAGTCCGACAATAAGGTCGGGATTCTCTTTCTCGCGAATTATTTTAATCCACTTCTCAGCGCATTGTTCCATATCCTCAAACTTGAGTCCGCTCCATAGATTCCGGGGCAGCCATGCGGGGATAGCAGGGGTGAGGAGTCCGAGAACGGCTATTCTGATGCCTTGGCGCTCTATAATATAATAAGGAGTGAGGTATGGCTCGCCGGTTGCTTCATCAAGCACATTGGCGCCCAACACCGGAACAGATGTCTGGGCAATCCATCTGTCATATACAGGGTGGCCTGTCTCGACGTCATGGTTGCCTATGGTTGCGGCGTCATATTCAAGAAAGTCGTATATGCGCGAGGCGATGTGGGGAGTCACCGTGTCGATGAAATTATAATAGTAAACGGTAGGCTGTCCCTGTAGAATGTCGCCGTTGTCGAGCAACAAAACATTTTCCTTGCCCGCAGTTGCCCGGATGGAATCGACTGCGGAAGCCACACGGGCCATACTGCCTTTCCACGGGGAGCGTGTTATGAAATTGTATGGAAAAAAATTTCCATGTACATCCGTAGTCTGGATAAGTTTGATTTTTACTTCTGAATTAGCCATGACGTTCATAGAAGATAGAGTGGAGAAACCTGCTATGAGAGTCAAACAGAAATATCTGAAATAAGTCATATGCGGTTGAGATGTTTATTATCAATGGTTTATGTACAGACATCGGATTTTGCCCACCTTCAGCTTTCCTTCGAGCTTCAGCGGTATGTGTGAGCTGTTGGTCCAAATCCAAGTGTCTATATCATCACTTGATTTTTTTGCGCCGTCGGTAGTGAATGTGAAGCTGATGCGGTATGTCTGGTAAGATTTTCCGTCAAGGTCAAGCTTTTCGATGCCGTGGTATTTTATGTTGAGAAGTTCTTTCTTTTTTCCGGAGAATATGTTGATGGTCTTGCTATATCCGGGGGATATGCTGTTGAAGTCAATAGCGCGGAGATAGTAGAACACGCTCAGAAGGTCGACAGTGGGGCCCTGCGCGCTGAGGGAGATAGTGGAGGAAGTTGTGGTTTTGGCGTTTTTCTTACGGCGGTATCTGAGCGATTCACCTGTAAACAGATTGCCTGTGCGGGATATGGAGATAATGTCGCGGGCGTAAGAGCCCCCCTCGTGGGCGATGCGCTCATAGCGGGTGGGGAGCATATCGGTTTTGGACATAGTGGAGATGAGCGTGTCGCGGAGGCTGTAGAAATGGTCTGCCCACGGCTCTGAGCGTGCATAGAGTGTGGCGACAAACTTATCGTTTGAAGATGCGAGTTTGAGGGTAGCTCTTCCGGCCTGCTTCTGCACAAGCCCCCATTTGAACATCACCTTGTAGTTCAGCACCTCGTTGTCGAAATGGGTGGTCTGCGCATAAGATGATATTGAGCAGAGCAAAAGAGCGACAAGTATTAGAGCTAATCTTTTCATTTTCTGGATTTGAATTCCGGGAATGGCAGGGCAGTGCGCGAGGCCTGCTCTATGCGGCGGTTTCTCCAACATTTGCGGCACACGGCAATGTAGCGTTCGTTACCGCCTATTTCAACCTGCTCGCCGGTGTCAACAATGTCGCCGTGGCGGTCAATGCGGGCATTGACAATGGTTTTGCGCCCGCAGCTGCAGGTGGATTTTATCTCGTCGATGGAATCGGCTATTTCAAAGAGCCTTCTGGAGCCTTCAAAAAGATGGGTGCGGAAGTCGGTGCGAAGGCCGTAGCACACAACATTGCTGCCGAAATCATCCACAACCCTTGCAAGCTGATCTACCTGCGCTTCGGTGAGAAACTGGGCTTCGTCGATCAGAAACCAGTCGACCACAACCATATTCTCCTCGAAGATGCTTTCAGCAAGGTTGTAGAGGTCAGTGTCGCCGTAAATCCATTTGCATTCGCGCTCAATGCCTATGCGGGAGCGGATGACATTGTTGCTCTCCCTAGTGTCGAGAATAGGCTTCAGGCACACATATTTCATGCCCCTCTCCTCAAAATTATATGCCGTGGTGAGGAGCAGGGCGGTCTTGGCAGAACCCATGGTGCCGTATCTGAAATATAGCTTTCCTTTTCTGTTCATCTTGCAAAAGTAGCAATAAAAGCGATAAAAATTGTCAGATGAGATAGCAAATATCGGATTCTCTGCGTACATTTGCAAAAAAATTACAGAAACATAAAATTTTTAAGAATGAAAGTCTTGAAATTTGGCGGCACTTCGGTGGGAACCGCACAAAGAATAAAGGATGTTGCCTCGCTTGTTGCTGGCAGGGGCAAAAATATCATTGTTCTGTCGGCTATGAGCGGAACAACAAATGCGCTCGTTGAGATTTCCGACTATCTGTATAAAAAGAATGTGACCGGAGCCAAAGAGAATATCAATGCTCTGGATGCCAAATATATGAAGACCATAGAGGAGCTTTTCTCTACCGAAGAGCATATCTCTGCGGCAACAAAGGCTGTCAAGGAGAGGTTTGATTTCATCCGCTCTTTCAACAAGCCCATTTTCACCCTTTTTGAAGAGAAAGAGATTCTTGCACAGGGCGAGCTGATATCCACAGCGCTGATGTATAACTATATGAAGGAGCAGGGAGTCAATGTTGTCATGATTCCAGCGCTGGATTATATGCGCACCGATAAGAATGCGGAGCCTGACACCCAGTATATCCAGGATAAACTCGGAGCGTTGCTGAACGCAGCCCCGGATGCAGATCTTTACCTCACTCAGGGATATATATGCCGCAATGCCTACGGAGAGATTGACAATCTTCAGCGTGGAGGCAGCGACTACACCGCATCGCTCATCGGAGCTGCCGTGAAAGCGGAGGAGATAGAGATTTGGACAGATATTGACGGCATGCACAACAATGACCCGCGATATGTAGAGGGAACAAAGCCCGTGAGCGAGCTTCATTTTGAGGAAGCTGCCGAGCTTGCATACTTCGGTGCGAAGATTCTTCATCCCACCTGTGTGCTCCCCGCCAAGCTCAACAATATCCCGGTAAGGTTGCTGAACACAATGCAGCCTGACGCACCCGGAACCCTTATCTACAATTCGCGCCCCAACCACAGCATAAAGGCTGTGGCAGCCAAGGACAATATCACCGCCATCAAAATCAAGAGCAGCCGAATGCTCCTCGCATACGGATTCATGCGCAAGGTGTTTGAGATTTTCGAGACACACCGCACATCTATCGACATGGTAGCCACCTCTGAGGTTGGTGTTTCGGTGACAATTGACAACGAGCGCAATCTCCATGCCATAATCGAGGACCTGAAGAAGTTTGGCACAGTGAGTGTTGACCACGACATGGTTATCATCTGTGTGGTAGGCGACCTCGAGTGGCAGAACCGCGGCTTCGAGGCTGAGGTAGTGAACGCTCTCAAAGATATTCCGGTGCGCATGATTTCATACGGCGGCAGCAACTACAATATATCGCTGCTCGTGCGTAAGAGCGACAAGGTCAAGGCCCTGAACCTGCTCAGCGAGAGGATATTCAATTGAGAACAAAACCATAGTACCTGACGTTATTTTTATATGAATTTTCCTATTGACCTGCTGCGTCAGGAGCAGACTCCGTTCTATTTCTACGATATGGAGCTGCTCGGACGTACGCTTGATGAAATAAAAGCATCTCTGCCAAGCGAGGCATACAAGGTTCATTACGCAATGAAAGCCAATGCCAACCCTGCGATACTCAGTGCCGTGCGCGGCGCAGGGCTCGGGGTGGATGCTGTGAGCGGCGGAGAGATAGCTGCTGCACTTGAAGCCGGTTTCGAGGCCGGCAGGATTGTGTTTGCCGGAGTTGGCAAGACAGATGCCGAGATAGAGCTTGCGCTCAGTGCCGGCATAGGCTGTTTCAATGTAGAGTCCGAGGCCGAGCTTGAGGTTATCTCGGAGATTGCCGACCGTATGGGTGCTACGGCAAATGTTGCAATCCGTGTGAACCCCAACATCGATGCACATACGCATCATTATATAACTACCGGTCTGGCCGAAAATAAATTCGGTATCAATATCGAGTTGCTTGACCATGTTGTTGACAGATGCGGTGAGTTGCCAGCAATCAAACTTGTCGGACTGCATTTCCATATCGGTTCGCAGATTACGGATAATACTCCTTTCGGTATACTGTGTGAGCGCATCAATGAACTTCAGGATTCTTTCGAATCCCGAGGCATAAGCTTCTGCAGCATCAATGTCGGTGGCGGTCTTGGAATAGATTATGACAATCCTGATGCGAATCCTGTGCCCGATTTCAGGAGCTACTTCAACACATTCGCAGCCAATCTCAAGCTGCGTCCCGGCCAGGAACTGCATTTCGAGCTCGGTCGTTCGATTGTGGCTCAATGCGGCTCACTGATAACAAAGGTGATTTATGTGAAGAAGGGTACTGAAAAACAGTTTGCTATCGTGGATGCCGGCATGACCGACCTTATACGTCCGGCTTTGTACCAGGCATATCACAAGATTGAGAATATAACAGGCACCGGCAAGCCGGAAAAATACGATGTCGTAGGACCGATTTGCGAATCGAGCGACGTGTTTGAGGAGAATGCAATCCTCGCAAAAGTGAGCAGAGGCGACCTCCTTGCGCTCCGGTCGGCCGGCGCTTATGGCGAAATCATGGCCTCGCGCTACAATCTGCGCAAGCTCCCCGGCAGCCTTTGCCGCTGACTGTAAGCGCGATACTAAAACCGCGCCTTAATCAAGAAAACGTTTTGTGAGACCGCCGTATTGATCAATGCGGCGGTCGCGCATGAATGGCCACCATCTGCGCACATTCTCGCTGCGGCCAAGATCTATCTCCAGGATAGTCTCCGCTTCGGCATTATCCGGTGCCTTATACAGGAATTCGCCCTGCGGGCCGGCAACAAAACTTGTGCCCCAGAAAGATATGCCGCCGGTAGCTCCGCTCGGATCCGGCTCGTGGCCAACTCTGTTTACTGTTATGACCGGCAGGCCGTTGGCAACAGCGTGGCCGCGCTGAACAGTTATCCATGCTTCGCGCTGACGCTGCTTCTCATCCTCGCTGTCGCTTGACTCCCAGCCTATCGCAGTAGGGTAAATGAGAACCTCGGCTCCTCGCAGAGCCATGAGCCTGGCAGCTTCCGGATACCATTGGTCCCAGCACACAAGCACACCGAGTTTGCCCACTGATGTCTGAATAGGCTCGAAACCAAGGTCGCCGGGAGTGAAATAAAACTTTTCATAATACGCCGGATCGTCCGGAATATGCATTTTGCGGTATTTTCCGGCAACACTTCCGTCTGCCTCGAAAACAACAGCTGTGTTGTGGTACAGCCCGGGAGCCCTGCGCTCGAAAAGTGATGTTACAAGTACAACACCAAGTTCTTTGGCAAGGGCTGAGTAGAATCCTGCGGACTCTGCATTGAGGTCGACTGCAAGGTCAAATTCATCAGTGTTTTCTGTCTGGCAGAAATAAAGGGAGTCGTGCAGCTCCTGGTTAACTATCAGTTTCGCACCTTTGGCGGCGAGCCGCCTTGCAGCATCTGCGAGGCGGGTGCGGTTATTTTCAATATCAGCGCTTTTGCGCTGCTGTATGATTCCTACGGGAACGATTTTTGATTTTACAGACATAAAGCTTCGGTTGGTATCTGCATGGTGGCGCAATGGAGCGAGCCATGCTGTTTAACAAGTGCTGTGCAGTCAACAGTCACCACCTCTTTTCCAAACACAGCTTCAAGCACCCCTTTAGCGGTGAGGTCATTGAGCGGTTGGTTGTATGTGGGCATGAAAACAGCCTGAGGTGTAACAAGGTAGTTGGCATACGTTGCGGGCAGCCGGTTTCCCTCCTCATCATAAACAGGCGAGGGGAGCGGAAGTTCTGCAAGGTTGAATTTATTTCCCTGGGCCGATGTGAATTCCATAAGTTCGCTTTTCATTGCAGCGAGTCCGGAGGCATGGGAGTCTGCCGGGTCATAGCATCCGGTATACACAATGGTGTCGTGTGGTGCAAGCCGGGCGAGGGTGTCGATATGGCTGTCGGTATCGTCGCCTTCAAGCGCTCCGTTTTCAACCCAAAGCACCTTTTCGACCCCCAACCATGTTTTGAGTCGGGCTTCAATCTCATCACGGCTAAGGTCGCCGTTACGGTTGAGGCTCTCCAGACAGCGTGCGGTGGTCATGATGGTGCCCTTGCCGTCACTTTCCACAGATCCCCCCTCGAGCACAAAGCCGAGGCGGTTGTCGCGCGGAGCTGTGATGAGCCGCCGTTCACACATTTTCAAGGTTACAAGGTTGTCAAGACAAGAGGCGAATTTGAGTCCCCAGCCATTGAACTTAAAGTCTTCAACTCTCAGCTGTCCGTCGCGTTCAATAGTCAGCGGACCATAGTCACGGATCCATGTGTCATTGGTGTCAACCTCAAAGAAAAATACGGAAGACACATCCACCTCACGCAATAAAGAGCGTGTGGAGGCGCAATCAGGTGAGGCTATTACAACCTTGAGCCCTTTTGACACAAAGGCCCTCACCATATTGATATAGCATTGCGTCACCTCCTCGAGCATATACGCCCAGTCGGTTTCGGCGTGGGGCCATGAAATCATTATAGCCACATCTCTGTCCCATTCAGCGGGGAAAATTACTTTACTCATCAAAATCATTCAGTGAGTTCCATACATCATTCTGGTTATCAAGGTATTCCTCGGCATAGTCGGCAAACCCGCTTTTTTCAGAGCTGCCAACATTGTGGCACCATTCGCGATATGCGTCGCGCAGCTCGCTGTCCTCGTGGATGCTTTTCTTGAACTCTGCTTCAGCGATGTCAATGCTGTCAAACTGGCCGAGGTACTGATTGAAAACCTCAGTAATGTCAGTCATAGTCTCTATGGTTTAACATCGTAAATAAATTTGCAAGGTGGCGCAAAAATAAGCGATTGTCAACGATTTTGCAAACAAAATTGCACAAATAGCTCAAAATGTATGCTTTTACGGTAAAAAATGCTATGATGTAAGCGCAAAAGAACTATTTTCGCACCATCTACATTATAATGACTGTAAATATATTGTAACCGATATGCGAATTAGACTGATAGCTGCGGTGGTAGCGCTGGCTCTCTCCGTTTCCGGAGCATGGGCGCAATGGACGGCCGATATTCTCGGCAATGGTTTCGAGAAACGATATGTTACCCAGCCCGCCGATTACAGCGGGGAGGTGAGGTGCACTGTCGTGCGCTATCTGCCCCCCGACAGCACGCCCGCTCATAGCGGCAGGGGAGTGCTCTATGTGCACGGCTTCAATGACTACTTTTTTCAGAAGGAGCTTGCTGAGAAGTTTGCAGCGCATGGCTTTGACTTCTATGCGGTTGATCTCCGCAAGTACGGGCGCTCCATCTTGCCGGGTCAGAAAATGTTTGAGGCACGCAGCCTTAAGGAGTATTTTCAGGATATAGACTCTGCTCTGAGCATAATGCAGCGCGCCGGTGAAAAAGAGATTGTGCTGATGGGACATTCAACCGGTGGCCTGATCTGTGCCTACTATATAGAGTGCAATCCCACGGCCCCGGTGCGCGCCCTGGTGCTGAACAGCCCCTTTCTTGACTGGAATCTTGGCAAAACAGAAACCTTTGTGCCTCTTGTCGCGGCTGCGGGAGCTGTGTTGCCAAACCTTAAGATATCTCAGAGCGGTGCAAGTGTTTACGCCGAGAGCCTTGACAAAAACTACCACGGTGAATGGCATTTCAACACCAAGTGGAAGTTGCATGAGTCGCCTGATGTCACTGCCGGTTGGGTAAGGGCGATAAATTCGGCACAGGATTATCTCAAAGAGCACGAGCGGTTGATAAAAATTCCGGTGTTGGTGATGTTCAGCGACCATAGCTACTCCGCTGACACCTGGAGCGAAGACGCGCAGAAATCGGATGCGGTGCTGGATGTCGCCGATATCAAAAAATACGGCTCCACACTTGGCACAGATGTCACTCTTGCTGAAGTGCCCGGAGGCATGCATGACCTGATACTTAGCTCCAAGCCGGTGCGTGAGGGTGTTTACCGCTACATTTTCAATTGGCTTTCAAAACAGGGTATTTGATAAAATATGCTGTAAAAGCACGTCATTACCTCATTTTTTATTAATTTTGCAAAAAAGGGGTCGGCGTTACGGCCCAACATAAATATTTTTACATGAAACGTTTCTTCATATCATTTCTGGGAGCTCTTGCAGGAGTGTGGGTATCCGTACTCCTGTTCGGAGTGCTCGTCATTATGTTTATTGCAGTCATGGCAGCATCATCTGCCGGCTCGCCGGAGATTCCGGACATAAAGAAAAACAGTGTGCTTCACATAAAGCTTACCGGCGAGGTTGTCGACCGGCAGACCCCGAGGGATATCATGGCCGAAATCTATGGTGAGTCCACTGAACAGATTGCGCTTAACACACTTGTCGGCGCGATAGAAAATGCAGCCGATGACGACGACATCAAGGGTATATTCCTTGATTGCAAAGGCATGAGCGCCGGCCTGGCACAGCTGCAGGCGATTGTGAAGGCTCTGCAGGGGTTCGGCGAGAGCGGCAAGTGGATAATGGCTTACGGTGACTCATACACCCAGGGCGACTATATCATAGCTTCATCCGTGGCCGACTCGCTTTTTGTCAATCCGGCAGGCTCTATCGACATCCACGGACTTTCGGCAACAACGATGTATTTCAAAAACCTGCTTGAAAAGGCCGGTGTAGAAGTGCAGGTAGTGAAGGTGGGCACATTCAAGAGCGCAGTTGAGCCATTTATCCTCAATGATATGAGTGAGGCAAACCGGCTTCAGACAAACACTTTTCTGCAAAATATATGGGGCTGCCTGCGTGAGGAGGTGGCCGACGGCCGACGAGTTGATTCTGTGCAGGTCAACCAATGGGCCGACGGATACACATACACCAAGGAAACCGGCTTCTATATCGACTCACGCATGGCTGATGCCACTCTCTACCGTCATCAGATGGATTCGCTGCTTGCAAGAGCGAGCGGCCTTGACGAGGATGAGGATATGCCTGAGCTGGTGTCGTATGACAAATATGCTGCCGCCCGCAATATCAATGGCAAAAGCGGCAAAGGCAAAAGGCAGATTGCGGTTCTTTACGCTCTCGGCGACATCACCGAGAATGGCAGCGGAGGCATTGCCAGCGAACGCCTCGTGCCCCAGATTCTGGATCTCGCAGACAATGAAGATGTTGAGGCTCTCGTGCTCAGAGTGAATTCCGGCGGTGGCAGCGCATACGCCTCAGAGCAGATATGGGAAGCCCTCGAGCAGTTCAAATCCCGCACCGGAAAGCCCTTCTATGTGTCGATGGGCGACTATGCCGCTTCGGGTGGATATTATATTTCATGCGGTGCCGACAAAATTTATGCCGAGCCTGTGACCCTCACCGGTTCCATCGGCATATTCGGCCTAATTCCCAACGCACAGAAACTCCTTAATGACAAGATAGGCATAAATACGGCAACTGTGTCGACAAACAAAGGAGCGTTCCCCAACCTTTACTCGCCTATGAGCGAATCAATGAAAGGTGCCATGCAGAGCATGGTGGAAAACGGTTACGAACTCTTTGTGAAACGCTGTGCCGATGGCCGCGGAGTGTCAACTGACTCCATAAAAGCGATTGCCGAAGGCCGCGTGTGGGATGGCCGAAAGGCTATGGAAATAGGCCTTGTCGACTGCATGGGTGGCCTTGATGCCGCTATCAGAGATATAGCTGTGGCTATCGATGCGGAGGACAACTATTATATTAAGGAGTATCCTAAGGTAAAGACCAAATGGTGGGAGGAGATGGTTGACCTGAGTAAAACCATGGAGATGAAGATTGCCGCCCGCATCATCGGTGAGGAGAACCTGAGGTTCTACACACTCACGAAATCAATCCGCGAAATGAGCCCCGTGCAGGCGAGAATGGATTATGTTGAGATAAACTGACAATCGGTCGACCAATGGCTAAGAAAGGTTTGCTGTCATCTCTGTTGCTATACCCCTTGTCCCGGCTGTACGGACTTGGGGTGGAGGTGCGCAACCTTATGTTCAATAAAGGCCTGCTCAAACAGCATCAGTTCGATGTGCCTGTGATTGTTGTCGGCAACCTGACAGTAGGCGGTGCGGGCAAGACTCCCCATACCGAATATATTATCAACTCCCTTTGCGGTGAATACCGGATAGGAATGTTGAGCCGTGGCTACCGCCGCCAGACCAAAGGGTTTGTGCTCGCCAGCCGCAACTCCAGGCCGGAGGATATCGGCGACGAGCCATATCAGATATACCGCAAGTTTGAAAAACGCGGTGTTATGGTGGCGGTTTGCGAAAAAAGGGTCGACGGCATAAAGCGGATGCTTGAACTCAACCCGTCGCTGAATCTCATAGTGCTCGACGATGCCTTCCAACACAGGTATGTGAAGCCCGGAATCTCTATCATACTCACCGAGCACTCCCGCCCGGTGTATGAGGACAGCCTGCTGCCATTCGGCCGTCTGCGCGAGCCGATCAAGGCTATGGACAGGGCAGATATAGTGGTGCTGACAAAGTGCCCTGAAGATATGAAGCCGGTGGATTATTCCATTTTCGGCAAAAACTTCGATCTGTTCCCTTACCAGCAACTGCTTTTCTCCCGCTACCGCTACCTGCCGCTTGTGCCGCTCTTTCCGGAGCTGCACTCTACCGACACCTTGCCCCGGCTTGAAAACCTTTCGTCAGAGAACACTATTCTCGCCGTGGCGGGAGTGGCGAGTCCGAGGCCCTTCATCCGCTACCTGCGCTGCTTCAAAGCCAAGGTGAAACTGATGATTTTCGAGGACCACCACAATTTCAACCGGTCGGATATGGAGGATATTCTGCGCAAATTCAATTCTCTCAAGAGCACGCGCAAACTCCTTGTCACTACAGAGAAGGATGCCGTGAGGCTCTGCAACAACCCTTACTTCCCTCCCGACCTCAGAAGCTGCTCATACTATGTGCCGATAGCAGTGGAGTTTGTGCCACACGGAGGCCAGACCCTCGCCGGAGTGCTCAGGCAGATGCTTCGCAATAACATCCGGCAGTGAACCAAACGGTAAACTTAAATTGTTTAATCATAACAAACCCAATATCAGCCATGCTTGAAAAAATAAAACAGAGCGCGGATTACATCCGCTCACAAGTATCTTCAGTGCCCGACACAGCCATCATTCTCGGCACCGGTCTCGGCGCGCTTGTTGACCATATCACCGACAAACAGTTCATTCCCTACACCTCAATACCCAATTTTCCGGTTTCAACAGTCGAAGGCCACAGCGGCAATCTTATTTTCGGCAAGCTCGGTTCCAAGCCGGTGATGGCGATGCAGGGTCGCTTCCATTATTATGAAGGCTACGACATGAAGCAGGTGACATTTCCCGTGCGCGTGATGAAGGCTCTCGGCATAAACACTCTCTATGTCAGCAACGCCGCAGGAGGAATGAACAAGGAGTTTCGCGTCGGCGACATCATGATTATCACCGACCATATCAACACCTTCCCTGAAAATCCGCTCCGCGGCAAAAACTACGGGGAGCTGGGTCCCAGATTCCCGGCTATGACCGAAGCTTATTCAAAAGAACTGATCCGGGTGGCTGATGCCATAGCGCAGGAAAAGGGCATACGGGTGATGCACGGTGTGTATGTTGGCGTTCCCGGACCCACCTTCGAAACCCCCGCCGAATATGAGTATTTCCGTATTATCGGAGGCGATGCAGTTGGTATGTCCACTGTGCCTGAGGTAATTGTGGCTAACCATGCGGGAATGAGAGTGTTCGGAGTGTCTGTGATAACCGACCTTGGAGGCAAGGATGTGACCGATGTGCCCACCCATGAGGAAGTGCAGAAAGCTGCCGCTGCCGCACAGCCCAAGATGATGGAAATAATGAAGGCTCTCATAGAGAGAGTTGACTAAAGAGAAACAATTATGGAACAGCAGACTGAAATTTCACAACTCGGTGAATTCGGCCTTATAGACCGGCTTACCAAGGATATGCCCAAGGTTAACGCCTCCACAGTCAAAAGTGTGGGTGACGATGCAGCCATTGTTGAATATCCCGACTCGGAAGTGCTTGTTACAACAGATATGCTCCTCGAAGGGGTGCACTTCGACCTTACCTATATGCCGCTGAAACACCTCGGCTACAAAGCGGCTGTTGTGAATTTCTCAGACATATACGCCATGAACGGCACCCCCAGACAGATAACAGTTGGTCTGGGGGTATCGGCCCGTTTCACTGTAGAGCATCTTGAAGCGCTGTATTCAGGCATACGCCTGGCCTGCGAGATTTATGGCGTGGACCTTGTTGGCGGCGACACAACAGCCTCGCGCTCCGGGCTCGTCATCTCGATAACCTGCATAGGGGATGCCAGGAAAGGTGAAGTGGTGTGCCGTGACGGAGCAAAGGATACCGACCTTATCTGTGTGTCGGGCGACCTCGGCGCCGCATACATGGGGCTCCAGCTCCTTGAACGCGAAAAAACCGCCTCGGCCGGCCAGAAAGACTTTGTGCCTAAATTCGAAGGCAAGGAATACCTTGTGGAGCGTCAGCTCAAGCCTGAGGCACGCAAAGATATCGTTGCCGAACTCGCCAAGGAGGGTATTCTGCCCACTTCCATGATTGACATCAGCGACGGCCTGTCATCGGAGCTGCTTCATATATGCCGGGCCAGCCACACCGGATGCCGTATCTACGAGGACCGTATACCCATTGACTACCAGACAGCTGTCATGGCCGAGGAACTGGGCATGAATCTCGTGACAGCCGCTATGAACGGCGGCGAGGATTACGAACTGCTGTTCACCGTGCCGCTGCATTGTCACGAGAAAGTGGACAAAATGCCAGGTATCAAGGTGATAGGTCATATCACCAAGGAAGATCTCGGCTGTGCCATGATAACCCGCGACGGCAATGAGATAGCTCTGAAGGCGCAGGGATTCAACCATCTGGCATGATTGTAGAGAATTAACCGTGAATAAATGCCGTAAATTCGCCACTATTGCGTAACTTTGCAGAAAATTTGAGCTGAAATCGTGAGGGATGAGACCCTCATCAGCGGCTCCCAACACTTAGCAAAATGATAAATCGCGTTTTGATACGAATTAAGGTAGTGCAATTGCTTTACTCCTACCTTCTGACAAAAAGTGAATTTAAGATAGAGACTCTGCCTGAGTCTCCGACTCGTGACAAACGTTTCGCATACGCGATATATCTCGACACACTCCTGTTTATAATGCAGTTGTCCGGCTTCAATGTGCGGGGCGACAAAAAGAGTTCGGTGCTGTCACTCGCCGATAACAAACATCTCGCGGCAAATAAAATTGTGCGCGCGCTGATGGCAGAGGACCGAATGCGGATTTTCACAGCCAAAGGCACTCCCCACATTGCCGATTTCGATGCCTGCTTCGCGGAGATTTACAACCTTATTCTGGCAGCTCCGGTGTATAAAAGCTACATACGCCTGAAAGAAAAGGATGTGAAGGCCGACCTTAATCTGTGGACAACTGTCATTAAAACAATCCTCCTAAAGAATGAATCATTTGTGGAGTGTGCCCGCAAAAATCCTGAATTCACTCACTCCGGATTTGAGAAAGGTCTGCTGATGGCGGCTGAAACCCTTGAAAGCTACAGCGATACAAAATCCACCCTCAATGATGCCAGAAACTCTCTGGACAGATCGCTTGACAAAGCATACGAACTGTACCATGCGCTGCTTATGCTGCCGGTGGAGCTTACCCGCCTGCAGGATCTGAAGCTTGATGCAGCCAAACACAAGTATCTGCCGAGCGATGAGGATCTTAATCCGGATACAAGGTTTGTCGACAATATTCTTCCCCGGCTTATCGAGGAGAGTCCGTCGATGAAAGCATATCTAAAGGACAATCCTGTCAGCTGGACCGACGATGAAACACTGACAAAGAAGCTGCTCGACCTGATTCTTGTGTCGACTCCTTACAAAGAGTATATGGCTAAGGAAAGCGTCAGCCGTGCCGATGACTGCGAGCTCTGGAGGGCACTGTTCAAATCGGTGATTCTGCCCAGCGACGAACTTGCCGATGCTCTTGAATCCAAGAGCGTGTATTGGAACGATGACCTTGATATCATGGGCACTTTTGTTCTCAAGACAATTAAACGCATAGGTGGTTCTGACGAGGAGCCTGTGACCCTTCTGCCCAAATTCAAGGATGACGAGGATGCCCGGTTCGGAGCGGAACTGTTCATGGATGCCGTGGACAACTATGATGAATACCGCTCATACATCGACAAATTCGTCAATTCAAATCAGTGGGATCCCGACCGTCTCGCATTCATGGACGGAGTGATAATGACCGCAGCAATCGCCGAGCTGCTGAACTTCCCGGCAATTCCGGTGCCTGTAACTCTTAATGAGTACATCGAAATAGCCAACTCGTACAGCACACCCCGCAGCGGCCAGTTTATAAACGGTATTCTCTATTCGGTGATAAACTTCCTGCGCAGCGAGGGCAAACTTCTTAAACAATAATTTAATAAAACATAGACAATGATTACAAATCTCGTACTTCTACAGGCCGACGGCCAGGGTGCCGGTGCTATGAACCTCATCATGATTGTGGTTCTCATCGCAATCTTCTACTTCTTCATGATTCGTCCCCAGCAGAAGAAGCAGAAAGAAATCCGCAAATTCCGCGAAGCCATCACCACCGGCGACAACGTTGTGACTGCAGGAGGTATCTACGGCAAGGTACGCCGCATCAAGGAAACCGTTCTTGTGATTGAAATAGCAAAAGGCGTTGAAATCACAGTGGACAAAGGTTCTGTCTATCCCTCTGCAGCCGATGTTCAGATGGATGGCAACAACAAGATTGAAGACGCTAAGTAATAGCCTCATTCTCTCTCTGTATTAACTTTTCAGCATCATGTCAATGGAGCGTATCCGGAATCTCAGGTTGAAATTACAGGATGTAATACATTCTTCCAGAGGCAAGGATATGCTTCTTTACTTGATGTTTGTTTGTGTGGCCTTTGTATTTTGGGTGCTTCTTTCCCTTGACTCAGAGGTGCAGCGCGACTATGAGGTGCCCGTGGAACTTACTGATGTGCCGGACAGTGTCACTGTGATAGGCAACATCCCGAACCATATCGGGGTGTCAGTGCAGGCAAAAGGCTCGCAGCTGCTGCGCTACACATGGGGCACACTGCCTACCCTGAAGATGAAATTCACGGAAAATGTTTCTGAAAAAAATATTTTTTCGCTCTCAAAGGTAAAGATAGACAGCCGGTTGAGAGATTATTTCGGGCAGGGTGTGCAGATTTCTTCCGTGCGCCCTGACTCGCTCAGGGTGCCTTACACCACAGCCCCGGGTGTTTCAGTGCCCATTGTTATAAATGCGGATGTCCATCCTACCCTGCAGAGCATTATCAACGGCCCTATAAAGGCGGATATAGACTCTGTGAAGGTGTATGGCATAAATGGGGTGCCGCTGTCGCTCACCCATGTTGAGACTGAGAATTTCAGCAGGGCTTCCCTGCGCGACACAACGAGGATTGAGGTGGCCATCAAACCGATTTCCGGATTGAGGATAATACCGGACAAGGTGATTGTTACAATACCCGTTGAACCGTTGATTCTTAAAACCCGGTCTGTGGCGGTGGATAAAGTCGGTATGCCTGAGAATGTCGGTATGATAACCTTCCCATCCAGAATCGAGGTGAATTATCTGCTGCCATTGAGCGAGTATCACAAAGATATGCCGCTCAGGGCATTCGTTGACTATTCCGACATAAACACCTCTACCCAGAAGGTAAAAGTCAATTTGTCGGCTCTTCCTGCTGTGTGCCGCAATATAAGCGTTGTGCCTGACAGTGTGGAGTATATTATTGAACGCCATCTTAATCAGTAATTCCTGAATATGCCTCTTATAGCTCTGACCGGCGGGATTGGTTGCGGCAAAAGTGTTGTTGCAAGAATACTCGGTATTCTCGGCTATGAGGTGTATGACTGTGACAGCCGCGCCAAAGCATTGATGGATGCCGATTCCTGTATAAAAACGCAGATAAGGGAGACTCTATGTGATAAAGCGGTGGATGCCAACGGTAATATAGACCGCAGGCTGCTTGCCGAGATTGTGTTTTCAGATCAGAGAAAACTGGAGGTTCTCAACGGTATTGTCCACTCGGCGGTAAGGAAAGACCTGCTGAACTGGCATTGTGGAGATAAACCGGCATTTGTAGAGACCGCCATATTATATCAGAGCGGTCTGGACCGGATTGTAGATGCTGTGTGGGATGTCGCGGCGCCACCGGAACTGAGGATAGAGCGTGTGATGGCCCGCAACGGACTCAGCCGCCGACAGGTTATAGACCGTATCGAGGCGCAGGACAGCTTTGAGGTACTGTCACCGCATCCGGTTGTCTGCAGTATATTGAATGATGGTGTGATGCCTGTATTGCCGCAGGTGCTTTCGCTTCTCAGCTCTGTACGACAGTAAATTCATCAGCATCGCGCCACGGGCAGAAACGATCTCTGTCATGGTGAATCCGCGAATCCAGAGTCGCATAAATGACACCGTCGGAGTCAATGCGCTCGCTTATATCCTTACCCCAGTGGTCGAAAGCGAAGGAATCTTCAAACAGGTACTCACCGAAATCATCACGACCAGAGCGGTTGCATCCAATAACAAATGCCTGATTCTCTATTGCGCGCGCAATAAGCAGGTGCTTCCAGGCATAAAGACGCGAATGAGGCCAGTTGGCCGGAATTATCAGTGCATCATATCTCAGACCGGCATTACGGTTCCACACCGGGAAGCGCAGGTCATAGCATATTGCAAGTGAAATTTTCCACCCTTTGTAGTCAATGACAGGGGAGGCCTCGTTACCGGCAGCGAAAACTGCCGGCTCACCACCCATTCTGAAAAGATGATGCTTGTCGTAGGTGTGTATCCTGCCGTCCGGCTCTATAAAGAATCCGCGGTTGAAAATATTGCCTGCCTCGTTGCAGATAAAGCTTCCGCATATAGCGACATTGCAACTGCAGGCAAGCTCTTTCAGAGCATATACAGTATCTCCGTCAATAGGTTCTGCAGATGACTCCACAATGGTTTTGTCTGTGAAAAAACCGGTGCTGAACAGTTCCGGCAGCACAGCTATGTCTGTGCCCGGCCTGAGCGTGCGTATTATATCGGCTGCCGCATTGAGATTAGCCTCCTTGTTGCAGGGCAGCGGATCGAGCGGAATAATAGCTATGTTGAGATTTTGGGCGGAACTTGTCATGATGCTCAGTCTGCGGAAAATTTTTCAGGATGAAGCCCTTTGAAAGGCTTGTAGTAATCCTTTATCAGTCTCATATCCTCCTCTGTGTTGCCGGTAGGATTGAATGTGCGCTCTATCACAATGTATTTGCGTTCGTAGTCTATAGCTCCGAGTACAATCGGTATCCCGGCATTGTATGCGATGTGGAGAAATCCGGTGCGCCATGTATCGGTGCGGCTGCGTGTGCCTTCCGGAGTTATTGCCAGAGCCATACGGCTGCTGTGGTTGAACTTTTCTGTAATAGTGTTAGTGAGAGATGAGCCTCTCCGTTTGGGCACAGGAATGCCGCCGATAGCTTTGAAAAAGATATTGAGCGGAAAGAAAAACCATGCCTCTTTCATCAGAAAGCCGGCTTTGCGGCCAACGGATGCATATGCCAGTTTACCCAGCACAAAATCCCAGTTTGAGGTGTGCGGGGCAACACAGATTATACACTTGGGATAGTCGGGGACAGTAATGTCTACTGTCCATCCGGCTATCTTCAGAAGTGCTTTTGCAAGATTCATTTAGCTGTGGTTCAGGCTTTTTTAGCGGGCAGAGCGCAGTTCATCTCATGGACAATCTCCTGCAGGCGTTTGTTGAACTCCTCGCGCAGTGAGGTGAATGCCTTTGTGTAGAAAGCGTGCTTGGCGGCGTTGTACTCCTTCTTTGAGCTAAAGTCGGCGGGAGTTTTGTCAAAGGTGGTGCTCACACGGGCGAGGGACATTTCCTGAAGCGCGGCCACATGGCGGAGAGCTCCTGTGAGGGTGTCTTTATCCACACCGTCAATCAGGTGTTTTGCCATGGCGCATTCAGCGGCCACATCGCCGCAGATATAGCGAATTTGCTTTTTCAATTGTCTTTTGTTTGCCATAATGTATGTTTTAAAAAGTGGTTGTAGGGTCAATTAACCGGCGCAGCGCGCGGTAAGTAGGGGAGATGGATTCATGGCGGGCATGGGCTGTAGGCTGCGCCAACAGCTCATTGGGGGAGAATGTGGCTATGAACGCTCCGTACTCATTGCTCCGGAGGTTTTGCATCAGTGCCCCGGCACTCACGCATGTGTGCGGGTCGGCGGCATACGCATACGACTGACTCAGCTCTCCGGCAACCTTGACAATATCGTCATCGGACACAGCGCATCCAACAACTTCAACGTTTATATCCTTCAATAGTTCTGCAACACGCGGAAAATTGAGCGGCTGCATTATGTCAAAGGAGGGGGCGAGAGTGTCCTGATGGCAGCAAGGGGTGAATTTGCCTGTGGCGAGATAATCCACAAAAGCATTGTTTACAGTCGATGCCGCTATGATGCGTTTTACCGGCAATCCCATCCTTACGGCAATGAGAGCGGCCGCGAAGCTGCCGAGGTTTGCGCACGGCACTGATATAACAATCTCATCAGGGTCGGCACCGTCGGCAACCATCTGCGACCATATCCAGAAATATTGGATAACGGTGGGTAGCAGGCGTGCTATATTAATGGAATTTGCCGAAGTGAGTTTTATGTGGCCTCTCAGCCCGGAGTCAACCATTGCGGTGCGTATCATTGCAAGGCAGTCGTCTGTGGACCCCCTCACTTCAACCGGCTTTATGTTATTGCCGAGGGCGAATATTTTTTCACGGCTTGCGGGAGAGATTTTTCCTTTGGGAAAAACAACGAGCACTTTGAACGGGTCGATGCCGCAGAATGCGTCAGCGATAGCCACCCCGCTGTCTGAAGTAACTGAGGCGAGCACGGTGACATCGTTTTCACCGGGGCAGGTCTGCGCGAAGAAGCGTCTGAAAAACCGGGCCAGAAATCTGGCTCCGAGGTCTTTTCCGGAGCCGGTGGGCCCATGGAAAAGCTCTGCGCTGAAAAGGTGGCTTTCGCCAAGCCTTGCAACAGGAATGTCAAAATTAAGAGCCTCTGAAATGATGCCCTTTATGTCCTCCGAGCTTATTTCATCGCCTATCAATGTGTCCATGACAACGTAGGCAATGTCGGTAAGCCCCATTTCAGGCATATTTCTGAAGAATGCTTTAGGCACCAGCGGAATATCTGCCGGCACATACACCCCTCCATCATCAGCGATGCCATTGACGGTGGCCTCGCAGAAAGTCACATTATCGCTATTACGGTTTGTGCTGTAGTAGTGCATGGCAATTAGTTTAATCCATAGCAAAGATAATAACAATAATGTATCAAAACCGGATTTTGATTAAATTTAACGCCCGGAGAGAAGCGTCAGCGTATGTTGGCGATGGAAATGATATCGGCGAACACTCCGGCTGCCGTCACATCGGCTCCGGCGCCATATCCTTTTATAACCATCGGATATTCGTGGTAGCGCTCCGTTGTAATCAGAATGACGTTGTTGCTGCCCTCGAGGTTATAAAAGGGGTGGTTGGCTGTTACCTTCTCCAGCCCTACAGATACCTTGCCGTTGTCAAGACGCGCCACATAGCGGAATTTCTCGCCGTTGGCCTCGGCAACCTTGCGGTCGCTTTCAAAAGACTCGTCAAGTGACTTAACATCCTGCATAAATCCGTCAACACTGCCTTCAAAAAGGTGCTCGGGGAGCAGCGGCGATGAGATTATGTCGGAAAGTTCTATCGTATAGCCGGCTTCGCGAGCAAGAATCACCAGCTTGCGCTTCACATCAGTGCCGCTGAGATCAACCCTCGGGTCCGGCTCGCTGTAGCCTGATTCCTTTGCCTTGCATATTGCTGAACTGAGCGATATTTCTGCGCTCAATGTGTTGAAAATGAAATTAAGGGTGCCTGACAGCACAGCCTCAATCTTCAGAATCTTGTCGCCGGAGTTTATCAACGAGTTGATGGTGTTGATGATAGGCAGGCCGGCTCCTACATTTGTTTCAAAGAGATATTTGACATCTTTGTTGCGCGCAATGCTTTTGAGCCGGGCGTAGTGGTCGAATCTTCCGGATGCGGCAATCTTGTTTGCGGCCACAACATTGATATTGTGGCTGAGCATACGGTCGTACAGCGCCGCTATGTCGCTGCTTGACGTGCAGTCAACAAACACGCTGTTGAATATATTCATAGCCAGCACCTCGCTTGCAATGTAGTCGGGAGAGGAAGCATGACCCTCGGCCTCAAGGAGCGTGAGCCCGGAGCGGAGGTCAATGCCCTCGCGGTTAAAAATGGCTTTTCTGGAATTGGCAATGCCCACAACCTTCAGCTCCAGAGCTTTATCGCGGAGAAGAGTCTCCTGCTGTCGGGCCAGCTGCTGGAGCAGGTGACGCCCAATGTTGCCAATTCCAATTATGAAAAGATTAAGCACTTGGGTGTCAGAGAGAAAAAAACTGTCGTGGATTACATTCAGTGCTTTTCTCTGGTCTGATAATTTTATTACAAACGATATATTTGTTTCGGATGAACCCTGGGCGCAGGCTTTGACATTGATGCCGTTTCGCCCGAGTGTGTTGAACAGCCTTCCCGCAACTCCGGCGCAGTGACGCATGTTCTCGCCCACAACGGCTACAGTGGCAAGGTTGTGCTCGGCGTGTATGGGGTTGATTTCGCCGGAAGCTATCTCTTGGTAAAACTCTTTTTCGAGAGCTTCCACCGATTTGGCGGCATCTTCGTTTTTGACTGCGAAGGAGGTGGTGTTCTCACTCGAAGCCTGGCTGACGAGAAACACGCTTATACCCTCTTTGGCAAGAGCGTTGAAAATCCTTGCGTTCACGCCCACGATACCCACCATTCCGAGTCCGGATACGGTTATAAGACAGGTGTCGCTGATTGAGGAGATTCCTTTTATAGCCTTGCCGTCGATCCGTGCTTCCTCAGCCTCGCGTGTGGCTGAGATGAGAGTGCCGGGAGCGGAAGGGTTGAAGGTGTTCTTTATCAGTATGGGAATGTTTTTGTGGAATACCGGGTAGATGGTCGGCGGATATACCACTTTGGCACCGAAGTTGCACAGCTCCATGGCCTCGACGAAAGTGAGGTGGTCTATCACGTATGTGTTGCTGATAACCCTTGGGTCCGCTGTCATGAAGCCATCCACATCGGTCCATATCTCGAGGACGTCGGCGTTGAGAGTGGCAGCGATGATTGCGGCAGTGTAGTCGCTTCCGCCGCGGCCGAGGTTGGTCACATCGCCGTTATTGATATCTGTTGAGATGAATCCGGGCACAACAGCAACTTTGAAGTTGTAGCCGGAGAATGTCTGCTCAACAAGTATGTTTGTTTCAGGTGACAGCACATGTTTGCCGAACTGGTCGGTTGTTTTGATAAACTTGCGTGAGTCAAACAGCTGTCCTCCCTCGATTATATTGCTTATTATGTAGCTCGACATTCTTTCGCCGTAGCTCACAATTGTGTCGAGCGAGCGGGGAGACAAGTCCTTGATAAGGCTCAGCCCCTTGAATATATTGGCAAGTTCATCGAGCATCTCGCCAACATGTGCGCTCACTTCCGCACGTTTATCCACGGCCACCATTCCTTCAATCACATCTTGGTGACGGCCGCGTATTTTTTCAAAAATGGCAGAGCTTTCGCTTGTATTGCCATCTGTAGCAAGTCTGGCGGTGTTTATCAGCATATCCGTAACCCCGCCGAGTGCCGAAACGACAATTATCACAGGGGTGGACTCTGCCTCTACTATGGACTTCACACTCTGCAGGCTGTTGACCGTGCCTACTGATGTGCCGCCGAATTTCAGGACTTTCATTATTTAGAATTCTGAAGTAAAGTGAAATTTTATATCAGGAAAATCGTTCTGGGCCATTTGCAAAACGTAGCCGGAATCTGCGAGAAACACATCTCGCCCCTCACGGTCAACAGCCATGAACTGATGCTTGCGGCGTTTGAAATTTTCAAGTGCGGCAGCGTTGTCGCTCTCTATCCAGCAAGCTTTATATAGCGAAATCGGCTCCCAGCGGCATTGTGCGCCATACTCATGGAGCAGGCGGTACTGAATAACCTCAAACTGGAGCTGACCCACAGTGCCGATAAGTTTGCGGCCATTGAACTGGTTTGTGAAGAGCTGTGCCACACCCTCGTCCATGAGTTGCTGAATGCCCTTTTCGAGCTGCTTTGACTTCATGGGGTCGGTGTTCTCTATATATTTGAACATCTCGGGCGAGAAGCTCGGGAGTCCTTTGAAGTGCAGGGTTTCGGAAGATGTGAGAGTGTCGCCGATTTTGAAATTGCCGGTATCGGGTATGCCGACTATGTCGCCCGGGAATGCCTCATCGACAATGTTTTTGCGCTGGGCCATGAAAGCGGTGGGGGCTGCGAACTTCAGGGTTTTGCCGCTTCTTATGTGCCGGTAGGGAGCGTTTCTCTCAAACTTTCCGGAGCATATCTTCACAAATGCTATGCAGGAGCGGTGGTTGGGATCCATATTTGCATGAATCTTGAAAACGAATCCGCTGAAACCCTCCTCGTCAGGCTTCACCTCACGCTCCTCAGCCACAATTGGTCTCGGGCTCGGAGCAATCTGAACAAAGCAGTCAAGCAGCTCTTTCACACCAAATGTATTGAGAGCGGAGCCGAAAAATACGGGTGCGACCTTGCCCTGCAGATAGTCGTTGACATCAAATTCGGGGTACACTCCATCTATAAGCTCAAGGTCCTCGCGCAGTTTTGCCGCATCAGCTTCACCTACCGCCTGATCTATTCGCGGGTCATCGAGTGAATCAATCTCAACACGCTCGGTCACTTTCTGTTTGTCAGGGGTGAAAAGGTCAAGAGAGTGCTCGTGAATATTGTACACGCCCTTGAATTTGGCACCTATATTAATGGGCCATGAGAGGGGACGCACATTGATTTTGAGTTCCTGCTCAAGTTCGTCGAGAATATCGAAGGGGTCACGGCCCTCGCGGTCAAGTTTGTTTACAAAAATAATCACGGGGGTGTTGCGCATCCGGCACACCTCCATCAGTCTGCGTGTCTGCTGCTCCACGCCTTTTGCCACATCGACAACAATTATAACGCTGTCCACCGCTGTGAGCGTGCGGAAGGTGTCTTCCGCAAAATCCTGGTGACCCGGAGTGTCGAGGATGTTGATTTTATATCCGTTGTACTCAAAACCCATTACAGAAGTGGCAACCGAAATGCCTCTCTGCTTTTCAATTTCCATCCAGTCGCTGGTGGCGGTTTTCTTGATTTTATTTGATTTCACCGCTCCGGCGATATGAATCGCGCCGCCGAAAAGCAGCAGTTTTTCGGTGAGGGTGGTTTTGCCGGCATCGGGGTGGGAGATGATGGCAAATGTTCGTCTGCGGTTTATTTCGTCAGTTAACTGTGACATTCTGCAATTAAATTATTTTTCGACTGCAAAGGTACAATTTTATCTGAAAACTGACTACCTTTGCAGCCTATGGAAATGACCGCAAGTCTCAGAAAATTTGTAGTATCACTGTCATCGGGCCGTCACCGGCGCATTGAGCAGGCATTTGTTGCCGAGGGCACAAAGTGTGTCACCGACACACTCGGCAGTTTCGGTCTGCGCTATCTGATAGCTACCGAAGCATGGGCCGGGGCTCATGAGCCGGCTGTTGCCGCAGCAGGTTCGCTCTTTGTCCAGGCTCCGAAAAAGGAGCTGGAGCGGATGTCAAGCTTGTCAACAGCGCCTGAGGTGATAGCTGTGTATGATATGCCGGTAGCCACATTTGACCCGTCGGAGGCTGAACGCGATATAGTGGTTGCGCTTGACAGGGTTCAGGATCCCGGGAATGTCGGTACTATAATACGGTCTGCCGACTGGTTTGGTGTCAGAACTGTTATCTGCTCGGAAGCTACCGCAGATGCATTCTCAGCCAAAGCTATCATGGCTACCATGGGAGCAATATCCCGGGTCAAGGTTGTGAGAGGTGATATTGCGGAGATGCTGCGTGGCTGCTCAGCTCCTGTGATGGGTACTTTCCTTGAGGGCGAGGATATTTATCATACTGATCTGCCGACGGCCGGAGTGCTTGTGATGGGCAATGAAGGCAAAGGAATATGCAGTGAAGTTGAAGCACTTGTCAGCAAAAAACTGTTTATACCGTCATATCCGGCCGGAGTGCCCACGGTGGAATCGCTCAATGTCGGCATGGCCACTTCCATAGCTCTCGCCGAGTTCAGGCGCAGAGTCAACAATTAAAACTGTAAGGTATGGCAAAAGGCATAAAGAGTGTATGGATGTGCAGCGAGTGTGGAGCCGATTCCCCAAAATGGGAAGGGCGGTGCCCGAGCTGCGGTGCATGGAACACCATGGTGGAGGAGAAGGTCAGTGTCAAGCCGGGCAAATCCAAGAGTCTGCTCGGCGACGAGCTTAGGTCGCGTCCGCAGAAAGTCAGTGAGATTGAGACTTCCGAGCTGCCACGCATACCGATGCCGAGCAAGGAGCTCAACCGGGTGCTCGGAGGCGGCCTTGTGCCGGGCTCCATGGTGCTTATAGGCGGTGAGCCTGGAATAGGCAAATCGACCCTTGTGCTCCAGAACACCCTTTCGATAAAGAGCCGCAAGGTGCTTTATGTCAGCGGTGAGGAGAGCGCGGCGCAGCTCAGAATGCGAGCTGACCGGCTCGGCAAGGTGAGCGACAACGTGTATATAGTGTGCGATACCTCGCTAGACAGCATATTTGCCCACATAAAGTCCACAGACCCCGGGATGCTTGTCATCGACTCCATACAGACTATTGCCAGTGAAGACCTTGAGTCGGCGGCAGGCAGTGTGGGGCAGGTGCGCGAGTGCTCGGCCCGCCTTTTGCGTTATGCAAAGGAGAGCGGGGTGCCGGTTCTCATAATCGGGCATATAAACAAGGAGGGCAGTATTGCCGGCCCGAAGGTTCTCGAACATATTGTTGACACTGTGCTTCAGTTTGAGGGTGACCGCAATTATATGTACCGTATTCTCCGGTCAATAAAAAACCGCTTCGGCAGCACATCCGAGATAGGCATATATGAGATGTGCCGCACCGGATTGCGTGAAGTGAGCAATCCGTCGGAGATTATGCTCAGCCGGGGGCATGAGGAGCTGTCGGGCACCACAATCGGTGTGACGATGGAGGGTATACGTCCGTTCATGATAGAGGTGCAGGCTCTTGTGAGCACGGCTGCCTACGGCACCCCACAGCGAAGCGTCACCGGGTTTGATGCGAAGCGTATGAATATGCTCCTTGCCGTACTTGAGAAGCGGGTGGGCTTCAAGCTCGCACAGAAGGATGTGTTTCTGAATATAGCCGGGGGCATAAAGGTGAGCGACCCGGCTCTTGACCTTGCGGTGATATGCGCTATCTTGTCGAGCAATGTGGATATGAGTGTTCCGGTAGACGTGTGTATGGCCGGCGAGGTTGGTCTTTCTGGCGAAATACGTCCGGTGATGCGCATGGAGCAGCGGGTAAAGGAGGCGCAGAAACTTGGCATGAAGCGGATGCTTGTGCCTGCCGGCAATCTCAAAGGTATTGACCTTGGCAATTCCGATATGGAGATAGTGCAGGTGTCTAAAGTGGAGGAGGCATTCCGCGCGCTTTTCGCGTAAATATAATGCGGGGCTGCATCTTTGGAAAATGCAGCCCCGTAAATCAATTTGGTATGCCGTAATATCAGCGGGGAAGGATATTCACTTTCAGTTTGTTGTAAGCTCTCTCCGCTTTGGCGCGTGCCTCATCAACAGTGTCGGCGGTAGCGAGAATCACGCCCATGCGTCTGTGGCCTTTGACTTCGGGTTTGCCGAAGATACGCATCTGCACACCGGGTTCTTCCAGCACCTGCTCAAGGCAGTCCATCTCAATTTTGTCAGTGTCGCCTTCAACAACGATTGCTCTTGAAGCTGATGGCCCGTAGAAGCGTATTTCCGGAATCGGAAGACCGAGAAGTGCTCTTGCGTGCAGCCCGAATTCGCTGAGATCTTGCGAAATCATTGTCACCATGCCGGTGTCGTGCGGGCGAGGGGACACCTCGCTGAAAATCACTTCGTCGCCCTTGATAAAGAGCTCAACGCCGAAAATTCCATAGCCGCCGAGAGCATCGGTTACTTTGCGGGCAATATCTTTAGCACTTTCGATAGCTTTTGCCGACATTGGCTGAGGCTGCCATGAATAGCGGTAGTCGCCGTTTACCTGAATATGTCCTACCGGTTCGCAGAAAGTGGTGCCGCTGCAGCTGCGCACTGTAAGAAGGGTTATTTCGTAGTCGAAATCCACAAAACCTTCCACAATCACTCTGCCTGCGCCGGCACGTCCGCCCTCCTGGGCGTTTTTCCATGCTTTTTCTATATCCTCAGCTGACTTCACAGTGCTCTGTCCGTGGCCGCTTGAGCTCATTATCGGTTTTACAACACAGGGTATGCCAATGGTTTCAACAGCTGCTTTGAATTCCTCGTAGTCAGATGCAAAGCGATACGGGCTGGTTTTTACACCGAGTTCTTCGGCGGCAAGACGGCGTATGCCTTCACGGTTCATTGTCAGCCAAGCGGCGTTGGCGGTAGGGGTAACATTATAGCCTTCGGCTTCAAGTTCTTTCAGCACCGGTGTTGCGATAGCCTCCACTTCCGGGATTATGTGGTCAGGCTTCTCGAGCTCTATTACTCGTCGCAGTTCCTTACCGTCAAGCATATTGAAAACATGGCAACGGTGGGCTACCTGCATGGCGGGAGCTCCGGGATATCTGTCACAAGCCACAACTTCGACGCCGTAGCGCTGGAGCTCTATGGCAACTTCCTTGCCGAGTTCGCCGCTGCCGAGCAGAAGCGCCTTGCGGCCGACGGGGGTACAAACTGAACCGATTTTAGTCATATAAGAGGGTGTTAATGATGAATGCCGTTTAATAAATTATTCAATGTTCAACAGCGAGGTCAAACACTTCGCTGATGGCTGTAACATATTTGATGTCGAGTCCTGTGAGATAATGTTCAGGGATATCGGCTACATCCTTGCGGTTTGCCTCGGGGAGAATCACGGTTGTTATGCCGGCACGCTTTGCAGCAAGGATTTTCTCTTTCACTCCGCCGATGGGCAATACTCTGCCACGGAGCGTGAGCTCGCCGGTCATGGCTATGCGTTCTCTGATCTTGCGTCCGCTGAAGGCCGACATAATAGATGTAGCCATTGTTATGCCTGCCGAGGGACCATCCTTGGGTATAGCGCCTTCCGGCACATGGATGTGTATTGCGCTCGAATCAAATTTAGATTGGTCGATGCCGAAATCGGCTGCGTGGGCGCGCACATGCTGCAGAGCTATTGTTGCCGATTCCTTCATTACATCTCCGAGATTGCCTGTGAGAACAAGCTTTTCGCTCTTGGAGGGGGTGAGTGAGGTTTCAACGCAAAGGGTGCAGCCACCGGCAGCTGTCCACGCAAGTCCGGTAACAACTCCGGGAAAATCGTTGCCCTCGTAGCGTTCCTTTATATAAGGTGCGGGGCCGAGCAGTTCTGTGAGGTGAGCCGGTTTTACCTTTTTATGCCATGACTGTGAGCTGACTTTGGCAAGCACAGTTTTGCGCACTATGGCTGCAAGCCGTTTTTCAAGCTGACGCACTCCGCTCTCCGAGGTGTACTCCTCGATGATTGCAAGTATAGTCTCCGGCTCGATTTTAAGCTCTGTCTTTTTCAGTCCGGCCTCTGAGAGGAGTCTTGGAATGAGATGGCGTACTGCAATTTCGGTTTTCTCTTCGGGGAGGTAGCCGGAGATGTCGATTATCTCCATTCGGTCGATAAGCGGCGCGGGGATAGAGGAGAGATTATTTGCTGTTGCAATGAATAGCACCTTTGACAGGTCGAAATCCACATCCACATAATTGTCATGGAAGTGATTGTTCTGTTCGGGGTCAAGCACCTCGAGCAGCGCGGCAGATGGGTCGCCTCTGAAATCGGAGCCGACTTTGTCAATCTCGTCAAGAAGCATCACGGGGTTTGCCGTGCCGGCTCTGCGAATCGCATCGATGATGCGTCCGGGCATGGCACCTATATATGTGCGGCGATGGCCGCGAATCTCGGCCTCGTCATGGAGTCCTCCGAGAGCCACACGCCGGTATTTGCGGCCAAGAGCTTTGGCTATGGACTGGCCGAGAGATGTCTTGCCTACACCGGGCGCACCCACAAGGCATATTATCGGGGCGTGGGTAGCCGGCGCGTTAATCAGAAGCGCAATCTGTTCGAGCACTCTCTCTTTAACCTTCTCCAAGCCGTAATGGTCTTCATCCAGCACATCGGCGGCATGCTTTATATCCTCCACTGTGGGATCAATCTTGCCCCAGGGCAGATCAACAATCAGCTCAAGGTAAGAGAGAAGCACCGAATAGTCGGGGCTTTGGGGAGCCAGACGTCCGAGCTTGGCACATTCGCGGTCGAATACCTTGCGGACATCCTCAGGCAGGGGAGCGGCATCGGCAAGCTCGCGCAGACGGTAAATATCATCTTCCGGGCCTTCATCGCCGTATAGCTCGCGGCGTATAGCTTCGTATTGCTGCTGAAGAAAGGCTGTTTTCTGCTGTTCGGAGAGAGCCGAGCGGGTTTTCTCGCCAATCTCCTGAACTATTTTCAGCATCTCCTCATGTTTCCTAAGCTCCTGGAGCAGAATAAGGCCACGGGTCTTGATGCTTTTGTCCTCAAGCATGGTCTGGCGGATGGCGGGATTTATCGGGGCGTGGGTAGCTGACACATTGATGGCCAGCACCGGGTTCTCTATAGCCTCGATGCTCACGCTCACCTCTTTGGGAGCGTCTACCCCATGCTTAAGCAGATGGACAAGAGAGCTCTTAACTTCATGGGAAAGAGCAATCAGCTCGGGGTCATCATCGCTGCACTTGGCCTCGCGCAGCGGGGTTGCCTCCACGAAAATCACGTCGGGATGGATATCCAGCGTCGGGATAGCTTGCGCTTTCAAGGAGAAGCGTCCTCTTGCGCGCAGTATTGCTGTAGGGGTAGAGCCCTGGAGCTCGAACACATTGAGCACATCGGCAATCACTCCAACAGAATGAAGGTCGGAAAAACCGGGGGTTTCCACCGAGGCGTCGCGCTGGCATACAACGCCAATGGCAAAATGCCTGTCATTTGACATCTTGGCAAGAGCCAGTGACTGCTCACGTCCGAGCTGAACAGGGAATGTCACTCCGGGAAAAAGAACAAAATCCCGTGTGGCAAGTATTGGTAAAGCACTGTAATCAGGCTTCTTATCTAATTTCTTAGGGTCAATATCTATTTGACCTATAGTGACAATTTGTGGGTCGCGATCACTCATTATATATGTTTTTCCTATATATTATGCAAAGATAATGCCAAAAGTTCAACCCATACCTATAAATATATAAAAAAATGAGAATAAAAGAGCCGGGGAGCTATGACTCGCCGAAAATATGTTGTGTAACATATAACTGAATTGATGAAATGTAATTTTTTTTGTCTAATTTGCGGCCGAAAGCAGAACAGCCTCTCCCACTCTGCCATATATACACAAACATTACTAAACTCTAATAACATGAAAGTTTATCAGACTAACGAAATCAAGAACATTGCGCTTCTTGGCAGTAAAGGCTCAGGTAAGACCACACTTGCAGAGGCTATGCTCTACGAGTGTGGCGTTATAAAACGCAGAGGCAACGTTGAGTCCAAGAACACAGTGAGCGACTACTTCCCTGTGGAAAAAGAGTACGGCTACTCTGTATTCTCAACCATATTCTATGCAGAATTCCTCGGCAAGAAACTCAATGTGATAGACTGTCCGGGCGCTGACGACTTTGTCGGCAATGCAATCACGGCTCTGAATGTCACCGATACCGGCGTGATTCTGATAGACTCCCAGTACGGAGTGGAGGTTGGCACGCAGAACATTTTCCGCACATGCGCCTCACTCAACAAGCCGGTGATTTTTGCCCTCAACCAGCTTGACGGCGAGAAAGCCGACTATGAAAATGTGATAGAGCAGGTGCGCGAGGTGTTCGGCAAAAAGGTTGTGAGCGTTCAGTATCCTCTCAATGCCGGTCCCGGCTTCAATGCCATGATTGACGTGCTGCTGATGAAAAAATACTCATGGGGACCCGATGGCGGTGTGCCCACAATCGAGGATATCCCCGAGGATGAGATGCCGCGTGCCCTTGAGCTGCACCAGCAGCTTGTCGAGGCAGCAGCCGAGAATGATGAGACGCTCATGGAAAAATTCTTCGAGCAGGGTCATCTGACAGAGGACGAAATGCGCGCAGGCATAAGAAAAGGACTGGTTGACAGGTCTGTATTCCCTGTGTTCTGCGTAAGCGCTCTGAAAGATATGGGTGTGCGCCGCATGATGGAATTCCTTGGCAATGTAGTGCCTTTTGTAGAGGATATGCCCGCACCTGTTGACTCAGCAGGCGAGGAGGTGAAGCCGGACAGCAACGGACCGCTGAGCCTGTATATGTTCAAGACAACTGTTGAGCCGCATATCGGTGAGGTGAGCTACTTCAAGGTGATGAGCGGTACCCTTACCCCGGGTGTGGATCTCGACAACATCAACCGTGGCACAAAAGAGAGAATCGCCCAGATTTTCTGTGTGTGCGGTCAGATTAAGACACAGGTGGACAAATTGTGTGCCGGTGACATCGGCGCCACTGTCAAACTCAAAGATGCCCGCACCGGCAACACTCTAGATGCCAAGGGCTGCGAGTATGCCTTTGACTTCATCAAATTCCCCGCGCCCAAATATCAGCGAGCCATCCGTCCTGTTACAGAAAGCGATGCCGAGAAACTGAGCGCCATTCTTACAAGAATGCACGAAGAGGATCCCACATGGGAGGTTGAGCTGTCAAAAGAGCTCAAGCAGACAATTCTATCCGGTCAGGGCGAGTTCCATCTGCGCACTCTCAAATGGAGAGTTGAAAACAATGACAAGCTCCCCATCATATTCGAGGAGCCGCGAATTCCGTACAGAGAGACCATCACCAAAGCATCACGCGCCGACTACCGTCACAAAAAGCAAAGCGGCGGCGCAGGTCAGTTCGGCGAAGTGCATCTCATTGTAGAGCCTTACACCGAAGGTATGCCGGCTCCCGACACATACCGCTTCGGCAATCAGGAATTCAAGATGAATGTCAGAGACACTCAGGAGATACCTCTGGAGTGGGGAGGCAAGCTGGTGGTGTGCAACTGCATTGTTGGCGGCGCTATCGATGCCCGCTTCATACCGGCAATCATCAAGGGTCTCATGGACAGAATGGAGCAGGGGCCGCTCACAGGCTCATACGCCCGCGACGTGAGAGTGTGCATCTATGACGGTAAGATGCATCCGGTTGACTCCAACGAAATCTCATTCCGCCTTGCCGGTCGCAATGCATTCAGCGAAGCGTTCCGCAACGCCGGCCCGAAGATTCTCGAGCCTGTGTATGATGTCGAGGTAATGGTGCCCGGCGATGTGATGGGCGATGTGATGAGCGACCTTCAGGGACGCCGCGCCGTTATCATGGGCATGTCGAGCGAAAACGGCTTTGAGAAAATCATTGCCAAAGTGCCGCTGAAAGAGATGTCGAGCTATTCAACAGCTCTGAGCTCCATCACAGGCGGACGCTCGTCGTTCACCATGAAATTCTCAGCTTACGAACTTGTGCCCGGCGATGTTCAGGACAAGCTGCTCAAAGAGTACGCAGCCACACAGAGCGAGGAGTAAACCAACCGACAACTACGATTGTTAAACAAATGCAGCCCGGAGCCAATCAGGTTTCGGGCTGCTTAATCAAAGCACTTATGAAAATATTAAATTACATAGTTGCAGCAATGGTTGCGGCAGCGTGTGCGGTTTCATGCACCGCAAGCTATGATGTTGACAAGTCAACCGAGCTTACGCGGCTCGCGGCCTCGGATACAACCTTGACCCAGGCTAATTATTCGCAGATGATAACGATGCTCGACAAGGGGTATTCCTACATGAGAAGCCGCCTTGCGCGGGCCGCATTCGAGAGCAATCCTACAGCAGCCATCAACGATGTCATAAATTTCATGGGAGACTCAACTCTCATGGCTGTGCAGAAACATTCGGTTGTGCTGATAAAGACGCTCGAAGATGCCAATCTTGATTCTGAAAACAAACGGCGGTTTGCAAAAGTGGTGGCGAAATACAATGAGCTTGAGGCATCGCTTATAAACGACACCACAGCTGTTGACACTACTTTTGGTCGCGGCTCTCGTGGGTTATGACATAGTTCTTTACCTTCTGGAACAGGTCGGTGGCAAAAACGAATTCATTCAGCGCCTCGTTTGAGGTGCGGTAAATCTCATGCATATCTCCCACCCATTCCCGGTAGCCGTTTTTGATGAAAATGATGTTTTCACCGATGCCGAGCACCGAGTTCATGTCGTGAGTATTGATGATGGTGGTGATGTTATACTCATGAGTGATGTCGCGCAGCAGCTCGTCGATAAGTATTGATGTCTTGGGATCAAGCCCGGAGTTGGGTTCATCACAGAACAGGTACTTTGGATTGAGCGCAATTGCCCGTGCAATAGCCACGCGTTTCTGCATACCACCTGATATTTCTGAGGGATATTTCTTGTCCGCACCTTTCAAGTTCACTCGTTCGAGACAGAACTGTGCTCTGTCCTTGATTTCGCCCTGAGTCATGGAGGTGAACATTGTGAGCGGAAACATTACATTGCCGAGCACAGTCTCGGAGTCGAACAGTGCAGACCCCTGAAACAGCATTCCAATCTCCTCGCGCAGGCTCTTTGTCTGGCTGACATCCATTTTCAGGAGGTCGCGCCCGTCAAAAAGAATTTCGCCCTGCTCCGGCTTCACAAGCCCGACAATGGATTTCATGAGCACAGTTTTGCCGGAACCGCTCTGACCGATAATCAGGTTTGTCTTGCCGGTTTCAAATGTGGCTGATACGTTGTGAAGTATGGTTTTGTCGTCAAACGACTTGGTGATATTCTTGACTTCAATCATTGCAGCAATAGTTTTGTCAGTACAACATCGAGGAGCAGAATGAGAATGCTGCTCGACACAACAGCGTTGGTGCTCGCCTTGCCGACCTCAAGCGCTCCGCCGCGAACATAGTAGCCCCAGTAAGATGACACTGATGCGATAACAAATGCGAAGAACACGGATTTTATGAAGCCGTACCACACATACCATTCCTGAAACAGAGCCTGAAGGCCATATACATAGCGCGACACCGTGATGATGTCGGTGAACACAGCCACAGCGAATCCGCCGAACAGTGAGGTGGCGATACAGAATGCAACAAGCACAGGCATGAACAATACAAAGCCCACAACTTTAGGAAGCACCAGGAAGTTGCATGAATTCACGCCCATTATCTCAAGGGCATCAATCTGCTCGGTGACTCTCATTGTGCCTATTTCCGAGGCGATGTTGGAACCTACCTTGCCTGCAAGGATAAGACACAGTATCGAGTTGGAGAATTCGAGCAGCACAATGTCGCGGGTAGCGAGGCCAACCGAGTATGCCGGTATCAGAGGCGAGGATATGTTGAGCTGCATCTGGATGGCGATCACAGCTCCGATGAAAATCGAAATAATCATTACAAGCGGAATCGAGTCGACGCCGAGCTTGTTGATTTCGAATATGGTGCGGTTAAAAAACACCTTCCATTTGTCCGGCACGGTAAAGACCCTGCGCATGAACAGGCAGTATCGTCCAAAGGATGTGAGCGAGTTTGATATAATCATGTTTAAAGTAGTGTAGTTTAGTTCTGCGGCTGCAAAGGTAGTGATTTATTTATAACGCGCCCAGCGCAAAAGGTCTTTGAAAGTGGGCTTTTTGCCATACATGAATATGCCCACACGGTAAATTTTGGCTGCAACCCATACCAGCGCGAGGAATGAAGCGTAGAGAATGACGAGTGACACCGCTATCTGCCAGCCGGGAATGCCGGAGGGTATCCTGGCCATCATCACCATAGGGGAGGTGAATGGTATGAATGAGGTCCATAATGACAGTGTGGAGGTGGGATCGCTTGCTGCGGTCATGCCTAAGACTATACCTATTATAATAGGGAATATGACGAAAGATTGCAACTGGCTCGCGTCCTGAATGTTGTCAACCGATGAACCGATGGCTGCAAAAATGGCTGAGTAGAGAAGGAAACCTCCTACAAGAAACAGTATCAGCATACCGAACAGCTGGATTATGTAGCCTACATTGCCCATGATAGACATTGCCTGCAGTATCTCCATATCGGTTGCCGCTGAGCCTACATCAAGGGTGCCTGAATTAAGGGCGGTGAGTTCGGAGGCCATCTCGGCAGGCACAAGAGCCGGGAGCAAAAATGCCGACATTGCCGCAATTAGCACTCCCCATATCACAATCTGTGTGACTGCGACAAGTCCTATGCCGCAGATTTTGCCGAGCATAAGCTGTGTCGGTTTCACTGATGACACCACAATTTCAAGAACACGGTTGTTCTTCTCCTCGATGATGCTTGTCATCACCATCTGTCCGTAAAGTAGCAGACACATATATAGCAGGAAAGTGAGCACGATGCCAAGTATGTAGCTGAGCACGGTGGACGACTGGTTTTCCCCCTCCTCTTTGTCATTTCTCACCGATTGGAGCTTGACATCGCTGTGAATCTTGCTCATGATTTCGTCAAGATTCTCAATGTTATATGATTTGAGGCGGTGTTGCTCGATGATTTTGTCGATATTATCGGCAATATCCGATTCGAGAGCCATCGAAGATGCTCCGTTTGTGAACAGTTTCACACCCACCGTGCCTCCGTCAACCTCCGAGGGAATATACAGCACGCCGAAAACATCGGTGCGGGCGATTGCAGAGTCAAGCGGCATATTCACCCGGGTATATGTGGTTGTCTCATCATTTTTGAGGCCGGCTGCAATGTATCCGCTGTTGTCGACAACGAGAATCTCGCGGTTGTCGCTCTTTGACATTGTCATGATCAGCGCCGGAGCTGCCATCATTATGAGCATGAACACCGGCATGAGCAGGGTGGTGACAATAAAGCTCTTTTTGTGGACACGTTCCATGAATTCGCGTCCTATAACTATTCCTATCTTGGAGTTCATAATAATTGCTGGTTTAGTTGGGTGTCGTTGTTACCGACAGTGCTTATAAAAATGTCGTTCATGGAGGCCATGACCTCGTTGATGCCTGTAATCTCCACGGCAGCATTGGCTTTTTCAATAACGGAACGCAGGGTGGTGTCCGGGTTCAGTAGCATTCTCAAAGAGTGTTTATCGCGCGGAGCCTCTTTTAGCTCAAAGGCCGAGGCTAAGCCACTCAGCTCATTCATAAGTGCCCGGGGGTCACCGCTGAAAAGAATGTCATACCTGCCGTCGGAGAAGCGGTGGCGAATCTCATCCACATTTCCGGTGAGTATGTTCTTTCCCTTGTTTATGAGAGTGATGTTTGCACAGAGTTCTTCAACAGACGCCATGTTATGGGTAGAGAAGATAACTGTGGAGCCTTCGTCGCGCAGACGCAGAATCTCGTCGCGCAGCAGGTTGGCGTTGATGGGGTCGAATCCGGAGAAAGGCTCGTCGAAGATGAGCAGTTTGGGGCGGTGGAGAACCGTGACGATAAATTGGACTTTCTGCGCCATGCCTTTTGACAGCTCCTCGACTTTGCGGTTCCACCATGAGCCTATTTCAAAACGGTCAAACCATTCCTTCAGCTGTCGGGTGGCGTCCGGTTTCGACAATCCTTTGAGGCGGGCAAAGAAAATGGCCTGTTCGCCCACTTTCATTTTTTTGTATAGTCCGCGCTCCTCAGGAAGGTAGCCGATATGCTCTACATCGGCGGCAGTGAGGGGATGGCCGTCAAATGTGACGCTGCCGCTGTCGGGAGCGGTAATGTGGTTGATTATTCTGATGAGGGTAGTCTTGCCGGCACCGTTGGGGCCAAGCAGTCCATAGATTGTGCCCTGCGGCACATCAAGGCTCACATCATCGAGCGCCTTGTGGCCGGTGTATGTCTTGGACACATTTTCTACTGAAAGCAGATTCATTCTGTAATAGTATTTGTTGTTTTTGTCTTATTTGCAAAAAAGCGGTTGATTATCACGGCGAGCGCACCGTCACCGGTGACATTGCAGGCTGTGCCGAAGCTGTCCATAGCTATGTACAGGGCTATCATCAGCGCATTCTGGGTATCGGAAAATCCGAGTATGCCGCTGAGCAGTCCGAGCGAGGCCATGATAGCGCCTCCGGGAATACCCGGCGCAGCTACTATTGTGACACCGAGCATGGCTATGAAGTGAGCAAACATGCCGGCATCGTAAGGCATCCCTTGCAGCAGCATTATGGCGAGGGCGCAAGCGACTATCTTGAGAGTGCTTCCGCTCATGTGGATTGTAGCACACAGCGGCACAACGAATCCGGCAACATCCTCGTTCACTCCCATTTTTATCGTTTGCCTGAGAGTCACGGGAATGGTGGCGGCAGATGACTGTGTGCCCAGAGCGGTGAAGTACGCGGGCATCATTGTCCAGAGCATTTTCAGTGGATTGCGCCGGTTGAAAAGCGAAGCCACCACAAACTGAAACAGCAGCACGAATATGTGGATGCAGAATATCACGGCTATCACCTTGATAAACGCTACCAATATGGTGGCGACAGTGCCGGTGACAGTCATGTTCAGGAATATGCCGAAGATATAGAAGGGGAGGAGGGGAATCACAGCCTTGTTGATGCTCATGGCTACAATGGAGCGGAATTCCTCAGCTCCGTTTTTGAGCACTGTCCCTTTTACAAACGCTATGCCGAGTCCGAGCATGAACGCAAGCACAAGCGCGGTCATAACCGGCATAAGAGGAGGTATGGGCATACTGAACCAGGGTTCAATCTGCCCCTGCCCCTGCTCTACGGCGAGGAGGGCAGGGTTGGCTGTTATCATTGATGGAAACAGCTGCGAGCATGTGAAGTAGGATGTGAATCCGGCAAACATGGTGGCGGCGTATGCCAGCGCAGCAGTAGCGACAAGCATCTTGCCGGCCGCTTTGCCGATATCTCCTATCGCCGGGGCAACAAACCCTATGATGATGAGTGGTATCAGAAAATTCAGCAGCTGGCCGAACACCTCATTGAAAGTGGCGCACAGCCGGCTGAGCCATACCGGCGCAATCATACCTATCAGTATACCGCATAATATGGCTATCGCTATCCGTGGTAGCAGGCCCAGCTTGAATCTCTTTGTCATTTCACAAGAATTTTTTCAGATTTGTTGCCACACCGGCGGATATAGATACCCGGACGAAGATTGGAACCGTCCACTCTCACACCGCGCAGGTCAAAGTATTCGGCCTTGCCCTCATCCATGCCTCCGGCAGGTATTCCGGTGATGCCGGAAGTGTCTTCATCGCCGGTGAAAGTGCCGGTGAGTTTTATGCCCTTCTCAATCCATTCCATGCCGAGCTCGGCTGTAAACCTGTTGCTGAGGTCTGAGTAGCCGTGGAGTGTTATGTCAAGGGTCATATCTTCCCTGACCTTTGATCCGATGGCCGCACCATCGTATGCCTTGATGCCGTTTGCCATGGAGGTGATGCTTACGCTGGGCACAGTGATGCTGTTGCCCAATTCCGCGGCGCGGCTGGCGGCGGCGAAGTCAATACCCTCTATCCGCAGGTCGGCACGGTTGCCATACACCGGTGTGAGGAATACGGTTACATTGTGTTCATACACCATGCCGTCAGACTCTGTGGTGAGCTTGCCGGTATAGGCTTTTCTCTCCGCAGCCGCGGGAGCGTCGTTCATGTTGGTGAATTTCACGAGGATAGGCACACGCTGGCCATCCGCCATTATCCACACAACATCTACATTCACCCTCACTTCATTGTCGCTGCTTATAGAGCCGTCCACAGTAATGTCTGCAACGATTTCACCACCGGCGAGTTTCATGCCGCTGGCCCGTCCGGTGTATCTGTCATAGCCATCGCAGGCTGTCATGGCCACATTGTCGATTCTTATGTCGCCAAGTTCTGCGGGAGAGCTCTCGGAATCAAGCGCAAGACTGAAATCCGGCAGCAGCATGGTGTATTCGCCATTTTCCCCGGTGCAGGCAATCTTTATCGTCGCGCTCTTGCCACCCTCGGTCAGGTCGTAGCCGTTGAGTGCTATTGTAAGGTTGCCGTCGATATTCATCCAATCGATGGAAGTGCGTTTGCCGTTGAATTCAACATTGATGGGTATATCCTCGCCATCCTGCTTCCACAGCACCTGTATGGTCATCCGCGCGTTTCCGCTTTCGTCAACAGTACCGTTCAGGTTGATATCCGCAATAATCTCACCATCGAGGAATGACATACCGGCGACAAACCCGGTATAGGTGCTCACTCCGTTGGCTTCGGCTACATCCACATTGTTTACAACAATATCACCGAGTGTCAGCAGCTGACCGTCGAGGTCGAGAGTGAAATCGGGCAGCTTGAAGTTGCACTTTCCCTCCACAGCATCGGTGATGAGCACGGTGGCGGGCTGGCCTTCGGCTATATATGAGCCCATCATCTCGATGGAGAGCGAGCCTTCAAATTCGCTCCAGTCATCGGTGGGCGGTTCCGGCACAACGGGTCCTTCGGTAGAGGTGCACTCACCGTTGAACTCCACATCAATCGCTATACCCTCCCAGAGCACGGCAATTGTCATGCGGGCTTTGCCGGCGGCATCGGTTGTGCCGTTGAGGGTCACGTCGGCAACAATCTCACCTCCGGCGAGTTCCATGCCGTTTACTTGACCGCTGTAACTGTATCCGCCGTTGCCGTCAGGTGTCATGGCTACATTCTCGACCTTGATGTCGCCAAGCGAGGCGGGGCCATCGCCGAGGTCGAGGCTGAAATCGGGGAGCAGGAATGTGCATGTGCCATCGCTGCCTTGGGTTATCTCCACTTTGGCTGCCTGGCCGCCCCCGGTTATATCCTCACCCATCATCATGATGATGAGGGTACCCTCATACACCGATTTCTGTCCGCCGGGAGCGGGGTCAACGGGAGTTGATTTCTTGAAATTGAGTGTATATGTGTGGGTGCTCAGTCCATCGATGTCAGGAGCTTGCGCACTGACGGAGATTGTCACACGACCGGCCTCGGCATCATAGCTTACGCTTGCAGTGGCGGCTTGCGAGCCGAGGGTGTATGTCACCTCACCCTGAGCCGGCATCTCCATATCTCTTATATTATATATATAGGTGTCCGCATCGAAGTCGGCGAGGGGAGTGCCTTTGATGCTTATAGAAGCGAGGCGCGAGTTTACCGGTTTGTCAAAGTGCAAGGTATATGTGTGGGAGCTGAGGCCGTCAAGGTCATTGCCGCCGCTGTTGCTCACCTGTATTGTCACCACCCCCTGCTCGGTATCGACATTCTTACTGATGTTCACAGAGCCGCTGCCTCTCATGGCAGTTGCGTTGATTTCATCCGCTTTCGGGGCAATGCCGGGTAGGGTGTAGTCAAATTTGTCTTTATCAAATCCGGAAACCGCAGTGCCTTTGATGCTCAGCGATGCAAGGCGGCTGAAGTAGGGTTTGTCAAAATGCAGGGTATAGACAGTAGAGGACGCATAGTTGCCGCTGCCGTCACCGGTATTGGTGATTGTGACAGTGACCGTTGCGCTCTCGGCATCGGTGTCAATCACATGCGAGCAGCTGCCGTTACCCGGCTGATATGTCACTGCGATATCATCCTTCGCAGGCATTTGACCACCGAGAGTATATTCTGTGACAGCACTGTTGAATCCGCTTACAGCAACTCCTCCGACAGTGATTGACGCAGCTCTGGAAAGATATGGCGGCTCAAACTGAACTATGTATTTATGCTCGCTTTTGCCATCGATGTCTTTCTTGCCGCCGTTGGTCACAATCAGGGTTGCGGTGCTGTTAACTCTGTCAAAGGTGTATGCTGCCGAGGGGCTGCCAGAGCCTTGCTTGAATGTCGGTGAGAAGAGTGCTTTTGCAGCCTCGTCATCGGCGGGGAGCTGCATTGCTGCAATCATAGGCGTTACACCATCCTGCGGCACATCGGCAACCGTCACACCCCCGATTCTCAGGCTCTCGATACGGCTGAAATAGGGAAGATCAAACTGCAGGGTATAGGTGTGCTCGCTAAGCCCATCCACATCCGGCTCGGAATTGGAGACAAGAATCGTGGCTTTGGCTGATTCAGCATCAAGTGTCTTTGATATTCTGTAGCTGCCGAGATTGTTGCTGTTCTGTATCAACTGACACGTTATGTCATTTTCATTTGCCGGCATCTGAGAGGAAAGGGAATATTCAAACTTGTTGCGGTCAAAGTTTTCAATGGCAACGCCGTTGACGCTCACTCCATTGAGTCGCGAATAGTACGGGCGGTCGTAGGTAAGAGTATATGTGCGGCTGCTTAGCCCGTCAACATCCGGCTTCTCATTGCTCACGGTCACGGTTGCGGTCGCGGCATCAATATCGTCAGCACTCACAGAGTATTTTGTTTTGCCGGCAGTCGGGCTTTCGAATTTAAGCGATTCGGTAATGCTCTGCACAGTGTTTGGCAGCTTGGGAATCTGTCCGGGCACCGACACACTGATATTTTCACCCAGTTTGTCGAATGTTGCCACATCGCTTCCGTCTGGCGCTGTGATTGACTTGATGCGCGAGTAGTAGGGGAGAAACTGCAGGGTGTAGGTGCGCTCCTGACGACCGTCGCTGTTGGCGTATTCACCACGCACGGTGAGGGTTATCACCGCTTTGTTTTCATCAAGAGATTTTGAAACTGTTGTGCTTGTTGACGGGTGATTATCGTATTCGCGCACAGTATAGCCGATTGCGTCTGTGCTCACAACCGGTGTTGGAATCGAATATGTTGTGGTTGCGTAATCGAAATTATCAATTGACACTCCGTTGATTGTGATGTCGCTCAGATAGTTGGAACGGAACTCATTCGGGCGCTGATTGAAGGTGAGGGTATAGGTGTGGGAGGTGAGCCCGTCAAAATCCTTGCCGCCGTCGGTGCTTGCAAAAGTTATTTCAATCTTCGGCTCGGCGTCAGTAGGCTCTCCGATGCGGTTGAACGTAGGGGTTAGCGCATCCTTAAACCAATCAAATTTGATTGCATCATTATCAGGCATAAAGCCCCTGACTTTGTATGAATATGTTTTTGAATCGAATGCAGGGTCAAACTCCGAACCATCAATCGAAATGCTCTTTGGGCGGGAGATGCTCACCGGCGCGAGTTTAAGAGTGTACTCGTGCGAGTTCTTGCCGTCATAGTCGTTTGATTTGTTTGACACAACAATTTTTCCTGTACCGGTTTCGGTGTCAATGCTTATTGTCGCACTCTGATTGTTGTCTGGCAGTATATACTCCGGAGTGATTTCGCTAACAGTCGGCAGAGGCATCAGTCCGGTCAAATCTATCACATTGCTGCCTTCACCTACTGGATAGGTGGTATTACCAATCTTCACTCCGGAGATGCGTGATGAAATCGGAGGATTGTAAACGATTGTATATTTGTTTGTTATCGGAGCAAAACCATCACTGTTCGTAACCGTCACATCAATATGAGGATTCAGATCCGGCTCAATAATATCGCTGCAAGTATATTTTGGCTCGCCGCTTGACAGGGCGTATGTAACGCCATTTTCAGCAATTCCGCCGGCAACGCTGTAGCGATACTCTACTTTAATGATGCCCTGTGGGTCAGGAGTTACAATATTGCCTGTTTTAGCGAGCTTAACACTCATAATCTCAGCTTTATAGGGCAAGAAGGAGAGTGTGTATGTATTGCTCACGCTGTTGTCATCAGGATGAGCGATAGTCAGAGTGCGCGTCGGATTGTCATTGGTACCGGCTCTTTCGCCGAGAGCTATGACCGGATCTGCTACATTGGAAGTCAGCTCAATCTTATCTGTGAACGGCTGATTTGCAGGGATAGCATCGGTTAGCTCAGAGGGGAGGTCAATATCAACATTATTTACCTTCAGTGATAGCAGATCTATTTTCAGCTTGAAAGTCAAGGTATAAGTGTGGGATGTAAGTCCATCTTCATCCTCAAACCCCGCGCCGCTGCCGTTGCTGTTGGTAACAGTGATGGTGAAAATCCTTTCAGTCGGGGTGTCTTTTATCATATTGAGCTTCGCACTTGATGAGCCGCTTGTTGTCAAAACCTCGTATGAGAAATCGCTTGATTGCGGTAATGTTTCTACATTAAAAGAGTAGTCCGTTACCTTAGAATCAAAACCTTCAAGGGGCTTGTTGTTGAAATTCAGCGACTTGAGTCGTGAATAATATATCAGCCTGACATCATCAATACTCAAGGTATTGCCTTTAGTTGCTGACGCCTTATCAAAATAGTTATTTGCGCTGAATATGATATTGAACATACTAGGACCTGCATCAGACAAGTATTCCAATTCTATGATTTTATGAGTCCATGCGTCTGTAGAGCCATCCTCAGTTAAATTGAACAATGCAATAAGCTCGGCATCATTGCTTTGTGAAACGCTTCCACCTGTAGTATAATCGTCTAATTTGAGAACACTCCTATCTCTATTGATCATTTGGTCTATCTTTTTTGCGGCGCCAGACATTGTAATAGTAACAGGAACAGACGCCTGAGACCAACTACCTTTCCAGAGATAAGCTATAAAGGATGCTTTTTCATTACTCCCAGTTACTAATGTACGCTGATAATAAAATGATATGGCATCAGGCCTGAACGAAAAACTAATTCCTCCCCATGTACCGCCATCGTGAGTGGATGAATTAGTACCTTCTGCAGTAGACCATGAAGTACCCGTTGTTAAATACCCTGGAACTACTCGTGTTATTCCGGCAGCTCCAGTCTCATCATTATACACTTTGACGGCGTTAGAGCTATTAAACCCGGAAATTTTTTCACCCATTGCCTTTTTACCTGTGCCGGCTAATAATCCTGAAGTTATACCCATAACATGAGATATACACCAAGATTCCGGATTTTCTCCTATCGTCTTGTTCCCATTACCATTGGTCCACGGAGTACAGGTTTTCCATGAGCCCTCAAACCCGCTGTTTGGCAGCTGCTGGGCGGTGGCAGGGAAGGCTCCAAGTAGAAACAGGGCGACACTCAGGGCAGTGGAGAGGTATATAATGATTCGTTTCATTGGTTCAAACGATTGATTATTAGCAAAATTACATCTATACACACGCACGGCGCGCATTGCGCGCGAGCGCTCGCGTGCGTATATATTAAGGTGCAAAAATAGCCTAAAATTCCCAAACTGCCAAAATCACGCTGCCATCATGTCAATTTTTACCGCCAAAATGCCCAAAAACGCCAAATGCGCCCAAAAGCGTTATAAAACATACTACGCCGCCACTCTTAGGACCAATAATTGAAAAAATTTATTAACTTTGCATTCTCGCTGCTCATCAGCGGGTACAAAAAAGTTGTGTAACATGAAACTTAAAGGGCAAGACATATTCAGGCTCAGTTGCATAGTGCTGTTATGGCTGGCTTTGTGCTGGCTGGTAATTGCTTCGCAACCTTTCAGCCTGCGTGTGGCGTTTGTGCTTGTTGCATCCGCCATAATTGTGTTTGTGCCTCTATATAAGAAATATGTGCGCCAAAAAGACACCGACGACTCTCACGGTTCCCGCCGATGAGAGTATACATAAACCTGAGCCTGAGCTATATCCGCTCCTGAGCTCTATCAATTCGCCCGATGATTTGAGGCGGATGCCGCTTGATTCACTGCCGGGAGTGTGCGCCGACATCAGAAAGTTTCTGATCGACAGCCTTTCAACCAATCCCGGACACTTTGCCTCAAGCATGGGAGCTGTGGAGCTCACTGTTGCCCTGCACTATGTGTTCAACACTCCCTACGACCGCATTGTGTGGGATGTAGGCCATCAGGCCTACGGCCACAAATTGCTCACAGGCAGAGCATCGCGCTTTCATACAAACCGCAAACTCGGCGGCCTCAGCGGATTTCCTAATCCGGACGAAAGCGAATATGACACCTTCACCGCCGGCCATGCCTCAAACTCAATTTCCGCAGCCCTCGGCATGGCAGCCGCGAGCGCGCTCAAAAACGAAAGTCCGCAGCGCCATGTGGTGGCAGTCATCGGCGACGCCTCTATCAGCGGCGGTCTCGCTTTCGAGGGACTGAACAATGCAGCAAACGCAAACAGCAATCTGCTTATCATTCTGAACGACAACGATATGTCTATCGACCGCAATGTCGGTTCGCTAAACTCATATCTTGCCCATCTCACAGCATCAAAAGGCTATAACAGTTTCCGCTACAAGATGTCGCGGATTGCCCGCAAGCTCGGGCTGGTGACCGACAACGGCAAGTGGCGTATCCTCAGATTCAACAATAGCCTCAAGTCGCTCATAAACAAGGAGCAGAATATTTTTGAAGGGCTCAATATCCGCTACTTCGGCCCCTTTGACGGCCATGACCTGCCGCGCATTGTAAAGGTGCTCAATGATATAAAGGATATCCCCGGACCGCGGATTCTGCACCTTCGCACCGTAAAAGGTAAAGGCTATGCCCCCGCCGAGAATGACCCCGCGCCGTGGCATGCCCCCGGTTGTTTCAATCCTCAGAGCGGTGAGCGCAAGGGAGAGAGCAATGATGTGCATTATCCAAAGTTTCAGACAGTATTCGGCACCACACTCAAAAATCTCGCCCTTGAAAACAGCCGCATTGTGGGCATAACAGCGGCAATGTCATCAGGCACATCCATGAATATCCTGCAGGAGGCCATGCCCTCGAGAGTGTTTGACGTAGGTATATCCGAGGGCCACGCCGTCACCTTTGCAGGCGGACTCGCTAAGGAGGGTATGCTGCCATACGTGGCCATATATTCCGCTTTCCTGCAGAGAGCGTATGACAATATTATCCACGATGTGGCTGTGCAGCAGCTGCCGGTGACATTCTGCATTGACAGGGCAGGACTTGTGGGCGAGGATGGTGTGACCCACCACGGGGTGCTTGATCTGACATATCTCCGTGCTATCCCAGGCATGACTGTCGCTGCTCCACGGGATGCCGATACTCTGCGAAACCTTCTATACACCTCGCAGCTCCCTGACCGCCAAGGCCCCTGGGCAATCAGGTATCCCAGAGGCAGAGGCTATTGCGCCGACCCGGACGCTCCGTTATCAAAAGTGGAGATCGGAAAGGGCGAAAAGCTCCGCTCCGGCAGCGATGTGTCCGTTCTCAGCCTCGGAGCTATAGCCTCGGAGGTAGCCAAGGCTCTTGACATCGCTCAGCAGCAGGGTATAAGCGCCGCCCATTATGACATGGCTTTTTTGAAACCGCTTGACGAGTCTATACTGAAAGAGGTGGTTGCTGCCGGCAAGCCGATTGTCACTGTCGAGGATGCAACGGTTGAGGGTGGCCTCGCCGGAGCTGTCCTTGAGTGGATGAGCGACAACGGATGCAATCTGCCGCTGATACGCCTTGGTGTGCCTGATGCTTTTGTGCCGCAAGGCAAGGTGCCCCAGCTGTTCAGACTCTGCGGCATGGATGCCGATTCCATCGCGACTGCAGTTGTCAAGGCCGGAAAGGAGGCTGAGTCATGAAAATTGTCATAGCCGGCGCCGGTGAAGTAGGCTCCCATCTTGCAAAACTGCTGTCGCGCGAGGAGCAGGATATTATTCTTATAGACAAGGATGCCGACAAACTCGCTGTTATAGATGCCAACTACAATCTGATGACTCTCCGGGGCTCGCCGATGTCCTTCAAGGTGTTGAAAGAGGCCGGAGTTGAGCAGTGCGACCTGTTTATCGCAGTCACCCCGTTTGAAACAAACAATGTCATAGCCGCATCAGTGGCCAAAAGCCTCGGCGCCCGCAAAACGGTTGCCCGCATAGACAATTACGAGTTTATGGAGCGCGAACATGCCGAATTTTTCTCGCGCATGGGAGTAAACAGGCTTATCTATCCGGAATACCTTGCCGCTCAGGAGATTATAACATCACTTGAACGCACATGGGTGAGAACATGGTTTGAAATCCACAACGGCGAGCTGATAGTGGTGGGCGTGAAGATACGCGATGCAAACGCCACGCTCTGCGGCATGCAGCTGAAGCAGCTGGCCATGCAGCAGCATTTTTTTCATGTGGCTGCAATACGCCGCTCTCACGAAACAATCATACCGCGAGGCGACGACCGCATAAGTCTTAATGACATTGTTTACTTCACTACCACGCGCGATCATATCGATTCCATCCGCGAGATGTGTGGCAAGCGTCAGGAAGAGATCCGCAAGGTGTTGATAATGGGTGGAAGCCGTATTGCCATTCGCCTTATTGCTCTTGCCGGAAGCAAATACCGGTTCAAAATCATCGACATTGACCGCGCGCATTGCGAAAAACTTTGCGAACGCTGCGAGGACACAAGAATTGTGCATGGCGATGCCCGGGATATCGAAACCCTCATTGAGGAGGGCATAGATGATATGGATGCTTTCATTGCGCTCACAAACAGCTCTGAGACAAACATCCTCGCATCGCTCTCCGCAAAGGAGCATGGTGTGCGCAAAACCATTGCCGAGGTAGAGGATCTCCAGTTCATCTCCGAGGCCGAGAATCTTAATATCGGCACCGTGATAAACAAGAAACTGCTCGCATCGAGCAAAATATTCCAGCTGCTGCTTGACACAGACTCATCCTCGTCCAAATTCATGGCTCTCGCCGATGCCGATGTGGCTGAGATTGAAGTGAAGCCCAAATCTAAAATAACGAAGGCTCCGGTAAAGGATCTGAACCTTAGCCGTGATATGACAATAGCAGGACTGATACGCGATGGAAAGGGTATGCTGGTGAGCGGTAACACCCATATTCAGCCGGGCGACAGGGTAGTGGTGTTCTGCCTGTCCGGAGCAATCCACAAAATTGAACGCATTTTCAACTGATGGCTACCAAGCGTTTTGACATCAACTACCCGATGCTGCTCAGGGTCATCGGATGGCTCCTCATGATTGAAGCGGGATTTTTGCTGATGCCGCTGATAACTTGCGCCATCTATGGCGAAATCAAAGACCTCGAGGCTTTTGCCATTACCACAGCTGTAACCGCAGCCGCCGGAATCGCAATGACATTCGGCATACGTCCCTCACGCCATGACATGGCCAAGCGCGAAGGGTTTCTGCTCACAGCCAGCGTGTGGGTTTTCTTCACAGTATTCGGCATGTTGCCGTTCATGCTGTGCTCAGACCCCATGAGCGTCAGCGACGCTTTTTTTGAGGCGATGAGCGGATTCACAACCACCGGCGCCAGCGTGGTCGAGTCCGTTGAATCACTCTCCCACGGCATATTGCTGTGGCGGTGTCTGATGCAGTGGATCGGAGGCATGGGTATCATTCTATTCACCCTCGCGGTTATTCCTATGCTGAATTACAGCGGAGGTATGCAGATGTTCAATGCCGAGGTCACAGGCATAACGCACGATAAAATCCGGCCGCGTATCTCGCAGACTGCCAAAGGCCTGTGGGGCGTCTATTTTGTGCTGACCGCCCTTCTGACAATACTTCTGTGGATAGGCCCCATGGATTTCTTCGACAGCCTGTGCCATGCTTTCTCCTCGATATCCACCGGCGGGTACTCCACGCGCGATGACAGTGTAGGTGCCTGGAATTCCCCTTACGCAACAGCAGTAATTACAGTATTCATGTTTCTCGGTGGTGTAAACTTCGCGCTGATATTCAAGGCGGCGAGGGGAGACGTGCGCTCGCTGTGGCGCAATGATGTTTTCCGCGCATATATCCATATCATTGTGGTGGCGTATATCTTTTTCCTAATAGCCATCCTGCGCCGCGGGCTCTGCACCGACATCGCCTCTGTGACTCTTGACCCGCTTTTCCAGATAATATCGACGATAACATCCACCGGACTCACCGTGAGCAACTTCGAGGAGTGGGGCACATTTGTGCTCGCCCTGCTGTTTGTTCTGATGTTCTTCGGCGCCTGCGCCGGCTCGACAAGCGGCGGCGCAAAGATTGACCGTCTGATTTATCTGCTCAAAAACACCCGCAACGAGCTGTACCGCTGTCTCCACCCTTCCGCCATAATGAGCGTGAGGGTTAACGGCAAGGTGGTGCCGACCGATATTGTCAACAAAGTCATCGCATTCCTGTGCATATATGTGATGATTATAATGATTGGAGGCATTGTGCTGACAGCTTTCAACATTCCTCTTGTCGATGCTTTCTTCTCATCGTTCTCATGCATCAGCAACACCGGGCTCGGCTCAGGCGTCACCGGCTATGGCGAAAACTATGTTGCAATTCCGGCTGTCGGTAAATGGGTGCTCTCTTTCCTTATGCTTATCGGACGTCTGGAGCTGTTCACGGTGCTTATCCTGTTCACCCCCGGTTTCTGGCGCAAATAATTTTAAATAAAGTTACAGCAAGCTTAGCTCCCTTGCCCATGCCTGCATTTTTTTGTAATTTTGCGGGCTATGGCAAAAAAATCTACTCAAAAAAACATCAAGTCACAGAGCTCCGAAGGCTATATCAGCGCTAAGGGCGTGAAAGTCAACAACCTCAAGGGGGTTGACATTGATATTGAGCGTGGAAAAATGACAGTTGTCACAGGGGTGAGCGGCAGCGGCAAATCAAGCCTTGCCTTCGACACCCTCTACGCCGAGGGCCAAAGACGCTATGTGGAGAGCCTCAGCGCATACGCAAGGCAATTTCTCGGTAGAATGCCAAAACCGGAGGCCGACTGGATCAAGGGATTGCCCCCGGCGGTGGCTATTGAGCAGAAAGTGACAACGCGCAACCCGAGGAGCACTGTCGGCACGGCAACCGAGATATACGATTATATGAGGCTGCTTTTCGGCAGAATCGGACGCACTTACTCGCCGGTTTCCGGAGAGGAAGTGAAAAAACATGCTCCGGAAGATGTTGTAGATGCTGTTTTTGCCCTCCCCACCGGCACCCGATTCATCATTACGTCCCCCGTTTCCCTGCCGGAGGGACGCAAGCTCACAACCCAGCTCGATGTTTATGCCAAAGCCGGCTACAGCCGCATATTCATCAACAACGCATTTGAAGATATCACCGACCTTATCGCCCGGGAGGCATCCGACCCCGCAGGCATGGAGCTGGTGATAGACCGGAGCGTTGTCAAAGATGATGCTGACGAGAGGAGCCGTGTGGCCGAGAGTGTCGAAACCGCTTTCTTTGAAGGGCGAGGCCGGCTCACCGTGCACTATTGGAAAGAGGGCGGTGACACCCCGGAAGCTATGGATTTCTCTCACCGCTTTGAAGCCGACGGCATGACATTTGTCGAGCCTACGGAGATGATGTTCAATTTCAACAACCCTTACGGAGCCTGCCCCCGGTGCGAGGGGCTCGGACTTGTCGAGGGAGTGGATGAGCGCAAAGTGGTGCCGGACACCTCGCTGAGTATTTATGAAGGCGCCGTAGCTCCCTGGCGTGGCGAAAAATTAGGACTCTGGAAGCAGGAGCTTATACGCATTGCATCATCTGTCAATTTCCCGATTCACCGCCCCTATATGGAGCTGAGCGATAAAGAAAAGGATTTTCTATGGCATGGAGGCAAAGGATTCGGTGGCATAGACGGTTTCTTTGAAATGGTGGACGCAAACCGCCACAAAGTGCAGTACAGTGTCATCAAGGCGCGGTATCGCGGGCGCACAGTCTGTCCTGAATGCAAGGGCAGCCGTCTGCGTAAGGACACCGAATATGTGAAAGTCGCCGGCAAAACAATATCGCAGCTTTGCGCCATGCCGGTTGGCGGACTCGCCGATTTTTTCAATAATCTCACCCTTGAAGGCAATGACTCCAAAATTGCCGGGCGCATTGTCACTGAAATAAAGGCTCGCCTGCAATACCTGATGGATGTAGGGCTCAGCTACCTCACTCTCAACCGCCGGGCCTCGACCCTCTCCGGGGGCGAAAGCCAGCGCATCAACCTTGCAACCTCGCTCGGCAGCCCCCTCATGGGCTCAATGTATATCCTCGACGAACCCAGCATCGGCCTCCATCCAAGAGACACCGGAAGGCTGGTGAATGTGATGCACAAGCTTCGCGACACCGGCAATACCGTCATTGTTGTCGAGCATGACGAGGATATAATGCGCGCAGCAGACAATCTTGTGGATGTAGGGCCCGATGCCGGTAGCCTCGGAGGTGAGATTGTATGGTCAGGGGCTGTGAGCGACATCAATGAATCCACCCCCGGCCACACCGCGGAATTCCTTACCGGCAGAGATTCGATACCGGTGCCCGCGACACGTCGCAAGTGGCGTGACTCCATAACAGTGAAGGGCGCCAGAGAAAACAACCTGAAAAATATTGATGTCAGGTTTCCGCTCGGTGTTCTGACTGCCGTCACCGGTGTGAGCGGAAGCGGCAAATCCACTCTCATCCGCTCGATTCTATATCCCGCGCTTCTTGCTCATCTCGACATTTCATCCTCCGCAAATGATGTGGGAGCCACCGGCGCTTTCTCATCGCTGCAAGGCGATTTATCGCGCATAACAGGCGTTGAAATGGTGGACCAGAATCCGATAGGACGCTCATCCCGCTCAAACCCCGCCACATATATAAAAGCATACGATGAAATCCGTAAACTGTTTGCCGAGCAGCAGATGTCGCGCCAAATGGGCTTCAAACCCGGCTATTTCAGCTTCAACGCCGAGGGTGGCCGCTGCGAGGAGTGCAAAGGCGAAGGCACCATAACTATCGAGATGCAGTTTATGGCCGACATAACCATGATATGCCCTGAATGTGGCGGCAAACGCTTCAAAAAAGAGGTGCTTGAAGTGCTGTATCATGGACGCAGCATAGCCGACATACTTGATATGACCGTGAGCGATGCCATAGACTTCTTTTCCGGGGTGCCGGATGCATCCGCCACAGAAAAAAAGATTGCACGGCTGCTGCAGCCCCTTGCCGATGTCGGGCTCGGATATGTGAAGTTAGGGCAGAGCACATCCACCCTCTCCGGAGGTGAGAGCCAGCGTCTGAAGCTTGCAGGTTATTTTGCCTCCGAGAAGATGCAGCCGACTCTGTTTATCCTTGACGAACCCACTACCGGACTCCATTCGGCTGACATCTCTCGTCTGATGCGCTCGCTCAACGCCCTTGTCGACAGAGGACACACCGTGATTGTGATTGAGCACAATCTGGATGTTATAAAATCGGCAGACTATGTTATAGACCTCGGGCCTGACGGCGGCGAAGCCGGCGGTCAGGTCGTTGCTGCCGGAACACCGGAGGAGGTTGCCGCAGCCGGAACACTTACCGCGCAATATCTTGCCAAAAAACTAAACTGAACTGCTGTCCTCTCTGTTGTTAAGAGTATCAAGTAGACAACAGTATGGACACACATAGCGACAAAACCCTCGGACGCCACCGCATAGTTGTTGTGGGTGGCGGCTTCGCAGGACTAAACTTTATAAAAAAGATTGATAAGAAGCGCTTTGAGGTTATTCTCATCGACTCAAACAACTATCACTCTTTTCCCCCTCTTTTCTACCAGATAGCGAGCAGCGGCCTTGACCCCTCGAGCATTTCTTTCCCTTTCAGGAGAGAGATGCGAAAGGGCTCTGTCAAGGGAGTGGAGTACCAGATGGGACGGGTGAGTGACATCGACTTTGACAGACAGGTGGTTCACACTCAATACGAAACCATCTCTTACGACTCCCTGGTTATTGCCGCAGGCACTACAAACAATTTCTTCGGGAATGACGAGCTGGAGAAATCGGTCTACACGCTCAAATCCGTGTCGGAGGCGATACGCTGCCGCGACGAGATTCTTGAACGGATGGAGAGAGCTACCCTCACAAAGGACAAGGAGCTCAGAAAACTGCTGTTGAACTTCACTGTAATCGGCGGCGGCCCCACCGGTGTGGAGATTGCCGGTGCCCTCGGCGAGATGAAACGCTACATATTGCCCCGCGAATATCCCACCATCTCGCCGGACGAGCTGCAGATAAACCTGATTGAGGGCTCCGGTAAAGTGCTCGGTACAATGAGCGAGCACTCATCTGCCAAAGCGCTGCAATATCTTAAGAAACTGATGGTGAAAGTGAGGTTGAACACCACTATGACCGCGTACAATAACGATACCGTGTCATTAAGCGACGGCTCATCGTTCACCACCGGTATGGTAATCTGGACGGCCGGCATCACCGCCAGGAAGTTTGATATGACCGGTGTGCTGCCTGAACTTGACAAATCGTCACGCTTTGTTGTAGACACCTCATGCCGCGTCAAAGGAGTGAAAAATGTGTTTGCGCTCGGCGACATAGCGCTCATGGCCACGCAGGACACCCCCCGCGGATATCCTCAGCTCGCGCAGGTAGCCATCCAGCAGGCGCGCCACCTCGCCAAAGAGATAAATACAGGCAGCTACACCGATTTTAAGTACAAAGACAAAGGGGCTATGGCTACGGTAGGCCGAAATCTGGCTGTCGCAGACCTTCCGCATCTCAATCTCTCCGGCTTTTTTGCTTGGCTCACTTGGATGTTCATCCACCTGATTTCCATCCTCGGTATGCGCAATAAGCTCACCGTGCTGATAACATGGATATGGGCATACTGCTCGTATCCCACATCCCTGCGGTTGATTATCAACCCCTCGAGATACCCCCTGAAACGAAAAATCCATCATCAGACCCCTTGATTTTATACTGAAAAATCTTGCGCGGAGCTCACGTTGTTTTGCAGGGCGAGGGATATTTACTAATTTTGCGCTATAAATACGGAGCCGGGCGTTTCGTCGCTCACCGATGGACAAGCGGTGTGAGGAAAGTCCGGGCAACACAGAGCACCACACTTCTTAACGGGAAGCTGTCGGCAACGGCAGAGTAATGTGACAGAAAACAACCGCCGCCCGCTTGCGGACGGTAAGGGTGAAAAGGCGGGGTAAGAGCCCACCGGGCGCAATGGTGACATTGTGCGCCGCACATCTTTGGGTTGCAAGACCATGTATACCGGCATTCAAGGGTTGCTCGCCCATTGTCGGGGGGTAGGTCGCTACAGCTGTGCGGCAACGTACAGCGCAGATAAATGACGAAACGCAGCGTCAAGCCGCTTGTGCGGAACTGGCTGCTGCGACATAACCCGGCTTATAGCCCGGCTCCTTTTTTCTTTTTGTTAATGTGTCACGGGCGCCCTATGCAGTGATAGCGCAGCCCCTCTGAGGTGACTTCCGACTCGGTGTAGATATTGCGGCCGTCAACAACAACATCCCCCTTCATCACTTTTTTGATAGCGCTCCATGACGGTATGCGGAAAACTTTCCACTCTGTCAGCAGTGCTACAGCATCGGCATCTACCGCCGCATCATACATATCCTTGGCATAATCCACTGCCGGGCCAAGGCGGCGACGGCACTCATCCATAGCCACAGGGTCATATACGCACACACTCGCCCCCTCTCTCAGCAGGGTGTCAATCAATGTCAGCGACGGTGCAAGGCGCATATCATCTGTCTCAGGCTTGAAAGCCAGCCCCCACACGCCGATGCGCTTGCCGACGAGTGTGCCGAGGGCAGCCTTAAGCTTTTTGCCAACTATCGCTTTCTGATCCTCGTTTACAGCCTCGACAGCCTCAATAACTCTCATCCGGTAGCCATGCTGCGCGCCGGTACGCATAAGTGCCTTGACATCCTTAGGGAAGCATGAGCCCCCGTAGCCGCAGCCCGGATACAGAAATTTCGAGCCGATGCGCGCATCCGTGCCTATGCCCTTGCGCACCATGTTGACATCAGCGCCGGTCAGCTCGCAGAGATTGGCTATATCGTTTATGAACGATATGCGCGTGGCAAGCATCGCGTTGGCCGCATACTTTGTCATCTCAGCCGACGGTATATCCATGAATATGACACGGAAATTGGATAGGAGGAAGGGGCGGTACAGCCGCTCCATGACTTTGCGCGAGCGCTCTCCTTCAACTCCGATAACAACCCTGTCGGGCGACATGAAATCCTTTATCGCAGCTCCCTCTTTTAGGAACTCAGGGTTACTTGCCACCTCAAAGTCGATGTCAACGCCCCGTTTGGCAAGCTCCTCCTCAACAATTGAGCGCACAATGCGTGCCGTGCCTACAGGAACGGTGCTTTTAGTAACAAGAACATTGAAATGGTCGATACAGCGGCCAAAAGTGCGGGCAACGGATTTAACCGCCGTGAGGTCTGCACCGCCATCATCATCCGGAGGAGTACCTACCGCGCAAAAAACAGCCTCTACTTCATTTATGCAATCTTCAAGCGAGGTGGTGAATTCAAGGCGACCTGCGGCGACATTTCGCTCCACAAGCTCCTTGAGCCCTGGCTCGTAAATAGGGATAATTCCCTTGCGCAGTGAATCAATCTTGCTTGTGTCTATATCCACACATGTCACCATCGCGCCCATTTCGGCGAAGCAGGCACCTGAAACAAGGCCTACATATCCGGTGCCGACGATTGCAATTTTCATAAAATCCGGGGATTAGAAAAGATAGGCCACGCGGATATTCCATTCGCGGGCACGAGCGCTGTAATTGGTGAGTATCTTGGCTTTGGTGACGTATGTCATGCCCATATTGTAAGAACCTGTGATCTGCCAGTGCTTGAACAGCTCAAAGCCCGCACCGAACTCCACAGCAAGGTCGCCACCGGAAAAATCAAATGCCGGCAGTTTGCTGTTGCCTACATGGAATCCGAATGTAGGACCCGCAAATACAAGTGGAGCTATCATATCCTCCAGTCCATTCATACGGGTGTACTTGAAGCGCAGGTGCAGGGGAAGTGCAATATAATGGAGGCCGATGTTCTCTTTGCCGTAGCCTTGCGACGACCATATTTCTTTCTGGCCGAGATTCGCTTTGGCTCCACGGCGCTCATAGTACAGGCCGAGGTCTATGCCGAATCCGATGCCCGGAAACATCATTTCCGCACCGATACCTGCCGAATAGCCCACTGTTTTATCTATGGTCACCAGATCCTGCTTGAATTTGAGATTGGTTATGGAAACACCCGCCATCGGGCCGTATCTGAACTGTGCTTTTGCCTGTGGAACAAAAATTGCTGCGGCAGCCAGAACAAGTGCTGTTATTGTCTTTCTCATATTATAAGTAGTCATTGTAGCTGCAAAGGTACAAAAAAATATCAGAGGAAGTGATATCCCCACCTTAACGGTTGGGGATATCTACCTCTGTTTCTCTGCCTTTGATGAGATAATCTGTGAAATAATCGACGAGTCGCCAGTAGAAATACTCATCCATATTGCCGAATGAGTGGCGCTGTGTGGGGAGATACAGGAAATCAAAACGCTTGTTGGCATTGATCAGGGCATTCGCCACGCGGATTGAGTTGCCGGGATGCACATTGTTGTCAATATCTCCGTGCACCAGCATGAGGTGTCCCTTGAGGTTGCGGGCTATCTCAGGATTGGTACGTATGGAGTAAACAAATGTTGTGTCGCCGTTGTCGCTCACAACCTCTTTGACTCCATGGTGGGTCTCGCTCCACCAGCGGTTGTAGATGCGGTTGTCGTGGTTGCCTGCGGCTGACACCGCCACCTTGAAGAAGTCCGGATACTGCAGAATTGCAGCGGTGGACATGAATCCGCCTCCGGAATGTCCGTGGATACCGACGCGGTTTATGTCGATGTAGGGGTGACGCTGTGCAAGGGCTTCTATCGCGGCTTTCTGGTCGGCCAGGCCATAGTCCCTGAGGTTGCCGTAGCCGTAGTTGTGATACCATTTTGAACGGTTGGGATGGCCGCCGCGGTTGCCGACGGTTATGACGATGAAGCCTGCCTGGGCCAGACGGTCGGTGCGCACTGACATTCGGGTGAAAGGATAGTTGGTTGCCTCAACCTGCGGACCTGGGTACACATAGTCTATTATGGGGTAGCTCTTGGTCTCGTCAAAGTTAAAGGGTTTGTACATGACTCCGTACAGGTCTGTCACTCCATCGGCAGCCTTTACGGTGAATACTTCCGGAAATTTGTAGCCGGCTTCAAACAGGCGCGAGAAGTCAGCGCGCTCGAGAGCCATCATCTTCTTGCCGGTGAGTGTGGAGAAAACAGCTGTTTCGGGCACTGTATCCACGCGTGAGAAGTTGTTGACAAAGTAGCGGGCGTTGTCATCGATAGCAGGGGAGTGGAAGTAGTCGCCGGTAGTCAGCTTCTTCACCGAGCCGCCGTCAAGACTCACACTGTACAGATTCTGGTAATACGGATTCTGTCCGGCTTCGCGACCCATACCGGTGAAGTAGACGGTGCGTGAAGGCTCGTCAACGGCGAGTATGCTGTGGACATGCCACGGTCCCTCGGTGAGTCTGCGTTTGAGGTTGCCGTTTGAATCATATAAATATAGGTGTGCCCAGCCGTCGCGCTCGCTCCACTGTATAAGCTCCTTGCCTCCGGCGACAGCCGAGAGGGGGCGCACCTCCTGATAAGTGTTCATTCTCTCCTCAATAAGAGGCACAAGGGTGTCAGCACCGATAGTGTAGGAGCATATGTCGATTCTGTGAAGGTCGCGGCTTGATCTGGTTACATAGAAATGTTTGTTGTCGCCCAGCCATTTGGAAGCGAGGTCATGCTTGAAACGGTCTGACTGTTTGAACGGGGCGCGGGCAACGGAGAGTGTCTGGTCCTTGAACCGCGAGGTATTGATTTCCTTGCGGCTGTTGTCTGCCATGTCAAATATATACAGGTGTTCGATGGGAGCCTCTTTTTCACCCGGCATCTGATACTTGTATGTTTCAAGAGTGGGACGCGGCTCGGCCACGGAATTGATTACCCACAGCGGCTTTACTGACCGTGAGTCGGTGATGTTGGCTACAAAGTAGCGAGAATCGGGGCTCCATACTCCCCACACCCCCTTGCGCTTGCCGTTGCAAAGGGTATCTGTGTTGAGCGTGCTGTATGGCTGGCCATATCCGAAGTCGGGCACTCCGTCAGTGGTAAGGGCTATGTCCACTACCGTAGAGTCATTCTCATCCTTTTTGAGCTTTTCATAATCCTCACGGCTCATACGGTAAAGATTCAGGTCCTTGGCATAGACAACTGTCTTGCCGTCCGGCGACACTGACGCCCAAGGCAGCGACTTTGTTTCTTTCTTCTTGTCCTTCAGGTGGGTAAGGGTTTTGGAAGGGTAGTGGTATGAGAAGTAGAAAACCTCCTTTTCGCCCTTCTTGGGCTTCTTTGCCGTAGACGCGGTGTCTGCTTTGGCCTCCTGGCTTGACACTACCTCGAAGGTGAATGTGCGGCCGTCGCTCTGCGGTTCGAGATTCCTGACAGGCAGAGCGGAGCCTATGAACGGATCCTTGACTATCTCGGTCAGCTGTGCGGCCATCTTGTCATGGTCAAAAAGCGGTGACTTGGTGCCCTTCGCAGGCTCTACAAAGTACCATTTTGTGCCGTCGCCTGTCTTGTAGCTGTAGAAAAAAGCATCTCCGGTCGGAACCCAACGCGGGTCAACTGTGGTGCTGAAAAGCATATTGTTCAGCTTGGAGCCGGCAAAACGCTGCGCGAAAGTGTAGTCACTGCCTGCCGGCTCATTGGCCGCGGCTTGGATAAACGCAGGCAACGCCAGCGTTGAGCATAAGAGCACCACCGGTGCCACAAATTTCTTTCTCATGTTCAAAATGTGATAGATTCTTTTGCAATGAAGCTGAAAAAACGTCACTTTTCAGCTTCAACTCTGCAAAGGTAGCTTAATTTTTTTACAGCTCTTTTATTTTTCTCGCTCTTTATTTGCTTGATAGCCGCTTTTGTGTTTATATTTGCGCCATAAAAACTGACAACCACTATGATTTACAGCTTTCGTATTGTTTCTGATGAAGTGGACAACTTCAAGAGAGAGATTAACATAGATGCCGACGCTACATTTCTTGACCTTAGAAATGCAATCTGCGATGCCGTCAACTTTGACAAAGGACAGATGAACTCGTTTTTCCTTTGCGATGAAGGATGGGAAAAAGGCAAGGAGATCACACTCGAGGACATGGGCTCTGATGCTTCAGATGATGTCTATCTCATGGACGAGTGCATTCTCAGCGACTACCTTGAAGATGAAGGCCAGAGAATGATTTTTGTGTTTGACTATCTCACAGACCGCTCTTTCTTCATCGAGCTGAAGAAAACCCAGCCCGGGAAAAATCTGAAAGACCCTGTCTGCACAATCGCTATGGGCAATCCTCCCCAGCAATTTGTCGATCTTGACGATTTCGAGGCTAAAATCGATGCCAAAGCTGCAAAATCAGCGCAGAGCACTGATATTGATGAAGATTTCTATGGCACAGATGCCTACAATGAAGATGAATTCGACGCCGAAGGCTTCGATGAAATGACCTTCGACGACAATATGTAGTCAACCGTGCCATCAGCTGCGCCGCAGCAGCCAGCTGATAACCTCTTTTTGGATTTTGGAACCCAGCAAGGCATTTACCCCCAGGTAGATGCCTGCTGTTGTTATACACTCTGCCGCAAGGAGCCAGATGTTGCTGGCTAAGAGCCTTGCAAGCACTCCGCAGGGCAGCAGCGCTATTATACATGACGCCGCGTATGGGGCACTGTCAGTGACATACTCCCACCATCTGCGCCACGAAAGGCGGGCGGCATAAACCATTGTCACAAGCCATGTCAGCGCCGATGCCGCGATCTGTCCCCACAGTAGGATCGCTATTCCTTTGGTAGGCTCGGCTGTGGTTGACAATCCTATGAAGGGCAGGGTGACGCATATTGCAATCGCCGCGGCTACATCGCGTACTATCTCCGTGGTTATGATAAGGCGGGTATGCCCACGGGCTATTATATAGTTATTGTACATTGCCGAGAGCGAGGTGAATACCCCGCGTAGCATCAGCAATTGAAACAGTATTATAGCGGCATCCCACTTTGTGCCGAAGCACACATGGAACAGGGGAGTGGCCACAACCACCGCAAGCCCGAGGCAAGGAAACATGATGTAGGACGCGAACCGGTTCATCTTTGCCGTCGCCGCGGCAAATTCAACCTTGTTGTCCTGATAGGCGCTGAGAGCGGGCAGAAATGACGATGTCATTGTGCTCAGAAGCGTTGACACTCCCATGGTGCTCCATTTGTCTGCCTGTCCGTAATAGCTGAGAGGCAGTATCCCGGCTCTGTTGCCTACAATAAGACCGTAGATTTTGGCAAACAGCACATTCAGGAATGTCGCCCCGAGCATTCCCGAGCCTACTTTGAAAAAACGCCTTATATCCGCTATCGAGAAGTAGCGCCTTGGACGCCACCCGGTGGCAATCCACAGCACTCCCGATTTCACCGCAGCAAGTGTTATCGCCTGCCACACCAGAGCCCATGCGCCGAAGCCGCCTATTGCAAGAACAAGAGCCACCGCAGAGCTTACAATGGTGGCAATCGCGTTGGAGGCCGCTATCATTTTCACCTGCATGAGTTTGTACAGGCGGCTTGTCTGAACCATTGCGGAGGCGTTGATGACAAAAGTCAGAAACATGACGCGGCCAAGAGGTATCAGCCGCTGGTCGTTGTCAAACACCTTGGCTATCAGCGGTGCGCACAGGTACATTATCAGATACACCCCGGCTGCCACAGCGAGATTGAACCACATCACGGAGCTATACTCTTTGCGCGATATCCGCTTTTTCTGGATCAGCGCGGTTGCAAATCCCCCCTCTACAAATATCGCGGCAAATGCCTGGAATACAAGCACTGCCGCAACGAGTCCGAAGTCCTCGCGCGGCAGTATGTTTGCCAATGCAATGCCGGTGGCAATATTGAGCGCAACGCCGGCAACCTTGTCTATGGCGCTCCACTTCACAGTGCGCGCAACTTTCTGCTTCATTTCGGCGCGGTTGCCCATCGCTGCTTGTATCAGTCTGCTTTCAGTGCCTCGACCTTGACAGCCAAAGCTCTTTTCTTGACAGTCGGTTCGCCTTTATAATACACTGTGCCTGAACCCATGCCGGTGACAGACAGTGTGGAGGTTGCCCAGCATCCTATCGAGCCTGTGCCGAGAATGCGGCAGCTGACATCCTTCGCCTCGAGGCCGTCGGCCTGAATATTTCCGGTGCCGGTGCTACTGAGTTTGGCATCGGTGCATGTACCGAATATCGTAAGGCTGCCCTTGCCGGTTTCAAGCGCGCCCTCCACAGTGTTTGCCTTGACACTGCGCACACTGATGCGACCGTTGCCAATCACCTTAGCCTTGAATTTCGGACCCGGTGCCACATTCATGATTCTCACAAGCGAGTCGCCGCTGTTTTCAACGTATGTAAGATAGGTTGAATATACAGTGACCTTGGGCACCTCACGGTTCACCCGCTCCTCTTTGGGCACAAGCTGAATCTCCAGTTTATCTTTACTCGGCTTGAAAATGATCTGCGATGCCATTTGTGGTGAAGCGAAAAAAACAGCCTTACCGGCCGAATCCGGATTGCACACATAATCAACATTTATGCCGTCGGTAACTTTGAGTTCGTTGAACTCCTTGACATCAAGCTCATAGCGTGTTTCGCCCTGGGCCGAGGCCATAAGAGGCATGATTGTACATGCACACAAGGTAGCTAACAGTTTTTTCATTGCTCTATTTCGTTATTTATTCTTTCTTCAATCTTTGCCAATACTGAGTCAAGCTCAGCGTATGTGGACGCGCGCAGCATTTCTATCCGGGTGTCCCTGAAATGGGATATTCCCTTGAACAAGGGCGATGCCGCAAGGTGGCGGCGGATATGCAGAATACCGCGGTATTCGTCTATCCTGTCAATGCTCTCAACAATTTGGCGCCGCAGTATCCTGAATTTATCGCCGGTGCTTATCGGCGCAGCCTCTGTATTGTTGATACAGTTTTTTATCTCATGAAAAATCCACGGAGCGCCAATTGAGGCTCTGCCTACCATCACGCCGTCAACACCATAGCGGTCAAAAGCCTCCTTGGCCATCTCGCCGTTGGTTATGTCGCCATTGCCTATCAGCGGAATAGTGAATCTCGGATTTTCCTTTATCGATGCTATCACACTCCAGTCTGCGCTGCCGGTGTACATCTGGGAGCGGGTGCGGCCATGCACTGTAAGAGCCTGTATGCCGCAATCCTGGAGCTGTTCGGCCAAATCCTTAATAATGATATTGTTGCAGTCCCAGCCTATGCGGGTTTTGACTGTTACCGGCAGATTCACCGCCTTGACCACAGCCGAGGTTATCTCGAGCATCTTCGGTATGTCGCGGAGCATCCCGGCTCCGGCTCCCTTGCCGGCAACTTTCTTCACCGGACAGCCGAAATTGATGTCGAGAATATCCGGGGCGGCAGCCTCCACGATTTTGGCTGCCTCAATCATTGGCTCCACCTCACGACCGTAAATCTGGATAACGGTGGGGCGCTCGGCAGGGTTGATCGCGAGTTTGCGGGTTGTGGCGGCGATGTTTCGTATCAGCGCGTCGGCTGACACAAATTCGCTGTACACCATATCCGCTCCCTGCTCCTTGCAAATCAGGCGAAATGATGAATCGGTGACATCCTCCATCGGAGCAAGCATCACCGGTCGGTCTCCAAGGTCTATATTTCCTATTTTCATCTGATCCGGAAATTATCCACTTTATCTACGAAATTACAACATTGCACAATAATATGCAAAAACATTGGCACATAAAGCCAAATTTTTCTACTTCGGGGGCATCATCGGAATGTGAGAAACGATAATTTGTCCGGGCTCACGCTCTCTACAGCTGCTCTGAACCTGTCAATCCCCACGCTGTGTATATCCTCCTCCACCTGAGAAGGGGTACGCACTGTACCGGTATACAATGTCTGCCTGCCGGCTGATATGGCGCAGTTCTCTGTGTTCTGGCGGGCGAGGGCAAGCTGCCCTATGAGCTGCTTCTTGGCCATTTCGAGCTTGCGGGGAGTAGTTGAGTCATGAAGCCTTGATATCGATTCTGCAAGGATAGAGCGGCAGCGTGGCTCGTCATCATGGTCGCAGCCGTAGTATACAGACAGCAGTCCGCAGTCGGAGTACAGCGACGACATTGCCTCCACTGTGTACACAAGACCGCGCTTTTCGCGCATCTCAAAGTTGAGCAGCGAGTTCATGCCGGGGCCTCCGAGCATATTGACAATCAGGGCAAACTCACTTCTGCGGCCGCTGTGCATGCCGGGTATTCTCACTCCGGCAACTGTGTGCGACTGATGAAGCCCCTTTTGCTCGCAACGGTCAAACACAGCATTCACTGCCGGGGCTTCGCGCTTGCCCACCTCCATTTTGTGATTCAGCAGCGAAAAGTATTTCAGCGCCGTTGCATAAAACCGATCTGCCGAGCAAGGCCCGGTGTAGAAAAGCACCATATTGCCGGGGGTATAGCGGGTGTCAAGCCAGTTGCGGCAGGTTTCTGACGAAAAACGGCTGAGATTGTCAGCGGTACCGAGGATATTATGGGCCATGGCACTTCCGGCAAAAACAGTTTCGTCAAAATCGTCGAATATCGACTCTGAGGGGGTGTCGAGATAAGAGCTGATCTCATCCTCCACAACCTCACGCTCCTTTTTCAACTCTTTTTCGGGAAATACGGACGACGATATGAGGTCGCTTAGCAACTCTGCCGCCCGCACCAGCGAGCCGCGCGGAAAAATGGTGTAGACAACAGTCTCCTCCTTGGTTGTGTACGCATTGAGTTCGCCACCCACACTCTCCATTCGGTTGATGATGTGCCATGACTTCCGTCTGCGCGTGCCTTTGAAGATAGTGTGCTCGACAAAATGCGCCAGTCCGTGACAGAATATATCCTCGTCGCGGCTACCTGCGTTTACCACCATACCCAAATATTCCACCTCTCCCGATACATGGACATGCACAGTCCGTAGTCCGTTGGGGAGGGTGGAATATGTGTATGGATTGGCTTTCTTAGCTGCCAATTGCCTTAAAGTTTATTACTGACGGCCTGATACAGTGGCGTTGCGGTCGATTTTGCTGACAAGGCCCTGGAGCACTTTGCCCGGTCCGAGCTCAACAAATTCGGTGGCGCCATCGGCAATCATGTTCTTGACGGTCTGTGTCCAGCGCACGGGGGCTGTGAGCTGAGCCACAAGGAGTGCCTTGATTTCGGCAGGATCGGTGTGGGGCAGTGCGTCGACATTCTGATACACAGGGCAGATGGGCTCGTGAATCTCTGTTGCGCTGATTGCTTCTGCCAGTTCGGCGCGGGCAGGCTCCATGCAAGGGCTGTGGAACGCTCCGCCTACCTTGAGCTTGAGGGCTCGTTTTGCTCCGGCTTCAAGCATCTTGGCACATGCAGCGTCGATTGCTGCTTCCTCACCTGAAATTACAATCTGGCCGGGGCAGTTGTAGTTCGCGCACACAACCACGCCGTCAACACTCTCGCAAATCTCCTCTACCTTTTCATCAGGCAGTGCAAGAACAGCGGCCATTGTGGATGGCTTCAGCTCGCAGGCTTTCTGCATTGCCTGAGCGCGGGCACTTACAAGGCGGAGGCCATCCTCGAAGCTGAGGGCTCCGGCGGCAACGAGTGCCGAGAACTCACCTAGTGAGTGGCCGGCAACCATGTCGGGGTTGAACTCTGAGCCAAGGGTCTTGGCAAGTATCACTGAATGAAGGAATATTGCCGGCTGGGTAACCTTTGTCTGTTTCAGGTCCTCATCGGTGCCCTCAAACATGAGGTCGGTGATACGGAAACCCAAAATCTCATTGGCTTTCTCAAACATTTCGCGTGCAACAGGGTTGTTGTCGTAAAGGTCTTTGCCCATTCCTACGAACTGGGCACCCTGACCCGGAAATACAAATGCTTTCATTTGATTTTTCTTTGGTTATAGTTGTGAAATCAGAGTGCAAAGTTACGTTTTTTTCATCACTTAAGCGGATGTTTTACAATAAATCACTAACTTTACACATCTTTTGGCGCTCCAAAATGCGCTTTTATCAAAACTAATCACCACATTTTAAATATGATACCGGCTTTTTTCAACTTAGGCACCGGCGAGATTATAATCATCGTGTTCGTGATTCTGCTGCTGTTTGGCGGCAGGAAAATTCCTGAACTCATGCGCGGGCTCGGCAAGGGAGTGAAAAGTTTCAAGGATGGAATGAATGACATTTCAAACGAGATCAACAAGCCCGGACAATCCGACAGGAAGGATTCCGACAACAACAATGCCTGAAACTCAGTAAGCAGCTCCGAATCATGGCAGACGGCAAGCCTGACTCTTTGCCTCAGATGGATTTCTGGGGCCATGTTGATGCGCTGCGTGGCGTGTTGCTGCGGGCGGGAGCGGTTTTGCTTCTGCTGTGCATAGCTTTTTTTGCGGCGATGCCATGGATTTTCGATAATGTGATTCTGGCTCCATGCGAGGCCGGTTTCCCGCTGTACCGTTTGTTTGACAAGATAGGGGAGTCATCGCCGGTGATGTCCGGCCTCACAACCGGAAATTTCCATCTGGAGCTTATCAACATCCAGCTGGCATCACAGTTTTTCATCCACATGTCCACCTCGTTCTGGCTGGCGCTTGTTTTCTCGTTTCCGGTGATTATATACCTGCTGTGGGGATTTATCGCTCCGGGGCTTTACCCATCTGAGCGCACCGGCGCCAAGCGGGCTTTTCTATTCGGCAACCTGATGTTTTTTCTGGGAGTTGCTGTCGGCTACTTCCTTGTATTTCCGCTTACACTGCGTTTCCTTGCCGAATACAAGGTGAGCGAGATGGTGCCAAACCAAATCTCGCTCGATTCCTATATGGATAATTTCCTTGTGCTCATCCTTGTCATGGGCATAGTGTTTGAATTGCCCCTGCTTGCATGGCTGCTTGGCAAAGCCGGACTTATAAGCCGCGAATTTTTCACCACATACCGCCGCCATGCAATAGCGGCACTGCTGATCCTTGCAGCCGTAATCACTCCCACCGGCGATCCGTTTACCCTAATGGTAGTATTTCTGCCTGTATACGGTCTGTGGGAGTTCGGCGCGTTGCTCACACCACGCCGCGGCCCGCTCAGCGATTCATGCGCTTGAGCAGGGAATAGGAGGGCACAACGCCAAGCTCTCCGGCATGTGACAGATCCGCGCTGCCATTGCGCGCGTTGCCGAGCCGGAAAAATGCAAATCCTCGGTTGTAGTACGCCTCGCCGAATTCCGGTCTCAGCTCTATCGCCTTGCTGAAAGCGTTGAGAGCCGAGGTGTAGTCTCCGTTTTCGAGCAGCAGCACACCTTTATTATAATGGGCTATGGCCATGTCGGGCGACAGTTCGATTGTTTTGTCAATATCAGCCAGCGCGGATTTCTTTACAATCGACTCTTCGGCTGCTGCATCCATAGCCGGGCGGGGAGTGCCGGCATCATCGGCGGCAGGCGCGGAAGCGAGGCCTCTTAGCTTGGCGATGGCCCGCATCAGGTATGCCAGCGTGAAGTCCGGGGTTGTCTCAATCGCTTTGGTAAAGTCGGCAATCGCGCCTGGGTAATTGCGGAGGGTCATGAAATCCATGCCTCTGGCAAAATAATCGATGGCCCTGGGGGTATGGGTTGCAAGATACGAATTGTAGTACTCTATTGATTCAAAATGTTTCTTAATCTGCTCGTTGTCGGTCAGCGGAGGCTCATGGTTGGTGACCTGTAGCACGAACCGCAGCAGGCGGGAGCGGTTGATGTCATCAGCTTCTCTCAGATACTCGGAATTGGGTCGAAGCTCTGTGGGGGAAGTGTAGTAGGTTGCCGCAAACATCGGTTCTATGTCAGCCGGAGCGAGCCTGTCCTGCACCCTTCCGCGTATCTGCTTGTTGTTGAATTCCTGTTCGAGTGTCGGAGTGGAGCTGACAGTGATCAGCGCGGAGAAGCGTGATGCCACAGCTTCCTGCGACTCACCCTTGGCAAGAAGCCATTCCTCATCATTGTCACCGGAGGGTTGAGATTCATCCTTCTGCGCACCGCCATCAGCTGTGTTATCCGCAGCTATAGGCTGCTCGAATTCGTCAGGAGTTTTCTGCACCGTGGTTTTTGCCATAGCTATACTCTTGTCATAATCGGCCTTATAGCTCATGTCGCCCATATCGTGCTTCACCTGTGAACGCAGAAAATAGCCTGCGGCGAGGGTGGGGTAGCGGCTGATAACAGTGTTGACATCCTCCATCGCTCCTTTGAAGTCGCGCTTCTCCTTGCGCACAAGCGCACGGTTGTACACCGCCCTCACATCAGGCCCTTTCAGCGCTATAACCTGATTGAGATCTGAGAGCGCGCGGTCAAAATCCCTCACTTCCATATACAGCAGCGCGCGGTTGTAGAACCCCACATAGTCACCCGGCGCAAGCTGTGTGGCATAGTCATAATCGCTGAGTGCGCCATAATAGTCATCGAGGTTGCGGCGTATGAAAGCTCGGTTTATGAAAAATCCTTCGTATCGGGGTTGCAGTTTGATAGCCTCATCCATATCTGCAAGGGCGCTCTTGAAGTCTCCATCGCGGTTGATGGCCACATCTGCGCGGATAAGGTATGCATTCACAGCATTTTTATTGATAGCCAATGCCTTATTGACATCTTCCAATGCTCCTACCGTGTCGCCGGTTTCCATCCTCAGTCTCGCGCGGCCGATGTAGCCGTTGTCAAACCGGCTGTGCAGTTTCAGCAACTTATCGAATGTAGCCTTTGAGCCTGAATAGTCTTTAACCTCTTGCTGAGCCATTGCCTTTTTAAACAGAATGCCGCGGTTGTTTGGCAAAGTTTCAAGAACCTTCTCATAATCCGAGAGTGCGCGCTGCGGAAAACCGAGATTCTGGTATGCCACGGCGCGGAGCTCGTAGGCATCTGTCATGAACGGATTGCGTTTTATTGCTTCATCAGCATCGGCGCGCGCGCCATTGAAATCATCAAGATTCAGCTTTGCAAGCGCGCGGTAAAAAAACGGCTGCGCAAGATAAGGCTTGGCTGCAATCGCCTGGTTGAAGTACTGGATAGACAGTACATAATCCTCGAAATACAGAGCGCTTCGACCCGATCTCATCACCTGGTCGGTGTTGATCTGAGCCGAAGCTGCGAATAGGGTTAGCCCCGATATGATAATAGTGAAAAGTCGCTTCATGTGGTTGATTCATAATAATCAGCCACAAAGATAAGCAAAAATGAGGTAACTTTGTTGCGCCGGGCGGTTTTCCGCCCTTAATTCAACCTATTATTCCTCCATCGAGCCTTGACGCGACATGACAAGGTGAGCCTTGCCAATCTCGAATTTCATGCGGTTGTCCTTGATTTTGATATCATCAAAATGCTTTATATCAAGGTATTTTACTGTTATTACACGCACAATCTGCTTCTTTATACGCTCAGCAATGGCGGGTTTGAGTGTGGAGGCAACGCTCTCATCATTTCCGGTCAAAAGGGATGTCTCCAGCACTACGGCGTCGGGATCCACGCTCACCTCAATAGTGGTGGGGTCAATTGTCAGCGAAATCTCGTCATCATCCACTGCCACCCACATGCCCTGCGCGGTAGCTTTGGCAGCCGCAGACAATGATATTGGCTGAACAATGGAGCTGTCGCCCGGCAGAGCCTCATTCAAAGAAATCATAGTGGCAATCTCTACCGAGCCATCGGTTGCGCCGGTTTTAGTGAACAGATATGAATCAACACCGGTGACAATACCGTCGGTAGTGTTGGAGAGGGTTTCAGGAGCACCGCTCCAACTGCCTTCTATTGCTCCTGCGAGCTTTGAAGGAGAATCACAACCGCTGAATGTCACGAAAAGAGCCATAGCGGCAACCATGTAAAATACTTTACGCATAATGTCTTCAATTAAAAACCTAACATTACAACAACACCTCGCTCAGTATTGTTCCGCGTCCGCCAGAATTATTATTTCAACCGGCGCTCCGGTAGGCTTATTTCATGAAGGGGGCTACGTAGGCGCGCCACTTCGCGCGGGTGATGATGGAGTTGCCTGCGAGGTGAGCCACAACGCTGCCAAAGCGCGCACCGAATTCGTAGGCCATGCGCTCGCGGGTGGGAAGTTGGTCTGTAGGATGCTCTCTCCACCATTCGCTTATCTGTACGGCGAGCTCCTTCAGCAGCGGTTTTTCAAAACGCTTGAATTCTTTGAGGCCGGAGTTTGTCATCACCCAGTCAACCAGCAGATTACCCTCGGCGCGGGAGTCGAGGTCTTTGGGAGCTGTCTCGGGTATGAATCCGGGGCGCGGTGCGTGCTTGGCCTTGCGCTCGGCAGCCTTAATGCGCTTGCGCTCAGCGCGTTTGGCTATATCCTCCATTATGTCGCTGAGGACAGCCTGCGCCTCGCGGTTTTTGAGACTTGTCTCGGTGCCGTCCTTGATATAGTTGGCAACAGCCTTGAATACAGCAAGTTGCAGTGATTCGTCGAGGGTTTCGATGGCGTCGAGCCATTCGGTGCGGAAAGTGATGTTGGTTTTGGTTCTCATAAATGTGTGTGTTTATAGTATGATGCTGCAAAGGTAATATGCGGTTTGGACGGATTTATGCGAATTTGCACATTTGAGTTGTTAGTTTGTAGTTTTTAGTTTTTAGTTGGGAAGGCGTGAGGTGTGGTACCTCCGGCACCATCT
>CAJUPZ010000011.1 GCA_910588065.1 uncultured Muribaculaceae bacterium
TCGTAAAGGTTGGCGACGAAGTTCAGATCATGGGTCTCGGCGCAGACATGAAGTCAGTTGTTACCGGTGTTGAGATGTTCCGCAAACTTCTCGATCAGGGTGAAGCAGGCGACAACGTAGGTCTCCTTCTCCGCGGTATCGACAAGAAAGATATCAAGCGCGGTATGGTAATCTGCCATCCGGGTGTTGTTAAGCCCCACAGCAAGTTCAAAGCTTCTGTATATATCCTCAAGAAAGAGGAAGGTGGCCGTCACACTCCGTTCCACAACCACTACCGTCCCCAGTTCTACATCCGCACACTTGACGTTACCGGTGAGATCACACTCCCCGAAGGTGTAGAAATGGTAATGCCCGGTGACCACGTTGAGATCAACGTTGAGCTCATCAACCCGGTAGCTTGCGACCAGGGTCTGCGTTTCGCCATCCGTGAAGGCGGCCGCACCGTAGGTTCCGGTCAGATCACCGAAATCCTCGACTAATAAGCGGAGCGCCGCATAAACAGCGGCAAACCGACAACAACATAAGAGGCGTCCGCTGCAAGGACGCATGTTCAAGCGCCGGACGCCTCTTTTTTAACTACAGGACTAGCTCAGTCGGTAGAGCACCGGTCTCCAAAACCGGGTGTCGGGAGTTCGAGCCTCTCGTCCTGTGCCAAAAATAAAGAAATGAAAAAACTGAAACTACTGACGGATATCGAGGAGTCTTACACCGAACTCCGGTACAAGACCTCCTGGCCTACCAAGGGTCAACTGATCAAGAGCGCGATTATCGTGATGATTGCTTCCATCATTATCGCTGCGATAATCTACTGCATGGATCAGGTTGTCGATAACTTGATGCACTTTATCTACGGACTTAGATAAGTAGTCACTTTCACAATTAACGGCAAGAGTCAATGGCTGAAGGAAAAAGAGCATGGTACGTACTCCGTGCCATATCAGGCAAGGAAGCCAAGGTTAAAGAGGTGCTGGATGCAGCAATCCGCAACACTGACCTTGGCAAAAATGTTTTTCAGGTTTTGATCCCTACCGAGAAAGTGCTTACGGTGCGCAACGGCAAGAAGGTTGTTAAAGAACGCAACCTCTATTCCGGTTATGTGTTTATCGAAGCCAATCTTCAGGGTGAGGTGATTCACGAACTCAGAAACACCACCAATGTAATAGACTTTCTTGGAGCGAAAGGCAAAGGCGTAGCGCCGGAACCTCTTCGCCAGAGCGAGGTAATGAGAATGCTCGGCACCGCCGACGCTCTCGCCGAAGTGTCTGAAGATGGTCTGAACGACTACATGGTGGGAGAGACTGTGAAAGTGAATTTCGGCCCCTTCAGCGGGTTCACAGGCGAAATCGAAGATGTGGACCGCGAGAGAAAGAAGCTCAAAGTTATGGTCAAGATATTTGGCCGCAAGACACCCCTTGAGTTGGAAAATTCACAAGTAGAGCGCGTCTGAGGTCCCGGCCCACTGCGATGGTTACGAATCGGAATGGACTAAGAACTCACGACAAGCGAATAAACACCAATATCTAAAATTCAGATTAAAATGGCTAAAGAAATTGCTGGACAGATCAAATTGCAGATTAAGGGTGGAGCAGCAAATCCTTCACCTCCTGTAGGTCCCGCTCTGGGCTCCAAGGGCATAAACATCATGGAGTTCTGCAAGCAATTCAATGCCCGCACTCAGGACAAAGCCGGCAAGGTGCTCCCTGTGGTAATCACTTACTACTCGGACAAGAGCTTTGACTTCGTAGTCAAGACACCTCCGGTGGCAATCCAGCTCCTCGAAGCTACCAAGCTCAAGAGCGGATCAGCACAGCCCAACCGCAACAAGGTTGGCGAAGTGACCTGGGATCAGGTAAAAGCAATTGCAGAGGACAAAATGCCCGATTTGAACTGCTTCACTGTTGAATCGGCAATGCGTATGGTTGCAGGTACGGCCAGAAGCATGGGTATCACCGTAAAGGGCGCATTCCCTGAAAATAACTGATAAACTTCAATTGAACAATGAGTAAACTGACTAAAAACCAAAAGTTAGCCTTAGAGAAGATTGAAGCTGGGAAGGCCTATTCTCTCGCAGAAGCAACAGAAAAGGTTAAGGAAGTAAACTACGCCAAGTTTGACGCATCGCTCGACATCGACGTGCGTCTGGGAGTTGACCCCCGCAAAGCAAACCAGATGGTTCGCGGCGTTGTTACCCTTCCCCACGGAACCGGCAAGCAGGTGCGCGTTCTCGTGCTCTGCAACGCCGACGCTGAGGCTGCTGCCAAAGCTGCCGGCGCCGACTATGTTGGCCTTGACGAGTATATCGAGAAAATCAAAGGTGGTTGGACCGATATCGATGTCATCATCACCCAGCCCGCAATCATGGGCAAAATCGGCGCTCTCGGCCGTGTGCTCGGTCCCCGCGGACTCATGCCTAACCCCAAAAGCGGCACTGTGACAAACGATGTTGCAAAAGCTGTAGAGGAGGTTAAGAAGGGTAAGATTGACTTCAAGGTTGACAAAAACGGCATCGTGCATTCCTCTATCGGCAAAATGAGCTTCACTCCCGAGCAGATGAAGGACAACGCGCGTGAGTTTATCAACACTCTCATCAAGCTGAAACCCTCAGCCGCCAAGGGCACCTATATCAAGAGCATTTATCTTTCAAGCACCATGAGTCCCGGTATCCAGGTAGATGCCAAGACAGTTGATGCCTAACCTCTTTAAATCCCAAAGAAAATGAAAAAGGAAGATAAAAGCGCTATCATAGGCCAGATTGCCGAAATCCTAAAGGAATATCCCAACTTCTATCTTGTTGAGACCGCCGGACTCAACGCTGAGAAAACCAGCGAACTCCGCCGTGCCTGCTTCAAGAACGACATCAAGCTTGTCGTTGTGAAGAATACACTCCTTCACAAAGCACTCGAAAGCATGGAAGGCGACTACAGCGAGCTTTACGACGCTTTCCACGGCCCCACATCGCTGATGTGCACCACCGTGGCAAACGCTCCCGCCAAGCTGCTCAAGGACTTCATCAAGAAAGACGATGTTCTCCCCCGCCTCAAGGCTGCATACGTTGAGGAAACCGTGTATGTCGGTGCCGATCAGCTCGACACACTCGCTACCATCAAGAGCAAGAACGAACTCATCGCCGATGTTATCGCTCTGCTGCAGTCTCCCGCCAAGAATGTTGTTTCCGCCCTTACATCCGGTGGCACCAAGCTTCATGGCATCCTTGAAACACTCTCCAACAAACAAGATTAATCAACAGTAAAAAATAACAAATAAAATCATACAAAAATGGCAGATTTAAAAGCTTTTGCAGAACAACTTGTCAACCTCTCAGTTAAGGAAGTAAACGAACTTGCTCAGATCCTCAAAGAGGAATACGGCATCGAACCCGCTGCTGCCGCTGTTGCAGTTGCTGCAGGTCCCGCCGCAGGCGCTCCCGCCGCTGAGGAAAAAACCTCTTTCGACGTTGTCCTCAAGGACGCAGGTGCCAACAAGCTCAACGTTGTCAAAGTCGTTAAGGCTCAGACCGGTCTCGGCCTCAAGGAAGCTAAAGAACTCGTTGACGGTGCTCCCAGCGTTGTCAAGGAAGGTCTCCCCAAAGCTGACGCAGAAGGTCTCAAGAAAGAACTCGAAGAGGCTGGCGCTCAGGTTGAACTTAAATAATAACGCCTGATTTTCAGGTATATAGGTTAAGTATCGCCCGCCGGGCGGATACTTAACCTTTTTGTGTTAATATTTAATTTGAGTTCCTTTAACGTTTTTTAGATGTCAGTTTCATTAGATAAACCCCGTGTCAATTTCGCGTCGGTTAAGAACCCGCTTCCTTATCCCGACTTTCTCGAGGTTCAGCTGAAATCTTTCCAGGATTTCCTTCAGCTCGACACACCTCCCGAAAAACGAAATAACGAAGGGCTGTACAAAGTTTTCGCCGAGAACTTCCCCATTGCAGATACACGCAATAACTTCGTGCTCGAATTTCTCGACTATTATATCGACCCTCCGCGCTACACTATCGAGGAGTGTCTTGAACGCGGACTCACTTATAGTGTGCCCCTGAAGGCTAAGCTCAAACTTTACTGCACTGACCCCGACCACGAAGATTTCGCCACTGTTATCCAGGACGTATACCTCGGCCAGATTCCTTACATGACCGAAAAGGGTACTTTTGTGATAAACGGTGCCGAGCGAGTTGTCGTGTCCCAGCTCCACCGCTCACCCGGTGTGTTCTTCGGTCAGAGCACACACGCAAACGGCACCAAGCTTTATTCTGCCCGCATTATCCCGTTCCGCGGTTCTTGGATCGAATTCGCTACCGACATCAACAATGTCATGTATGCCTACATCGACCGTAAGAAAAAATTGCCCGTCACAACTCTGCTCAGGGCTATCGGTCTTGAAAGCGACAAGGACATAATTGAGATTTTCGGCCTCGCGGAGGAACTCAAAGTCAATAAAACAAACCTCAAGAAGGCTGTAGGCCGCAAGCTCGCCGCCCGTCTGCTCAAAACATGGGTTGAGGATTTCGTCGATGAAGATACCGGCGAGGTCGTTTCAATCGAGCGCACGGATGTGATCATCGACCGCGAGACAGTGCTTGAGGAATCGCACATAGATGAAATCCTGGAGTCTGGCGCGCAGACTATTCTCCTTCACAAGGAGGACGCTAATTCCAGCGACTACTCCATCATCTTCAATACCCTCCAGAAGGACCCCACCAACACTGAGAAAGAGGCTGTCCAGTATATCTACAGACAGCTGCGCAACGCCGAGCCGCCGGACGATGCGAGCGCCCGCGAGGTCATCACAAACCTCTTCTTCTCCGAGAAGCGTTACGACCTCGGCGAAGTTGGCCGCTACCGCATAAATAAAAAGCTCGACCTCGGCACATCGATGGATGTCAAAGTTCTCACTAAGGAAGACATCATCGCCATCATCAAATACCTCATTGAGCTTATCAACTCAAAAACCGATGTGGACGATATCGACCACCTCAGCAACCGCCGCGTGCGCACAGTCGGCGAGCAGCTCTACAACCAGTTCGGTGTAGGCCTCGCACGTATGAGCCGCACTATCCGCGAGCGCATGAATGTGCGCGACAACGAGGTGTTCACCCCCATCGACCTCATCAACGCCAAGACTATATCTTCAGTTATCAACACCTTCTTCGGCACAAACGCTCTGTCCCAGTTCATGGACCAGACAAACCCCCTCGCCGAGATGACTCACAAACGCCGCATGTCGGCTCTCGGCCCCGGCGGTCTATCCCGCGAGCGTGCAGGCTTCGAGGTGCGTGACGTGCACTACACCCACTACGGCCGCCTTTGCCCGATCGAAACCCCTGAAGGCCCCAACATCGGCCTTATCTCCTCGCTTTGCGTATATGCCAAGATCAACGACCTCGGCTTTATCGAAACCCCCTACCGCAAAGTTGAGAACTCTAAGGTGAACCTCAACAACGATGAGGTTGTATACCTCACAGCCGAAATCGAGGAGGGCAAGATTATCGCCCAGGGCAATGCCCCGCTCAACGATGACGGCACATTTGTGCGCGACAGAGTCAAAGCACGTGAGGATGCCGACTTCCCCATCGTCGCTCCCTCTGAAGTGGAGCTCATGGACGTGTCGCCCACACAGATTGCATCTATCGCAGCATCGCTCATCCCCTTCCTTGAGCATGACGACGCCAACCGCGCCCTCATGGGATCAAACATGATGCGCCAGGCTGTGCCCCTTCTCCGCAGCGAGAGCCCCATCGTCGGCACCGGCCTCGAGGGTCAGCTCATCCGCGACTCACGCACACAGATCACCGCTGAAGGCGACGGCACAATCGAATTTGTCGACGCCACAGTGATCCGCATCCGCTACGACCGCACCGAAGAAGAGGAATTCGTGGCCTTTGAAGATGCTGTCAAGGAATACCACATACCCAAATTCCGCAAGACAAACCAGAGCACCACTATCGACCTTCGTCCTATCTGCACAAAAGGTCAGCGTGTGCACAAAGGCATGATTCTCACCGAAGGCTATTCTACTGAAAACGGTGAGCTCGCCCTCGGCCGTAACCTCAAGGTGGCGTTCATGCCATGGAAAGGCTACAACTACGAGGATGCTATTGTGCTCAACGAGCGCGTTGTGCGCGAGGATATCCTCACCTCTGTGCATGTGGACGAGTACAACCTCGAGGTGCGCGAGACAAAGCGCGGCCTTGAAGAGCTCACCTCCGATATCCCCAATGTCAGCGAGGATGCTACAAAGGACCTCGACGAGCGCGGCATCATCCGTGTCGGCGCCCATGTTGTGCCCGGCGACATACTTATCGGTAAAATCACACCGAAAGGCGAAAGCGACCCCACTCCCGAGGAGAAACTCCTCCGCGCTATCTTCGGCGACAAGGCCGGCGATGTAAAGGACGCCTCACTCAAGGCCAATCCCTCGCTCAAAGGCGTTATCATCGGCACAAACCTCTTCTCAAAAGCCGCAAAGAAAAAACGCACCAAGAGCGCCAACGCCCAGCTGCCCAAACTCGACGAGGAATACGAGGAAAAACTCAGCGAGCTCAAGGATGTGCTTGTGAACAAGCTTCTCACACTCACCGAAGGCAAAACCTCGCAGGGTGTGAAAGACTTCCTCGGCTCTGATGTCATTCCAAAAGGAGAGACATTCTCCGCCGCAAAACTCCGCGAGATCGATTTCGACACCATCAACCTCAGCAAGTGGACTGCTGACGCTCATAAAAACGACCTTATCCGCGCAACTATCGTCAACTACCTCCGCAAATCAAAGGAGATTGACGCTGAACTCCGCCGCAAGAAGTTCGACATCTCCATTGGCGACGAACTCCCCTCCGGAATCATGCAGATGGCCAAGGTGTATGTAGCCAAGAAACGCAAAATCAGCGTGGGCGACAAAATGGCAGGCCGTCACGGTAACAAAGGTATCGTATCCCGCATCGTGCGTCAGGAAGATATGCCCTTCCTTGCCGATGGTACTCCAGTCGACATCGTCCTCAACCCCCTCGGCGTGCCCTCACGTATGAACCTCGGTCAGATTTTCGAAACCGTACTCGGTTGGGCAGGTCGCGAGCTCGGCGAAAAATTCGCCACTCCGATTTTCGACGGCGCTTCGCTCGACGACCTCAACGCCTGGACCGACAAAGCCGGGCTGCCACGCTATGGCAAGACATACCTCTACGATGGCGGCACAGGCGAACGCTTCGACCAGCCCGCTACAGTAGGTGTTATCTACATGCTTAAGCTCGGTCACATGGTTGAGGACAAAATGCACGCCCGCAGCATCGGCCCGTACTCGCTCATCACCCAGCAGCCCCTCGGCGGTAAAGCCCAGTTCGGTGGACAGCGCTTCGGTGAGATGGAAGTCTGGGCGCTCGAAGCTTTCGGCGCCGCCCACATCCTTCAGGAGATTCTCACTATCAAGAGTGACGACGTTACCGGCCGAAGCAAAGCCTACGAAGCAATTGTCAAAGGCGACGCTATGCCTCAGGCTGGTATCCCCGAATCTCTCAACGTGCTCCTCCACGAGCTTCGCGGTCTCGGCCTAAGCATTAACCTCGAGCAGTAACCACTTTTTATTACGACTCTCATCCAATAATTAAATATGGCTTTTAGAAAAGACAATAAAATTAAAACCGGATTCTCGAAAATCACTATCGGACTCGCTTCTCCCGAAGAGATTCTCGAAAAATCCAGCGGTGAGGTTCTCAAACCCGAGACCATTAACTACCGCACCTACAAGCCTGAGCGCGACGGTCTGTTCTGCGAGCGCATTTTCGGTCCCGTGAAGGACTACGAATGCCACTGCGGCAAGTACAAGCGCATCCGCTACAAAGGCATTGTGTGCGATCGTTGCGGTGTCGAAGTCACTGAGAAAAAAGTGCGCCGTGAGCGCATGGGACACATCAAGCTCGTTGTGCCCGTGGCTCACATCTGGTACTTCCGTTCCCTGCCTAATAAAATCGGTTACCTTCTCGGACTCCCCTCCAAGAAGCTCGACGCTGTGATTTACTACGAGAAATATGTGGTGATCCAGCCCGGTGCTGCTGCCGATATTGTGCTCCCCGGTCACTCCGAGGGTGTCAAGGAGCTCGATCTCCTCTCTGAGGAAGAATACTTCGACCTCCTCGACAGACTCCCCCGTGAAAACCAGATGCTCGAGGATTCCGATCCAAACAAGTTTATCGCCAAGATGGGTGCCGAAGCTGTCTACGACCTCCTTCAGCGCATCGACCTCGACGACCTCTCCTATAAGCTCCGCCACCAGGCCGATACCGATGGCTCGCAGCAGCGCAAGGCCGAAGCCCTCAAGCGCCTGCAGGTTGTTGAAAGCTTCCGCGCTTCGCGTGGCCGCAACAAACCTGAATGGATGATTCTTCAGGCTGTGCCGGTTATCCCCCCGGAGCTCCGTCCCCTTGTGCCCCTCGATGGTGGCCGTTTCGCAACTTCGGACCTCAACGACCTCTACCGTCGTGTGATTATCCGCAACAACCGCCTCAAACGCCTCATCGAAATCAAGGCGCCGGAAGTGATTCTCCGAAACGAAAAGCGTATGCTTCAGGAGGCCGTTGACTCCCTCCTTGACAACTCACGCAAATCCTCAGCTGTCAAAACCGAGGCAAACCGTCCCCTCAAATCACTCTCCGACAGCCTCAAAGGCAAGCAGGGTCGTTTCCGTCAGAACCTCCTCGGTAAGCGTGTCGACTACTCCGCACGTTCAGTTATCGTCGTGGGTCCCGAACTCAAGATGCACGAATGCGGCATCCCCAAAAATATGGCTGCCGAGCTTTACAAACCCTTTGTAATCCGCAAACTCATAGAGCGCGGCATTGTAAAGACTGTAAAGAGCGCCAAAAAGATAGTCGACCGCAAAGGTCCCGAGGTATGGGATATCCTTGAATATGTGATGAAAGGACACCCCGTGCTCCTCAACCGTGCCCCGACTCTTCACCGTCTCGGTATCCAGGCTTTCCAGCCCAAGATGATTGAAGGTAAGGCTATCCAGCTCCACCCGCTCGCATGTACAGCGTTCAACGCCGACTTCGACGGTGACCAGATGGCGGTACACCTTCCCCTTGGCAACGAAGCTATCCTTGAGGCTCAGCTTCTCATGCTCGGTTCTCACAACATCCTCAACCCTGCCAACGGCGCGCCTATCACCGTCCCCTCTCAGGACATGGTGCTTGGTCTCTACTATATCACCAAACTCCGCAAGGGTGACAAGGGTGAAGGTCTCAAGTTCTACGGTCCCGAAGAGGCTGAGATTGCCTACAACGAAGGTCGTGTGACACTCCACGCTCCCGTTTCTATCGTGGTGGATGATGTCGATGAATTTGGCAATCCTATCAAGCACCTTGTCGAGAACACTTCAGTAGGTCGTGTGCTCGTAAATCAATATGTACCTAAGGAGATTGGTTACGTCAACGAGATTCTTTCAAAGAAATCGCTCCGTACCATCATCTCACGCGTTATCAAGCGCTGCGGTATCCCCCGTTCAGCTCAGTTCCTTGACGACATCAAGAACCTCGGTTACTACATGGCGTTCAAGGGTGGTCTGTCATTCAACCTTGGCGACGTCCTCATCCCCGCTGAGAAGGAACAGTATGTCAAGGAAGGATACGAGCAGGTACAGGAAGTCCTCAACAACTACTCTATGGGCTTCATCACCAACAACGAACGTTACAACCAGATTATCGATATCTGGACACACGTCAACGCACGTCTCGCCGACACCCTCATGAAGCAGATTTCTGCCGACCAGCAGGGCTTCAATCCGGTATATATGATGCTTGACTCAGGTGCCCGTGGTTCCAAAGACCAGATTCGTCAGCTCTCAGGCATGCGCGGACTTATGGCGAAGCCCCAGAAGAGCGGTGCAGAAGGTGGCCAGATCATTGAGAACCCGATTCTTGCAAACTTCAAGGAGGGTCTGTCAGTGCTCGAGTACTTCATCTCGACACACGGTGCCCGTAAGGGTCTTGCCGACACCGCGCTAAAAACAGCCGACGCCGGTTACCTCACACGCCGTCTTGTTGACGTTGCCCACGACGTGATTATCCACGAAGAAGACTGCGGCACACTCCGCGGACTCGTTTGCACTGAAATCAAGAACAACGACGAGGTTGTTGCATCTCTCGGCGAGAGAATCCTCGGCCGCGTAAGTGTTCACGACGTTGTCGATCCCATCACCGGCGAACTCATCGTTGCTGCCGGCGAGGAAATCAACGACGCCGCTGCGGACCGCATCAACGCTTCGCCCATCGAATCCGTTGAAATCCGCTCGGTGCTCACCTGCGAATCCAAGAAAGGCGTCTGCGCAAAGTGCTACGGCCGAAATCTGGCAAACAACCGCCTTGTTCAGAAAGGCGAGGCTGTCGGCGTTATCGCGGCACAGTCCATCGGTGAGCCCGGTACTCAGCTCACACTCCGTACATTCCACGTCGGTGGTGTGGCCAGCAACATCGCTGCCGTATCTTCTGTCACCTCGCGCTACGACGGTATTCTCGAAATCGACGAGCTCCGCACTGTGCAGACCGATGAGAAAGACGCCAACGGTCGCCCCGTCGACGTTGTGATCGGACGTCTTGCCGAAATGCGCATCATCGACCCCAACACAAAGATGATGCTCACAAACGCAAACATCCCCTACGGCTCCAAGCTCTACTTCGACAACGGTGCCAAAATCAAGAAAGGCGACGTTATCTGCGAATGGGACCCCTTCAACGCCGTTATTGTCAGCGAGGCAGGCGGTAAGGTTGAATATGTTAACCTCACCGAAAACATCACCTACCGCGTCGACTCCGACGAACAGACCGGTCTCCGCGAAAAAGTCATCATCGAATCGAAGGACCGCAGCAAGGTGCCCGAAGCGAACATCCTCGACGGCAACGGACAGATTGTCAAGACCTACGCCCTCCCTGTAGGTGCTCACCTCATGGTTGACGAAGGCGCCGTTCTCAAACCGGGAGAAATCTTCGTAAAGATACCCCGTGCCGCCGGCAGTGCAGGCGACATCACCGGTGGTCTCCCCCGTGTGACAGAGCTCTTCGAGGCCAGAAACCCCTCGAACCCCGCTATCGTTGCCGAAATCGACGGCGAAGTCAACTTCGGCAAAGTTAAGCGCGGCAACCGTGAGATTTCTGTGACATCCCGCCTCGGCGAAGTCAAGAAATACCTCGTGCCCCTGTCAAAACAGATTCTCGTGCAGGAAAACGACTACGTCCGTGCGGGCACACCCCTCTCTGACGGTGCCGTCACACCCGCCGACATCCTCAACATCATGGGCCCGACTGCCGTTCAGGAGTATATCGTCAACGAAGTTCAGGACGTTTACCGCATGCAGGGCGTGAAAATCAACGACAAACACTTCGAGGTTATCGTTCGCCAGATGATGCGCAAAGTAAATATCCTCGATCCCGGCGACACTTGCTTCCTTGAGCAGCAGATTGTTGACAAACGCGCCTTCATGGATGAGAACGACCGCATCTGGGGCAAAAAAGTGGTTGTTGACGCCGGCGACTCAGAAACAGTCAAGCCTGGCATGATAATTACCGCCCGCAAGCTCCGCGATGAAAACTCAGCCCTGAAACGCCGCGACCTCAAGCTCATTCAGGTCCGCGACGCAGTGCCTGCTACATCTGAGCAGATACTCCAGGGCATCACACGCGCAGCTCTGCAGACAACAAGCTTCATGTCTGCCGCATCATTCCAGGAAACAACAAAAGTGCTCAACGAAGCCGCTATCAACGGCAAGACCGACACTCTTGAAGGAATGAAAGAAAACGTAATCTGCGGACACCTCATCCCCGCCGGTACAGGTCTTCGCGAGTACGACCGGCTTGTTGTCGGAGGCAAGGACGACATCGAGGCAATCCTTGAAGATGCCGAGATCGAATCACTCGACGAATCCAAGTAATCCCCACATCCCCATAATATCAGCGAGGGCGTGCCGGTCAGGCACGCCCTCGCTGGTTTTTTAATCATCTGATCCAAGCCGGCTCCCGGTATCAATACTTTCGGTGTGGAATAATCGCGAAAATATCATGGGGGAGTGTCACAATTATTCCAGAAATGTGTCATATATTTGAACAGCTTAATGATTCAGATGACAGAACAACGGTTTTCCGAAAAAATTGTACCGCTCCACGCCGCGATGTATCGCATGGCTGTGGCTATGCTCGGCCGCAGCGATGAGGCCGCCGATGCGGTGCAGGATGTCATTGTTAAGCTGTGGACTAATCGTCGCGCCCTTGACTCAGTGGATTCTGTGTCGGGATATTGCATGGTGGCAATGCGGAATGAATGTGCCTCGCGCCTTACAAGAGCCAGGTCCGCACTCCCTCTTGACGCGGCGGTTGATTGCTCCAAAGGCGATAACCCTGAATCAAGTCTTGAAAACCGCGATTCTCTTGCCTATTTGCGGCGTGCAATCGAATCAATGCCTCAGACGCAGGCACAGGTGATGCACCTAAGTGCGTTTGCGGGGCTGTCCAATCCGGAGATTGCGCAGGCCGTAGGCATTTCGGAAGTAAACGTGCGCAGCCTGCTCAGCCGGGGTCGCAAAAAACTGAGATTACTCTTCTCCAAACATAATTGATATGGAAAATACTATCAGACAACTGCTTGAGCTTTACTACGAGGGCGACGCCACCCCCGTGCAAGTGCAGCAACTATGCGATTACTTCTCTACCGCAAAGGATATTCCGGCAGACCTTGCCGCTGACAAAGCGCTCTTTTGCGCTATGCGGAGGATGGATGACATAGAAGTGCCGGCTGACCTTGAGGCGCGGATACAAACAGCTGTTTTCAAGCGCCCGGCTCCCGGGCGATGGCTCAAAGTGGCCGGTATAGCAGCCGCAGTCGCCGTTGTGGTGGGCTTTGCGATATCGTTTCTCTTTGCGCCGGCCCCTTCGCAGCGCGTTGATGAGCAGCTGATTGCGGAGGTGTCGCCAATTGTCGCCGACTCCTCGGTATCAGCTCCGGTAATTGCCCAACCTGCTGAACGCACAGTCAACGCTGCCAAGCAAAAAGCGGGCGTTAATAAAACGAATGTGAATAAGAGCCGTGAGGAGATGGCGGCCGAAGCCCTCCTCGCCGGAGAGGCTTCGCTCAGACTGCTGGGCGAAAAAATAGAGGAGGCCGGAAAGCGGAGCGCTGAGGAGATTGCACGCCAGATTGATGCTATTGACAACTCTTTAAACAACATACTGTAATGAAAAAAATTATCACACTTTTTGTTCTGTTGATGTCGTGTTTCAGCATCAACGTGTCTGCGTACGGCATTGATGACATTATGCAAAGTCTTGACATGGATAAGAAAAATGTGTCAGTAGTGCGCATCAAGCGCTCGATGCTTGATCTGGTGTCGCAGGACGTGCGCAATCGGGTTCCTGTCTTCAAGTCAATCCCCGGACTTGAATCCATTGCCATCTACAACCTAAATAACAAAGTTGCAGTAGACAGGGCTAATCTGGCTATACAAAATGCTTTTGTGTACAACAAAAAGCAACACACCGACAATCTGCTCACCATAGCTGACGGAGATAAGGCCACCGTGGTAAACGCCTATATCGAAACCGAAGACCCACTGGTTTACAACGCAGTGGTGTTGTTTAACAAAGAGGCGACCGATAAAGGACAGCTCACAATCCTTATGGGCAAAATAAAGGCTGACGAGCTGAAGAAAATAGGCTCAATCAGCAAGTGAGGAGTGCTCGGGCGGCTCAGACATCTCCGACACCCACTTTTCTCGCGACCCACTCGCCGTGGGTCTTAGAGGGAGGGGGCTGCCTGAACGCGTGGTCTCGCCTGCGGCTCCACCAACGCGCTATTGCCTCGCGACCGGCTCCCCGCCGGTCTGATGGTCAACGTCCTCTCACGCTCGCCGAGGGTGATTTACCCACTTCTATTGGTCGGGACTGTTGTGATTCCCACCCGCGGTGAGCGGGTGGTCAGACTTGTCCATTTTTCTCGCGACCCGCGCGCTGCGGGTCTTAATGGGAGGGGGCGGCCGGTTCGTGGGGTGTCGCTACGCTCCACCACCACGCTATTGCCTCGCGACCGGCTCCCCGCCGGTCTGATGGGCGATGTCCTCTCGCGCTCGCCGCGGGTGATGAGCATAGGATGCGCGTTCGCGCCGGGGATATTAATGACATCGCGCTGTCAGCGCTTGGGCCTCGCCGAGGCCACGTTAGATAGCACGTTTTCTCGCGACCGGCGCGCGGTGGGTGCTCGGGCATCTCCGATGCTGCTCCCCATACAGTTTATGATAATTAGCGGAGGGGGGTGAGGAGTTTGGGGTTGGCTACTACCCAGAGGATGTCGTGGGGTGCGAAGATGGTGCCGGGGGTGGCGGGGATGAATTCTTCGTTGCGGTTGATGCTCACCAACAGGGTGGAGTATTCGGTGGCGAGGCGGCTCTGTGCCACGGTTTTGCCGATGAGCGGGGAGGTTTCCGAGAGCTGGAACGATGTGAGTTTGTAGTCGCCGGGTGCGGGTCCGCTTTCAGCATCCGCGCTGTCACGTTCAACAATCTTCAATATCTCCTGAATCTGCTCGTCGGTGCCTATCACGCCGAGCACGTCACCCGGGAAGATGCGTGTTTCACCGCTCGGCACCGGGATTACGCTGGCGCCGCGCTGTATGGTTGCGATGCTCACGCCAAACTTCTGACGCAGGCCGCTGTCCTGCAGCCGCTCGCCTACAAAGGGGCAGTTGTAGCCTACTGTCATGTAGGCGAGGTGGAGGTTGCTCACAATATTGTTGTTGCGGCCGCTGCGGCGCAGCTCGCGCTCGTTGAGGTTTTCCATGAAGCGGGCTTCTATTCGGCGCATTCGCCGTTTGAGCTGTTTTGAGAAGCCGAATATTATTATTGCGAATATGATGAGACCGAACACGGCGCCTACCCATGCGGAGTATATCTTGGCGAGTATATACACCACGAAGGCGAGCGATATCACCATCCTGAAGATTGTCATGACAATTAGCGGCACATCGAAGCGGGCGTTGGCGGCAAGCAGGCGCTGGCGCTCGGTTTTCTTGGATGCCGGCATGGAGAGCGCAAGCAGGAACGGCCCCATGGCTGAGAGGGTGAGCAGGGCGCAGAGCAGCCTTCCCCAGCCGTGGCTGAATCCGTTGAGCCAGGGTAGCAGCCAGTGGGTGGATATGATGCATATTGTCACAAGAATCACTATATACAGCATCATGCGCCAGAGGTAGCGGTGCAGCACAGTTTTCCACAGCAGGCCTGTCTCGCTCTCGTTTGAGGCGCGGTTGCTGTAGCGGTCAATCAGGAAATGGAGCTTGCCGGGCAGAATCCTGACAATGCCGGAGTACACGGGGTCTGCCATCTTGATAAAGTAGGGTGTGGTGAATGTTGTGAGCACCGACACCGCCACAACTATGGGGTAGATTGTGGGGTCGAGCACTCCGAGGCTCATGCCGAGGGTGGCTATGATGAAGGCGAATTCGCCGATCTGGGTGAGCGAGAATCCCGCTTCTATGGCCACCTTGAGGTTTTGTCCGGTGACAAGCATTCCGGAGGTGCCGAATACTATCATACCGACGATAACAACACCGGAGAGTATGAGTATGGGTCCCCAGTAGTGGGTTATGACTCCCGGATTCACCATCATGCCTACCGATATGAAGAACACCGAGCCAAAAAGGTCCTTGACCGGTGTTACAACCTTTTCTATGCGTTCGGCAAAACTGGTGCCTGCGAGTATCGAGCCCATGACGAACGCCCCGAGCGCGAGCGAGAATCCGCAATATACTGAGAACACCGCCATACCGAGGCATAGCCCCATGCTGATGATGAGCAGTGTCTCGGAGTTGAGGAACCGGCGGGAGCTGTTGAGCAGTGTGGGGAGCACAAACACACCTACGGCAAACCACATTATGAGGAAAAACGCCAGCTTGGTGACGCTGTACAGCATCTCTCCTCCGGCAACGCTGTCGTTGATGGCTATCGAGGACAGTATCACCATCATGAGCACGGCGAAAAGGTCCTCGACAATCAGCACGGCAAAGACGAGCGCGGCGAATTTCTTGTGCTGGATGCCAAGGTCTGTGAAAGCCTTGATGATGATGGTGGTGGAGGACATGGAGAGCATACCTCCGAGAAACATGCTGTTGATATTCGAGAATCCGAGCAGGTGGCCTATCAGGAATCCGGCGCACATCATGCCGCTCACTATAATAAGGGCGGTGACAACGGCTGACCCGCCGGCATTGACAAGCTTCTTGAAACTGAACTCCAGACCGAGCGAGAACAGAAGCACGATTATGCCTATCTGAGCCCAGAACTCGATGTTTTCCTGAGTGGTGACAGAGGGGAGGTATGTGAAGTTGGGGCTTGCGAGAAAACCGGCTACGATATATCCGAGCACCACCGGCTGCTTCATCCATTTGAAGAGCACAGTGGTGATTGCGGCGAGAATGAGTATGAAAGCGAGGTCCTTTATGAGCCCTTCCACCGGAAGAGCCGCCTCGACGGTCTCCACGGCGGCTAAAATCATATACTTACTTGATTTGCGAGCGAAATGCCCTGGGTTTCATTTATGCTGCGCATTGCCGAGAAGAGCGATATGAAGTCGGTGGTGCTCTTGACAAGCACCACAAGGTTGAGGCGGGTCACGCACGCCTCATAGTCGTACTCGGCATACACGTTTGTGAGGCCGATGTGGTATTCGGCAAGAGTTGAGCGATACGGGTTTATATCCTCGATTATGCCGTGCACGCGTATGCGGATTATGCGTGTTTCCCATCCCACGTGCACTTTTCTTTCTATCGCTTCGATAAAGAGGAGCACCACCAGGATGAGGGCAGTGGCCACCATGGACACAAGGTACATGCCCACACCGACGGCCATGCCGATGGTGGCCACCATCCATATACTGGCGGCTGTGGTGAGCCCTCTCACCGAGCCTTTCATCTGGATTATGGCTCCGGCGCCGAGAAAACCGATGCCGGTGATTACCTGCGCGGCTATACGCCCGGGGTCGCCGTTCTTGAGGCCGAGGTACTCCTGCGGCACATAGATTGAGAGAATCATGGCGAGTGTGGCTCCCATGGAAATGAGGGCGAATGTGCGGATTCCTGCAATCTGCCCCTTGCGCTTGCGCTCCACGCCAACGCAGCAGCCGAGCATCATGCTCAGACATAATTTGAACACAGTGGAGGCCGTTGTGACCTCCACTGCGTTTATCGAGTTATAGAAATCTGTAAGAGCTCCTGCCATTTTGCTTATTTGAGGGTGAAGTGGCGCGAAGTCAGGCGATAGTTGTCGGCAAACAGCTCAACAGTGTAATCACCGGGGGTGAGGGCAGTGTTGACATCCCAGTAGATTGTCACGCCCGGAATCTCCTCGCCTGCGTACTCAATGGTCTTTTTGGTAGTGCAGGGCAGGTTTGCTCCCTCAAAAGAGAAGGTGCCGGCATTGCCGAGCAGCGAGCCTTCAGGGCTGGTGATGCGCAGGTAGATTGTTTTGTTTCCTACCGGGGTTGAATTGTTCTGAGGGATAGTGAATGAGACCATGAGCTGGTGGGCCTTGGTTACTTTCTTCTCCTTCTTGCCATTCTTTTTGAGGGGGGTGATGCTGAGGTTTGTCACATTCAGTTTCTCGGCGAGAGTCATGCGTTCGCTGAGGTTTTCATTGGCTTTCGACACCTCTATCACGCGTGAACTTAGCTGCTGGTTCTGGTTTTTAATCTGCTCGTTCTCAGCCCGCAGTCCGGCGTTTTCCTTGCCGAGCGAGTCAACCTGCGCAACATAGTGGCGGAGCAGTCCTCTCAGAGTGGCGATTTCATTCTGCAGCTGCGAGATTCGTTTCTGACTCTTCTTTTTCTCGGAGTTCAGCTCCTCGAGCAGCTGTTCGATTTTGTTTTTAGCGGCGTTGTACTTCGCCACAATGGTGTCGCCACCCATCTGGAGCGCCTGGTCCTCGTAGCGTGCAAACTGCGAGTTGATGGCCTCATACTCGTTTGCGAGCTGCAGCTGGTCGTTTGTCAGCTGCAGCTGTTCATTCTCGGCGCGTGTGGCATCCACCTGCATTTTGAGTGAAGACACCTGGAAGATGCTCACGCCCAGGGCTATTATCATCAGAATCACCAGGGCGAGAGCCACCCACATTATCTTTGACTTCTTTATATCCATGAATTACTTGATTAGGAGTGAATTACGGAAGGAGTGCATACCTCAGAGGCCTCTGCCGTGACAGTTTTTATATTTTTTACCGCTACCGCAGGGGCAGGGGTCATTGCGTCCGATGCGTGGACCGGCCTGTATGGGCATGGTGCGCTGTTTCTCGCCCTGAGGAGCTGAGGCCGCCGCTCTGTTTTCATCGCCGGGCAGAGCTTCGCGGCTCTCGCGGTAAGCGGGCTGAGCCTGCCGGGGTATTGGGCGTTTCACTTCAGGCTGCGGTGCGGGCTGCTGCTCCTGCTCGGGAGATGTCGCCGGCCGCTGCTGGATGAATATTCCGCCGCGCATGAGCGCAGATATTACCTTTATGTTCAGGTTGTTGAGCATCTGCTCGAAGAGGTGGAACGACTCCACTTTGTAGATTACCAGGGGATCCTTCTGTTCGTAGCTCACATTCTGCACGCTCTGGCGCAGCTGGTCGAGCTCACGCAGGTGCTCTTTCCAGAGTTCGTCGATAGTTACAAGCAGAATTGCCTTGTGCCACTCCTTGACAATCGCCTTGCCCTCGGTGTTGTATGCGGCCATGAGGTCGACGGGGAGGTTGAAGATGCGCTTGCCCTCGGTCATCGGCACGATAATCATCGAGTCCATGCCGCGGTTTTCAACGCAATCCTTTATAACCGGCATCGCCACCTCGCAAATCTTCTCGCTCTTGCGGCCGAAGGCCTCCATTGCGGCGGTGTGAATGCGGTCTATTGCATCCTCTTTGGCGAGAGAGCGGAATTCCTCTTCGGTGAACGGAGTCTCGATAGTGAGAATCTTGAAGAGCTCCATGGAGAGTTCCTGATAGTCGGAGGGTGCGGAGTATGTGTTGATGAGGTTTTCAATGACATCGTAGAACATATTTGCGATGTCGATACCTATTCTCTCACCGAGCAGGGCGTGGTGGCGGCGCGAGTAGATGTATGTGCGCTGCTTGTTCATCACGTCGTCGTACTCGAGGAGGCGTTTACGTATGCCGAAGTTGTTTTCCTCCACACGCTTCTGAGCGTTTTCAATGGCGTGGGTCACCATGCTGCTCTCAATCATCTCGCCCTCTTTGAAGCCGAGTTTGTCGAGCATCTTCATAACGCGGTCTGTGGCGAAGAGTCGCATCAGCTGGTCCTCGAACGACACATAGAAAACCGATGAACCCGGGTCGCCCTGACGGCCTGAACGTCCGCGGAGCTGGCGGTCCACACGGCGGCTCTCATGGCGCTCGGTGCCGATGATGGCGAGGCCGCCTGCCTCCTTGACTTCATCGGGGAGCTTGATGTCGGTACCGCGGCCGGCCATGTTTGTGGCGATGGTCACAGTGCCGGCCTTACCGGCCTGAGCAACAATGTCGGCCTCCTTCTGGTGGAGCTTGGCGTTGAGCACATTGTGGGGAATGTGGCGCATGGTGAGCATTCGGCTGAGGAGCTCGGAAATCTCGACGGAGGTTGTGCCGACGAGCACCGGGCGTCCTTCGCCGACAAGGCGCTGAATCTCATCGATAACGGCGGCGTATTTCTCTTTCTTGGTCTTGTACACGCGGTCGTCCATGTCGATACGGGCGATAGGACGGTTTGTGGGTATGGTCACCACATCGAGCTTGTATATGTCCCAGAGCTCACCCGCCTCGGTTTCGGCGGTACCGGTCATGCCGGCGAGCTTGTGGTACATCCTGAAGTAGTTCTGGAGTGTGATGGTTGCGAATGTCTGGGTGGCTGCCTCCACTTTCACGCCCTCCTTGGCCTCGATTGCCTGATGCAGACCGTCAGAGTAGCGGCGACCCTCCATGATGCGGCCTGTCTGCTCGTCGACAATCTTGATCTTGTTGTCGTCGATCACATACTCGATGTCCTTTTCAAAAAGGGTGTAAGCCTTGAGGAGCTGGGTTACAGTGTGGACGCGCTCGGACTTGATTGCATAGTTCTGCATCAGTTCGTCCTTGCGTTCACGGCGCTGCTCTAGGTCGGGAATAGTCTCGGCTTCGGAGAGCTGGGCGGCAATGTCGGGGAGGACAAAGAATTCGGGGTCGCTGCTGGTGCCTGTGAGGAGGTCAATGCCTTTGTCGGTGAGCTCCACGCTACGGTTTTTCTCATCGATGACGAAGAACAGCGGCTCGGTGGCCTTGGGCATCTCGCGGGCGTTGTCCTGCAGGTAGTAGCCTTCGGTTTCGAGCAGAATGTTCTTCATGCCCTCCTGCGAGAGGAATTTGATGAGGGCGCCGTTCTTGGGGAGACCCTTGAAAGCGCGGAACAGCAGCAGCGCACCCTCCTTGCGCACCTCCTTGTCGTCGGAAGCGAGCTTTGTCTTGGCGTCGCTGAGCAGCTGGGTGACGAGTTTGCGCTGCGCGTTGACAACCTTCTCGACATTCGGGCGGTAGTCGTTGAACATCTGGTCGTCGCCCTTTGGCACGGGGCCGGATATGATGAGGGGGGTACGGGCATCGTCGATGAGCACAGAGTCAACCTCGTCGACAATAGCGTAGTAGTGTTTGCGCTGCACCATGTCATCGGGTGACATGGCCATGTTGTCGCGGAGGTAGTCGAAGCCAAATTCGTTGTTTGTGCCGAAGGTGATGTCGCAGTTGTATGCTGCTCTGCGGGCGGGAGTGTTCGGCTGGTGCTTGTCGATGCAGTCGACGGTAGAGCCGTGGAACATGTAAAGCGGACCCATCCATTCGCTGTCGCGCTTGGAGAGGTAGTCGTTGACAGTGACCACATGGACACCGCGTCCGGAAAGAGAGCGGAGGAATACCGGTAGAGTTGCCACAAGGGTTTTACCTTCACCGGTAGCCATCTCGGCGATTTTGCCCTGATGCAGTACGACACCGCCGATGAGCTGCACCTCGTAGTGAATCATGTCCCACTTGATTTCGTTGCCGCCGGCAATCCATCTGTTTTTGTAAATAGCCTTGTCGCCGTCTATGCTCACGAAGTCGCGACCCTGGGCCGCGAGGTCGCGGTCCATCTGAGTTGCGGTCACCACAACGGTGTCGTTTTTGGCGAATCGTGCGGCTGTTTCCCTGAGGGCGGCGAACACCACGGGGAGGTGTTCGTTGAGTTTGCTTTCGAGGGTGTCGATGATGTTTTTCTCGAGGTGGTCGATTTCGTCCCAAAGCGGCTGGCGCTTGTCAAACGGGAGGGTCTCGATCTCCTTCTTTTTTTCGATGATGGCTGACTCATCGTCGCCGATTGCAGCCTTTATGTCGGCACGCACAGAGGCGATTTTGTCGCGGAGGCCGTCGTTAGACAGCTGCTCCATCTCCGGGCCGAGTGCAATGATTGCGTTGACAATAGGGCGTATTTCCTTGAGGTCGCGCTGCGACTTATTGCCGAATATCTTGCTTAAAAAAGATGTTAGTGACATTTAATATATTGAGTTTTAATTATTTACAGAATAATATCGCTTGAAATCAGCCTATAGCCGCAAATCAAGTGCAAAGATAGTTTAAATAGCTGAGAAATAAGGAGTATACGCTCCTTAAAATGCCCTTAAAAAGAGATGGCGGGCAGAGAAGCGCCGTTTGGCGACCTGATTCTGAGCAGTCGCGCAACGGTGGGGGATATGCGCCGGGCATCAACCGGGGTGTCAATTTTAGTCACCGGCACGCCGGGTCCCATGAAGAAAGCGGGCGACGACACGAAGTTGTCGCGGTGGACAATAGAGTTTGAGCTTACGCCCGGCAGGTTGAAATCGTCGACGATTTCCCAACCGGGGGTGATGTTGACAATAAGGTCGCCTGAATGCTTTACAGATGTGTTGCGCTTCAGCGCTGCGGCATTGTCGCCGGCGCGTGATGCTATTATGTCGTCGATAGTGAACACCTGGCTGACCCCGCTCATGCGCTCGAGAAACTCGGCTGCTTCGGCGCGGATGTCGGAGATTGCGAGCTTGGCATCCTTGACGGTGCGCTCGTTGAGGTAGAAATTGCGGTTGAAGTATCCGCTCACCCACTCGCCGTTGCCGTGGAGGGCCATGAGGTAGGCATTGAGCAGCGAGATTGCTTTGCGCGGGGAGAACACGCCTGTGGGCACGCCCCATTTCTCATCGTCGCGGCGCGATGTCGGCTGCGCTGGGTGCCCGACAAGGAACACAAGGGAGTTTCCGGCCCCGGCTTTTTTGTCAAGGGTCTGGAAAAGGGTAGCCAGCTCTCTGTCGAGGCGAATGTATGAGTCGAGGGTTTCGAGTCGGTTGTCGGCATCGCGCGAGTAGGGGTAAGGCGCGACGGTGTATGCGAGATTGAGCATATCCACCGGTCCGCGTGCGCCGAACTGCATCGAGTTGAGGTAGTCGCAGGCGAGTGAAGTCACCTCTGCATTAGCTTTCGGGGATGCCTTGAAGCGGTCGATGCGGTCGACATCCTTTCGGGAGAAAGTGTGGCGGTAAGGGTATTGAGCCTTGTAATCAGGCACATCGGGGTAGGCGGAGGGTTTCATAGCCGGCTCCCATGCCATAGTGTCGATACGTGAGGCGAGCGGCATCCGGTAGTTTCTGGTGTTTACCGGGGCGGGTACATCCTTGTAGTAAGTGGTTGTAGCCCATCGCTCGTTTTTGTTGTCAACCCAGAAAGCGCTGTTTCCGGCGTGTCCGGCCATAATGATAGCCATATCGGCGGAGGGGGCTATGCTGTATACCCATCCTGTGCCGGCGGCATCGAGTCTCACTTCATCGCCTAAAGTGGAAACGAGAATCGGTGCGGGAGAGTATGTCTCATCGGTGTAGTTGCCAATTTTCGAGGGGTCGAGGAGAGCGGGCGCCACTCTTTTTGTGGCCGGATTGTAGATTTTTGAAGCGGGAATGCCGTTGACGGAGGGGGTTGCTCCGGTAAATACCATCGCTGTTGCAGCGGCGGGGTCGAGAAGGGTGCCATAATCTACATCGGCGATGTATGAGCCGCTGCGCATGAGCCGTTTGAAGCCTCCGGCAGTGAAGTAGTTGTCGAGCAGCGACAGGTAATCGGAGTTCAGCCCCTCGACCATGATGCCGACAACCACCTTGGGCCGTGGAGGAGCTGTCTGCGCCTCAGCGGCCATAGTGAACAGCGACACAAGTATTATGCCGAGTATCTTATCCGATAGAGATTTTTCCTTTTTCTTTCGCATCTGCTTATGTAGATGTAGCTTAGTGATCTGATAATGTCGGTTGCCACCAGGGGTATAATGGCCAAATTGACAGTTTGGTTCATTACCGGCAGCAAAATTATCATTGCGCAAATCGCTGCAAAGTTAAGAAATTGGTAGAAAATAAGAAAACTTCTGCCTTTTGCGCTCCATAGGCATGCCGGCACCAGAAGGCATAGCGGGTTGAGCCACAGAATGAGCAGGTTGGGGCTCGTGGCCTCGTGGGTTGATACGAAAACGAGGAATGCGAGTACAAGGCCGGTGATGCCGAATACGCTGAATATCAGGGCGTCGAACCAGCGTGATATCTTGCGGCGCAGAATGTCGAACCATGTTATGAGGGCAGCGATTATGAAGAGCAGAGAGAATACCGCCATCGGGGTGAGGTACCAAGGGGTGGGGGGGAGAGTTACGTCGTATCCCGGAGAAATAATTTCGGATTTTGCAACGAGCGGCTTGCCTCCGATGGTGGCTTTTTGCAGAATCGGCTGCATGAGCACCGGGGCGAAGGCAGCTTCGGCAGTGGATATGGGGTAATCGATGCCGCTGCCGAGGGCAAGGTCAATGCCGAACTGATACCAGGGGTATGATGCGTGGTAGTGGCTCATGACAGACCTGAAAGAGGGGCTTTGGCCAACAACGGGAATGTGGGCCGGGGCGAGGCTAAGGGTGTCGGGAGCTGTTGATTCGATGAGGTTGAGGATGCGGGTAGCGCAGTTGTCCTTGACGTAGTTGTAGCGGTAAGTGCGGTTTTGCGGCAGGAGGTTTGTCTGAACGGCGGCGATTATATCGGCTGTCTGCAGGGGAGTCAGGTCCAAGGTCTGCTCGAATACCTGCCTGCCGTTTGCGGCGTAGTAGTGTATGAACCGGTCAGTGGGTATTGCACCGGCCATGTAGTCGCATTCGCCTTTCACAAAACGGTATACAAAATTGGGTGAGTCGAAGTCAAAGAGCCCCCAGTTTACAACATAGTCGGCCTCGCGCGACTTGATTCTGAGAGCCGAGTGCCCTTCAAGCTCGTAAATGTCGGCCCCCGGGCTGCAGGTGAGGCAGCTGATAACCGGGATGTCGGCCTCGGCTTCCGGAATGGAGTCGTCAGCGAAAGCGCATGGCGGCAATGCGAAGTACATTGCCGCCACGAGCGAAAGTATTTTGATGAATAAACCGTTCATCAGCAGGATATTACATTATGTAGCGCTCGCGGAGCTTGCACTGCCAGGCCCAGGCTGAGCGCATAGTGTCGGCGAGGGGGGTGTCGGCTTTCCAACCGAGCACTTCGTTTGCGTGAGAGGGGTTGCCCCACACTTTTTCAATGTCGCCCTGACGGCGTCCGACGATTTTGTAAGGCACTTTCACGCCGGTTGCGCTCTCGAAGGTGTTGATGAGTTCAAGCACGCTCACGCCGTTGCCTGTGCCGAGGTTGTATATTTCAATGGGGGCTGCTTCGGGATTTTCGAGCATACGGTCCATGGCTTTGACATGGGCTTTGGCAAGGTCGACAACGTTGATGAAGTCGCGGATGCAGGAGCCGTCTGGGGTGGGGTAGTCATCGCCAAATACACTGAGTTCCTTGCGGATGCCTATTGCTGTCTGGGTGATATAGGGGATGAGGTTCTGTGGCACGCCGTTGGGCAGCTCGCCGATTTCGGCGCTGGGGTGAGCGCCAACCGGGTTGAAGTATCTGAGAATCACGCTCTTGAACGGAGCACCGGATGCAATGACGTCGGTGATGATCTCTTCAGAAATCTGCTTGGTGTTTCCGTAGGGCGAAGTTGCCTTTTTGATGGGCGACTGCTCTGTGACAGGGTTTACGTCAGGCTCGCCGTAGACGGTGCATGAGGAGGAGAATACGATGCCTTTCACGCCGTTGGGACCCATGAGGTCAAGGAGGTTCATCAGGGTGTTGAGGTTGTTGCGGTAGTAAAGAATCGGTTTTTCAACAGATTCGCCCACGGCCTTGCTTGCGGCGAAATTGATGATGCCTCTGATGTCGGGGTACTTGGCGAACAGCTCCTTGAGGGCGTTGATGTCGGTGCAGTCTGCCTGAACGAAATCGGGACGTATGCCTGAAATTTTTTCGATGCCGTCGAGCACTTCTATGTTAGAGTTCGAGAGGTTGTCGATGATAACAACCGGGTAGCCGGCTGCCTGCAGCTCAACAACGGTGTGAGAACCGATGTATCCGGTTCCTCCGGTGACGAGAATCCTGTCTTTTTTCATTTTGCGGTGATTTAAGTTTACTATCTGCAAAATTAGGGATTAAACTTGGGTTTTGCAATATTTCAGGCTCATACGGCAGTTATTGCAGTCAAAATCGAGTTTGAAAGAGTAATTGCCGGATTTTATGAAGAGGGGGCCGGCCCATTTTGCGCCTTCGGGGGTGCGCAGGCAGCGGTTGCATTCGCGGCGAATGCAGTAGCGGGTTGTCATGACGGTAGTGCCGTCGGCCACCTCCTTTGAGGAGCATTCGAGGGCGGGTTCTGTTTTCTTGGCGCCGGCATCGGTGTAGAGGCTGCGTGCCAGCGAGTTGGCAATATTTTCGTGGTAGGAGAATGTGTCGGAGAGGAGAGCGGCGGAAAGGTCGGGGTTCGTGTCGGTGCGGTAGATGAATCTGTGGGCTGCGCGACGGCGAGAATCGAGAGCGGCGAGGGCATCGCGCCTGAGACGGGTGAGTATGGATGCGGGGATGAATTTGTCGGCAATACGGTTGTCTATTGTCTTGACGCGGTATATTGTGTCGCCGGTTTTGGAGAGGATGTCGCGGTGGCGGTCGGCCTGGGGGGCTTTGGCGTTTTCGAGGGGGCAAGTGGCGGAGAGGGTCAGGGAATTGGAGTCTTCATCGGTGATGTCGAGCACAATGGCATCTGCTGTTGCGCGCAGAGTCATTGAGATGTCTATGGTGCGTGTTGCGGTTTGTCCGGCGAGTGTGTCGGCCCAAGCCTTGTCGCTGTTACGGTAAACTTCCGTGCCGGGCTTGATGCTGACCGGTTTTGCGGGGAAAATGCGTGAGGCCTCGGCGCGGTTGACTCTGAATCCGCAGAACTTGCCCCGGGAGTCGAAGTAGCCGAGCCCGTCGCCATTGGCGATTGCAGCCCGGGTGTCGAGGTCGATGAAAGATGGGGTGGCGCGCTTTACTGTAGCTATTTTTTCGCCCACCCACTTCGGGGAGTTGAACGAAGCCATACCTGCAGCGGGGCCGTTTGAGAAATATGTTGTGAAGCCTCTGTTGAAGCTTTTTTCGAGCGCCGGGGTGAATGAGCAGATGCTTGTGCCGGAGCTTGAGCGGGTGTATTCTTCCGGATTAGCGCTGATTATGGCATCGAGAGCGCGGCGGTATGCGGCAACAACGTTCTTGACATAGTCGGCGTCTTTGAGGCGCCCCTCGATCTTGAATGAGGATACGCCGGCCTTGAGCAGGTCGGCAAGCATTGCCGAGCGGTTGAGATCCTTCAGCGACAGGATGTGTTTGTCGGCGATAAGTATGTTGCCATGCCGATCCGAAAGGGTGTATGGCAGGCGGCACAGTTGCGCACACTCTCCGCGGTTTGCGCTGCGTCCGGTGGTGGCGTAGCTCGCATAGCAGTCGCCGCTGTAGCTCACACATAGGGCGCCGTGGACAAAAACTTCGATAGGCACGCTGACAGCGTTGCATATAGCGGCGGTTTCTTCCAGAGACAGTTCGCGGGCAGGTACAATCTGGCTGAATCCTGCCGCTTCAAGAAATTTAGCTTTGGCCGGGGTGCGGGTGTCGCACTGTGTGCTTGCGTGGAGGGCTATCGGGGGGATATCCATGCGGAGCACCCCGAGGTCCTGGACTATAAGAGCGTCCACACCTATATTATATAGGGAGCGTATCATCTTTTCCACGGCCTTCAGCTCGGATTCGTATATTATGGTGTTGACGGTTGCGTATACCCTGGCGTTGAACAGGTGGGCGAAGTCTACCGCCCGCTCAATCTCCTGCAGGGAGTTTGCCGCGGCAGCTCTGGCACCGTTTGCGGGCGGACCGATGTATACGGCGTCGGCGCCGTGGCGGATGGCTTCGATGGCAATGTCGGCATTTTTTGCCGGGGCGAGCAGCTCAATTTGTCTTGGGGATGTCATAGGTGTTTGTCGGGTGTTGTTTTCTATGCCTACTCATATAAAAAGGTCGCGCGGTGATGTCGGTCGACATTCCGCGCGCAAGGTTTTTTGGTATACTCTTAATTACTATTATGCAATAATGTTTTTTCAGATTGGAGGTATAGATCCTATATCTTATTACCTAAGCGAGAGCTTGGTGTTATTTTCTGCTGCAAAGATAGGGTAGAGATATGACGATGGAGTGACTATCGTGTTACAATGTCGTGACGAAGCGAAATTTAACTTTCTTTAAGGAGCGAGGCTATGAGAATAATAGGATTTATAGGAATTACGGCATAGAATCAGGTGTGCCATTTCTTTAGGGTGAAGAGGAATTCGAGCCCACCGCCGGCACGGTTGTGGACAGACACGCTTCCGCCAAGAGCCTCGATTGTGTTTTTGACAATAGGCAGGCCAAGGCCTGTTCCGCCTACTTTTCTGGAGCGACCGGCATCAATGCGGTAGAAGCGTTCAAATAGGTGGGGGAGGTGTTCGGGGTCTACACCACCGCCGTTGTCGTAGAAACTGAATGTATAGTATTTTTCGGATTCTACAACGAGGCGGAGTCCCATTTCTGTGCCGTGGGAGTGTTGCGCGGCGTTTTTGATGAGATTTGACACGAGTCCTGACAGGAGTCCGGCATTGCCTTTGACAACGCAGTCAAGCGGGATGTCGTATTTGAAGGCCATGTTTCCGGCGAGTCCGGAGACACGGAGGTCGCTTTCGATTGTATAGACAAGGTCGTGGAAGTCAACTTCCGCGACGGGGATGTTTCCTGCGCCATCCTCGAGTCTTGTTATTTCGCTGACATCGCTCAGAAGGTTGCAAAGCCTCTCCACATTTTCCTGAGTGCGGGAGAGGAATCGGGCTTTAGTAGCCTCGTCCATGTCGGGGTTTGACATGATTGTGTCGATATATCCTTTGATGACCCCGATCGGGGTTTTGAGCTCGTGGTTGATGTTGTTGGTGAGCTGCTTTTTTGTGAGGGCTTTGTCTTTGATAGCGTGAAGCGCTATTTCGTGTTCGCGCTCGCTCCGGACTATCGCCTCGCTCTTTTCGGTGTAAAGTTTGACAATCTGGCGTGAGATGTCACCGAGTTCATCGTGAGGGAATTTGCTTGTGTCGTATTCAATTTTTCCGTCGGCGGCGTTATTGGCGAAGTCGCGGAGGATAGATATGTTTTTAGACAGCAGCCTTGTGGAGTAGTAGGCTATGATAGTGGCGGTAAGCACTATGAACAGCAGAATCCAGTAGAAATTGCTGTTTGATTTGAGGGCGTCGATAACCTGAACAGTGTATGGCACCGAAGTGTGTACAATGATTTTGCCGTCCTCGCTTTTGAGGGCTTTGTAAAAGAAGATGGTTCCATCCTGGTCTTTAGTGACCACCTCGCCTTTGCCGAATTTTACGGCATCCTCGATTTCCGGTCTTACTGCGGCATCGGAAAAGTCCTGGATGACAGGGAGTCCGGCATAGTATTCAAGTCGTCCGGTCTGTGTGTCATACACGCACAGACTTGCATCGTCAAGCAACTCCTTTGTGAAGTGGTTGTTGACAAAGTTCATATACTGCCTGAGGTCGGTGTTGTGTGTGTATGCGTCGAGTATTCGCTTGCTGATCAGGTCAACCTGCTTGCGGATGATTTCGCCTCTTGATTCAACCTCGTGCATGTATTGGTAGACAATCACCACAGCGGCGAGAGTCCAAAGCATACCGAGCAGGGGTATGAACAGTTTCCACCTATAGCTAAACCGTTTCTTTAAAACCATAGCCGAAGCCGAGCCTTGTTACAATGTTGTTGCCGTAGGGGCCGATTTTTTTTCTAAGCCGGGCGATGTTTGTGTCAATGGTTCTGTTTGTTACGACAACGTCGCTGTCCCACACCTCTTTGAGCAGCTCCTCGCGTGAGTAGATTCTGTTTCTGTGGGTGAGAAGGTAGAGCAGTATGTCGAATTCGGTTTTGGTGAGACCAATCTCGTTGTTGTTGAGGTAACATAGCTTCTCATTGCGGTCGATACGCAGGTTTTCAAAAACGATGTCAGGTTCGTATTCCGATGTTTCAGCGGCCATTGACCACTGCTTGGTGGGGTTGCTTCTTCTGAGTACTGCGCGCACGCGGGCCAGCACCTCGCTGATAACGAAGGGTTTGGTGATATAGTCGTCGGCGCCTATGTTGAGGCCTGTGACAGTGTCGTCCTCGCCGGAGAGCGCGGAACAGAATATGATAGGAATCTCTTCGGTGGCGGAGTTGTGGCGCACGGTTGTTGCGAAGTCAAATCCGCTGATGCGCTCCATCATGATGTCAACAATCATGAGAGAGTAGCATGAAAGGTCTTTTGTGAGAGCTTCTTCAGCGCTGTAGCAGCAATCCACGTCGTAGCCGTCTTTCTGCAGGTTGAACTTAAGTATCTCGCAGAGAGCTTCTTCGTCGTCGATTACCAGTATTTTTTTGCTCATTACAGAGGTGGTGTTTGTTTTTTTAGCCGGTTAAAAAATTGTTTGCAGCCCAAAGTTACAAAAGAAAGAGCGGAGATAAACACTAAAGAATGTTAATAATATCATGAGGGGCAGAACCAACTGTGTGTTACAGCGTTGTAAGTGTATAATTACTATATTTGCACTGTGTTTTTTCATGGTATTAGATTTAAGGTTAAAAAACAAAAAGGCTGTCGCGACGACAGCCTTTTGTTTTTTTATGGTGTTGGGGGAGTTACTTGCCGAGGGTGGAGTAGGTGTCTGAGTAGCGGAACATCTGCGGCAGGTAGTCCTCTGAGTAGCTGACCTTTATGTCGGTAATGTTGCCGGCGGCATCGGTCACCGGGGTGTAGACGGGGTTTACAAAGCCTTTGTAGGGTGCGATTGACAGGGTGGCGTAGCGGTCGAGAATCTCGCGATGGAGCTCGGGGTCAACTTTCACGCCGTATTTCTCAACGAGTGCGGCGCCGGCTTCGTAGTCGCCTTCGCTCTTGATGCGCTGGATTTCGGCGAGGAGCTGTCCGAAGAGGTTTCTGAGCGCGGGGTAGTCGTTGATTCTCACGTAAGTTTTGCCGTTTTTCTTCTCAAGTGCCACAACATTGTCTGCTGCGCCTTTTTCAAGCACCCATTCCGATATGAGCTTGCGGTTGCGCATGTGGGCTTCCTCAACATCTTTGCCGGGCTCGATGCGCATGAGCTGTGTCATGAGGCCGTTGAGGAGGTACTGGTAGTATTGCGGCTGATAAGCGTCGGGGTTGTCGATGAGGCCGAGCTCAACGAGCTTGGGGTCAGCGATGTAGTAGAGTGCGAAAAGGTCGGCACGGGCTTCCTCCAGGGTTGAACCGTGGGCTTTGAGGGCGTCGGGGTCAACACCTGGGAGCAGTTTGCCGGACGCATGGCCGAGGCATTCGTGCAGGTCGGTGTGGAGATTGTCGGTGATGAAGAGGTATTTGTCAAGCATCTGACGCACAGCGGGGTCGTCGACAAACTCCTCATTGAAGCCGTTGCCGTGGGCCGCTTCGTCGTAGGCCTGAGTGATGTTTTCAATAGTCACGCTCTTGGAGCCGTGTGCGGCGCGAATCCAGTTGGAGTTGGGCAGGTTGATGCCTATGGGTGTTGCGGGGTAAGCGTCGCCGGCGAGTATTGCCGCGGTGATTACCTTGGCAGTAACTCCCTTCACCTCATCTTTGCGGAAGCGGGGGTCGACGGGCGAATTTGACTCAAACCACTGGGCATTGCCGCTTATCACCTCAGTGCGGTGTGATGCCTCGAGGTTTTTGAAATTGACAATAGATTCCCATGCGCCTGTCATGCCGAGGGGGTCGTCATAGCTCTCGATGAATCCGTTTATGAAATCGACGCGCGAGTCGGTGTCGGCTGTCCAGAGGATGGAATAGTCGTCAAAGTCCTTCAGGTTGCCTGAGCGGTAGTATTGTATCAGTTTGTCGATAGCCGCGCGCTGGGCGTCGTTTTCGGCGAATGAAGATGCTTTTTCAAGCATTTCAACAATTTTTTCTATGGCCGGGGAGTAGAGGCCGCCAACTTTGTACTGCTGCTCTACTATATTTCCGGCTGCATCTTTGGTGACGCGGGTGTTGAGGCCGTACATCACCGGGGTTGTGTCAGTGGTGTCCTTTATCGCGGCGAAGTAGGCCTCGACTTCGGGCTGGGTCACTCCCTCGTAGAGGTTGTTGGCCGAGGTGAGTATCAGGTCCTGGCCTTCAGCCTGGTTCACCTTCTTGGCCATGAAGGAGGGGTCGAAGATTAGTTTGGTGAGAATGTCGGTATCGGCCGGTTTCCGGTCAGCGGGGAGTTTTGCAATCTGTGCTGCAAGAAATTCGCGTGAGAAAGCGGGAGTAAACTTGTCCATCGAATAGTGGTGATGGATGCCGTTGCCGAATTCCACCTGCTTGAGGTATGTCTCGAAAGCCTTGAACTGCGGGTCGTTTTTGTCGCCGGAGTAGTTTTTGTAGATGTTTTCGAGGAGAGATCTCATCTGCAGGTTGTACTTGTTGTTCTGATCCCAGAGGATGTCGCGGCCGTAAAGGGCGGCTTCTGTGAGGTAGTATACGAGCTTTTTCTGGTTGAGGGGCAGCTCCTCGAAGCCGGGCACTTTGTAACGGAGCACCTGGATGTCGGAGAAGCGGTCAACCACATAGTTGAAATCGTTTGAATCTTTAGCCATGGCAGCTGTTGGTGAGCCGATGATAGCCAGCGAGGCGGCGGCTCTGATTAGGATTGAGTTCATGCGGTTATTCTATATATAATATGAGTCCCTTGAGGTATTCGCCTTCGGGGTGGTATATGTTCACGGGGTGGTCGGCGGGCTGGGTGAGCTGATGCAGTATGCGCACCTTTCTGCCGGTCTGGGCGCAGGCCGAGAACACCGCAAGCCTGAACTGCTCTTTGGATATGGCCTGTGAGCATGAGAATGTGAACAGGATGCCTCCGGGAGCTATCTTTTCGATTGCTTTGGCGTTGAGGCGCTGATAGCCGCGCAGTGCGTTGCGTATCGCAGAGCGGTGTTTGGCAAAAGCCGGCGGGTCGAGGACAATGAGGTCGAATTCGCCCGGCTTCATGGCTGTGAGATATTTGAACGCATCTTCGGCTACAGCCGAGTGGCGGTTGTCGCCGGGAAAGTTCAGCTCAATGTTGGCGTTTGTGAGGCTGATGGCCTTTTCAGAGCTGTCTACCGAAACTACTCTCTTTGCGGCGCCACGCATGGCGTAGACCGAGAAGCCCCCGGTGTAGCAGAACATATTGAGCACATTGCGTCCGGGGCTGAAGCGCTCGAGCAGCGAGCGGTTGTCGCGCTGGTCCACAAAAAATCCTGTTTTCTGTCCCCTCAGCCAGTCTACTCTGAATTTGAGTCCGTTCTCAATAGCCACATCGGTAGTGAAGCCGCCGATGATATATTGGTTCACGGGGTCGAGGCTCGCCTTGAACGGCAGGGTTGTCTCAGACTTGTAATACACATTTTTCACGCGCCCGTTGTCCAGCGAGGTGAGGGCTTCGGCGATAGTGTTGCGGGCAAAGTGCATGCCGGGGGAGTGGGCCTGCATCACAGCGGTGTCGCCGTAGATGTCAACCACGAGTCCGGGCAGGAAATCGCCCTCGCCGTGCACCAGACGGAATGCGCTGCCGTTTCCGGTGAGGCCGAGCGAGCGGCGCAGCTCCCAGGCGTGGCTCAGCCGCGTGGTGTAGAAATCGCTGTCAATCACGGTGTCGTCCGCGGCAAGCATTCTCACTGCTATGCTGCCGATCTGGTAGTGGCCTGTTCCCAGCAGATTGCCGCTGTGTGATTCCACTCTCACAACATCCCCCTCCTCGATATCCTCAGGCAGGGTCTCTATCGCCCCCGAGAACACCCAGGGGTGGAATCGCTCGAGTGATTCCTCTTTGCCTTTGCGCAGGCGTATTGTTTTGTAGCTCATAGTGTTCGGTTATTTGAATACGGCTCTGAAGATGTCCATGCCGTTGGCGTAGACAAGCAGCAGAAGAAGGAATGCCATGCCGGCGTACTGGGCATATTCCATCACCTTTTCGCTGGGTTTACGGCGGGTGATGACCTCATAGAGGAGAAACATCACATGGCCGCCGTCGAGCCCCGGTATCGGAATTATGTTCATGAAGGCTAGCGCCACAGACAGAAAAGCGGTTATCTGCCAGAAGCTGTACCAGTTCCATTTTTCAGGAAACATATTGCCGATTGCTCCGAAGCCGCCTATGCTCTTGGCTCCGTCCGAGGTGAACACATATTTCATCGAGCCGACATAGTTGCTCAAAGTGCCGGTGCCTATTTTCCATCCCTGGGGCACAGACTCGAAGATGTTGTAGCGCACTGTGACAGTGGGGTAGATATCGGTCAGGGGCATCAGCTGGAATCCGAGTTTGCCTGTGGATGAAGGTGTTACGTCAAGCACAATCGGCTTGCCGTTGCGCTCCACTGTCACCTTGCTCTCCTTGCCGGCGTTGTCGAGCAACGCTTGGGTCAGCTCTGTGAATGCCGGGGTGGGGGTGTCGTTGACGGCAACGATGCGGTCACCTTCCTTCATGCCGGCTTTGTCGGCGGGGTCGCCGGGCTGCAGACGGCCGATGAACACCGGCACGCGGTAGTACATGAATCCCTGGCTGTCATTGAGTTTCAGAATAAAGTCGGAAGGTATTGCTATGCTCACAGTGTCAGTGTGGTTGCGGAGCACCTTGACCTCGGAGGCTGCCGCGATATGGTACATATAGTCACCCTTCGAGGCGTCGATTTTCTCACCGTCGGCGGTGAGGGGTATGTCGCCGTCGCGGAAGCCCACCTCCTTGGCGGCGTCAACAAACTCCATGCCCTCGTATGCCTGGTCGAGAGGAATATACTTGTTGCCCCAGTGCCAGGCTATGCCCGCATAGATGACAATGGCGAGGATAAAGTTGAAAATCACACCGCCGAGCATCACCAGCAGGCGTTTGTAAGCCTCCTTGGAGCGGAATTCCCAAGGCTGCGGCTCTTTTGCGAGCTGCTCTTTGTCCATGCTCTCGTCAATCATGCCGGCGATTTTGACATAGCCTCCGAGCGGCAGCCAGCCGATGCCATACTCGGTGTCGCGCCATGAGGCCTTTTCGTTGCCGTCTTTGTCATATTCTATCTTCTTTTTCTTCGGTTTCCATTTTGCTATCGAAAACCAGGGATTGAAAAACAGATAGAATTTTTCAACTTTTATGCCGAAGGCGCGGGCAATTATGTAATGGCCGAACTCATGGATGATAACCAGGAATGCCAGAGCAACCACAAGCTGGGCGGCTTTTATGAGAAATGTTTCCATAAACAGTTTTTAGATTAGCGATTTGATGGCCTCGGCAGCCTTGGCTCGCGCCTCGGTGTTGACGGCCACATAGTCATTATAAGTAGGCTTGGCCACGAAAGATGTTGTGCCAAGAGTGGATTCGATGACGCGGTATATGTCGAGGAAGCGGATTTGCCCGGCGAGGAAACTGGCCACGGCAACTTCGTTGGCGGCGTTGACAGTGCAGGCGGTTGTGCCACCTTCGGCGAGCGAGCGGTAAGCCAGATTGAGGCAGGGGAAGCGGCCGGTATCCGGCTTCTCGAAAGTTAGGGTGGCGTAGTCGGCCACATTCAGCCGGCGCTCCGGCGCATCAATGCGTGTGGCATCGCCGAGGGCGTAGCGTATCGGCAGGTGCATGTCCGGAATGCCGAGTTGGGCTTTCACGGCGCCATCGCGAAACTGCACCATCGAGTGGACAATGCTCTGGGGGTGCACCACAGCCTCTATTCTTTCGGCGGGTATGCCGAAGAGCCAGCGGGCCTCGATGATTTCAAAGGCTTTGTTGAGCATGGTGGCGGAGTCGATGGTGATTTTGTTGCCCATATTCCAGTTGGGATGGGCGAGGGCATCGGCAACTGTCACATTCTCAAGTTCTTTGTCGGTGCGGGTGCGGAACGGGCCACCGGAGGCGGTGATGATAAGGCGGTCTATTGTGTCGGCATCCTCGCCAACAAGACACTGGTATATGGCTGAATGCTCGGAGTCTACCGGCAGTACCGACGAGGTGGAGGTGCTGAGCAGCCGGGTTATTAGCTCGCCGGCCACAACAAGCGTCTCCTTGTTTGCAAGAGCTATGTCTTTGCCGGCGCGGATGGCGCGGATAGTGGGCTCGAGGCCGCTGTAGCCGACTGTGGCTGTCACAACGGTGGAGAATGACTCGATTTCCATGGCGTCCGCCAGAGCCGCGGCGCCGGAGGCGGTGGCTATGCCCAGCGGCTGCAGGGCTGCTTTTAGAGCCGGATATTTCGATTCGTCGGCAATAACGGCGAGCTCCGGACGATGGGTGCGGGCCTGCTCGATGAGCCGGTCGACATTGCTGCCGGCGGCAAGCACGCTCACCCCGAACCGGTCGGGCCGTTGCGACACAATTTCCAGTGTCTGGGTGCCTATTGAGCCGGTGCTGCCTATTACTGCGATATATTTTTTTTGCATTGTGCTTGAGGGGGCTTCTATTAATAAGGTGCAAAGTTAGTCAGAAAACTCCAATTTGCCCGAAAAATAGAGCAAAAACAAAAAAAGTTTGTGCAAAGCCCGAACAAAAAAACGTGAGGCAATGTTATTAAATCAAAACGACGCCCACGGACGGGTTATCAAGGTTTTTCCACCGTGGCACGTCAGAAGAGTAATTAAAATTAAAGTTTCATTAAAATTTACGAGAGAAATGAAAAAGAATCTTCTTTTCGCAATCGCAGGATGCGGCGCAATGCTGCTTTCGGCAAACACAGCTAAGGCTCAGGAAACGGTTGTTGTTGAAGAAACTGTTGTCACTGAAGTTCCTGTTGAGTGCAAAACTCAGTACAGCACCTCCTGGAAAGATAACTGGTTCATCCAGTTAGGCGCCGGTATCCAGATCCCCTATGTGGACCACTACCTCAACACCGGCAAGGACAAACGTCACATCACCGCCCTCTACAACGTAGGCTTCGGCCACTGGTTCAGCCCCTACCTCGGATTCCGCATCACAGGCTACTACGGCAAGATGCACCTCGACTGGGCCAAGACCTCAAGCGCAAACATGGCCAATGCCAATGCGGACCTCATGTGGGATATGTTCAACTCAATCGCCGGTCCTAAAGCCGACCGCGTGTTCAGCATCATTCCCTTCGTAGGTGTCGGCGGTACTTACACCTGGGGCTTTGACCCCACCTACGCCGCAATCCCCGACGGCGACGGCCACCGCAAAACCAAAGAATGGACCCTCCCCGTGTCCGCCGGTATCCAGCTCCGTCTGCGCCTCTGCAAATATGTTGACTTCTTCGCTGAAGGTCGTGTGAACTTCTATGGCGACAACTTCAACAATGTAGCCTCCGGCGATCCTATCGAAGCAAACGTCAATGTATATGGTGGTTTCCTCTTTAACATCGGCGGCCGCAAATACAACGCTTACAATCCCTGCGAATATCTCGGATACATCAACAACCTCAACAATCAGGTTAATAACCTCCGTGGCGAACTCGCTACAACAGCAGCAGCTCTCGCAGCAGCAGAAGCTCAGCTCCCGTGCCCCGAAGTGGTTGCTCAGGAAGTGGTTGTACAGGCTCCCATGCTCACCTCAGTACGATTCAAAATCAACAGCGCTGTCATCACCGACGAAGAAATGGTTAACGTCTACAACGTAGCCGAATGGATGAAGGCCAACCCCAACGTGAATGTCCTCGTACAGGGCTACGCCGACAAAGACACCGGTACATCAGCTTACAACATGGAGCTCTCACAGCGTCGCGGTCAGGCAGTTGTTGACGCCCTCGTTAACTACGGCATCGATTCTTCCCGCCTCACCATCCAGGCAAACGGCAGCGATGTTCAGCCCTACGACGAAAACAACTGGAACCGTATCGTAATCTTCACTCAGCCCTAAGCGCGGAGTGTCCCCCGAAAAAACGAGAAATCTCGTAAGAATTATTAAATAAGTGACACCCGGAGTCCCCGTCAGTGATGGCGGGGACTCTTTTTTTTACTTTTTTAGGCCGCTGAACGCTTGATATTCCATATATTTGGCGTAAATTTGTCACATACCACAAATCTGACATCATTTTAAACTTTCATATATGGAAAATAACAAGGAACTGCTTGACGCAGTAGAGGCGAAAGCCAAGGTGTGGCTCGGTCAGGGCTACGATGAGCATACACGCGCGGAAGTGAAGCGGATGCTCGATGCAGACGACAAAACCGAGCTTATCGAAGCCTTCTACAAGGACCTCGAATTCGGCACCGGCGGCCTCCGAGGCATAATGGGCGTGGGCTCAAACCGTATGAACATTTACACCGTTGGCGCCGCCACACAGGGTCTTGCCAACTATCTCAAGGAAGCGTTTGCCGACCTGCCCGAAATATCTGTGGCTGTTGGTCATGACGTGCGAAACAACAGCCGTCTTTTCGCCGAGATAGTGGCCGACGTGTTCTCGGCAAACGGCATCAAGGTGTATCTCTTCGACAGCTTCCGCCCCACTCCGGAGCTCTCCTTCGCCATCCGTCACCTCGGCTGCCAGAGCGGCGTAAACATCACCGCTTCCCACAACCCCAAAGAGTACAACGGCTATAAGGCATACTGGGCAGACGGAGCGCAGATAATCGCACCCCACGACACCAATATCATCAACCATGTTGGCCTCATCAAAGGCGTTGAGGAAATCAAATTCCAGGGCGACAAATCCAGGATAACAATCATCGGCAAGGAGGTGGACGACGCTTTCCTCGCCGCCATCAAGGGCCTGCAGCTCAGCCCCGAGGCTGTGCAGCGCAACGCCGATATGAAGATTGTCTACACCCCAATCCACGGCACCGGTGTCAATCTCATCCCCGAATCGCTCGCCAACTACGGCTTTAAAAACATCATACATGTGCCCGAGCAGGATATTACCGACGGCAACTTCCCCACAGTGGCTTCGCCCAACCCTGAGGTGCCCTCGGCAATGGCAATGGCAATCGCAAAGGCCAAGGAGGTGGGTGCCGACCTTGTTATGGCTTCCGACCCCGATGCTGACCGTGTGGGCGCGGTGACACGCAACGCCGCAGGTGAATATGTGCTCCTCAACGGCAACCAGATTGTGATGATTCTCCTCAACTACATCATGACACGCAACGCCGAGCTCGGACGCCTCACCGGCAACGAGTACATAGTGAAGACTATCGTTACCACCGAGACAATCAAGAGCATCGCCGACAAAAACAATATCCGCATGTTTGACTGCTACACCGGCTTCAAATGGATTGCTGCTGTGATCCGCGACCATGAGGGCACAGCCCGCTATCTCGGTGGCGGTGAGGAGAGCTACGGCTTCCTCGCTGAGGATTTTGCCCGCGATAAAGATGCTGTCTCTGCTGTGTCGCTCCTCGCCGAGGCTGCAGCATGGGCCAAGGAAAAGGGTCTCAACTTCATGCAGATGCTTCAGGATATCTACATCAAGTACGGTTTCTCGCGCGAAGCCGGTATATCGCTGGTGCGTCAGGGCAAGAAAGGCGCCGAGGAGATTCAGCAGATTATGAAAAACTACCGCTCGAATCCCCCCAAAACAATCGGCGGCAGCACAGTCACCCTCATCAAGGATTACGACACGCTCAGCATGGTGAACCCGGTTGCAGGCACCACCGAGAAGCTTGATATGCCCGTAACCTCAAATGTGCTCCAGTACTTCACCGAGGATGGCACCAAGATTTCGGTGCGCCCCTCAGGCACAGAACCCAAAATCAAATTCTACGTGGAAGTGCGCGGCAAAATGACCACTGCAGCCGATTACGATGCAGCCACTGCGGCCGCCGACGCAAAAATCGAGGTTATAAAGAAAGACCTCGGTATCGACTGATCCCCATATCCGTAATATACAAGGCAATATCGCCCGGCAAAACGCCGGGCGATATTTTTTTTCGGTCCGCCCGGCAGGGCGGCGCGGTGTTGTCGTCCATGCTCCGGTTCATATACATTGGTATATTTGGCAAAATAATGTAGATAATTTGGGAAAAATAGGGGTTGTTGGCGATTATTTGCTAATTTTGCGTGAATAAACAACTGAATGTCGGCTCTTATGCCGAACTTACCATAACATTTCCGGACCAAGAGCGTTAATGGATAAATTTTGCTATATTATCATATATCTGGCTGCTATGCTCCCCTTTGCGGCCACTGCATCTCCGGCTTCCATAGCGGCTGATTCCTCCTCTACTGCCAGGCTCAGCTTCCGTATCGGTCAGAACAATCCTGATATGACACGGCTGGCTAACCGCAAGGCTTACAATAAGATAGTGCGGGCAATAGCCGCACGCAAGGCTGAGTCGGATGATGTTGCCGTTGAAATCACATACTACTGTGCCCCCGGGGCTGAGAACTATATAAACAAAAGCATCGGCGATGCCCGCGCAATGCTGCTCAAATATGATTTGCTGCAGCGCGTGGCGCTCCCGGATTCAGCTTTTATAATCACCGATGGAGAAGCTGGGTGGGCCGAGCTCTACCGTATGATCGAAGCCACGCCCTCGGTCAACAACCGCGATGAGGTTCTTGCAATTATAAAAAGCGACCCCTCGACGCGCATGCACCGGCTCAAGAAACTCAATGACGGCAAGGCGTATGCCTATCTTCACGAAAATATTTTCCCCCTGCTCAGAGGCAACCTTAAGGTTACTGTAGGCTCAGCGCAGGCAGTTGCTATGGCAAGGAGAATTGACGGCAGCATAAACGCTGTGACAGTGTGTGCTGACGGCTCGCTGCTGTGCACCGACTGCGGATGTACCCCGCAGCAGCCTGCGTCAGCCCCGCAGCAGGTGGTGACATATGTTGTGCAATCGCCCTCGGAGGCTGTCGACTACGGCAGATTCTCGTTCAAGACCAACCTTGTATATGATTTTGTGCTCGCGCCGTCGCTTGAGGTGGAATATCATTTCAATCCCTCATGGAGCCTCAACCTTGAATATGAGATGGGTTGGTGGAAAAAGAAATCCAAAAACAAGACTTACGAAATTGCAATGGTGTCGCCCGAAGCCCGCTGGTGGTTCAAATCATCAACTCCAGGCAACGGCTACTACCTCGGAGCCTTCCCGGGCTACGCCTGGTTTGACTTTGAAAACGGCGGCACAGGCCACAGGGGTCACGGTGTATTCGGCGGCATGAGTTTCGGCTTTGTCAAACCCCTCACCGACAAGCTCTCTTTCGAGGCCGGCCTTGGAGTAGGCTACCTGAACCTGCGCTATAAGGATTATGAACCGGTGGATGATCACCATGTGTACACCCGCACTAAGAGCACCGGCTATTTCGGGCCGCTGAAGGTCAAGCTCGCCCTTGTGTGGCACCCGTGGGGGCAGAAGCTCAAAAAATCCGCATCACAGAGATGAGCCGCCGCCACATATATATAATAATGTGTATCCTTGCGGCGTTGGCAATGTCATCGTGCCGCGAGGAGTTGTGCTACGACCACTACCGCCGTTCGGCCATAGCTCTCGATTATGAGCAGGAGTGGGAGCGCGACTATGGCGCCGGTTTGTCTGCCGGCTGGAAACCGGAGGTATATGGTGATGACTATGATACATATCGCCCCGGACTGCCCGAGTCGGTGAGCATGGTGGTGTATCCGAAGAACGACACTTTGCCCTCGCTCTATTTTCTCGGCCATACAGGCGGCGAGGTGGATCTTGGTGCCGGGCCTTACGGTATTCTGTTCTACAACAACGATACTGAGTATGTTGTGATTGACGAATCGGCTTCGTTGCCCCAGGTGTCTGCCACAACCACAACCCGCTCGCGCTCAACACTCGAACCGCTGCACAGCGGCGAGCGTACTGTCAGCCCGCCTGATGTGCTCTATGGTGCTTATACCGACTCTGTGCCGGCTCCGTCGGTTCATGCTGTAACCCCTATGAGCGTGACAATGAGGCCGCTGGTCTACACTTACGTGATTCGCTACATCTTTGACGAAGGGCTTGAGTTTGTGAAGCTTGCGCGCGGTGCTCTCGCCGGCATGGCCGAGAAGGTGTATCTCCACAACGGCGCTACCGCTCCGGATGCGGCTACAGTGTTGTTTGACTGCGAGGTGAAACCCTGGGGAGTGCTCGCCGTGGTGAAAACTTTCGGCGTGCCCGATTTTCCGGGCGACCATTATGGGCGTCCCGGCAATGAGGTGAACCCCGCGCAGAATTTCATGCTTAATCTTGAGGTGATGACCGCCGACGGCTCTATAAAGTCATTCAAGCAGGATGTCACTACCCAGGTGCGCAGACAGCCGCGCGGCGGAGTGCTCACAATGACCGGACTCTTTGTCATTGACGAGAACAATCAGGTGGACTCCGGGTTTGATGTGAGCGTTGACGACTGGGGCGAGTGGACCGATGTCGAACTGCCCAATATTGAAGTGCTATAATTCTGAATAATAATAAAAACCATATATACCTATGAAACTGTTTAACTATCTCCTTCCGGGTATTTGCGTGATGATGGCCGGATGCTCAAGCTCTGAAATCATTGATGATGTCAGCAAGAGCGAATCCTCGCGGATAGGCTTCGACACACACATGAACAAGAACTCAAGGGCTCTCGACAACTCAAACTTCAACAGTTTCTTTGTCTATGGCTCATACACCGTCACTACCTCATCGCAGCCGGTGCAGGTGTTTACCGGCGACCGCGTGACCAAAGGGCAGGACGGCAACTGGACATATACAAACGACCGCTACTGGAATCCCCAGGGCACATACGATTTCTATGCCTACAGCTGCGAGAACACTACTGTGCAGACCGGTGTGACAGGCAACGCCAACCTCAATGGCCGGATTCTGAACCTGGTGAACTACACCATCAATCAGGACCATGCGCGGCATGACCTTGTGTATGCCACCGCAAAGGACCAGAAACGCACCGACCCCACCGGCACCGCAAGCCCGGTGTCGTTCGCTTTCAAGCATATTCTCACCCGGCTCAAATTCACATTCAAAAGCGCCATTCCCGGTGAGTCTTACACCGTCAAAATCAGCAATGTGAGCATATCGCACTACCGCAATGTGGGCACATTTCTCGGAAGCACCGAAAACTGGCAGGAGCCGACACGCAACCCCGAGACCCCCTCTATGCCTTTGGTAATGTCTGCTGCCGACGGTGTGCTGCAGAAACCCGGTGCTTCCGGTCCGGTGCGCACCGATGTGTCAACCGAGGCGGTGTACATGATTCCCTTCCAATACCAGTATGCCAACGTGCGCATAGAATTTGATTTTGACATCCAGGCTCCCGACACAAACGGCAATCTCATGGACGTGATGGGCAGCCATATCACCGCCACATGGCAGCCAAACTGGATAAAGGGTCAGAGCATCAACAATGTAATTACCCTCACAGGCAGCGCCACCGGCATGGATCCCATTCGCTTCACCGCCTCGATTGTGCCTGATGACGGCGCTGCGGACGATGGATGGGTGCCCGGTACCGGCAATGCCAATTTCAGTTTTGACCAGTCATTTCCCGGTTCCAACTCATGATCGGTTTGATTAGAATGGCGCGGGCTGCACTTGCTGTGGCTCTGCCGTTGGCTGCTTTGGGTGGCTGCTCCTCAGCAGATGAGGACCTGTCACCTGCGGATGAAAAGCTGCCGGTAGTGTTCAGCGCTGCGGCTGCCACGGGGAGAGCTCCGGTGAGCAATGAGGGCTTTACCGCCGAGGGCTCGGCTTTCCGTGTGTGGGGCGTGTTTTATGATCCCACCAAGGCGGGAGTGGTGCAGGTGTTTGACGGGCGCGAGGTTACGCGCACCGGCGATGCCTGGACCTACGACAGCGAGGAGTATTGGATGCGTGGATTCACGTATGATTTTTGCGCCGTATATCCTTCGCAAGTGGCTGAGAAAGCGGAGTTTACCCCTGCTGATGGTGCCAACTGCACTGTTACGCTGGCCGATTTTACAGCCGATGGCACAGACCTGATGGTGGCTTCGGACCGCCGCATGATTCTGTCGCAGGACAACTCTGATGCCCCGGCGCCCGTTGCACTGAAGTTTCGCCATATTCTCAGCCGCATAAACTTTAACGGACGCACCGATGACCGCTATCTCGGCGCCGACGGTAAGCCCGACGATCAGGCGAGGGTGCTCCGCATACTGAGCTTCAAGGTGAGCGGATTTTCAGACAAAGGGAGCTGGAACGGTGAGGGCTTCAAGGCCGACGGCTCATCGTTGGGAGAATGGACTGCCGCTGCCGGTGCTGATGCCGAGTATGCTGCAAAGATACCGGAGGGCGGTCTTGAACTCGGCAATGCCCCCACACCGATTTTTGGCGACAATGATGTGATATTGGCTATTCCGCAGAGTGTCAGCGATCTGGTGGTGGATATAGAATACGAATATACCCGCGGCTCGCTCGGCGTGCAGCATGCAACCGCCCATCTCTCAGGCACTTGGCTGCCCGGCAAGAGCTATTCCTACTCATTCAGTATCAACACCCATCTTTTCTTTGATGTGCCTGCGGTAGACGATTGGCTCTCCGCACCTATCAACAACGGTGACTTCAACATAATTCTTCCCTGATGAAAAATATTCTCTCTCATATAATCCCGGTTCTTCTGGTGATGCTCTGCTCCTGCTCCAATGAGCCGGAGGTGGATGCTCCGGATGCTGATGATGTGATTGCATTTTCTGCGCCGGTGGTGTTTGCCGGTTCTGATTCGCGTGCCGGTTTTGTTAACTCGGAGCTGCCTGTCGGTTCTGAATTCGTGGTGTATGGCTACTGCATTCCCCTCATTACCAACTATTCCTCTACCGCCGATCTTGATGCCAAGGGTGGCGAGAAGGGGTGGAACGCCAAGAAGAATCTCATAGTGCCTGATGTGCTGGAGGCAGCGCGGCTTGATGTGGACAGTCATGGCTGTTATTATAAAGGCGAGCCGGGGGTATGGTACACCGAGCGCAATCAGCTTGTCGCCGCCGCCGGCGCCGACCCCTCGGCTTTCAAATACTCGTTCATAGCCTACAGCCCTGCATCGCAGAATTTCACGGTTCAGAGTCCGGTTGGAGCCCCGGTGCTTAACTATAATGTGACCTACCCGTGCGAGGAGGATGCGATGTATGCGTTTGTTACCGACCACATGAGAGAACGTGGAGCCGTGGATATGGTGTTTCATCATATTCTCAGCGCTGTGAGTGTGAAGTTTAATAACTACAGCGCCGCCAGCGATTTGACTGTCAATGATTTTACTCTTGAGGGCGATTTCTATTCGCAGGCTACGCTCGACTTTTCGCAGCCTGACCCCTCTGTGACAGTTAACACCGGAGCCTTCACCCACGCCCGGCTGCCGTTTGTGAGCGAGCCGCTTACTGTGCTCCATGACGCGGCCACAACAGCTCCTCACTCCTACTTCATACTCGCCAATTCCGATGGCACAAACGGGTCGTTTCTCGGTGCCGGCAAAACCCTAACCGGCTCTTTTGAATTCGAGGGGCGTACAATAGATATACGCATACCGCGCGAGGGTGATAATTTCGATTTCGGGCGTATACCGCGTCCCGGTGTGAACTACACTCTGAATATCAATTTCTACGGCGACAAGATTGTGCTGATGTTTACAGCCGATGATGTTGAGTACTGGCAGAGCGGTTCGGACAATAACATTTACATCAACTGAAAAACGCAATGAAACTTAGTCATATACTGATTGTTATGGCAGCTGCGCTGCTATGCGGGTGTGCTGAGCATGGGACTGTTGCCCCGCTGCCCGATCCGTCATCAGCCATTATTCTTAAGGCGGAGGCGGTGGAGATGCTGCCCGAAGTGGTGAGCGCCCGCTCCGGCGAGGAACCGAAAACAGCGGCTGAGAAGAAAATCAACAGGCTTCATCTCTTTTTCTTTGACAAGGATGGCGAATTCCTGACACCCGATCCTGAATGCGAGGTGGATTTCCGGCCCTATCAGATTATTGACATGACTGAGAGCGGTCTTGATGGTGTGGAGGTGCCGAAAAACGCCTTTATGGACCAGCAGACCCTCGAAGGGGTACAGATATTTGCGGTTGCCAATCCGATATGCGATGACCCGTCTTGCAGCCACACCTCATGCTCTTTCAGGGTCGAAGAGCTAAATCCCGACGGCGATATCTGTCATGGCGATGCTGATAATCCGCAGGCAGTTAAGATAATAAACAGCCTTGCAGACTTACAGTCATGGTACTATCGCCCGGCTGAGCGCACAGATATCACAGAGCTGCCGGCCGGAGGAATGCCGATGGTGGCTCTCTATAGCGCTGCCGCCGGTGACTGTGTGCTCGGCCACAGCGGGCAGATTCAGATTCCGCTGCGCGCCCTGATGGCGAGGGTGGATGTGAAAGTGAAACTCGAAGCGAAGCAAACAAGCAAGGACCGGCTGCTGCCAACCCTGAAAGTTACTGAATATGGAGTGAAAAACATGCCGCTGTGTGTGCCTTTCACCGCAGGAGAGACTACCGCTGTGCCTCAGAGCGACATGAGGAGTGAAAAAACCGTGAAAGTGAGCGACCGCACTCTTGTTGACGGTCAGGAAGCGGAGGTGTTCACATATTATACCTACGAAAATATCAAGCAGCGCACTCAGGATCCCATGGAGATATACCCCGATGAGGTGAAGGGTGCCGGCGAGGAGGTGCGTCAGCGGTGGAAGCCGCTTGTGGCACCGGAAAATGCGAGTGCCATTGTGATGCGAGGCCGCTATGTTGACCATCAGGGCATGAGCTACGATGCGCAGTTCAGTGTGTACCTCGGCAGCGATGTGATAGACAACTTTGAGGTGAAGCGCAACCATTGCTATAAAAATAATATCTTTATCAGCGGACTTGACTATGTGCGCGGCGATGACAATGTGTTTATCTTCGATGCCCGCGTCAATGTGTCCACTTTCAACGCCATGTACCTCTCCATCATCAACGAGCGCCACCTTGACGCCCATTGGTGTGTGCTGCCCATGGATGTATACTTCCTTGACAAATCAGATGCGTCCTCGCAATGCACTGTGACTATTCTTGGCGATGCTACCTCGTGGGTGCACCTCGAGCATGTGAGCTCCGAAGGCATGAGCGATGCGGACTTCAAGCCGGGATGGGGCTGCCGGGATTATTTTACAACCGATATGCTCCAGAATGTCGTTACTGAGACATCCGCACAGGTGAGCCGCACCCGCGACCGCATATATTTTTATGTGGACGAAAACTCTTCTACACGTAGCCGTACGGCACGTGTTGAGGTGAAGTATCAGTCTGCCACGGAGTCATATACAGATACCCTCGAACTTGAACAGTATGGTCTGTTGTCATTTATCTACAACGGCACAACCTACTATATGGAGGCCGTTGAGGAATACGCCGAACACTACGACCCCCTCGACCCCTTCGGTTCCACCCCTTGGTATCAGCCCGAAGGCATCCCCTGGGCAGCCGCAAACTCACCTCAGAATGGCTACGCGTTTTCAGAAGGAGTATATAGATTGATAAATCATAGCTGGAGTCCGTTCAATATGATATATGCTGAGGATGGGTTGCAAATATGCAACTATTTGTTAGGCCTGACCACATATAGTGGTTATGACATATCTTCCCGGCTGTCATCAATATCTAAAATATATGCTGACGCAGACCCTATATCAGCTATCAGTGTTGCTTGCTCCAAAAACAAAAAGGCGCGGGAAGGAGAAACTCAGACGCTAAAGTGGTTTTTACCGGGAATCTCTCAATTGGAAGTAATGTTAGAGACTAAATACAATGAGTTCCCTACTTTTCAAGAGTATTTATATTGGTCTGCTAATCCATCACGAAATCCAAATCTCACAATGAGTGGCGCGGTCAGATATCGAGAGAATCCGTATAGGGCAAGAGCTACAAAAGTAAATACATCCGGTAAGCATGTATTAAGTGAATTGGATATGAGTGAAACTTCCTGGTCTTATCCTTCAAGCGCATCACAATCAACTGTAACATCTGATTACAGATATAGCGATAATGTTGACTATGAGGATGGCGGCGGCAGGACATTGCGCACTCAGAAGCTGAGGGTGAGGGCTATACGTGTGGCTGACGGAGTGAGTCAGTGATAGATGGCGCGGGTGGCTCGAGCAGAGATTGTGTAGGGGGTGCCGTTGCTTGTGCGTGGCTTGCCGCTGAGGGTATAGTACATATTGCGCTGCTTGTCCCATGAGGCGAAGGTGAGCTGCCTTGTTTCGCCGGCGGGAATGTCAACGGTTTGGCTTACAGTGCGCTTGTGCAGCTGACGGCCGGATTCGTCAAAATAGGTGATTTCAATTTCGATATAGGTGAGCCGGCGCCGTGTGGCGTTGGTCAGATAGATGCTCTCTTTGTTGGAGCGCAGCGGCTTGTCGTAGCCGGCAAGGGTGGCCATGCCGGGGGAGAGCACAACGGTGTCGGCAGCAGCAACAACCTCCTGCGCCGCTATTTTCCTGACTTTTAGATTCTTGCGGGTTGTTTTGTCGGCGGATGCCATCAGCGAAATCAGCACCAATAGCGTGAATATAAGCTGTTTCATAGGTATCGCGGTTCGGAAGGGAGAGCAGGGGCGGGGAATATCCTGACGCAGCCAAACGGGGCTTCTCCGGTGTTTGAATTCGTGCGCACGCTGTAGCGGAACATATAGGGGAGCATCCGCCAGAAATTGAATGAGTATTTGCTTTTCACTTGCTTGAACACCAGGCGCGTATCTTCCTCGGCCAGGGTTATTGTGAAGCGTTTGGGCGAACTCAGGCGCCCGGCGAGTTGCGCCGAGGTGTATATGCTTGCGTCATACACATTGCTTTTTGCGCTGACGGTAAGCAATCCCATGACGGTGCCGGGGCGTATCGCGCGGTTTGCGCTGTGTACAATCACCATCTGATACTGCTCGGCTCCGGGTAGCGTGCCGATATCCCTTTTGCGCTCGATTGCAAGGGTTGTACCGCTCTGAGCAATGCGCCACAAGCCTTCGATGCGGTGGGGACCTGCCTCTGTGAGGCGTCGCTCAATATCCGCTGTGCGTGAGTAGCCGTCAAGCGGAGCCCCTGAGATCGGGGGCAGCTTCGGTGCTGTATTCGAGACTTGCGCCGCCGCGCACAGCGAGCAGGCGAGCAGCAGGAGGAGAGATTGGATTATGCGCATGGGGTGGGTAATCAGGCGTTGCCGAACTTGTATGTAAAACCGAGGCTGAATATCTCCTTGAACTGCAATTTGCGCCATTTCTGATTGTAGCGCGGAGTAGAGGAGTCGTAGCGGGCGTGGGCGAAAATCTGGGTTGAGAGGTAGCGGTTGACATTGAAGGAGATAGTGTGTTCCCAATCGCCCTGAAAGAGGTCGTAGTCGGAGAAGAGGAACAAGCGCGATTTATAGTCGATATTGTAGGTCACTTTCCAGTTGAGATTGTACTCCACGCTGCTACCGTATTTGCTCACGCCGTGGTGGCCGGGCTTGATATCGTAGTTCTGCTCGTTCATGCGGCCGTCGTAGCATGTGCGCAGCTGCCATGAGAGCGGAGCTATGGATGCGTTGAAATTGAAGGTTTTGCGCTTGTTGGTGTATTCGTATGTCATACCGATACCGAGGTTGAGCTCGCCGGGCGACATGAATGCCGAGCGCAGGGTGTTGGAGTTAGCCTTATAGCTGTTCAGCACCTGGGTTTTGAACTGGAGGTTTGCCGAGTAGTACCAGCGTTTTATCGCTTTGTAACCGAAGGTGCTTATTATCTGGAAAAGATCCTCGCTGATGTTGTATGAGCGCACCGTGTCATCCGGGGCGCTGTTAACGCCGAGTTTGTAGGACACTGTTGTTTCAAACAGCAGCTTGGGATGGAGCTTCTGGTTGAGCTTCACATTGTAAATGAGGTTTACTATTGCCAGGAGTGAGCGGTTGCCACCCTGATACCAGTTTGGCGATATGTATGACTGGCTGAACTGGGCTGACGCGGAGAAATTCTGAATCCAGTTTATCTTCTGTATATCAAGGAGGTTGTTGACATCGGAATTCTGTGTGCTCACCTGCTCTTCAAGCACAATGCGGGTGGTCACGGGGTCTACAAAAGCGTTGTAGTGGGCAGGTGGCTCGGGCAGGTTCGCCACATTCATGGTCACTTTGTCGGGGTAGTTCATCCAGTAGTTCTGCCTCGCGCGGTTGTAGGCGAGGTAGCCGAAGTTTATGTCGTCAATCCATTCGAAAGCGTGCTTGCCGATCGGGCCTCTGTCTGTGGGGATTAGCTGCAGAGAGTCGAGATACTGCCACCCTTCGTATATCATCGGAGTGCCGTATGTTGCGAGCGGGATAGAGTGGATTACCCGCGGCGGCTCGGGCATCACGGTGTCCGGCTCAATGTTCATGGAGTCAAGGAGACATACATCATCGGCAATCTCTTCGTCAAACCAGGGTAGAATCACCATTGTGTCGCGCTGGGTCTTGACGCTGCTTTTCTTTGGCAGCCGCATAAGATCCACAGGAATCTGTGCGGAAGCAATGATTGGTGACAGCAGAATTACAGCGATAATGCCCGGTACGAGGTAAAGTCCTTTTCTCATGTGATAGGTGGTCGGTTGTTAACGTGAGTTACAAAATTACATAAAAAATCGGGAATAGATGCAAAAAACCGGGGCAATGCCTGTAAAAGCATTGCCCCGGTTTACCAATCAAGAGGAAAAATCGTTTTTTCAGTTGTTTTCCGGACGGAGCTTGCGTACTGTCACGGCTGTCTGCCACATCTCGCTCTCGCGCATATCCCGGAGCTCTTTCTCAAGCTTCTCGCGATAGTCGGGCTGCGAGTTTGAGTCGATTGAAATCTGAGCTTCGTTGCCGCATTTCACACTTGCGTAAAGCTTCTCGACCACCGGCTTGATGGCGTCGTGGAACGGACCCATCCAGTCGAGGGCGCCGCGCTGGGCAGTGGTGGAACAGTTTGCATACATCCAGTCCATGCCTTTTTCGGCGAAAAGCGGCATGAGTGACTGAGTGAGCTCCTCAACAGTTTCATTGAATGCCTCGGAGGGAGTGTGTCCGTTTTCGCGCAGCACCTCGTACTGGGCGAGGAGGAGTCCCTGGATGGCACCCATGAGCGAGCCGCGCTCGCCGGTGAGGTCAGAGGTGGCCTCGCGCTGGAAGGTTGTTTCAAACAGGTAGCCGGAGCCGATGCCGATGCCGAGAGCGATGGTGCGGTCAACAGCTCTGCCTGTGTAGTCCTGATAAATGGCGAAGCTTGAGTTGAGTCCGCGTCCTTCGAGGAACATTGTGCGCAGTGAGGTGCCTGAGCCTTTGGGGGCCACCATTATTACATCAATGTCGGTGGGAGGCACAACGCCTGTGCGGTCGCTCCATGTGATTGCGAAGCCGTGGGAGAAGTATAGCGCTTTGCCGGCGGTGAGGTATTTCTTTATGTCGGGCCACACAGACATCACGGCGGCGTCGCTGAGCAGACACATGATGATTGTCGCTTTGTCGCATGCCTCCTCGATGCCGAAGAGGGTCTGTCCGGGCACCCATCCGTCAGCTACAGCTTTGTCGAAGGTTTTGCCGGGGCGTTGTCCCACAATTACGTTGAAACCGTTGTCGCGCAGGTTCATGCTCTGGCCGGGGCCTTGCACGCCGTAGCCGATAACGGCTATTGTTTCGTCTTTAAGTATCTCGCGGGCTTTTTCCAAGGGAAATTCCTCGCGTGTGATGACGGTTTCTTCAACGCCGCCAAAGTTCAGTTTTGCCATAAGATTGCTTATTTTGTTATAATTTGTTGCAAAGATAGTGTTTTTAGTTATAATCCGGCAATAAAACGCTGCTAAAATGATTAACGTTCAATTAAAATGAGTTTTGCCGCGCAACATTCCTCTCCGGCGGGGTTGCGTATCACCGCTTCGAGGGTCCGGTCTGCCAGTGAGGATTCGATGGTGAGATTTTCGTCAAATAGGCATTCCCGCGCAAAAGAAATGTCAAAGCGTCCGGGCAGAGCTTTGTCAAGGTCGTTGAGCGACAGGCAGTTCACGGCCAGCTCCACATATCGTGCGGTAGTGAGGTGGCGGTTTGAGTCGATGTCGCACACCTGCACCTGATAGTTGCGCACCGTATTCAGCTCGCTGAACCGGAGTTTTGCCGGCGGGTCGATAGGGCAGTGGCGGTCGCTGCTCATCTCAACGAGGGTGGTGAAGGTGGTGAGGTCTACCGGGCGACGGGTGGCAATGTCGATGCCGACCCATACAGTGCGGGCATAGCCGAGCACTTCGCCGCCGGGGGTGGTGAATTCGAAGTTTCGGGTTGAGAAGTGGCGGTTTGTGGCCTCTACCCAAGTTACGACATTGTAGGATTCGCCCACGCGGGGCATTCTGTTCATCTGTGTGCACAGGCGGCTGAGCACCCATGCGCTGCCGTCGGCCAGCAGTCTGTCGTAGCCGAAGCCGAGGAGATTTGCGTGGCCGGTTGCGGCGTCGATAATCTGGCGCACAAGCGATTGCAGCGGCAGCTCCATCTGCGCGTTGCAGTCGGCGGCGGTGAGAGTGTGTGTTTCGGAGTACAGTTTCATCGGGTGTCAGTTTTCAATTCTGCGGCGGCGGTCCTCCTGCTCGGCGAGGAATTTGTCGACAAGCTCCTGCGGGCTTTTGGTGATGGCCACTCGTCCGCTGCGCACAAACTGGCGTATGTCGTAGTGCTTGAGCTCCTCAAACAGAGCCTGGGTTTCGTCGAAGTGTCCGGTTTTCTCTATGATGGTGTTGTCGCGTGAAATCTCGAGAATGCGGGCGTTGTGGCGGCGAATTATCTCCTCGAGGTTCTCCTCGTCGAGCAGCCTGGCGGTGGGCACTTTGTACAGCGCCACCTCCTGGTACACAATCTCATCGTCGGTGTATAGGAACGCTTTGAGCACATCGATGCGTTTTTCGATAATTTTTATGACTTTTTCCATCGTCGCGCGGTCGCTGTAGCAGGTCATGGTGGTTTTGTGCACACCGGGGATGGAGCACTGGCTCGCGCTCACGCTCTCTATGTTCAGACACCGGCGGGTGAAGATGATGGAGAGCTGGTTGAGGAGGCCGACATGGTTTTCGGCAAATACGGCTATGGTGAAAAGAGTGTTGTTATTTTCCATTTTCGGGCATAGAGAAGATGTCGTTTTCTTCGTTGATGATAATATGATCCACCGCGGCACCGTTGGGTGTCATCGGGAAAACCATGTCGCGCTCGTCGATTCTCACATTGAGCAGGAACGCTCCGGGGTGTTCGATCATGCGGCGTATGGCACCGTCGAGGTCACACCGGTGCTGCACGCTTTCGTTTGCAATGCCGTAAGCGTTGGCTATTGTGTTGAAGTCGGGGTTGATCATGGGTGTCTGGCTGAAGCGGTTGCTGTAGAACATCGCCTGCCACTGGCGCACATTGCCGAGGTAGTCGTTGTTGAGCACAATCATTTTCACGGCTGTGCCATACTGCATTATTGTGCCGAGCTCCTGCATGGTCATCTGGAAGCCGCCGTCGCCGGCGAAGTAGCACACGTTTCTGTGAGGGGCAGCCATTTTTGCTCCTATCGCCGCGGGGAGTCCGAATCCCATTGTGCCGAGACCGCCGCTTGTGATGATGCTTCGCGGGGCGGAGTATCTGAAGTAGCGGGCGGAGAGCATTTGGTTCTGTCCCACATCGGTGACAAGTACGGGGTCGGCGCCTGCCGCGAGCGACACTTTGAGCGCCACCTCGCCCATGTGGGGCGGCGCCATCGGGTCGGAGCCGCCGATAGCGTCTGCGATAACTTCCTTCTGTTCAACGCCGTTGGCAATATCGAAGCTGTCGAGCCAAGCGGAGTGCTCCGCCTCCCTCACCATCGGCAGCAGTCCTTCGAGCGCTTTGCGGGCATCGCCGTGGATTGTTGCGTCGGTGCGTATGTTTTTGTCAAATTCGGAAGCGTCGATGTCGATGTGGACAATCTTGGCCTGAGGCGCGTAGCCTGAGGTTTCACCTGTCACACGGTCGTCAAACCTCATGCCTATGGCCACAATGAGGTCGGCGCGGTTTGTGTTGAAATTCGGGTCGATGTTGCCGTGCATACCGAGCATACCTTTGTACAGCGGGTGTCCGCTGGGCATTGTCGAGAGGCCGAGCAGGGTAGAGGCCACAGGTATGTTGGCTTTCTCGGCGAGCTGGCGCAGCGCCTCCTCGGCTCCGGATATCATCACGCCGTGGCCGGAGAGAATCATCGGGCGCTTTGCGGCGTTGATAAGGTCGGCAACCCGCCGCAGGTCAGCCTCATGGATGTCGGGCGAGGGGATATATGAGCGTATGAAGTTGCATTTGTGGTAGGGGCGCCACTCGGTGAGGTCATTCTGCGCGTTTTTGGCAAAGTCGAGCACAACTGGCCCGGGGCGGCCGGTATTGGCTATGTGGAAAGCTTTGGCAAGCGCCTCCTCGATATCCTCGGCGCGGCGGATCTGGTATGCCCACTTGGTGATGGGCTGTGTTATACCCACAACATCGGTCTCCTGAAAGGCATCGCTGCCGAGGAGTGACGAAAACACCTGGCCGGTGATCACCACAAGCGGGGTGCTGTCCATCATCGCGTCGCTTAGGCCGGTGATGACATTGGTGGCGGCGGGTCCCGAGGTGACGATCACCACTCCCGTGCGCCCGCTCACCCTTGCGTAGCCCTGGGCGGCATGGATTGCTCCCTGCTCGTGGCGTGTGAGCACGTGGGTGATGCTGTCGGTATAGTCGTAGAGCTTGTCGTACACCGGGATGATTGCGCCTCCGGGGTAGCCGAACACGCGGTCAACCCCCTCGGCTATCAGTCCGCGGATAAGTATCTCTGCTCCGGAAATTTTTTCGCTCATATATAAATAGTTCTAAGTTCGTGAATATCAGAGTCTCACTCCGCCTTTGTCGGCAGATGTCACTCCTGCTGCGTAAGCTCTGAGAGCTTTTGACACTGTCCGGTCGCGTCCTGCGGGAGTGAAGGCTTCGCTGCCGCGGGTCATCTCCAGCTCCATTCGGGCTGCGAGCTCCCCGTCGCTGATGCGCACACTGATGCTGCGTCCGGGAATGTCGATGTCAATTATGTCGCCGTCGCGCACCAGGCCGATTGCTCCGCCGGCCGCCGCTTCGGGCGATATGTGGCCGATGGACAGGCCGGAGGTGCCTCCGCTGAATCGTCCGTCGGTAATCAGGGCGCACTCTTTGCCAAGGTGCTTGCTCTTTATGTAGCTTGTGGGGTAGAGCATCTCCTGCATTCCGGGCCCACCTTTGGGCCCCTCGTAGGTTATCACCACCACGTCTCCGGCTTTCACCTTGTCGCGCAGAATTCCGTCGACGGCTGCCTCCTGCGAGGTAAACACCTTTGCCGGGCCGCTGAAGCGGAAGATGCTTTCATCCACCCCCGCAGTCTTTACAACACATCCGTCCGCCGCAATGTTCCCTTTCAGCACCGCGAGGCCGCCATCTTTCACGTATGCGTGGTCGAAATCGCGTATGCATCCGGCGGCTCGGTCGGTGTCGAGGGTGCCGTAGTAGCTCATCTGGCATCCGAGCTCTGTAGTGTGTTTGCCGCCCGGCGCGCTGCGCCACAGCTCGTCGGCTTCGTCGGTGTAGTCCTTGCCCCCTATCGCCCAGCGGTCGATTGCCTGACCGAGGGTAAGGCCGTCGGCGCGGTGTACAGTGGTGTCAATCAGGCCGTTGTCGGCGAGAATCTTCATTATGGAAAGTATGCCGCCGGCGCGGTTCACATCCTGGATATGGTAGTGCGAGTTTGGCGCCACCTTGCAGAGCACCGGTGTGCGGCGGCTCAGGGCGTCTATGTCGGCCATGGTGAAATCGGCCTCCGCCTCGTGGGCAATTGCCAGCAGGTGCAGCACAGTGTTAGTGCTTCCGCCCATGGCAATGTCGAGAGTCATTGCGTTGAGCATAGCCTCGCGTGTAGCTATCGAGCGGGGAAGGACGCTCTCATCTCCGTCGCGGTAATATCTATATGTGTTGGCAACAATCTGCGCTGCCGCCTTCTTGAACAGTTCTCGGCGGTTGATATGGGTTGCAACCACGGTGCCGTTGCCGGGCAGGGCGAGGCCTATCGCCTCGTTGAGCGAGTTCATCGAGTTGGCGGTGAACATTCCCGAGCATGAGCCGCAGGTGGGGCATCCGTGTTTTTCGAGCAGCGCCACGGCATCGTCGCTCACGTTCTCGTCGGCGGCGTCCACCATGATGTCGATGAGGTCAAGGGCTCTGTCGCCGAGCTTGCCGGCCTCCATCGGGCCGCCGCTCACAAAAATCGCCGGGATGTTCAGCCTCATGGCCGCCATGAGCATTCCGGGGGTCACTTTGTCGCAGTTGCTGATACACACCATCGCGTCAGCCTTGTGGGCATTTACCATGTACTCCACCGAGTCGGCGATGAGGTCGCGCGAGGGGAGGGAGTAGAGCATGCCGTCATGTCCCATTGCAATACCGTCGTCAATGGCGATGGTGTTGAATTCGGCGGCGAAGCAGCCGAGCTTTTCTATCTCGGCCTTCACGGTCTGGCCTATTTCGTGGAGATGGGTGTGACCGGGCACAAACTGGGTGAATGAGTTGACGATTGCTATGATAGGTTTGCCAAGCTGCTCCTCTTTCATGCCGTTGGCGCGCCACAATGCTCTTGCTCCGGCCATGCGGCGGCCGGCGGTGCTGGCGGCTGAGCGCAGCTGATGTTTAAATTCTTCCATATTGTTTTGACATTCTTAAAAATCCTATGAGCCAGCAGTCTATGCTGCCCGTTGCTGTTGGCCTCGTACAGAGGGAAAGGAGAGGATACCTTACGATAAGTAGTCTTCTGAAATTATTTTATACATCTCTTGCTTCATCAGGGCATTCTGAATACGCTTCGTCGGTCATTATGGAGTCCCATAACTCCCTCCTCATAATATTCAGCCTGCTCCTCCTGAAGCTGCGATATGATATAAACTAATTTCCGGAGCCTACTTATGTTCGCAAAAGTAAGTGCTAAAATCCCAAAAACCAAATATATGCACACATTTTTTAGCTTTGTGCCGTGTACACCTATTTATAATACGCGCGTGCGAGCGCGATGATTCTGTTAACACATAGAAATTAACAATTTCAGCCTGAAGAAAATGTTATTTTGCAGATATCTGGATATCAGGCATTTACGAATTAGACTTCCCTTGCTGTTGAGTTAAATTATAGAAAAATGTCTTTTGAATTGTTGATATGCCAAAAAATATTAATATCTTTGCAAAATCCTAACAAGTACCCTGGCAGCAGAGTGCTAAGGGAACACAGTTGTAAATATTACGGCTATTACGTTGGTTTTCAATATGATAGTCGGCTCTCTAAGAGCGAATTGAAGTAAATTCACTATATGTCTAATTATTTTTTAGTATGAAAAAGTTGTTTTTTTTGCTATTGACCGTGGCCACATTCACGATCGCGTCCGCACAGTCGCGTACCGTGACCGGTAAGGTCGTTTATGCAGGCGATGACGAGCCCATGGTTGGCGCGAGCATCATGCCCATAGGCGGTGGCACGGGCACATCAACTAACATTGAGGGTGAGTTCTCTCTCAAAGTTAATGACAACGTCAAGAAACTTAAGGTTACTTACGTTGGCATGCACACTGTGGAAGTTGAAATCACAGGCAAGCCCCTCCTTATCAAGATGACAAGTGCTGACATCAAGATAGATGAGGTTATGGTTGTTGCTTACGGCACAGCCACCAAATCGGCCTTCACCGGCTCCGCTGCCGTGGTCGACGCTTCTCAGATTGAGAAAGCACAGGTGAGCAACGCCCTCAACGCCATCACCGGCAAGGTTGCAGGTGTGCAGCTGACCAACACTTCCGGTCAGCCCGGCCAGACAACCCCCACCATCCGCATCCGCGGTATCTCTTCACTCAACGCCGGCAACTCACCCCTCGTGATTGTGAACGGTGCTCCCTTCAGCGGTGATATCAACACCATCAACACTAACGACATCGAGAGCATGACTGTCCTCAAGGACGCCGCTTCAAACGCTCTTTACGGTGCCCGCGGTGCAAACGGTGTCATCCTCATCACCACCAAGAAAGGTCAGCTCGGCTCAGGCGCTGTTGTGAACGTGGATATGAAATGGGGCGCCAACACCCGCGCCACACAGGACTACGATTACATCAAGGATCCCCGCCAGTATTACGAACTTTACTATAAGTCACTGTACAACTACGCTGTTAATCACGACGGCCTTACTCCCGACGCCGCTCATGTGTGGGCAAACCAGAACATGACCGCATCTAACGACTACGGCCTCGCTTATCAGACATACACCGCCCCCAACGGCCAGTATCTCGTTGGCCGCAACGGCAAGTTCAACCCCGAGGCTACCCCCGGCTACCTGAAGACCTACAAAGGCACTGAATATATGCTGACTCCGGACAACTGGCTCGAAAACTCTTACAAGAACAGCCTCCGTCAGGAATACAACGTTTCTGTTACCAACGGCACAGACCAGACATCTTTCTTCATGTCTGCCGGCTACCTTAACAATGAGGGTATCACACCCAACTCAGGCTACGAGCGCTTCACAGGCCGTCTCACCGCCGACACCCAGGCCAAATCATGGCTCAAGGTAGGCGCCGACCTCTCTTACACCCACTACAGCGCCAAGATGATGAGCTCAGAAGGTGCTTCCAACTCTTCCGGCAACATCTTCGCAGCTGCAACCGAGGTTGCTCCCATCTACCCCCTCTTTATCCGCGATGCGGCAGGCAAAGTGATGGTAGACGCCAACGGTATCACCCGTTACGACTATGGTGACGGTGAAAACGCCGGCCTCAAACGCCCTGTGTTCCAGGAGAGCAACGCTATCAGCGGTGCCTTACTTGACGTTAACAAAAACAACGGTAACGCCTTCACCGGCACAGGTTTCTTCGAAGTGCGCTTCCTCAAGGACTTCAAGTTCACTTCAAACAACACTGTAAACATCGACGAGCGTCGCTACACCAACCTCACCAACCCCTACTACGGTGGTTATGCAACCTCCAACGGTATCATCACCAAGGAGCACTACCGCCGCATGAACTACACATTCCAGCAGCTCTTGAACTGGAACCGCAAGTTCGGTCTCCACGAAGTTACCGCCCTTCTCGGTCACGAGAACTACTGGAGCAAGATCGCCGACCTCTCCGCTTCACGCTCAAACATGTTCGACCCCTCTAACCTCGAACTCGACGGCGCTGTGACAGACGGTAGCAGCGGTTCTTACACATCTTCCTACAACAACGAAGGCTGGCTCTTCCGCGGTCAGTACAACTACGACAACAAGTACTTCGCTTCCGCTTCTTTCCGTCGCGACGCTTCCTCTCGCTTCCATCCGGACCACCGTTGGGGTAACTTCTGGAGCGCAGGCGGCGCATGGATCATCTCTAAGGAATCATGGTTCAACGCTCCCTGGGTTGACATGCTCAAAATCAAGGCATCTTACGGTGAGCAGGGCAACGACAACATCAGCGACTACCTCTATGTAAATACCTATAACATCGTTAACGGTTCAGGCAGCCCCGCCGCCACCCCCGCTACCCTCGGTAACCCCGATATCAGCTGGGAAAAGAACGGCAACTTCAACGCTGGTGTTGAATTCGACCTCTTCAACAGCCGTCTCGGCGGTAGCATCGAAGGCTTCTGGAGAAAAACCACCGATATGCTCTCATGGTTCACCCTGCCCCCCAGCTTCGGCTACACCGGCTACTGGGACAACATCGGTGACATGACTAACGCCGGTGTCGAAATCGACCTCAACGCAACTATCATCAACACCAAGGATATCACCTGGAGCGTGAACGCCAACCTCACATGGTACAAGAACACACTCTCTTACCTCCCCGAGGAGCGCAAGACCATGACTCGTGACGGTGTGAGCGGCTACCAGAGCGGCAGCTACTTCTACGGTGAAGGCATACCCTTGTACACATACCACCTCCGCCGCTATGCAGGCGTGGATCCCGAAACCGGTGACGCCCGCTACTGGCACAAGGTGACTGACGCTGACAAAACAGCAAACCGCTACGAAGGCATCGCTGTCGGCGACCTCGCTGCTGTTACTTACGATGGCCTCACTTCTCAGGACTACTTCCTCTGCGGCTCTGCCCTCCCCACCACTTACGGCGGCTTCGGCACAAGCGTGCGCGCTTATGGCTTCGACCTGTCTCTCGACTTCGGCTACTCGCTCGGCGGCCAGGTGTATGACGGCCAGTATGCTCTTTACATGACCTCACCCACATCTACCCAGCGCGGCTACAATTTCCACGCCGATATCCTCAAGGCTTGGTCTCCCGAGAACCCCACAAGCAATATCCCCCGTCTCCAGTATGGCGACCAGTACGTTGCTACATCTTCGGACCGCTTCCTCACAAGCGCCAACTACCTCAGCCTCCAGAACATCAACTTCGGCTACACTCTTCCCCAGAACATCGTGCGCAAGATGTTCCTCTCAAAACTCCGCGTTTACCTCTCTTGCGACAATGTTTGGCTTTGGGCTAAGCGTCAGGGCATCGACCCCCGTCAGAGCATCAGCGGCAGCGTGAACAACACTTACTACGCTCCCATCCGCACAATCTCAGGCGGCCTTTCGGTTTCTTTCTAACCTAATCGCATCGTAATAAAACAATGAATACAATATACAAATCACTTATAGCGGCTCTCGCTGTGGCTCCGGTGCTCACCGGTTGTATTGAGGAGACTCAGCCTACAAACATTGTCACAGACACACAGCTCGGCTCTTCTACAAAGGCCATCGAGGCGCTCGTGTGGGCTATTCCGGCCTACTATAATAAGATGGATATCATGAGCAACAGCCAGGCATACGACTGGGGCTATGGTTCCATAATGCATGTCAGAGATGTCATGACAGAGGATATGGTTATCTCTGCTTCCGGCTATGACTGGTACAGCAGCTGGGCATATAACCAGAACATGGGTGAGCAGTGGATGAAAGCCCAGTGGATCTGGACATTCTACAACAAGCAGGCTCTCACCACCAACAACCTTATCGGTGCCATTGACATCGAATCCGCTTCAGACCAAATGAAGGTGTACTACGGCATGGGTCTTGCATTCCGTGCTTCTACATACCTCGATATGGCTCGTATGTATGAGTTCCTTCCCAACGACGCTGTTTCTTCAGTGAACCTCGAAGGCAACGATGTGCTCGGTCTTACCGTGCCTATCGTAACCAACGAGACAACCGAGGAGCAGTCTCGCAACAACCCCCGTGTTCCCCACGCCGAGATGTTTGACTTCATCATGAAGGATCTCGACCAGGCTGAGGAATATGTAGGAGCCACTGCACGTCAGGCCAAGACTCTTATTGACCAGACAGTTATCTGGGGTCTCAAAGCCCGTGCCTATATGTGGAACGAAGACTACACCAAGGCTGCCGAATATGCCCGCAAGGCTATCGACTCCGGCCGCTACACTCCGCTCACACGCGAGGAGTGGCTCAGCACTACTTCCGGCTTCAACGACCTTTCTCTCTCATCCTGGATGTGGGGTGCACAGGCCGTTAAGGAAGATGACTGTGTGCAGAGCGGTATCCTCAACTGGACTGCATGGGTAAGTAACGAGGCTGAATATGGCTATGCTGTAGCAGGTCCCTTCCTGCAGATCAACCGCAGCACATACGAGCGTATCAATGACCGTGACTTCCGCAAACTTTCATACAAGGCTCCCGAAGGTTCTTCACTCGCAGGTCAGGAACCGGTGCTCAACCCCACATGGGCTGCGGAGCTCCCCACTTATGCTTCTTTCAAGTTTCGTCCCGGTGGCGGCAACACCACAGACTTCAATGTGGGTTCAGCTACCGCGCTCCCTCTGATGCGTATCGAGGAGATGTATCTTATCGAGGCTGAGGCTGTGGCTCACACAGCTCCCGCTCAGGGCAAAAAGCTCCTTGAGGACTTCATGAAGACATACCGCTACTCCACATACTCTTGCAAGGCTTCCGATGCCGAAGGTGTTATCGACGAAATCTTCTTCCAGAAGCGAGTTGAGCTCTGGGGCGAAGGTCAGAGCTTCTTCGACTACAAACGTCTCAACAAGGGTGTGACACGCGGCTACGCAGGTACTAACTTCGCTCAGAGCGCTCAGATGAACGTTGTAGGTCGTCCCGCTTGGATGAACATCGTTATGGTTAGCTCTGAGGGTACTAACAACAAGGGTGTTGACGGTTGGAACAACCCCGACCCCTCTGACAAGTACACCAAGCTCAAGTTCTAAACCTCTTTAAAAGTAACAGATTATGAAATTCAATAAAATTCTCCTGGTTCTCGCACTCGCCCTCTTCGGGCTGGGTGCCTGCACCGACGAGGTGAAATACGACCCCGCGCAGCCCGAGGCAAATGTTGAGGCTTACTTCCCCGCTGCGCTCGGCACATCTGTGTCGCTCGACAACGACCAGAACCAGTTTACAGTGCCTGTTTACCGCACCTCAAAGAGCGGCGCACAGACAATCGCGCTCAGCGCAACCTCTACCGACAACCTCTTCACAGTAGCCAGCGCAGTGACTTTTGCCGACGGCTCTGACGAGGCTCTCGTGCCCGTTGACTTTGATTTCTCTTCTATCGAAGCCAACAAAAGCTACTCTGTGACCATAACCATCGATGATGCTGCAACAACTCCCTACGGCAAACGCACCCAGACCTTCGCAATCAAATATGCTCCCTGGAGCGCCTGGAAGGTGATGAACGGCTATGCCCAGTGGACTACTCCCTTCAATGGCGGTACTTTCGAGGTGTCTATCGCTCAGCGTTCAAACCTGCTTGACCCCAACCAGATTCAGGTTCGTACAGTCGGTTATAAGGATGATCCTGACGGTCTCAAAGGCATCGCTGCATGGGATAACCCCATCGTTTATGATATTGATCTTTCTACCGGCATTGTTTCGCTCCCCCTCACTGATACCGGCGAGGCTTACAGCGGTGGCGGCACAATCTGGGAATGCGACCTGTACAATTACTACAAGTATTTCAAGACTCCCAACGGCGAAAGCCGCGATGAGTACAAAGATGCCTGCACATTCAACTCAGAAACCGGTGTCCTCACCATTGAGATGGGCTATTTCGTTGTTAACAGTGGCACAATTCTTGGTTCATACGGCACATTCACCGAGTTTATCCAGCTCCCCGGCTATCCTGACTACAGCATGTACTTTGCCAACAACGGTTCTGTAATCACAGAGCAGGGCAAGGAATTCGCTGTGCTCACTATTGCCAAAGGTTCTGACGTAAACGGCTTCGCTCTCAAACTCGTCCCCGGTTATCTTTCAGAAGAAGAAATCGCTGAGGTTGCTGACGACATGAAGGCCGAAGAGGAGTTGACTCTTTATTATGACGGTGGTGACTTCCAGTTCCCCATCGCTGAAGATGGCGACCAGACTCTCGTAGCCCTCACATACGATGCTATGGGCAATTACCTCAACACTCAGTCTTACCACTTCTACTACGAAGTGCAGCAGAAAGACTGGAATGCAGGTTGGACTCCCCTCGCCGATAAGCTCCTCTACACCGACTACTTCAATTTCAGCAAGCCCGAGTCTTGGGAAGTAGAGGTGCAGGAAAGCAACAAATACCCCGGCTACTACCGTATCGTTAAGCCCTACGCAGAAGTTATTGATCCGTCTGAATTGGAGCGTGGTCACTACTACATCTATTTCGATGGTTCAAATCCGGATCAGGCATATGTGGAACTTTCATATACTTCACTCGGACATTACTTTGCTTCAGAAGCATATATGCTGCTTGCTTACGGTGGCGCTACCGAAGCTGACGTAACTGCCGCCGGAATGTGGGGCACATGGAAGGACAATACGCTCACTATGCCCAAACAGTCTATCGGATGGGTCGGCGCTCTCTCAGCCGGAAAGTGGCTTTATTACACTGGCTCAATGAATGCCTCTGAAATTAAGCTCCTCCAGCCCATACCTGCTGCTGACGAAGACGAGCCCGGTCTCGGAGAGGAAGCCTTCAAGGCTGTTGCCAAAAAGCAGATCGCTACCGGCAGCAACGCAATGCCTGTCAAGAATGCGAAAAAGAACCGCAAACTCAACACATCTGCTCCCCTCATCTAATCCGAATCAACCCATACCCTCCTGATACAAGGGGCGGACGCATCATGCGCCCGCCCCTTTTCACATCCCCCTGTCACCCGCTCTCCGCGCGTGATGAGGGTGAATAGTGCAGGATGCACGATTATTTTGTTATCCGCACGCGCAGTGTGCGGATAATTTACTAACTTTACACGCTAAACTCATCATACCATCAGCATGAAAACATTCTACACATTTGCAGCTATGCTTCTCGTTGCCGCCTGTGCTTTCGCTCAGGCAAGAGTGGCACCCGTTGCGCGTTTCCTCGTCCATCAGGCCGAGCACGCGCAGTCGCGCACAGACGTTGAGCGTCCGGTGCTCGCCTTCGTCGACCTTGACAAAGACACCTCATATTCCAATCTTGCCTCAACCCCCGGCGTTGAGATTGTCAGCGTGCGAGGCTCCATAGCCCTTGTGCGTTTCCCAATAGGCAAGACCGATGACATAGCAGCCATGCCCGGCATCAAGTCGATATCTTTCGGCTACGAGGCAAAGCCCCTTATGGACGAAGCCCGCAAGGTGTCATACGTCGACCAGGTGCAGCAGGGCACCGATCTGCCCGAGGGTAAGAATTACCGTGGACGCGGAGTGATTCTCGGCATGATGGACACCGGCCTCGATGCAAACCATATCAATTTCTATGACACACAGCAGCAGGCTAACCGCATAACATGGTGTGCCACAATCTACGGCACCGAGGGCAGTATGACAGAATATGACTCTCCCGCAAAGATTCTCGCCTTCTCAACCGACAATCCCCGAAGCACCCACGGCACCCATGTTGCCGGCATCATGAGCGGAGCCTTCAACAAAAAAGGCTCTGTCGCAACCACCGAGGGCAAGAAGGACAAGAATGTGCCATTCTATGGCGTTGCCCCCTCCGCCGAGCTCAATCTCTGCGCCGGCGACCTTTATGAAACAAACATCACCCTCGCCGCCGAGGCTGTGCTGAACAGAGCCAAGGCTGCCGGCAAGCCCGCTGTGTTCAATCTCTCCGTTGGGTCAGTCGCCGGCCCGCATGACGGCACTGATGCCTACAACCGCTATATGAATGAGCTTGGCAAGGAGATGGTGATATGCATCGCCGCCGGCAATGACGGCACCGAGCCTATATCTCTGCAGGCTGACTTCGCAGCCACACCCGAGGTGAAGACAGCCCTGGGAAAGTCCGGCGAGTCGTGGAGCGGACTGGTGGATGTGTGGAACTCCACCGCAACACCCTTTGATGTCACCCTCGCTTTTGTAAACTCGTCCACCGGCGATGTGGCATGGAGCGTGGCTATACCCACCGATATGGGTGACGGCAAGGTGTTCCTGCTCTCAAATTCAGCCGACAATACATCCGGAGCAACCCACAACACTGTGTTTGACAAAGGTTTCTCCTCCTCATCCAATGTCTACGCCGCCACAGCTGTGGATGGCGACAACAACCGCTACAACGCCCAGATTCAATTCTCGCTCACTCCCGCACAGGGCTCGGCGCTCGTGCCGGTGCTCATATTCAAGGGCACTGCAGGCAGTCTGGACGCTTATTCGCAGAGCAGCTCGGGCCTTGTGTTCACCAACACAATCGGTGGCGGTGAAGCAGCCGGATATACTGCCGGAAACGCTTCGCAGAGCATCAATAATCTCGCTATGGCCGAAAATATAATATGTGTGGGCTCGTACACCGACCGCATAAAGTGGCCGACCCTCAGCGGCGAAATCTACGCCTATTCCAACTATTCGGAGGATGCCGTCGGTCAGGTGAGCGACTTCACCTCGTATGGCGATGGCCCGACACGCCACCTGCCTGACTTCTGTGCACCCGGCATGGGCATAATATCAAGCTTCAGCCAATATTATGTGAATACCCTGAATGTGGAGGACAAGGGGCTGAGCGCTAAGGTCACCACCTCGCAGAATGTCTCCACCGGCTCGCGCTCAAACCCCTGGGGCATTGAGCAGGGCACCTCGATGGCCACCCCCTACGTGGCGGGTGCAGTTGCCATGATGCTGGAGGCCAATCCCGCGCTCGGGGTGGCAGACATACGCTCCATCCTCAGCTCCACCTGCATGCAGCGCACCGGTCGCACTGAAGCCGAGCAGCTTCAGTGGGGTGCCGGAGCTGTCAATGTGCTCGATGCCGTGCGCAAGGTTCTCGGCCTTACCTCAGGGGTGGCTGACATCAGAGGCGATGCCGGCAGCCGCCTTGCTGTTGAGGTGTTCTCCGGTTCGGTTGTCGCTAAGGTTGCCGGTGCGTCAGCTGTGACCGCACGGCTCTTCTCCTCATCCGGCGCGCTCGCTGCCTCCGCGCAGGGTGGTGCAGGGCAGGTGAGCCTCTCCACCGCCGGTCTGCAGAAGGGTGTGTATGTGCTCGCTGTCGATGCCGACGGTGCGTCGGCAAGCAAATCTGTTGTGATTGAATAATCCTTTTAATTAACATAATACTGAAATGGCAAATTGGTTTGAATGTAAAGTGCGCTATGACAAAATGATGGAAAACGGCCTTGTGAAGAAGGTCAACGAACCATACCTCGTCGACGCACTCTCCTTCACGGAAGCTGAATCGCGCATTATTGAAGAGCAGCGCCCATTTATCTCGGGCGAGTTCAGCGTCAGCGCCGTAAAGCGCACAAAAATATCTGAAATTTTCTGGGACGACTCCGCCGACAAATGGTGGCTTGTGAAAGTGGCCTTCATCACTATCGATGAAAAGACAGCCGCCGAAAAGAAAACCACCACCCTGATACTCACCGCCGCAAACGACCTCAAGGGCGCTTACGACAACTTTATGGAAGGTATGCAGGGAACTATGGGCGACTTCGAAATCCAGAGCATTACCGAAACACCGCTGATGGACGTTTACAAGGCTAAGCTGGAGAGCCGTCCCGCCGCTCCGGCCGCCGAATGACATCCTCTGTAGCATCTCGCATCGCATCACTGTCACGCCGCCTGCCGGGCGGCGTGACACTTGTCGCGGTGTCGAAGTTCCACCCCGTCGAAGCTATCGCCGAAGCGTATGCCGCCGGCCAGAGGGTGTTTGGCGAGAGCAGGGCGCAGGAGCTCGCCCTGAAGGTGCCGGCACTCCCCGCTGACATAGAATGGCACTTCATCGGCCACCTGCAGTCAAATAAAGTGAAGGCTGTGGTGCCGCTTGTCCACACCATCCAGAGCGTCGACTCCCTGAAGCTCCTCCGCGCCATCGATGATGAGGCACGCAAAACAGGCAAGGTGGTGAATGTGCTGCTGCAGGTTCATGTGGCCGCCGAGGAAACAAAATTCGGCTTCTCGCCCGAAGAGCTTGCCGGCATAGCCGCCGAGGCTGCCGCAATGACAGGTGCCCGCGTCACGGGAGTGATGGGTATGGCGTCGAACACCGATGACGCCGGCCGCATAGCTGCCGACTTCGCAGCTATAAAGAGCTGCTTCGATGCCCTTGCCGCCGGAGCCTTTGCAGGACGGCATCACTTCGCAACCGTGAGCATGGGCATGAGCGGTGACTGGCCCCTGGCGGTTGACCACGGCAGCAATATGGTGCGTATCGGAAGCGATATTTTCGGCGAAAGGCAATATTTTTAGCATCTTGCGTCTTTTCTCTGAAAAAAATGCCTAACTTTACACGCAGAAAACATAAATCAATACCAAATCCTAATTATGAGTAACCAATCCAAACAATGGGGTGCTATTATAGTTATGATAGCGCTCTTTGCAATGATTGCTTTTGTGACAAACCTCTGCTCACCTATGGCGGTTATTGTGAAAAACCAGTTCGGAGCTTCAAACCTCCAGTCTCAGATAGGCAACTACGGCAACTTCATAGCCTATCTCGTCATGGGTATCCCCGCAGGTATGCTTATCAAGAAATTCGGCTACAAAACAACAGCCCTCATGGCTCTCGTTGTCGGAATCATCGCCATTCTCATCCAATATATGAGCGGTTGGGAAAGCATGGCCTCTTGCGCTTTCTGGGTTTACCTCACCGGCGCTTTCATCGGCGGCCTGTGCATGTGTATGCTCAACACTGTTGTTAACCCCATGCTCAATATCCTCGGCGGTGGCGGCAACAAAGGCAACCAGCTCATCCAGATCGGCGGTGTGTTCAACAGCGCTGCAGCAGTGGCCGTGTACATCATAATGGGCGCACTCATCGGCGAAGCTACAAAAGCTACCGTGAGCGACGCTACTCCCGCTCTGTTCATCGCCCTCGGCATCTTCGTTGTTGCATTCATCGTCATTCTTTTCACCAAGATTGACGAGCCCGAGCGCGCCGACCTCAAGAAAATCGAGGAGCGCGAGCACGCCAAGGTTGCAACACCCGCGCAGGACAAAAAATACAGTGCCTTCTCTTTCCGTCACTTCAAGCTCGGTATCCTCGCTATCTTCCTTTACATGGGTATCGAGGTAGGTGTCCCCACCTATATCCTCCAGTATCTTACTGCCGGCACTGACGCAGCTACCCCCGGACTCGCTATGGATGCCAACATTGTTGGCCTCATCGTGGCTGTCTACTGGCTCATGATGCTTGTAGGCCGTTTTGTCGGCGGCATGATCGGCGGCAAGGTGTCTTCAAAGCAGATGATCACTGTTGTGGCTATAGCAAGCATGGTTCTGATTCTGTTCGGCATGTTCGCTCCCCAGTCGCTCACAGTCAACATCCCCGGCGTCGACTGGGCCAACCTCTCTGTGATTTGGGCTCAGGTGCCGGTAGGTATCTTCGCCTTTATCCTTGTGGGTCTCTGCACATCTGTGATGTGGGGCGGCATATTCAACATGGCTGTTGAAGGCCTCGGCAAATACACCGCCATCGCTTCAGGCGCTTTCATGACAATGGTGTTCGGCTGCGCTGTGATGGTTGCTATCCAGGCTTGGGTGGCCGACCTCTCCGGCAGCTACATGATCAGCTACTTCGTGCCCCTGGCTTGCGCCGCATACATTCTCTTCTACGCCCTCATCGGCTCAAAGAATGTAAACACCGACATCCCTGTCGCAGGCGTGTGATAGAAAAGTCATATTCCGATTATAACCACAGAAGGGCTCCGCAACGCTGCGGAGCCCTTTTTTTCTGCCGACACTCCCGATACTGTCGGTCATTATTTGCAAAGTTTAAGGGTAATGACTACTTTTGTGCTGTGAAATCCTTCACTCGCACCAATACACTATGGATAAAAAAATAATGGATTCGGCAGCCGACAACATCCGTGTGCTCGTTGCCGCTATGGTAGAAAAAGCTAACTCCGGACACCCCGGTGGCGCAATGGGCGCAGCCGACTTCGTCAATGTGCTTTATTCCCAGTTTCTTGTCACTGACCCGCAGGATCCCACATGGATTGCCCGTGACCGATTCTTCCTCGACCCCGGACACATGTCGCCTATGCTCTACAGCGTCCTCGCCCTTTGCGGATACTACACAATCGAGGAACTGCAGCAGTTCCGCCAGTGGGGCAGCATAACACCCGGACACCCCGAGCTCGACCCCGCCCACGGTGTTGAAAACACTTCCGGACCCCTCGGTCAGGGTCACACCATGGCTGTTGGTGCCGCTATCGCGGAGAGATTCCTCGCTGCCCGCTTCGGCGACTGGATTTCACACAAAACATATGCTTTCATCTCCGACGGCGGTATCCAGGAGGAGATAAGTCAGGGCGCAGGCCGCATTGCCGGCTACCTCGGCCTGAGCAACCTCATAATGTTCTTCGACAGCAACAAAGTGCAGCTCTCTACTGATGTTGACGCTGTTGACAACGAGGACTACGCCGCAAAATACCGCGCATGGCACTGGAACGTAATCGAAATAGACGGTTGCGACCCGGAGCAGATTGCGCAAGCGCTCCGCACCGCGCAGCAGGAAACAGAAAAACCGACCCTCATTATCGGCAACACTGTGATGGGTCGCGGTTGCGTCGATGCCAACGGAGCTAACTTCGAAGGCAAATGCAGCACTCACGGCCAGCCCCTCAGCAAAAGCGGTGCCGATGTGCCCAAAACAATCGCCAATCTTGGCGGTGACCCGGAGAACCCCTGGGTTATACGCCCCGAAGTGGCTCAGCTTTACGCGCAGCGCCGCGAGGAGCTTGCGAAAATAGTTGCCGCACGTCGCGCGGAAGAGAAAAAGTGGGCTGCCGAGAATCCCGACAAGGCTCTGCAGCTCAAAAACTATATCAACGGTGTCCTTCCTGAGATAGACTACCGCGCCATTGTCCACAAAGCTGACATCGCAACCCGCACCGCATCCGCAAACGTGCTGTCGCTCCTCGGCGAAAAAATCGGCAACATGATTGTGTCTTCAGCCGACCTCGCCAACTCCGACAAAACCGAGGCGTTCCTCAAAAAGACAGGCGCCCTCTGCGCCGGCGACTTCTCGGGAGCGTTCCTCCACGCCGGTGTGGCCGAGCTCACAATGGCCGCTGTCATGAACGGCATTGTGCTCCACGGCGCAATGATGGCCGCCTGCGGCACATTCTTCGTGTTCTCCGACTACATGAAGCCCGCAGTGCGCATGGCTGCCCTGATGCAGCTGCCCGTGAAATATGTGTGGACACACGATGCGTTCAGAGTTGGGGAGGATGGTCCCACCCACGAGCCTATCGAGCAGGAAGCGCAGATAAGGCTCCTCGAGCAGGTGAGAAACCTTTCCGGCAAGCGCTCCGTGCTTGTGCTCCGCCCCGCCGACAGCGCCGAGACAACTATCGCATGGGAGATGGCGATGAACAACAGCTCCACACCCACAGCCCTCATACTCACACGCCAGGATGTGCGCGACCTGCCGTCGCCCACCGGCAACCGCTACGAGGAGGCTCTCGGCACACGCCGCGGTGGCTATGTTGTGCTCGACTCTCCCTCTGCCCATGTCACCCTTGTGGGCAACGGCTCCGAGGTGTCGCTCCTTTGCGATGTAGCCGTCAAGCTCGAAGCCGAGGGAATTCCCGCGAGAGTGGTGTCAGTGCCATCCATCGGCCTGTTCCTTGACCAGGATGAGGAGTATCGCGCAAGCGTGATACCCGCCGGGGTGCCGACATTCGGCCTCACCGCCGGCCTCCCCTCTACCCTCAGGGAAGTTGTTGGTTGCAATGCTGAGATTTTCGGCCTCGACCGCTTCGGTGCAAGTGCCCCCTATAAAGTGCTTGACGAGAAATTCGGCTTCACACCCGATGCTGTCCTTGAGCGCGTGCGCGTCTTTATCGGTGAATGATATAGCGTGACATATCCCCTGTAGGTATATTTTTTAATAAAATTTTTAAAAAGTATAATGATTTTTAAAGATAAATGTGTAACTTTGTCGCTCATTTATCACAAACACGTTTTAACTAATAATTCTTGCTATGATTAAAAGAAGTATCCTTGGTCTGGCTTGCGCAATGTTCCTCGGAGCATCTGCTTTCGCCCAGAACTCACAAGAGGTTGCAACAACCCCCGATCCTTCTCAGGGCTATCTCTTCAATAGCTTTTCAAACAACTGGTTCATCACCGGTGAAGGTGGCGTCAGCGTAATGATGTCTAAATTCGATCAGCACCGTAAATTCTCAGAACGTCTTGCTCCTGCAGCTTCTCTCTACGTCGGCAAATGGTTCTCACCCATCATCGGCCTCCGTATCGGTGGTAACTTTATCGGTGCCAAAGGCCTCAGCCAGGTTAACGTATGGAACAACCCCAACGGTGCCATGGAAAAAGGCTACTACAAACAGCGCTACAATGAATTCGGTGCTGTAGGCGACGTGATGATCAACCTCACCAACTGGTGGTGCGGCTACCGTCCCGGACGTATCTACAACTCTTCTGTTTACTTCGGTGGCGGCGCTTACTGGACACTCTTCCGTGACTACTCCGCAAGCACCAAAGGCGAATGGAAAAACGCCCACAACTTCAACACTTCACTCCGCGCAGGCTGGATCAACGCTTTCAATGTAAGCAGAAGCGTTCAGCTCTTCCTCGACATCCGCTACAGCACTTTCGATGCTCCCCAGGATCGCGCAGCGTTTGAAAAGAAAACTTGTGGCGACATCCAGGCTTATGTTGGTATCACTTACAACTTCAACAAACGCACTTGGGACGCTCCCGTTGTGCCCGTTTGCCCCGAAGTGCCTGACTGCAGCGCTATCGAAGCTCGCCTCCAGGCTGCCAACGCCCGCATCGCTGACCTCGAGCGTCAGCTCCAGGACTGCCTCAACCGTCCCGTTGAGAAAGCTCCCTGCGCTAAGCTCCCCCTCGCTACAATCTACTATCCCATCAACAAGTCAAGCCTCTCAACCCGCGAGGTTAATGTTCTCCGCGCAGTTGCTTCTGTAATGAAAGAAAGCGGCAAGAACTACACCCTCACCGGCTGGGCCGACAACTACACCGGCACAGAGTCGTTCAACGACCGTCTCCGCCACGCCCGTGTAAACGGTGTTCAGCGTCAGCTCGTTCGCTTCGGTGTTGACTCAAACAAACTCAACGCTACTGTGAACAGCGGCAACCTCACCGACCTCGGTGAAAAAGCTGTTCAGCTCGACCGCGCCGTTACTATCGAAGAAGCTGAATAATTCATTCACTCACGATACTCCAGAGCCTGCCCACATCGGCAGGCTCTTTTTTTACCCCGACATTTGGCTCCATGATACCGATTTTTACTACCTTTGCATTCTGAAAAATCATTATCTCAAACAATACGGAAAATGAAAATTGCAAAACTAATCGTTGCTATCGCAATGCTTGCGGCTGTTGCTCCCGCAAACGCTCAGTTCAAAATCTCCAAAGGTATCGGTGCCGTTGCCAAGGCCGCGCAGGCCTTTACTCTGACCGATGCGCAGATGGCTGCATACGTCAAGGAGTCTGTAGACTGGATGGACAAGCACAATCCCGTGCCTGCTGAGGACAACCCCTATACCGTGCGTCTGCGCAAACTCACTGCCAACCTCAAGGATGCCGACGGAATACCCTTGAATTTCAAGGTATATGATGTTATCGATGTCAATGCCTTTGCTTGCCCTGACGGCAGTGTGCGCGTGTTTTCCTCACTCATGGACATAATGAGCGATGAGGAACTCCTCGGTGTGATTGGCCACGAGATAGGCCATGTGACAAAGCGCCACAGCAAAAACGCTTTCAAACAGCAGCTCCTCACCGGCGCGTTGAAGGATGCGGTGGCCTCTACCGGTGGCGTTGCCGCCCAGCTAACCGAGTCTCAGCTCGGCACCCTCGGCGAAAGCCTTGTCAACGCCAAGTATTCGCAGAAGCAGGAGACAGAGGCTGATGACAGCGGATATGACTTCCTTGTTAAGAACGGTGTAAATCCCTGGGGTATGGTGATGGCTTTCGAAAAACTCCAGAGCATGGAGGGAAATGTGAAGTCAGGCACTGTGGAGAAGATGTTCAGCTCTCATCCCGACACCGCCAAGAGAATCAAACACATGAGCGAGCGCGCCACAAAGGATGGCTACACCCGTCCGGCTGCCGCTGCAGAAGAGGCTAAGTAAGAGTTTTAATTGATATTGTTTATTTAGGGTGCTCCCCCGGCGGCATTGTCTGTCCGGGGGAGCATTGCGTTAAGTAGCGCCGGTTAGAAATCGAGCCGCTTGTAGCGTGCCCGTGCGGCGGCCCGTGAGCGGAAATTGAAGTGCCACCATTCGGTGCGCAATGTGGTGAATCCTCCGCTGCGCATCACCTTGCGCAGAAGCAGCCGGTTTTTGCGCTCGCTGTCAGTGATTATACCGCGGTCAACAAGGTTCTGCTCCTTGTCAATATTGCTCTCCGGCCCGAGATGATCCACCGGAGTGCCCATCGGCAGCTCGCGCCCCTGAGCGTCAACAATGGTGATGTCCACAGCCAGCCCGTAGTTGTGGAGGCCGCCGCCGCGGGCCGGATTGCTCACATAATTGGCCTTGGAGGTGCCCTTCACCTTGTTGAACATTCTCCGCTGCACGCTCATTGGCCGTGCCGCGTCGCACACTTTCAGCCTGTAGCCGGGGTGTTCGCGTTCGAGCGCCCGCTGCGCTTTGAGAAGACCGGCGGCTGCTTCCGGATGCAGATATGCTTTCCGCAGGCTGCCATACATATCCTGCCCTACGAAATTATTGCCGGAGGCGTACATCAGCTCTACAACAAGGGTTGAATCCATCTCTGCGACATCAACCATGCCGGCATCGCGCATGGCCTCGTCATAATTCTGCGCGGATGCCGCCGCTGCTGTGAGAACACTCATAATGAATAGCAAAATTTTCATACCGCCGCGAAATTACCGCTTTTTTGCCACATCCCCAACGGTAATGGGGCTGATCGTCCGATAAAAAAATGGCGCGGTGTACGGCACCGCGCCATTTTCGGGGAATTTGTGTATATGGTTTACTTACATGTATTTGCTTACTTCCTGACCAACCTGGGCCGGGTCGAGCACCCTTGTCGCAATCTCGCCGTTTGCTATGACGTAGGTTGTAGGCAGCGACACAACATTGTAGGTGTCGAGGTATTTTACGCCGTCGGCGGTGGAGTTGTACACAGTTATCCAGGGGAGGTTTCTGGCGCTCTGTTTCCAGCGGTATTCATCTTCGTCAAGAGCCACCTGATATATCTCGAGTCCGTTCTTGGCATAGCGGTCATACACCTTGTTGAGCTCAACATTATATGCCGGCGAAGGCTCGGCGCCGTAAACAGTGAAGCTGAGGAGCACCACCTTGTTTTTTGCGGCCACTTCGCTGAGTTTCTGCAGCTTGCCGGTGTTGTCGTAGAGCTCAATCTCAAAGAGACTCACTTCCGGAGCTTCGATGGTTGTCACCTTGCCGTTGCCTGAGCGGCGGTTGGTGATGAACAGGCGTTTGAGAAACTCAGTTCTCGGGTCGTTGGGGCGATACTGGTCAAATGCGTTTGCTACCGCGCCGATTATACGGTTGTCATACTTGTTTTCGGGGTTGTAAAGCGCCACACCGCCAACGCGTTTGTTGATGATATAGTATGCCACAATGCCGGCGGGGTCGCCGAGCATCATTCCTCCGAGCTCGCGCTTGAGCAGGGTGTCGTTTGGCAGGGATGCAAGGCCGTTGCGGGAAATAGCCTCGCGCACCCGGTTGTCGACATGCAAGAGCATCTCGGCGCTCTCGCTGCCGGTAAGGGTGTATTCGCTGTCAAAGGCAGATGCTTTCGACATCACGGTGACGCTCTCAATGCTGTCAATAGGGAAGTAGAGCGACTTGTCGCCGAGGCGCAGGCGGTATATGTCAGGATAACCGGCTGCCTCATGGGCGAAGCTGAACTTGCCGTTGCCGCTCAGCTTTGCCGAGTCGATGGGAAACCAACGGCCGTTTGAGGAGGCTTCCAGCACCATTGTCTGTCCGTCCGCACCCTCTATTTCGCCGCTCACTTTCCATTCGTTGCTGCCCTTGCAGCCGTAGAGAGCAAGGGTGGCGGCGCAGATTGTCAGTATGCTTTTGTTGAATATTTTCATTTTTGCTGAGTTTTTACTACTGAGCCACAAAATTAGCACAAAATTTTCATCTTTGCAGCGTCCGCGGCTCCATATAATCATTTTGCCGCGCCATTTAACAATTCCGGTGTGTGACATCTCGCGCGCCGCTCCGTGATATTCAAAAAAATTATTACTTTTGCGGTGCCGGTGTCTTAGTGGCGCCGGCCCGATGCAATGGAAACAACAACCTTCCTATTTATAATAGAGATGATAGGCACCGTGGCGTGTGCGATAAGCGGCATACGCCTGGCTGCCACAAAGCGCTTCGACTGGTTCGGGGCATACACCGTAGGCCTTGTCACCGCTATCGGCGGAGGCACCCTGCGCGACCTGCTCATAGGCATACCGGTGTTCTGGATGCAGAGCGGCTGGTATGTGGGGGTCACGGCATTGTCGCTGGTAACGGTGATTGTTTTCAGAAGTTTCCTTGTGAGCCGCGACCGCATACTGTTTATTTTCGACAGCATCGGCCTTGCCCTGTTCTGCGTGATAGGCATACAGAAGAGCCTGGCGGCGGGCTATCCCATGTGGGTGGCCACTGTGATGGGCATCATCACCGGCGCTTTCGGCGGAGTGTTGCGCGATATACTCATCAATGAGGAGCCTCTGGTGTTTCGCAAGGACATCTATGCCACCGCCTGTCTTGCCGGAGCGCTGGTGTACTGGATAATAATGGTTTGCGGCGGCAGCCCTGTAGTGCAGCAGATATGCTGTGCCGTCACCGTGATAATCCTCAGGGTGCTGGCGTTGAAGTACAACCTGTCGCTGCCGGTTCTCAACTCCGGCATTTCCAACAAGTAGCGGCGGATTCGCTTTTTTTTCGTAACTTTGCCATAATTAAATCCTTAAATGTATGGCAGAGGAATTGGAAGACAACACCATGGCAGCAGAGTCAGGACCGACGGCTGAGCAGTTTGCGGGATACGGCGATGATGCGATACGCACCCTCGAGTATCCTGAGCATATCCGTCGCCGCCCCGGTATGTATATCGGCAAGCTCGGCGACGGCAGCAATCCCGACGATGGCATATATGTGCTGCTGAAGGAGGTTGTTGACAACAGTATCGACGAGTATATGGCCGGTTTTGGCAAGCGCATCATCGTTGAGGTTACGGACACTACTGTGAGTGTGCGCGACTTTGGCCGCGGTATTCCGCTCAACAGTGTTGTTGACGCTTCGTCGAAGATGAATACCGGAGGCAAGTTTGACAGCAAGGTGTTTCACCGTTCGGTGGGTCTGAACGGTGTGGGCATCAAAGCGGTGAATGCTCTGTCGAGCGATTTTATGGTGCAGAGCGTGCGCGACGGCCAGATGAAGCGTGTGCAGTACTGCCGTGGTGTGATAACGGTGGAGGAGCCGATAGTGTCTACCGAGGAGCAGGGGGGTACTTTCATCCAGTTCACTCCGGACAACGCTATTTTCCGCGATTACAGGTTTCGCGAGGAGTTTGTTCTTCCGCTGATCAAGAATTACAGTTTTCTCAACACCGGCCTTGTGCTGATTTTCAACGGCAAGCGCTATTCGAGCCGCAACGGCTTGCTTGATCTGCTTGCCGAGAATATGACCAACGAGCCGCTGTATGAGCCGATTCATCTCAAGGGCGAGAATATAGAGATAGCGATGACCCACGCCAATCAGTATGGCGAGGAGTATTATTCGTTTGTCAACAGCCAGTTCACCAGCCAGGGTGGCACTCATCTGAGCGCTTTCAAGGAGGCTGTGTCGCGCACCATCAAGGATTATATCGGCAAAAACAACATCGAGTTTTCAGATGTGCGCAGCGGCATTGTGGCAGCGGTGTCGGTAAAGGTTGTGGAGCCGGTGTTTGAATCGCAGACCAAAACCAAGCTCGGCTCGAGGGATATGGAGCCTGACGGCCCGACTATAGCGAAGTATATCGGCGACTTTGTAAAGAAAGAACTTGACGATTATCTGCATATGAACCTCGCTGTGGCCGATGAAATCAAGCGCAAGGTTGAAACCAACGAAAAAGAGCGCAAGGCCATGAGCGGACTCACCAAGAAGGTGAGGGAGCAGAACAAGAAGATAAGCCTGAACAACCGCAAGCTGCTTGACTGCAGGGTGCATCTCACCGACAGCAAGGGGGACCCCGAGAAGAAGCTCGCGTCTTCGATTTTCATCACCGAGGGTGACTCTGCAGCCGGGTCTATAACCAAAATACGCAATGTCGAGACCCAGGCTGTGTTCTCGCTCAGGGGCAAGCCGAAGAACACTTACGGCAAGACCAAGAAGATGGTGTATGAGAATGAGGAGTTCAACCTTCTGCAGGCGGCTCTAAACATAGAGGAGAGCCTCGACAATCTGCGCTACAATAAGGTTATAATAGCCACCGATGCCGATGTCGACGGCATGCACATCCGTATGCTGCTGCTCACATTCTTCCTCCAGTTCTTTCCGGACCTTGTGAAGAAAGGGCATGTGTATATTCTCCAGACTCCGCTCTTCCGCGTGCGCAACAGAAAGGCTTCGCGCCGCGGCGCCGTGAAGAAGAAAGGGGAGGTTGAGGAGATCTATTACTGCTACTCGGATCAGGAGCGTATCACCGCAATAGATCGGCTCGGCACTAATGCCGAGATAACGCGATTCAAGGGTCTCGGTGAAATTTCGCCGGAGGAGTTCCGCGGATTCATCGGCCCGGATATCCGTCTGGACCGTGTCGCTCTCCACAAGGAGGATGGCGTGAGCGAGCTGCTGCGCTTCTATATGGGCAAGAACACCATTGAGCGCCAGAACTTTATTATAGACAATCTCGTTGTTGAAGATGACAGTGAAATATCCTGAGCCGCGCACGGCAATTTTTCCGGGCAGTTTCGACCCGTTCACACTCGGCCATCTCGACATTCTTAAGCGTGGGCTGCAAGTGTTTGACAGAGTGGTTGTAGCTGTAGGAGTCAACGCCGCGAAGAAGGGAGGCACGCCTGTTGAGGAGCGCCTGGCTCAGATACGCGGCGCAATCGCCGGGCTATCCGGCGCTGAGGCTGTGAGCTATGAAGGGCTGACAGTTGATGCTGCGGCGGCCTGCGGCGCCACATCCATATTGCGCGGAGTGCGCAGCGTCGCCGACTTTGAGTATGAGCGCAACCTTGCCGACCTCAACCGCGCCATTTCCGGCATAGACACTGTGATACTCTGCGCCGACCCCGGCCTCGCCGCCATCAGTTCGTCAGCCCTGCGCGAGCTCAAAGCGTATGGCCGTGATATATCCGCATACTTACCCTGACATTATTAACAAAGCATTACCAGACAGATGATCAGAAAATATATAGCAGCGCTGCTGTGCATTGCCTCGGCGCTTGGCCTCGCAGCCCAGAAGGTTGATATGAAACCGGCCAACAAGGTTGCGAACGCCCATTGGATAATAGAACACTTCTATGTTGACACGGTGAACGCCGACAAGGTTGCCAACGAGGCGATTGTTGCGATGCTCAAGACACTCGACCCTCACTCCACATACTCCAACGCCGAGGAAACCCGTGCGCTCACCGAGCCACTTCAGGGAAATTTTAGCGGCATAGGCATACAGTTCAATATTGTGGATGACACAATCCGTGTTGTGCAGACTGTTGCCGGCGGCCCCTCCGAGAAGGTAGGCATTCTGGCGGGAGACCGTCTTCTCAGCGCCAACGACACCGTTATTTCCGGCGTCAAGATGCCCCAGGCCCTGGTGATGAAGCATCTGCGCGGTCCCAAGGGATCGAAGGTGCTGATAAAGGTTGTGCGCAAGGGTGTCAAGGAGCCGGTGGTGTTTCGCATCACCCGCGACGATATACCCACCTACAGCGTGTCGGCCTCGTATATGGCCAATGATTCCATCGGCTATGTCAAGGTGACTCTCTTCGGAGAGACAACCCCGGCCGAGGTACGTGCGGCTGTTGACAAACTTAAGGGGCAGGGCATGCGCCACCTTGTTCTTGACCTTGAGGATAACGGCGGCGGCTATCTGCAGGCCGCAACCGAGATTGCCGGTATGTTTCTTGAACCTAACGAGCTGATTGTCTACACCGAAGGAACCCATGCCGAGCCGGCTCATTTTCTCAACACCGGCAGCGGCCGCAAGGATATTGACCGGCTTGTGGTGACAGTCAACCAGTTCTCGGCCTCGGCCAGCGAGATTCTGTCCGGCGCGGTGCAGGACCAGGACCGCGGCGTTGTTGTCGGCCGACGCACCTTCGGCAAGGGGCTTGTGCAGCGCCCGTTCCCGTTTCCGGACGGCTCCATGATACGCCTCACCACCGCGCGCTACTACACCCCCTCGGGCCGCAGCATCCAGAAGCCGTATACTGCGGGCGATGAGGATGACTATAATGCCGAGATTCTCCACCGCTATATGAACGGCGAGCTGAGCAGCGCCGACAGTGTGCACCTCGACGAGTCGCTGCTGCGCCACACCCTCAAGCTGCAGCGGCCTGTGTATGGCGGCGGCGGTATTATGCCTGACCGGTTTGTTGCGATTGACACCACCTATTATTCAACATATTACCGCGACATCCTTGCCAAGGGAGTGCTGCATCTCTTCACAACCAATTATATCGACAACAACCGCAAACAGCTTAAAAGCGACTATCCGACAGAGTCGTCGTTCGTCAATAATTTTGTGGTGGGGCCTGAAATGCTTGACAACCTTGTTGCTCTCGGCAAAAAAGAGGGGGTTGAGCCGGACTCTGCAATGATAGCCACGAGCGCACCGGCGCTGAAGGTATATCTCAAGGCTCTGATCGGGCGCGACCTCTTTGAGCAGGGAACATACTACCGGATAGCCAACGAACTGAATCCGGTGTACAAAACGGCTGTTGAGCTGATATCCGATCCTGTAGAATACAGGCGGTATTTCACAGTGAAGCGGTAGCGCGGACTGTAACTCTACGGAAAAAGGATTGATATGGGCAGGAACAGGACTACAACGGCATGGGTGCTTATGCTGTTCGCAGCCATGATAGGCTACGGCGCGGCACTGGTGATGTTCAGCTCTGTGCTGGCACCCGTGTGGCTGCCGCTCGGCACAGCGGCTGTGCTTGCCGGCGCGCTGATGATATGGAGTGTGGGGATGTGGCGGCGGTTCACCGGCATCCGTTCAGCAGTAGCAAATATAATCATAGGCATGATAGTGAGCACCGGAGTGCTCTTCGCCGGAGTCACCGGTGTGAATTTCATCAAAATCCGCGGTGGCGAGCCTGTGACAGCCGAGGCGACCATCGTTAAGGCTTACCGCACCAAGCACTACCATAGCCGCCGTGTGCGCAGAAATGTATATGTCAAGGGGTCGGCTTACTGGCAGTATCATGTCCGTGTGCAGTTGGCCGACGGTCGTGAGAAAACCATGGGCGTGCCGTTGTCCACCTACAACAAGCTGAGCCGCCGGCGCAGTGTCGAGGTAGAGATACGCCACGGCTTCTTAGGCATGGACATCATATCAATGAAGCGCTGACAAACGAGATAAAATGCAAAAACCCCGCCAACCGGCGGGGTTTTTGCATTTATATGCTGTTGTGTGTGTTATGCGCCGAATTTAGCCCAGTCGGTGTTGCGCATGTCGCCTGTTTCGAGGAACGAGGTGTGGAAGGCGAGCGCGGCGTTGAGCGAGTGGGGTGTCTGGCCACCCTTGCCCATGCGCAGGTAGTCGCGTAGCAGTTCGCGGTACATCGGGTGTGCGCAGTTGTCGATGATTGCCTCTGCTCTCTGCACGGGGTCTTTGCCGCGAAGGTCGGCGACACCCTGGTCGGTGATGATGATGTCGACAGAGTGCTCTGTGTGGTCGACGTGCGACACCATCGGCACGATGTTGCTTATCAGGCCGCCTTTTGTGATTGAGGGGCAGCTGAATATGGACAGGTAGCCGTTGCGGGTGAAGTCGCCCGAGCCGCCGATGCCGTTCATCATCTTGGTGCCTACAACGTGGGTTGAGTTGATGTTGCCGAAAATGTCGGCCTCGAGGGCTGTGTTCATAGCTATTACACCGAGGCGGCGGATGATCTCGGGGCTGTTTGATATTTCAGCGGGACGGAGAACGATTTTGTCGCGGAAGAAATCGATGTTTGCCAGTACCTCGGCCTCTGTTTTGTCCGAGAGGGTGAGCGAGCATGTGCTGCCGAATTTGCAGCGGCCCATCTTCATTAGCTCGATTACGGCGTCCTGCACCACTTCGGTGTACATTTCAAAGGGAGGAAGCTCCTTGGCGTTTCCGAGGCCGAAGAGCACAGCGTTAGCAACATTGCCCACGCCGCTCTGAATCGGCAGGAATGAAGCGGGGATGCGCCCGGCCTTCACCTCGGCGAGGAGGAAGTTGCAGACATTTGCACCGATCTGCAGGGTTACATCGTCGAGTTCGGTAAATCCTTTGATGCCGTCGTAAGCGTCGGAATGCACTATGCCGGCTATTTTGGCGGGGTCGATCTTTACAGTCGGCTCGCCGATGCGGTCGCTGGGTTTGTAGATGGGAATCTCGCGGCGGTAGGGCGGGTCAAGCGGCATATATATGTCGTGCAGGCCGTAAAGTCCTTCCGGCAGAGTGTTGTTCAGTTCAAGGAAAATACGCTTGGCATACTTGGCGTATGTGGGTACATTGCCGACACCTGTGCCGAGCACTACCTCGCCGTTGTCAAACACTTTTGCCACCTCGATTATGGCGAAGTCGAGGTCGCCGTATGTTCCGTAGCGGAATTTCTGTGCGAGCTCCGACAGATGCAGGTCAAAATAGTGGGCATCGTGGGAGTTGATGCGCTTGCGGAGGTCCGGGGTATTCTGGTAGGGAGTACGACGGCCAATTGCATTTGCTCTTGCAAGCGCGCCGTCGGCGTGGTTGTTGGTGGAAGCGCCGGTGAAGATATTCACCTTGTAGGGTCTGCCTTCCTCATGTTCCTTCACTGCCTTGGCGGCGATAGCCTCGGTTATTACCTTGGGCGAACCGGATGCAGTGAATCCGGAGAGGCCGATGTTGGCGTTGTGGGGAATCTGGGCGGCGGCTTCCTTTGCCGAGAGAATTGGGAATGCCATATTTATTACTGTATTATTGTGTTCGTATTAATATTTCGGGGAGATTATCTCAGCGTCGATGATGGCTCTGCGCCAGCGCTCGCGGTGGAGCTGCAGGGTGTTGTCATCTGCTGGGTCGGCTGAATATATCGCCGGAGCGGAGTCGTCGGTAACCCGTTGACCCTCGTCGGGGAGCGGGAGCTCAGGTATGGTGGCAGGTCGCGGCGGCACGGGGATTGAGCCCGGCGCAGCGGGGCGTCGTGGAGCGGGGTTGTCAAGAAAATCGGGCACGGCGGGGGCTGCTGCTGTGCTCTTTTTCTTGGCGTATTCCTTTACGGCGGCAATGATTCCGCTGAAAAGCAATGCTAAAATGGCTACGATTATTTGCTCCATCTGCACTCGTTTAGTAATTTTGTGCAAAATTACATTTTTCCTGAAGTAAAATCAAGGGTTATGCCCTATAACATAAAAAATTATGCCAAAAACAGAGGAAGTGTCTACTTATGGCAACAGTGCCCGTCATCTTTTTATTGAAACCTACGGATGCCAGATGAATGTGGCTGACACAGAGGTTGTGGCCGCTGTCATGAAGACCGCCGGCTACGAGCCTGCGGAGAGCATTGACGGCGCTGATGCTGTGCTGCTCAACACCTGCTCTATCCGCGACAACGCGGAGCAGAAGATATTTGCCCGTCTGCAGCATCTGCGGGCCATGAAGCGCAAGCGCCCTCTGATAATAGGGGTAATAGGCTGCATGGCCGAGCGGGTGAAGGATGAGCTTATCAATGAGCACGGGGTGGATATTGTTGCCGGACCGGATTCGTACAACGACCTTCCTTCGCTTTTCGGAGCGGCCGAGATTGGCGAAAAGGCTATCAATGTGGAGCTCAGCACCACCGAGACCTATCGCGACGTGATGCCTCTGCGCCTTGGCGCCAACAGCATTTCGGGCTTTGTGAGCATTATGCGCGGCTGCAATAATTTCTGCTCATATTGCATAGTGCCCTACACCCGCGGGCGTGAGCGGTCGCGCGAGGCGGCGAGCATACTTGCCGAGGTGGAGAATCTGCGGGCCAACGGCTTCAAGGAGGTGACTCTGTTAGGCCAGAATGTGAATTCGTACCGCTATGAGGACCCCGCCACCGGCGAGATTACAGACTTTACCTCGCTGCTGCTCAAAGTGGCGGATGCCGCCAAGGGGATGAGGGTGAGATTCACCACCTCCCACCCCAAGGATATGACCGACGCCACCCTTGAGGCAATAGCCTCGCGCCCGAATATCTGCAATCATATCCACCTTCCTGTGCAGAGCGGCAGCAACGCTGTGCTCAAGGCCATGAACAGAAAATATACCCGCGAGTGGTATCTCGACCGCATCGCTGCCATCAAGCGCATAATCCCCAGGTGCGGCATATCTACGGATATGTTCACCGGTTTCTCCGGCGAGAGCGAGGAGGATTTTCAGCAGACCCTGACTCTGATGGAGGAGGTGGGATTTGACTCATCATTCATGTTCAAATACTCGGAGCGACCCGGCACCCTCGCATCCAAATGTATGCCTGACAATGTGCCCGAGGATGTGAAGATTGAGCGCCTTAACCGCATGATAGCTCTCCAGGGCAAGCTGTCGCTGGAGTCTAACCGCAGGGACATAGGCAAAACATTCACTGTGCTTGCCGACGGCATATCAAAGCGCAGCAAGGAGCAGCTCGTAGGCCGCACGGAGACTAATAAAACAGTGGTGTTTGACCGCGCTGGCTATCGCCCCGGTGATTTTGTGGAGGTTGAAATCAAGGATGCCACAGCCGCCACCCTTATCGGCACCGCCACCAAAAAATAAAGCAGCGCGCCCCACCCTCCGCGTGTGCACCTTGTAGGGGCGCCGATATATCGCACCCACTGTCCTGCGGCGATTTCCACCCGCGGAGAGCGGGTGGTCAGACAATAGCGTGGCGGTGGAGCGAAGCGACACCACACGATAACGCGCCACCAAGCCAATGACCCTGTAGGGGTCACACTGCGATATCGGGAGAAGCCTACACAGCTTCGCCTCTCACGAGGCTCAGAGGTAAAAACCGGGATGTCTGTCCTCAGGTAAGCGAAGCGCAACCTGAGGTTTCTCTACGGCATCGCACCCGCCGGGTGCTAAGACGTCTCCGACGCCCACACTCTCTTGTCTCCGCCCACCGCCGGTCTCACTGTCACCGCGCTGCAGTGATGAGCGCCCGTAGGGTGCGATTATATTGTTAACTTTTACCTTTGTACCCGA
>CAJUPZ010000012.1 GCA_910588065.1 uncultured Muribaculaceae bacterium
AAATGGCGCACTTTTAAATTAGAATCCGGCTCCTTTTTAAATTAGAATTTACACCTCCGGCACTAAATGTGTAATCGTTTGATTGTCCGCGCACTGCGTACGCGGTTAACGAAATATTCGCGCATCCTGCGCTCAGGCCAAATATAGTGTTCGCCACCTATGGCGACTGCTCCAACTGCGGCAATTGCGAGGATTGACCGCAGCGTCATCGGTGCGCAGGGGATTAGGGGAATGACCGCGGGGACTGGAGTGCTTAAGAACCGGGTGAGGGGTGCGAGAAGCCACATCACATCGCCTCTCCGAGGCTCATAGGAGAGAGGGGTGCTCTCCTCCCCAGGCCTCGCGCTATGCGCTCGTGCCGGGGATATCCATGACATCGGTTCTGCGAACCTCAGACGTCTCCGACGCCAACACCGGGAGGCCGGTGTGCGTGGGATGATGAGGTATTTTCTATAAATCTTATAAGGGAGGATTGGAAATTAGTTGTAATTTTACGGAATCAATCAACAATTGTATCAAGTATATGAATATAGGTGATAAAATTCCGGAGATTCTGGGTATCGATTCTGCCGGAAAGGAGGTCAGGAGCTCTGACTTTGAGGGTAAGGCTCTGATTGTGTATTTCTATCCGAAGGATAATACTCCGGGATGCACCGCCGAGGCTTGCTCACTCAGAGATTTCAACGGTGAGCTTGAGGCGAAGGGGTATGTGACTATTGGTATCAGCAAGGATTCGGTGGCGAGCCATCAGAAGTTTGCCGAGAAGTATTCGCTGCCGTTTGTGCTTCTGTCAGACCCGACAACTGAGGTGAACCAGTCATTCGGGGTCTGGCAGAAGAAACGTATGGCGGGGCGTGAGTACATGGGTACTGTCAGAACGACGTTTGTGACGGATGCGCAGCATGTCATAACCCATATCATCACCAAGGTGGATACCAAGAGGGCTGGCGAGCAGTTGCTTGAGGTGCTTGGTTGTTAGTTGGGGTGTAGGGGAAGCTCTCATAACATCGCCTCTCGCGAGGCTCCGAGGAGAGAGGGTGGGGTCTCCGCACCCCAGGCCTCGCGCTACGCGCTCGTGCCGGGGATATTCGTGACATCGCGCATCCTGCGCTCAGACGTCTCCGACGCCCTATGCGGTGGATAGGATGATGAGGGCGCGATGTATCGGCGCCCTACGTGGTGCATGTGCGGTAGATGCGGGAGGTGTAGTACCTCCGGCACTAAATGTGTAATCGTTTGATTGTCCGCGCACTGCGTACGCGGTTAACGAAATATTCGCGCATCCTGCGCTCAGACGTCTCCGACGCTATCAGCGCGGTCAGGCGGGATGAGGTGGGCGCGATATATCGACGTGTTAGTTTTTAGTTTTTAGTCGTAGGGGAGCAGGTCGGGGAGTATGCGTTCGTTGTACCAGGGGTCGTCTGCTTCTTTGAGCAGGGGCACCATGAGTGCGCACAGCTGCGACACTATCTCCATGTTTTCCTCTGCCGGCAGGTTATGCTGCTGGTAGGGGTCGGCTATGTCATCGAACAGCAGGATGCTTTTGAGCGAGCGTGTCTTTTTGTCGAGCGTCAGGGCCATGGTGTAGCGCGCAGTCTTGATGCCGCGTGAAACGGGGAAGTAGCTGACAACATTGCCGAGCGAGTCTTTTGCTCCGTCGCTGTTCTTGAAATAGAGCGTACCCTCTCTCAGCGCGGGGCCACCCTCAAGCCCCATGAACCGGGCGGAGTAGTCGCGCCCCTCCACAGCTGAGGGTATAGAGTCGGCGAGTCCGGCGAGTCCGAGCAGAGTGGGCATTATGTCGGGACTTGACATGAGCAGCTGCGTGTCTATTCCGGGAGCTATATGGCCGGGGTATCGCACAAGCATTGGCACATTCATGCTTTCGGCATACGGGGAGTTTTTGGGGTCGTTGGTGCCTTGGCTGCACATTGTCTCGCCGTGGTCGGATGAGAAAACGACTATAGTGTTGTCGGAGAGTCCGAGCGAGTCGAGGGCGTTGAGAATCCGTCCGAACTGGCGGTCAACACCGGTGACGGATGCAAAGTAGTAGCGCACGCTCGGGGCTTTTGTCATGGTGGTGTCGGCGTTTGGCCTCACAAGCAGCTCGCCGAGGGTTTTGCCGGCGTAGAGTGCGTAAGCATCTTCCGGGCAGTCCTCGGTGGAGCGGTAGGGGCTGTGAGGAGGATTGTAGCTCACCATCATGAAGAAAGGAGCGTCGGGATTGCGCACATTGCCTTCGTTGCGCAGGTAGGCGAGCGCTTTGTCGGTTTCATGCTCAGGCGACCATTGGCTTATCTCGTGCCTGCGACCCTGAGTGTCCCAGTAGTGCGGATGCTTGTGCACATCATACGTGCCGTAGCTGTACCAGTAGTCGAAGCCGTGACGCCGTTCCGGGGGAGTGTAAGCATCCCATGCCGGCACAATATCCTCAACATATTTGCCGGGACGATCGGGGTCGTTGGGTGTGGGGTGATGCGCGTGTAGCTTGCCGATGTACGCGCAGCTGTAGCCCGCGGCTGCAAACACGTCGCTGATGCACACGGCATCATCTCTGAGGTCGCTCACCGGACGGTTTGCTACGCAGTTTGTGCTGACACCGGAATTGTTGCAGAACATACCGGTGAGCAGCATTCCGCGGTGAGGCGAACTGAGAGGAAAGTTGCTCTGGCACGAAGTCAGAACCTTTGACTGCCGCGCGAAAGCGTCGAGATTCGGAGTTATGACGGGGTCGCCGGTGAAATTCACGGAGTCGCGGAAGCCCTCGCTGTTCCAGAACCCCATGGCGTGGTTGCGCATCTGGTCCGGAAACACATATATTACATTCGGCGATTTCGCAATGGCAAGGGTGGCTGATATTGACAGCACTCCCGTGAGTAAATGTTTCATATCGATACAAAATTAATAAGTGGAGACAATGGAAGGCGTTGCAGCCCAACCATTGTCTCCACAATTGATATACCTATGAGGCTAAAGCGATTACCATCCGGGGTTCTGCACAAGGTCAGGATTCTTGTCGATTTCACCACTGGGAATAGGCCAGTAGTAGTCGCGGCTTGTAACCTTGCGGGTGTAGAGAGTCTTGGCACCGGTGACATATACCTCCTTGCGGCCGTTGAGGGTTTCGAGGAGTCCCCAGCGCTTCATGTCCGAGAAGCTGTGGCCCTCGCAGGCAAGCTCTACGGCGCGTTCGTGGCGGATGCGTTCAAACACCTCGTCGTGGCCGTTGGCGCTGAGGAATGAAGCACCGCTGTTGATGCCGGGCATACCGGCGCGGGTGCGCACCTCGTTGACAAGAGCCACAGCTCCGGGCTGGTCGCCGAGCTCGTTGAGACACTCAGCCTGCATCAGGAGCACATCGGCGTAGCGCACAATGGGGAAGTTGATGGGTGTGTCGGCACGGTTGTTGATTGCACCGTTCATGTTGCCTTCCGGCACAAACTTGCGCCACAGATAAGCCTCATGGTTGCCGTTCACCTGAATAAGACCGTTGTTTGCGGGGTTGCCCATGCCTTTGGCGAGCACATACTCATGGTCCGCGTTAGCGTTCTTTGACCAGCCGAGGTAGTGGGTGTAGGGGAGGATGATGGAGGCCATCATGCGGGGGTCGCGCTTTTCATACATGTCAAGCAGCTCCTGCTTGTGGTCGGTGTACTTTACAACAGCTGTCTTGCCGGTGTTAAGAGTGGAGTAGAACACCTCTGCCTTGACGTCATTGCTCTCGTTGAAGCCGGGGAATACCTCGTTCCAGTCAAAGGGTCGTCCATCGGCCCATTCGTAAGAGTCAACGAAACTTGTGGCGGCCATGACATTGTTCCAGCAAGAGCCGTAGGATGCGCGGGTGCCGAGGTAGAAGCAGAGGGGCATACCTATGTCGGTGCCGAGACCGCCCATGTTCTGTATGGCGAAAATCATCTCGGAGCTTTCGTCACCACCGGGTGTGAAAAGCCCTGCATAGCTTGAGTAGAGCTGATATTTGCCGGATGAAATAAGCTGAGCGAAGCACTGGGAGGCTTCCTGATAGCGCTTGGCAAAGAGCAGTGTCTTGCCTTTCATGGCAGTTGCTGCTCCTGAAGTTGCGCGGCCTGCGTTTGCGGCATCCCATGAATCGGGCAGAGCCTCAGCGGCTGTGAAGTCGTCAAGGATGAATTTGCGCACATCTTCCTCGCTGCTGCGGGGCTTGAGCATTGTGTTGAATTCCTCCGAGATTATTGTTGTCTCATCGTAGAGGGGCACACCGCCGTAGAAGTCGAGCAGCTGGAAGTAGTAGAGACCGCGCATGAAACGGGCTTCGGCCTTGTACTGAGCCTTGAGGGCGTCAGACATGTCGCATTTGTCAACATTCTGGAGAATATTGTTTGCGCGTGCGATACCCTCATAGAGGGCAGCCCATTTGTTTGAGAAGTAGCCGTTTGTGATAGCGACGGCACCGGTCTGTATGGTCTGGAACGAAGGGTTGTCGTATCCGAACGATATACCGCCGAGAGCATCCCAGCCGAAAGCGATGCCGTAGACATTGTCGTTCTGCATCTGGCTGTACACGCCCATCATGGCCTGCTTGGCGTGATCTTCGGTTTTGAAGAAGGTGCCGGAGCTCACCTGGTAGTCCGGATTGCGCTCAAGGTCGTAGCAGCCGGACAGAATCATGGTCGACACGGTTGTTGCCGCCAGTAATATTTTTGTCAGTTTCATGATTTCCTAAGATATTAGAATGTTACATTTAGACCGATAACAGCCTGGCGCATGGTGGGATATGCCATGCCGGACACCTCGGGGTCGAAGCCTTTGAACTTGGTGAAAGTGAAGAAGTTCTCGAGCGAGCCGTAGATACGCACGCGGTCAATCTGGCAAGCGTTTGTCCATTTCTGGGGCAGTGTGTAGCCGAGCTGGATGTTGCGTATCTTCAGGAATGCGAGGTCCTGGAGGTAGAAGTCGCTGGCCTGGGTGTTTACGGTAGCGTTGCTGTAGAAGAGCAGGCGGGGATATGTGGCGTCTGTGCGGCCTTCATACCAGCGGCCATCGCACACCTCTTTGTTGAGCTGGTAGCCGTAGCGTACGGTCGGAGTGTTGTAGGCGGTTGACTGCCAGTAGCGTTTTGCGCCGAGCGATGCCTGCATTAGCATGCTGAAGTCGATGCCTTTCCACTGTGCGTTGAGGTTGAGGCCGAGGAGCCATTTGGGGTTGGGGCCGTCGGACACAATCACGCGGTCGTCGGAGTTGATGATGCCGTCGCCGTTGGTATCCTGATAGAGCAGGTCGCCTTTCTGGGGAGTGCCGAAGGAAGCGAAGGGGTTCACCTTCTTGCCGTTTGAGCCTACGGGAGCCTCGTCAATCATTTTCTGCACAAGAGCGAGATCCTCGTCGGTCTGGATAATGCGGTCCACCTTGAGGAGGTACTGGCTGTTGATCGGATGGCCTTCCCAGATGAGGTTTGCTCCTGAGATTGACATGCCTGATTTTTCCTTGCCTTTGAACTTGTCGACATTGTTTGTAACGTATGTGACATTTGCGGTGGCGCCGTATGTGACATTGCCGATGCGGTCATTCCAGTTCATGGTCAGCTCGAAGCCCTGGTTGGTTACTTGGGCGCTGTTGAGGTTGGGCAGGTCGGTAGTGCCGTGCACTGCGGGAGCGGGGAGAGAGATGAGGATGTTGCTGGTGCGCTTGTTGAAGTACTCGGCGGTGGCGGTGAAGCGGTTTCTGAACAGAGAGAAGTCAACACCAACGTTGAGCACCTTTGTAGACTCCCATGTGAGGAGTGAGTTGGCTATCGCGCTCATTGCCAGGCCGCTTGCAAGAGAATTGCCGAGCACATAGCTCATACCGGAGTTTGTGTAGAGAGCGAGGGTCTCGTAGTTGCCGATGGAGTTGTTGCCGAGCTCACCGTAGCTCACGCGGAGTTTGAGGGCGTTGAGGCCTCTGTCAACAAGTCCGCGCATGAAGTTTTCCTGCTCGAGGCGCCAGCCTAATGAAGCGGAGGGGAAAGCACCCCAGCGTTTGTTCTTGCGGAAGCGGCTTGAGCCGTCGTAGCGCAGGTTCACCTCGAGGAGGTATTTGTCTTCCCAGTTGAAGTTGGCACGGCCGAAGTAGCTTCGCATGGACCATTCTGTGGAGCTGCCTGAGGCGCTTGCGTCGCCTGTGGCGGCGTTGAGAGCCCAGAGGTCGAGGTCAATGAGATCCTGCTTGGAAGTGCTGAAGCTCTTTGAGCGGTAAAGCTCGCTTGACACACCGGCCATGAAGTCGAACTGCAGGCGGTTAGCGAATTTTTTGTTGTAGCGTGCAACCACGTCCCAGAAGTAGCGCTCTACCTTGCCATCGCCGTAGCTCACGCTTGTTTTGCCTGTGCTGTCGTAGGTCTGCACATCGTCCTTGAAGTTCCAACCCTGCACAAACTGGGGTTTGCTGCGGTTTTCGGTGTCGGTCATCTCATAGTTGTATGTACCTGTCACAGAGATACCCTCGTAAGGGCGCACTGTGCCGAAGAAGCGAATGCGGCTGTTGTTTTTGCGGGTGGTGCCGGCGAGACGGTATGCGCGAGAAATGGGGTTGTTCACAGCGCACTGTGAGTCATCCTCGGGGTTGTTCATGGCACCGAAGCGTCCGTCGGGAGCCTGGAACACCATGCCGGGGGTGGTTGCCGAAGCGTAGGTGAATATGTCGCTCTGCGCGCGTGCACCGGCCTCGGTCTCACCGCGGTAGCCGTTTGCGTTCACGCCGAGAGTGAGCCATTTCTTCACGTCAGCCTCAACATTCACGCGGGCATTGTAGCGGGTGTATGCGGCGTTGGGCATCACACCGGGGTTGTGGTTGAAGCCGAAGGATGAGTAGAAGCGGATTTTGTCTGTTCCGCCGCTCATTGACACAACATGGTTTGTTGCAGTCGAGCTCTTGAAAGTGGCGTCGATCCAGTCCTGGTTGGGGTAGCGCAGTGGGTCATTGGGGTTGGCGCGCCATTCGTTGATCACATCGTCGGAATAGATATAGTTTTCCTGACCGAATGTGTTGTAGTAGCCTTCATTCATAAGCTCCATGTAGTCGGCATAATTGCTCACCGGAGTGAGGGTTTTGCGGATGGAGTTGAATGAAACATAGCCGTTGTAGTTCACTTTGATGGAACCGCTCTTACCCTTCTTGGTGGTGATGAGGATAACGCCGTTTGCTGCACGCGAGCCGTAGATGGCAGCCGAAGCGGCATCCTTGAGGATAGACATTGATTCGATGTCGGCGGGATTCACGGTGCTGATACCGGCCTCCACACCATCTATAATAACAAGGGGAGCGGAGTTGTTGAGTGTTCCGACACCGCGCACGCGGATTGTTGCGTCGTTATCGCCCGGCTGGTTGCTGCCGGAGGTGACGTTCACACCGGCTGCGAGACCTGCGAGAGCCTGCGACACGTTTGTGATAGGACGGGTCTCGGCGATTTTGTCGGCGTTGATGGATGACACGGAGCCGGTGAGGTTGACCTTTTTCTGCTGACCGTAGCCCACAACCACAACCTCTTCGAGAGAGTTGTCGTCAGAAAGGAGCTGGACGTTCAGGGGTGTGCCGTTCCACTGCACAGTGACAGGGGTGCAACCCACGAATGTGAATGTGATCTTAGCGCCTTTTGCAACTTTGGCGAGACTGAACACACCGTTAACGTCGGTGGATGTGGCCACTGTAGTGCCGTCCACTCTCACTGTGGCTCCGGGCAGGGGTTCGCCGTCGTCGTCAGTAACTGTACCGGTGCAGGTGGATTCGCTTTGTTCAGCGGCAGCTACGGGAGCGTAACTGCCCCCCCCCTCAACGGGTTGCGCCTGCAACACTGCTGCTGTGGAGAGGAGAGTGGCGGCTAAAGCTGCTGATAAATACTTTTTCCTCATGGTTTAATTATTAATGTAAAAACTTGTTTTATGAAGTTTTCACTTCAGGTTATTATTGAAAATTTGGTTTATTGTTATCGGTTTACACACTTTACAGTTGTTTTTTCTGCGCCAAAATTACGCCGCGCGTCATTTGCGCAGTGTGTCAAATTGTCCTTAAAATACGCACAAATTGTTCAAGTGTGTAAAAATCAGCCATTTCGGCGGGTGTGGACAATTGTGTACGGTATTATGGATGATATTCCATATCCGTGGGCGATTATATGACTAATTTAGCGGCAAAATCTTTTAACAACATGAAAAAACTTATCGCATTAGCTGCCGCCGCAATGATAGCGGTCAACGCAGGAGCTTACACTGAGCGAAATCTGCTCACCGGAAGTGTTTCCAAAGATGATTTGAAACAGATGCTTGTTTCGGATCAGAAGTGGGTGAATCTGCCCGCCTATTCCGACAGAGCCGCATGGGACTCGCTGCTCGGTGATGCCAAGGACACCTATATAAAAAGAGGTGAGAAGGCTCTTTCCCACGACTGGCCCAGAGTCAAAGCCACCGACTATCTTGAATATGAACGCAGCGGCAACCGCAAAATCATGGAAAACCCGCTGGATGCCAACAACAAGGCTGTGGCCGACCTGCTCATGGCTGAGCTCGCCGAGGGCAAAGGACGTTTTATCGACCAGCTTATCAACGGTGTCTATGCCGCCGCAGAAATGACCTCATGGGCACTGAGCGCACACATTCCGGCTGTTAAACCGGGACGTTCGCTGCAGCAATACGACAATCATGTGATAGACCTTGTTGCGGGCGATATGGGCAACCTCTATTCATGGGTGTACTACTTCATGAAGCCCGAATTTGACAAGATAAACCCCGAGATTTCGCGCCGCCTGCGCCATGAGCTCGAGACAAGAATCATCGATCCTTTCCTTGCGTACGACAAATGGTGGTGGGACGCGAGCCGCAACTACAACGGCCGTATGCTCAACAACTGGAACCCCTGGTGTCACAGCAATGTGCTCATGACCGCCATGCTCATGGAGGATGACAAGGATAAGTATGCCGATGTGGTGTACTACACAATGCAGGGTGTTGACAAATTCCTCAATTATATAAAAGGTGACGGTGCGTGCGAGGAGGGTCCCTCATACTGGGGACACGCTGCCGGCAAAACGCTCGACTATATCGACATGATAGGTCTTGCCACAGGCGGCAAGGTAGACATCAGCAAGGAGCCGCTTATCAAGAGTATGGGTGAGTATATAGCCCGCTCATACGTTGGCGACGGCTGGGTTGTGAACTTCGCCGACGCGAGCGCCAAAGGTGGCGGCGACCCCTATCTGGTGTACCGTTTCGGTAAAGCCGCCGACTCAGACCTGCTCAAGGGCTTCGCCGCAATGATGCTCAACGGCAGCAACGCTCCCTCAAACGGCCGCGACATCTACCGCACATTCGCATCGCTCGCCATAGCTCCCGAACTCAAGGCATACGACGGCAAGTTCAAGAGCGCCGCATACACATGGTACCCCGAAACAGAGTTCTGCTACATATCCACTCCCAAAAATCTGTTCTTCGCATCCAAGGGCGGTTTCAACGATGAGAGCCACAACCACAACGACGCCGGCACTTTCTCCGTGTGGGCCGACAACTATCCCATCATCATCGATGCCGGAGTGGGCACTTACACCCGTCAGACATTCAGCAGCGAGCGTTACTCCATCTGGACAATGCAGAGCGGCTGGCACAATCTCCCTGTTATCAACGGCTACGAGCAGCCCCACGGCCGCAAGTTCAAGGCCTCGGATGTGAAATCAACCAAAAACAGCTTCGAGCTCAACCTCGCCTCCGCCTATCCCGCCGAGGCCGGCATAAACAAGTGGATCCGCTCCTACAATGTCAAGGGCAGAGAGGTGAAGGTGGCCGACAAATTTGATATTTCCAATCCCACCACTCCCAATGTCATCAACTTCCTGAGCTGGGGCAAGGTAGATGCCTCGCATCCCGGGGTTGTGACCATCGATGCGGACGGCCACAAGGCGCAGCTCACCTACAACCCCTCGATTTTCGAGGCCACAGTTGTTGACCAGCCTCTGCCTGATACCCGCCTGAGCAATGTATGGGGCCCGAAAATCAGCCGCATATCGCTCACCGCCAAGTCCACACCCGCCAAGGGCACCTACACCTACTCCATCAAAGCACTTTGATACTCAATAAACAATCTTCACATAAAAATACAACAGACTGTATGAAAACATTTATTTTAGGAGGCACCCTCGCCACCCTGATTCTTGCAGGATGCTCAGCTGCCGAAAACAGCTCGGACTCCGCAGCCTGGTATGATTCCGCTATCTCCAACGCCAAAAACCAGATGGCTCTGCAGTGTCAGGCCATAGAGGCTGACACCTCAAGCCGTGTGCTCAACCCGGTGACAACCAAGCGCAACCGCTTCAGCACCGCTTACTGCGGATATGCCGACTGGCGCAGCGGTTTCTTCCCCGGCAGCATGTGGTATCTCTATGAGCTCACCGGCGACACCACCCTTGTGCCCCTCGCTCAGAAATATACCGAGGCTATCGCTGAAGCCCGGCACCTCACAAGCCACCACGATATAGGCTTCATAATCAACTGCTCGTACGGCAACGGACGCCGCTTCATCAACAAGGAGCAGTATGATTCGGTGCTCGTCACCGCCGCCAACAGCCTCTGCACCCGTTTCCGCCCCGGAGCCGGCATTATCCAGAGCTGGAACACATCGCCCGGTTCATGGCAGGCAAGCCGCGGCTGGACATGCCCCGTGATTATCGACAACATGATGAACCTCGAGCTGCTTTTCGAGGCTACCAAGATTTCAGGCGATTCGACATATTACAATGTGGCTGTGTCACACGCCGACACCACTCTGAAGGAGCATTTCCGTAAGGACGGCAGCTGCTACCATGTGATTGACTACAATCCCGAGAACGGTGAGGTGATGCACCGCATGACCGGTCAGGGCTATGCCGATGAGTCAGCATGGTCACGCGGACAGGCATGGGCTATCTACGGCTACACAATGTGCTACCGCGAGACAGGCCTGCAGCGCTATCTCGACCAGGCTGTCAAGACATTCAACTATATGCGCAACCACCCCAACATGCCCGCTGACAAGGTGCCTTACTGGGATATGGATGCGCCTGACGTGCCCAACGAGCCGCGCGATGCCTCGACAGCTTCAATCATAGCATCAGCGCTCTATGAGCTCTCATCATATCCTGTTGACAGCGCCGACACATACCGTCAGTATGCAGACGACATCATGGCCTCGCTCGCCTCTGACGAGTACACCGCCAAGCCCGGCGAGAACGGACGCTTCATCCTCAAGCACTCCACCGGCTCAATTCCTCACAACAGCGAGGTTGACGTGCCCCTCAACTATGCCGACTATTACTATCTGGAGGCTCTCAAACGCAAGCGCGACCTTGACAACAAGTAATGCCTGAGGTTATGAAAAAGATATTACTTGCAGTCATGCTCCTCTGCTCGGCGGCATTCGCAGCCCCGAAGGCCAAGACTCCCGCCAAGACCGACCGCGAGAAGTGGGTGGACCTGTGCTACGCCATCTCGGCTCCGGTGCTTGAAAACATGAGCAAGGGGGAGCTTCAGAAAAACATGGAGCTTGAGCTGAGCCCCGATTGGGACGGCCGCGACCCGAAAGTGTCGTACATGGAGTGTTTCGGCCGCCTCATGGCCGGAATCACCCCCTGGCTTTCTCTGCCAGACGACAACACCGCCGAGGGAGCGAAGCGCAAACAGCTCAGGGAGTGGGCACTCGCCTCATATAAGCACGCTGTGGATCCTGACAGCCCCGACTATCTGCTGTGGGACGGTCCACATCCCCAGCCTCTTGTCGATGCGTCTTACGTAGCCGAGAGTTTTCTGCGTGCCCCCAATCTGTGGCAGCAGCTCGACACCCTAACACAGCGCCGCTACCTCGACTGCTTCAAGAAGATGCGTCTTCACCGTCCGGCATACAACAACTGGCTGCTCTTCAGAGGATTGATAGAAGCCTTCATCCTCATGGCCGAGCCTGAGAGCGCGGACAACTTCATCTTCACCACAGTAGGTGCCAAAATCAACGAGTGGTATCTCGGTGACGGCATGTATGGTGACGGACCGGAGCTTGCCCTCGACAATTACAACTCGTTTGTTATCCATCCTATGTATATCGAGATGCTTGAGACAGTGGAGAACAACCGCAGCCTCAACCCCCGCACACGTTGGGTTGGCAATATCAAGAGTGAGCTCGCCGTGAAGCGTATGCAGCGCTACAACCAGTTTATCGAGCGCCTGATATCTCCGGAAGGCACATATCCCGCTTTCGGCCGCTCGGTGGTGTACCGTTTGGGTGCTTTCCAGACCCTTGCCATGGCGGCATGGAAGTACGGAATGCCTGAGGGTCTCACCAACGGTTCAGTGAGAGCCGCTCTCACAGCCGTGATGGATAATATGTTTGCCGTTCCGGGAAATTTCACCCCCGGCGGCTATCTTGCCCTCGGCTTTGCCGGCCATCAGCCCGAGCTGTCAAACAGCTATACCAACAATGGCAGTCTGTATATTACCTCAACTGTGTTTCTGCCTCTCGGCCTGCCCGCCGACCATCCTTTCTGGACCGACCCGGCAGGGGAGTGGACGCAGAAGCGCGCATGGAAAGGTGGACGTATACCCATCGACGGCCATGTGTCCTTGAAAAAGTGAATAAGGGAGAAATAATATAAGTAGAGTAATTAAGGTTTAACAATCATCTGTTGCATCAGGAGCGGTATCGCCCTTTCGGTAATTTGCGGGTGACACTCCAAACTGCTTCCTGAAGCAACGACTGAAATAGATGGCGGTGGCGAATCCGCTCCGGTCAGCTATTTCGGCAATGCTAAGATGCGGCTGCGCTGTTAGAAGCGTGGCCGCATGTTTTAGGCGGTAGTTGAGAATGAAGGCGTTTGGGGTCATGCCGGTAAGGCTCTTGAATTTGTTGAAGAAGAGCGAGCGCGACACCCCGACCTCCCGGCACAGCAGCGGTATGTCGAATTCCATATCGTCGATATGTTCCTCAATAACGGCGGTGGCGCGTTTGAGCAGGTCGCGGTCAAGGGGGTTGACAATAGTCATGTCAACCTCGCTTACCGGCTGCTTTTCAAACTGGCTGCGAAGAATGCGCCTCATTCTCAATAGGTTGTCGATGCGTGCAAGCAGCAGAGTTGATTCAAAAGGCTTGGTGACATAGTCGTCGGCATTGGTGTTGAGGCCTTCGAGCTTGGACTCTGTGGTGCTGAGCGCGGTGAGGAGTATGACTGGGATATGACACAGGTCAAGGTCGGCCTTTACAATTCTGCACATTTCTGTGCCGCTCATGCGGGGCATCATCACATCAGACACCACTATGTCCGGCGACAGCTCGCGTATTTTGGCGAGCCCTGCCTCTCCGTCCTCGGCTGTCTCCACTCTGAAATAGGCGCTGAAAAAGTCGCTGAGGTTGGCCCGGAGCTCGGCGTTGTCCTCCACAACGAGCAGAAGCGGTTTGTCAGCAACGGTTTCATTATTATCTTCTGAGGTGTCGCTGCCGTTATCTTCCGGCTCATACTGCCGTGTTTCCACAGATGACGGTTCCTCTACGGGTCGTATTGATGGCACCGCTTCAAAAATAACGTTTGAATCGCCTTCAAATATATCTTTATTGCCGGGAAGCACCACCCGGAATGTTGTGCCCTCCCCCTCGCGGCTCTTTACGAGAATAGCGCCGTGGTGCTTGTCGGTGATCGATTTTGCGAAGGCGAGGCCGATGCCTGTGCTGCGGTAGTCCACATTATGGCGTTTCAGCTCATCGGCGGTGCCGTTGTAGAAACGGTCAAAAATGTATGGGAGGTCTTTTTCGGCGATACCGCGGCCATTGTCAGTGACTTCAAAAACAATATTCCCGTCGGCGTCAGATGCAGCCGAGCATGATATGACTCCACCGTCGGGGGTGTATTTGAAAGCGTTTGAGAGGATATTCACCAGCACCCTGTTTATCAGCGCGGGGTCATATACGCCGACAGGCGCGGGGTCAGGAGTGTCAATTGTGAAGTCTATGCCTCGTTTTGTGGCATAGTCAACGAATGGTGTTGCTGTCTCGCGCAGTGTCTCGTTGGCATCATGGTAGCCGATTCTGAGCACCTGACGGTTCTGCTGCAGTTTTCTGAATTCGAGCAGCTGTGTTATCAGGTGGCTCATCTGCTCGGAATGGGCTCGCACCCTCATTAGTGCTTCAGATAGCTTGGCATGGCGCTTGTACTTGGCCAGCAGTATGTCTATATGGCTGATTATGAGGGTGAGAGGGGTCTGGAATTCATGGCTCACATTTGTGAAGAACACAAATTTCTCCTGATTTACCTTTTCAATCTGCGCACGCTCATTCTGCTCCTTTTTCAGTGACAGCCTGAGCTTGGCGGCATCAAGGCTCTTATGGACAATATATGCGCCTATAGCCAGAGCGGCAAGAATGTAGACCATCCATGCCCACCATGAATTGTACCAGGGAGAGCGCACATGAATGTCGAGGGCAATCTCCCTGTCAGTGCCGGCTTGGCGCGCGCGTAATTTGTAGGTGCCCGGCGGCAAGTCGTTGTATCTCAGTTCGTTGTTGCCGGCGGTTAGCCAATGGGTGTCAAGGCCATCAAGCCTGTACTCTATGGCGGAGGTGGCCGTGGAAGTGGTGTAGTCGCTTATACCGAGTCTGATTTTGAAGCTGTTTCTGTTGCTTGGCAAAGAAATGCGGTGTGCGAATGGCAGTGCTGTCTCGAGAATGCCGTCGGGGTCGGCGGCTGTCACTTCATTGTTCTGCACGGTCAGTGTCGAGAAGTATATGCCGGATGATTCTCCGCCTTCGTTTCTCTTCTTGAATTCTTTGCCGTTGATGCGGGTTATACCCTTTGTGCTGCCGATAAGCAGGTCGCCATCGGGCTGGAACATTAGCGCGCATTCATTTATGATATGCGATTCGGGGAAGAAATCGGCAAAAGCCACACTTTCGATTTCGCGCGTGGCGGTGTTCAGTTTCACAACATGCTTTTCAGAGGTCACGAACACCATGTTGTCCTTACCCTGAACGGCGGCATAGCAGTAATTGTCGGGAAGTTTGCTGTTTTCGGAGTTCAGGTTCACAGGAGCATCCCCGTTGTAAGGATAAATCATCAGACCGCTGCCGAGGGTGCCCATAATCAAAGCGCTGTCGGTGCAGCACACGTTTGTCGGGTAGACAGTATTGTCGCAAGCGGCAAATACGCTTGTAACCGGATTGTCCGAGCATATATTCTCTATTATATATATATCGTGGGTTGCAAGTGAGGCGCAGAAGATGTTACCTTTGCGGTCAATGTCAAATTGCTGGGTTCTGATGCCCGTGTTCACTTTCTCTATATCCGATGAACGCAGGTTCATGCGGAAGACACCCTTTTTGGTAGACAGGAAAAGATAATTGTCAAAAATCTTCATGTCATGGATAACATCGCCTATCAGATTCCTCACGGCAGGGTTGTCAATCAGGTTTGTGACCTTGCCGACGTCGATGTCAAGGATTGACAGCCCGCCAAGGTGAGTGCCAATGAACAGGCGGTTGCTTTCGGGGTGGTAGGCGAGGCTGCGCACATTGTTCTGTCTCAGAGGTGTGGAGTGGGTGTGGGTTGAAAGATGGGTTTTGATGTTCCAGTTTTTATCCACGCACGACACACCCGCTCCATCTGTTGCAAACCACAGATTGCCGTCGCGGTCGGTGACCAGGTCTTTGACAAAAGAGTGGGACAGATTGTAGGGTGCGTAGCCGTCGTAATTGAAGTTGATGAACTTGTCGTCCTCCGGTGAGAAATAGTTGACTCCACCGTAATATGTGCCCACCCACAGGTTGCCTTTGCGGTCGCGGTAGATACCGAATACCGAGGTGTGGGTGAGGCCGCCTATGTTGGCGGGAATCTTTATGTGGCTTGTGGTGCCGGTTGCGGGGTCGTAGCGGAACAGGCCTGAGAATGAGCCGTACCATATCCGGCCGAAGTCATCTTCAATGGCATGGCGGCATTGTCTGGCGCCGAGCACCCCCTCGGGAGCGGATGGCATGGAGACAACACGGGGTGTCGGGCCGTCCGGTTCCATCATCAGCAGTCCGCTGTCGTGGGTGCTGATCCACAGGCCGCTGTCGGCAGATATGAAAGTGGAATAGATATTGTCGTCGGGAAGCAGCAGGCGGTGGCTGCGGTTGTTGCGGTTGAAAATATATAGTCCGGCAGTTGTGCTTATATAGAATTTGGCGCTGTCGGCGGTGAGATGAACAATGTTTTTTACCGCGGGCACCCTGAAGTTGAGTTTGCGGGAGTTGTCGGGCGAGAGCGTAAGTATTGAATCGCCGGCTATGTAAACAATCTCACCATTGTTTTCTGCGATTGCAGATACATTTCCATCGGAAGTGAGGCGGTTGAAGTGGCCTTTGCACAGGTGGTATTTGACAATGTTGTTGTCTATAAGCAGGTAAATGTCTCCCACCGAGTCTGTGACAATCGCGCTGACCTCGTTGCCTATCCACACTCTGTTTTGCCCGGGCAGATTGTCCACCCAGCCTTTGAACACAGAAATGTTTTTGCCGTCATACACATTAACCCCCTCACGGGTGCCGAGCCATATACGGCCTATACGGTCCTGGCTTATGGCCATTACCGACGGTTGGCTCAATCCCTCGCCGAGAGTGAGATGACGGAAATATTCCGCTAAGGCAGAAGCCGGCAGAATGGAGAGGAGGAGAGCGAGAAATATTTTATACGCGCAGTGTCTAAAGGCATGTTTCATGGTCAACAGCACATAACAATTATCTGATGTCTACTTATCCCTGCAATAAAGTAGTGAGTGCAAAAGTAATAAAAAACTGTTGTTATACAACGGGTATGGACTATTTTGTAATATGATATGGACAATTGCGGCGGCTATATGGATGCACGAAGAATTAATTTTGTGTGCGGAATAAAAATCCGCTTTACCTAAATAATATGACCATGATATACCGCAGTATACTGTTTGCAGTTTCGGCTCTGGCGCTCCACACAATAAGCGCTTCGGCTGCCGGACACATAGCTTCGGTTGAGGTTGCCAACCGGCTGCCACAGCCCCGCAGCGAGATTGTTGAGATAGAGGCATCGCTCATACCGGCAGCCTCATTTATTGTCCGCGATACATACGGCGCGGAGGTGCCCTGGCAGCTTACCCATGACGGCAAGATAATATTTCAGGCATCGGTGGCTCCGAATGGCCGCTCGGTGTACACAATAGAGGAGGGTAAGCCCGCGTCTGCGGATGTTGTGGCGTATGCGGCCTTCTATCCCGAGCGGGTGGATGACCTTGCGTGGGAAAACGATTTTGCGGCATACCGTGCATATGGCCCCGCATCGGGCGGCGGCGTGAGCGGGTATGATGTGTTCACCAAATCCACCACCCGCCCGGTAGTGCCGGAGCGGTATTTCAAGGAGCTTGTGCAGAAAGTGTCATACCATATTGACCATGGCGACGGAATGGACCAGTATGATGTGGGTCCGACCCTCGGCGGCGGTGCCTCGGCGGTGATAGACCGCAAGGGGGAGCTTGTGCTGCCCGGCGCTTTCTCGCAATGGAAAATTCTGGACAACGGCCCGCTGCGCACAACCATCGAGCTGACCTACGAGTATGCCGGCGGCAAGGATGTGAGGGTGATTTCTCTTGATGCCGGCACTCCGTTCAACCGCACCCGCGTGACCACAGAAGGCATCGCCGCCGATTCAATCGCCGCCGGAATTGTTGTGCACGCTCCGGCCGACAAAGATTATGTCACAGCTCCCGGCTATGTGGCCTATTCCGACCCCACTACAGGTCGTGGATACGGACATATATATATAGGTGTGCTCACCGCAGACAAGAACAGGACATATTACCGCCCCCTGCCTGAGCGGAAAGGAGCGGCCACAGGACATGCACTGCTGACAGCCCCGACTAAACCCGGCAAGCAGTTTGAGTACTACTGGGGCTCATCATGGAGCAAAGGGCGCACCCTCACATTCTGCAGCTGGGTGAACAGTGTGGAGGATATGCAGCGGAGGCTCAACTCACCGCTCGAAGTAAAAGTGAAATAATAAAAATAATCTAAAGATATAATTATGGTAAATTTTTCTCTTGAAGGAAAAGTGGCGCTCGTCACCGGTGCCGCATACGGAATAGGACTCGCCATTGCCCAGGCATTTGCCGAGGCAGGTGCAAAGATTGTTTTCAACTGCTCGCGTCAGGAAACTGTTGACCGCGGACTCAAGGCATACAAGGAGCTCGGCATAGACGCCAAAGGCTATCTGTGTGATGTCACTGATGAGGCAGCTGTCAAGGCTATGGTCGAGGATATCGAGAAGACTGTCGGCACAATAGATATCCTTGTGAACAACGCCGGCATTATCAAGCGCATACCGATGGAGGAGATGGCTGTGGATGAATTCCGCAAGGTTATAGACATAGACCTCGTGGGTCCCTTCATCTGCGCCAAGGCTGTCATACCAGGCATGATACGCAAGGGCCACGGCAAAATAATAAATATATGCTCGATGATGAGCGAACTCGGCCGCGAGACAGTGAGCGCTTATGCCTCAGCCAAGGGTGGCCTGAAGATGCTTACACGCAATATCTGCTCCGAGTACGGCGAGCACAACATTCAGTGCAATGCCATTGGCCCGGGCTACATAGCCACCGAGCAGACCGCGCCGCTGCGCGAGCGTCAGGCCGACGGCAGCCGTCATCCTTTCGACTCGTTCATCATCTCCAAGACTCCGGCGGCCCGCTGGGGCAAGCCTGAGGATCTGATGGGTCCGGCTGTGTTCCTCGCATCCGATGCCTCTGACTTTGTGAATGGCCACATACTGTATGTTGACGGCGGCATTCTTGCTTACATAGGCAAACAACCGAAGTGATGGAAGGTGTATTCAGCTACATAATAGGTCTCGGCGCCGCTGTGATGATGCCGGTGATATTCACCGTGCTCGGCATGTGCATCGGCATTCGGTTCAGCGACGCGCTCAAGAGCGGCCTCAAAGTGGGTGTGGGTTTCGTCGGGCTGTCGATAGTGACAGCGCTGCTCACCTCCGCGCTCGGCCCCGCGCTTGACTCGGTGGTGGATATCTACCACCTTCAGCTGAGGGTTTTTGACATGGGTTGGCCCGCGGCGGCGTCAGTGGCATACAACACAGCTGTAGGTGCGCTTATTATCCCGGTGTGCCTCGGTGTTAACATCCTCATGCTCTTCACCAAGACCACCCGCACTGTCAATATCGACCTGTGGAACTACTGGCACTTCGCATTCATCGGAGCGGTTATATACTTCGCTTCTGATTCGCTTGCCTGGGGATTTTTCGGCGCGATAGTGTGCTACATCATCACCCTTATCATTGCCGACATGACCGCCAAGAAGTTTCAGGGATTCTACAAGGATATGGACGGAATATCCATACCGCAGCCCTTCTGCGCCGGATTTGTGCCCTTTGCGTGGGCCATCAACAAAGGGCTTGACAAAATCCCCGCCATCGGCAGGCTGGAGATTGATGCGGAGGGTATGAAAAAGAAGTTTGGCCTGATGGGCGAGCCGCTTTTTCTCGGAGTGGTTGTCGGCATAGCTATCGGTTGCCTGTCATGCACCTCTTTCAGTGAAATAGTTTCCGATATACCGAGGATTCTCGGGCTCGGAATCAAGATGGGTGCGGTGATGGAGCTGATACCCAGGGTGACAGGTCTGTTCATCGAGGGTCTCAAACCCATCAGCGATGCCACCCGCAGCCTTATAGCAAGGCGCTTCAAGGGTGCTGACGGTCTGAGCATCGGCATGAGTCCGGCGCTTGTCATCGGTCATCCTACAACCCTTGTTGTGTCGCTGCTTCTCATACCGGTGTCGCTTGTGCTGGCGGTGATACTCCCGGGCAACCAGTTTCTGCCGCTCGCATCACTTGCCGGAATGTTCTATGTGTTCCCCCTTGTGCTGCCCTTCACAAAGGGCAATGTGCTCAAAACATTCATAGTGGGACTTGTGGTGCTGGTTCTCGGCCTGTATATGGTCACCAACCTCGCCGGATGGTTTTCTCTCGCGGCTAATGATGTCTATGCGGCTACCGGCGACTCCGCCGTGGCTATACCGGAGGGTTTCAGCGGAGGCAGCCTTGATTTTGCAGGCAGCCCCCTCGCATGGACAATATTCCAGCTTGTGCATAATCTGAAATGGATAGGCAGCGGATTGCTTGTCGCCGGCACAATGGCTCTTATGTGGTGGAACCGTGTGCATATACTCAGAAATGAGCGTGCTATGATTGAGGCAGGCTCCACTGAAATACAGACAACAGAATGATTTAAAAGAATATAAGGATGAAAATAATAACTCTTGGAGAGATAATGCTCCGTCTGTCACCGGCAGGATGCAACCGCTTTGTGCAGGTTGATTCCTTTGACGTGATATGGGGCGGCGGCGAGGCCAATGTGGCCGTGAGCTGCGCCAACTACGGCCATGACGCTTATTTTGTGAGCAAACTGCCTTCGCATGAGATAGGTCAGGCGGCTGTGAACGCACTCAGACGCTACGGAGTGCATACAGACTATATTGCCCGTGGCGGCAACCGTGTGGGTATATACTATTGTGAGACCGGCGCGTCGATGCGCCCCTCCAAAGTGATATACGACCGTGCCGGCTCTGCCATAGCTGAGGCTCTGCCCGAGGATTTTGACTTCGACGCAATTATGGAAGGAGCCGACTGGTTTCACTGGAGCGGCATAACCCCTGCCATAAGCGACAATGCTGCCGAGCTGACACGCCTTGCCTGCGAGGCCGCTAAGCGTCACGGCGTGACTGTGAGCTGCGACCTGAATTTCCGCAAAAAGCTGTGGACAAGCGCAAAAGCCCAGAGCATAATGCGCCCGCTGATGCAGTATGTCGATGTGTGCATCGGCAATGAGGAGGATGCCGAGCTGTGCCTCGGATTCAAGCCGGCGGCCGATGTTGAGGGCGGAGTCACCGACGCTGAGGGCTACAAAGGCATATTCAAGGCAATGGCCGAGGAATTCGGCTTCAAATATGTTGCCTCCACTCTCCGCGAATCCTTCTCGGCAACCCACAACGGTTGGAAAGCGATGATTTACAACGGCAAGGAGTTTTATCAGAGCAAGCGCTACGACATCAATCCTATCATAGACCGCGTTGGCGGCGGCGACTCATTTTCGGGCGGCCTGATACATGGACTGCTGACAATGGATTCACAGGGCGAGGCTCTGGAGTTTGCAGTTGCAGCCTCAGCCCTGAAGCACACTGTGCCGGGCGATTTCAACCTTGTGACAGCCGATGAGGTGAAGGCTCTTGCCGGAGGCTCGGCCAACGGACGTGTTCAAAGATAACAAAGATATGGCAAGATTTGACAAGATATCAGTATTAAACAAGATAGCGCAGGCTCCGATGGTGCCTGTGTTCTACCACAGCGATGCCGCCACGGCGTGCAGCGTTGTGAAGGCCTGCTATGACGGCGGGGTGAGAGCGTTTGAGTTTACAAACCGCGGAGATTTCGCCCATGAGGTTTTTGCGCAGGTGGTGAAATATGCCGCTGCCGAGTGTCCCGATATGGCTGTAGGTGTCGGCTCGGTGGTTGACCCCGCAACAGCCTCGCTGTTTATCCAGAACGGAGCCTGCTTTGTGGTAGGCCCGATGTTCAATCCGGCAGTGGCAGCCGTGTGCAACCGCCGTGGCGTGCCATACACCCCCGGATGCGGCACCGTAACCGAGGTGGGCAATGCCCAGGAGGCCGGCTGCGACCTGTGCAAGGTGTTTCCCGGCGATGTGCTCGGCCCGAAATTTGTCAAGGGACTGATGGCGCCCATGCCCTGGAGCCGTCTGATGGTTACAGGCGGGGTCGAGCCCACAGAGGAAAATCTCACAGCCTGGTTCCGCGCCGGAGTGTTCTGCGTGGGGATGGGCTCGAAACTGTTTCCCAAAGATCGTGTTGCTGCCGGCGACTGGCAGTATATCACTGAAAAATGCGAATATTCACTTAAAATAATATCAGATATAAGAAAATGAACAGGATACTACTTTCTGTCGCTGCCCTTGCAATGGCAGTTGCGGCAACCGCACAGACCTCATACACAGTGCAGCGCGCGTGCCACCCCGATGATGTGAAGGGCTACGACACCGAGCAGCTGCGCAAGCATTTCATGATGGGCAATGTGATGGAGGAGAATAAAATCAATCTCACATACTCGATGTACGACCGTCTGATATTCGGCGGTGTTGTGCCTGTCGGTAAAACTGTGGTTCTTGAGACAATCGACCCCCTCAAGGCTGAGTATTTTCTCGAACGCAGGGAGCTCGGGGTTATCAATGTTGGCGGCGACGGCATTGTGAGTGTCGACGGTAAGGACTATGAGCTGCATTTTAAGGATGCGCTGTATGTGGGCCGCGGCAACAAGCAGGTGACATTCCGCTCCAAGGATGCCTCAAATCCCGCAAAGTTCTATATAAACTCAACTCCTGCCCACAAGGCATACAAGACACAGCTTGTGACAATCGACGGCCGCAAGGGTTCGCTGAAAGCCAACAGCTTCGCCGCCGGCAAGATGGAGGACAGCAACGACAGGGTAATCAATCAGCTGATTGTGTCGAATGTGCTTCAGGAGGGACCCTGCCAGCTGCAGATGGGACTTACAGAGCTGAAGCCCGGCTCGGTGTGGAACACCATGCCCGCGCACACTCACGACCGCCGAGTTGAGGCATACTTCTATTTCAATGTGCCCCAGGGCAATGCGATTTGCCACCTGATGGGCGAGCCTCAGCAGGAGCGCCTTGTATGGCTTCAGAACGAGCAGGCCATCATGTCGCCCGAATGGTCCATCCATGCGGCTGCCGGTACCTCAAACTATATGTTTATATGGGGTATGGGCGGCGAGAATCTTGACTATGGCGACATGGACAAGATTTCATACACTGAAATGCGCTGATTTTTCGATAGCTGCATAAAAAGGGGAGGCGCCTTGAGCGTCTCCTTTTTTTATGTGGATTATCAAACCGCGTCCCCGCAGATGCTGTCGAGCACCTGTTCCGGATTTTCAATCCAGTCGACCACCCAGATACGCTGTATCTCCCAGCCGAGCCTGTTGAGAACAGCCGGAATTGTTACCTCGCGGTCGCGCACCGTGGGGAGCGACCGGTAGTTGCGTCCGTCAAGAATAAGTCCTTTTTTATACACAGCGGGGTTTTCGGGGTCGGCAATGGCAATATCAATTTTGAAAGAGCTGCGGCCGACATTCGTCTTTACCTCAAGGCCTCTCCGGCGGAGCCCGGAGGCGATATCCTCTACAACTGAATCTTTCGAGGCGTCATCATTCTGTTGCTGCTGAGGCAGAATGCCGCTTTGTGCGAAATCAAGGAATCCGCGCAGCGCCTTAACTCCGGCAGACCACTTGCCCTCGGTGGGTATATGGTGGGGTTTGAGCGAGCTGAACACCACCATCTCCTCGCGTGCTCGCGACACAGCCACGTTGAGCCGGCGCTCGCCGCCGGACATATTGAGCGGGCCGAAATTGAGCAACACATTGCCGTTTTTATCAGGCCCGTAACCGATTGAGAAAATGATGAGGTCGCGTTCATCGCCCTGCACATTCTCGAGATTTTTGACAAACAGGGGTTCCTCGCAGCTGTCAAGTTTCATGCGCACATCTTTTTTGCGCTGCAGCTTATCGTTGAGAATATCCTCTATAAGGTTGCTCTGCATCTTGGAAAACGCGATTATGCCTATGGAGGGCAGCTCATCGGCATCGGTAGACTCCACACGGTTAATCACATAGTCGACAACAGCTTCGGCTTCTATGGCATTTGTGCGCGAACGACCCACATCATAAATGCCTTCGGGGTCTATGACAGACACCTTCTGCTCAGCATCATTATTGCTTGGGAAGGTAAGCAGGCGATTGTTGTAGAACGCGCTGTTTGAGAAAGCTATCAGGCTTTCGTGGCGCGAGCGGTAGTGGCGCGACAGGTAGTGGGAGGGGAGTCCGAGGTCTATGCAGTCCTCAAGTATGGAGTCGGCATCGGATTTCTCGTCATAATCATCAAGGGCGTATCCGCGCGACTGGAAAAATCGCGTCGGCGGCAGCTGCCTGGGGTCGCCCACAACAATGGTGGCGCCGCCACGGGCAATGGCACCTACGGCGTCGGGCGTCTCCATCTGAGAGGCTTCGTCGAAAATAACGAGGTCAAAGAGGCCGGATTTGAGTTCCAGATATTGGGCGACGCTGAGGGGCGACATGAGCATACATGGAAAAATCTTGCCGATTACCAAGTCAGCTTCGGCAATAATCTTGCGAAGCGACACAGCCCGGCCATTTGATATGGAGCGCCGTGCGAGGGTTGCGAATTGATTCTTTTCTTCATCACTGAGATTGAGAGAGTGGATGTGGCGCCTCATGCCGTTCAACAGCTCTTTTTGTTGCCATTTCATGAACGCGTCGGCGGCGAGGGTGTACTGCTTCACCTTTTCCTCATGCAGCGTGCCGTGGAAACTGCGCAGACGGCTGTCAGTGTCCAGCGCGTTGTTTGCAAGGGTGTGATAGTAGGCTGATACGGTGGATTTTGCTGTTTCTTCGGCTGAGTGGCCGTTGAGGTAGTGGGCCATTATGCCGGGTTCGTTGTAGCTGTCGATGGTATGGTATTTTTCGGAGAACTGATACCACCGTCGCAGCTCACTCAATGAGGACTTCCATCTTTCAATGGTCTTTTCAAGCTCTTCGGCGCTGCATGTCCTTGCATCGGGGGCGAGGGCGAGTGAGTCAAACTCTTTCCACAGCGGGGATGAGTGCAATATCTCCTCTACCGATTTTTTACGGAACCAGCGGTTGAGCAGCCCGGTTGCTTTCTTGCGCGCGTTTGCTATAGCCTGAGGCAGCGCCGGGATTATCTCGGTGATGCGTTTTTGGTTCTCTACAGTATTCTGTGTGGGATAAAGCCCGAAAAGGCCTGATTCGGAAGGGTGCTTGCCAAGCAGCCGGGTCACAACATCAAGCGAGGCAATCTCATCGCAAAGGGTGGTGATGTCGGATGGCGCGAAACCGCCCATATTCTCGTATGAGAAGGCAAGCCCTTCATATTTATTGGCAATGTATCGGCAAATAATGTCGTAGAGCGACATATCATGCTGCCGTTCGGCGTGGATGGCGTCGGTAATGCTGCTGAGCACCCCCTGGATGTATCGCAGGTTGTCGGCATACCGTTGGCCTTCCGGGTCGTTGGCCATCAGTGTGTCCGGTGATTTTTCAAAAAGCGCCCTTGCGGCATCGAATTGGGCAAAGAAATCTTTTTTATTTGTTTTTGTGCCGTGGAGTTCAAGGCAGTACGGGCCGAGACCAATGTTTTCAAGGCGGGTGCGCACTACTTCGAGAGCGGCTTTCTTTTCAGCGACAAAGAGCACTCTCCTGCCGCTGTATATCATGTCGGCGATTATGTTGGTGATTGTCTGCGACTTGCCGGTGCCGGGAGGACCGTGGAGCACAAATGTTTTGCCGTTGTGGCATTCGGATATAGCCTCAAGCTGAGAGGAGTCGTATTCCACCGGCAGCATGAGGGTTGACATAGCCTCGGCCTCTATCGCTGCGGGTGACACTTCAACCGGCCTGCCATCGTATTTGTTTTCCATCATGGCGTGGAGCAGCGGGTGGCGGTCAATCACCGCGCGGTGATTGTGTATGTCGCTCCACATCAGGTATTTGGTGAATGAGAATAGCCCGATGAATGAAATCTTTTTCACCACCCACCTGTTCCAGGCGTGGGTGTGTTTGTTGATTTCGGCAACATGGCTTTCAAAAATATCAAAGAGTTTCTTCCAGTCGTGGAATCCATTGTCATCCTCCGGTATGTTGTCGAGCTCCGGCATTGAGAGGCCGAACATCTGGCGCAGCATTTCAATGAGCGTGACGTTGATCATTGTGTCATCGTCGCGCAGGCGTACGGTGTATGACAGCGCTGTTTTCTTTACAATCTGAACCGGGATGAACAGCAGGGGTGCAATGTGAGGTTTGTTGTCGCTCATATCATACCACTCCAGCGCTCCTATTGTCACAAACAGGCTGTTTGTGCCGGTTTCCTCGAGCGATGTGCGTGCGGCGCGGTGAAGGTATTTGAGAATCTCCTCGGGCGATTCGCCCCCTTTTTCACCCACCACTGCGTCAAGAATCTCCTCTTTCAGAAGGGTGATGATATTTTCAGGATTCTTTTCCTTGATAGCGGATATGTTGCGGCTTATGCGCACGTTGAGCATGGAGTTGCGGAGTGAAAGGTCCAGCAGCTTGCGCTCCCATGCTTCCAGACGGGTAGCATCGGCCGGGGTGAGGAAACCTCTGACATCGAATGATTCAATTGGCGGCAGATCCGCCGGACTGTTTGCCAGGGGGAGCGGGTTGATGTTGGCGGCTCTTGCTGCAGAGATGTCTATAAACATTTGGGGGCTGGACGCTTTGATGTTGTTGCGGGCAGTGCAGCAAGCTTCATATAGAGAGCAGTCGCCGGCCATCATGGTAGACTCAAAAGTGTAGATTCCGGTATCTTTCAGAATAATTTTTGAAAGCTTATTGGGGTCTGTTATGATGGGCTTGGAGGAGTAACGGTAATTGTTGAGCCATACACCCGGCATCACATGCCCGTTGATAATAACCATTACCGGCGACATATTTATACGCTCGAGGCACGCGCACATAAGCAGCGTCATATCAAGGCAATTGCCTTGACGGAAATGGCGTATGAGGTCCGGTGTCATAATTCTCTGGCCGTCGGCGTTCGGAGCGAAAACACCGGTAAGATACTTGATGTTTTCGGCAGATAGCGCTTCCCATACAGATTCCAGCTGAGCCTTGAACAGATCAGGATCCTCCGTGTAGCCAACCATCGCGTATTCCGGATTTTTGCATTTGAGAATTTTGTTGGCGTTCGATACTATTTCAGATACGTATGAGTGATGCGGCATTACAAAAGATGTCACATTCTGATATTTATCAATGTCCCACCGGAAATGGTTCCACGCCTGAATGGTGAGAGGCAGCCGGAGCATGGCGATTTCGCGCGAGTTTGTACGTACGGAAATGCCCAGTTCGGTATACACAGCTTCCGACAGAGCCAACAATCTGTCAATAGACGGGCTTATCTGCGAGGCATCAAGCACTTTCTCCTTGCCCGGCTCCAGCAGGTTTATTGTATACTTGGATTTGGGAAAATAGTAGCCTTCAACAGCAACTGTGATGTTGTTGAGTCTCTTGGCACCTGTGTTTTTGATTTTCAACAGGGCGCATACATTGTCACCATTGTGGATATTGGCATAGTTGACCGTATCGCAGTAGTCAACCGAAATTGTGATAGTCTGAAATTCTTGTACTTGAAGCATAGGGCTGCAAAATTACGAATAATAATGAAGCAGCGCAAAAGATATTCAAGCAAATAAACAAATAATTTAACACAAGATTAGTTATTGCGTTTGGTCGCTATAAGGCATGGTTTTGATTCCTTTCCTATCCATGTGGCTTTCTTCCAAAAATACTCCAGCGGACCCTGCCGGTGTGAGGCCAGACGCCGGCGGCTCAGCAACAAAAGTGCGGTGAAAATGCCTGTTCCGATAAGCACCGATTCAAATGCTCCCACTTTATCCCAGAGGTCAAGACCGAAATGATAGTAAATGGTAACACCCAATATGGACTGGCCGATATAGTTTGTCAGGCTCATCCTGCCAAACGGTATGATGAAGCGCTGTACGGTGTATCCGTTGCCGGCATAAAACCATGCGAGCATGAATGCCGACACCAGAGTCGACATAAAAGCGAAGTTATATAACATAGGCACAGCTATGCTGTAGTACGACAACACTGTGACGTTTGAAATGTGTGCCGGAATATATGTCTTGAGCATAAACAGCGGAATGCAAGCTGCTATAGACCATGGAAGCACTTTTCTCCAGAATGCTGTGCTGTCATCTGATTTCTCAAAATAAGCTTTGCGCCCAAGCCACATGCCGAGCAGGAAGAGTGCAGGGGTCTGGAACAGTCTGCCGGCCTCAACCTGCCAAAAATTGCTGTAGAGCTGACCATTCCAGATGTTGTTGGCGAGCGTTTGCCAAAGATTTCCATTTCGGCCTACTTGTTCGGCAGATGCGGCATATTTATAAAATTCAGAGTTGGTGTCGATATAGTCCGGATTGATGAGGGCATACCCGATTTTGGCCCAACATAAGGGTTGAAGCATGAGTATGGCGGCTACAACAAGCACCGTGCGGTTGCTCCACGATGACGCAGGAATCAGTATCAGACCACATACGGCATAAAGCAGCAATATGTCACCATTGTAAAACAGAGCGTGTAGTTGTGAGAATCCGGCGAGCAGCAGCATACGCCAGGCAAACCTTGCCCGGAAATCTTCTCCTCTTCGTCGGGCATTGCGCATTTGTATGAAGAAACTGAATCCAAAAAGCAAAGAGAACGTGGCATAAGCTTTTCCCGCAAACAGGAAATAAATCAATTCCGTAGTCCTGCTGCCCAGTTGTTCAAGCCAGCCCGGTTGAGGCGCCGGGCCATAAAAGATATTGTAATGCTCCAGATTATGGAGAAGCACAATGGCAAGCAAAGCAAAACCGCGAAGGGCATCCACGCATTCCAGCCTATTGTCAGTCGATTGGTTTACTGTTGTCATGGTTATTAAGAACTTGTTTAAGCTGATTTCACAAAGTTACAAAATAATGCTGACATTCAACCACATCTTAGTTGCATTCCGGTCTTAGTTGCATATTCCAATGCACGCCGCCTACCACTCCCGGCTCCGGTATAGGGGAAGTGGATATAGAGGTGGTAAAGAGAAACATATTTCGGGGTATTGAGGCCTTTCAGCCAAATCACGGAATGAATCTCGGCCAAATCACGGAATGAAACTCAGCCAAACCACGGAATGAAACCCGGCCAAATCACGGAATTGGGCTGTAGGTCGCTTTCCTGATTACAGTTTGTCGGTGGTCAGAGCGGTGTAAATAAAGGAGGTGCGCTTGCTGAGCTGAGGCTGAAGGGTGGCCGCCGCGTGCGGGTCTGTCATCCTGAGGTCGGCATACCGGTCCTCGCCGTTGATAAATCCGATTATTGCACCGTTGGGGGCGGGGGAGTCAACTTCAGGAGCGGCTCCGGCGGCGGGGTTGCGGCGGTATAGCTGCCAGTAGCCTGTCAGCACGGCGTTTTTCTCCTCGACGATGCTGTGGCTCATCCCTGCGCGTATGCCATGGTTTATGCAGGGGCAGTACGCTATGACAATAGCCGGGCCGGGGTGGGAATCGGCTTCGGTGAGGGCGTCGATTGTCTGCTGATAGTTTGCGCCGAGGGCTATTGAGGCAACATAGACGTCGGGATACACCATCATCATTCTGCCGAGGTCTTTTTTATAGGTGCGTTTGCCGTCTGCCGAGTATTTTGCCACGGCGCTGAGCGGGGTTGCCTTTGATGTCTGGCCGCCGGTGTTGGAATAGCATTCGGTGTCCATAACCAGTATGTTGATGTCAACATCCTGGGCAAGCACATGGTCAAGTCCGGCAAAGCCAATGTCGTAAGCCCAGCCGTCGCCGCCGATGGCCCAGATGCTTTTCTTTACAAACAGGTCGCGGCGGGCAAGCATTTCATTGCGCAGGGGAGTGGCCGGGTCAGCTTCTATGGCTGAAATTGCCGCGGCTGAGGTAGCGATGCTTGCATTGCCGTCAGCTTTGGTGTCAACCCAACCGGTCAAGGCTTTTTTTATCTTGTCAGAGGTGGCCGGGTCGGCGATGGCGCGGTTCACAATGTCGGTGAGCTCGCTGCGCCGTGCGGCTATGGCAGTTGCTATTCCGTATGCGTACTCAGCGTTGTCTTCAAACAGCGAGTTACCCCAGGCCGGGCCGTGTCCGTCGGAATTCACACAGTAGGCATTGCTCGGAAAGTTGGCACCCCATATTGAGGAGCAGCCGGTAGCGTTGGCAATTATGAGACGTTCGCCCATAAGCTGGGTGAGCAGTTTGACGTATGGTGTTTCGCCACACCCGGCGCAGGCTCCGGAAAATTGAAGCAGCGGCTGGTATAGCTGCGAGCCGTTGATTGTTGTTCTCTCAACGAGTCCCGGTTTCTGAGCCACATTCTTCTGCAGATAGTCAAGGAAAGAGGCTTGCGATGCGAGTTGAGTGTCAATGGGTTGCATATCAAGGGCTTTGCCCGGGCAAATTGTTGCGCACGAAGCGCATCCGGTACAGTCGTGGGGGTACACCTGTATCCTGAAATTCAGCCCTTTGAGCTGAGGTGAGTGAGCGGCTATGGCAGACATTCCGGCGGGTGCTGCTTTCAGTTCCCCGTCATCAAGCAGATACGGGCGTATTGCTGCGTGAGGACATACGAGCGAGCACTCAGTGCACTGCACGCATTTCTGCGGGTTCCACTGCGGAATATAGTCGGCAATAGTGCGTTTTTCGTATGCTGTTGTGCCCATCGGCAAAGTGCCGTCCGGAGAGAAGGCCGATACCGGCAGCGAGTCGCCCCTGAGGTCGAGGCAAGGTATAGCCACCTTTTCAATAAACTCCGGCAGCTGCTGACTGTCAGCGGCCTCGGTATCAGTGGCTGAAAGCCACGCGGTTGAGTCATATTCTATTTTCACGATGGCTCCGGCCGCGGCCTCAATAGCGGCGAGGTTGTTGGCCACCGTTTGTCCCCCTTCGTGCATATACATATCGGTGATGTATTGTTTCAGTCCGGCCATGGCGAGGTCAAAGGGTATGGTCTGGTGTAGCTTGAAGAATACCGCGAGCATAATCATATTGATGCGCACGCCAAGGTTGTTTGCCCGGGCAATTGATTGGGCGTCAATATTATACATCTGAATATTCTTCGAGGCGATGGCTCTGCGCAGCGAGGCCGGCAGGGCTGAGTCCATCTGCTTGGCGTTCCAATTGGAGTTGAGCACGAATGTGCCGCCGTCGGCCAGACAGTCTACAAGGGCAAAGCGGCGCACATAGCTGCTTTTGTTGCAGGCTATGTAGTCGGCAGACTCAATAGTATATGCCTGCTTTATGGGCGAGGTGCCGAAGCGGAGCTGGCACACGGTGAATCCGCCGGATTTCTTAGCCGAGTATTCGAAATAAGCCTGACTGTAGAGATTGCCGGCGTTGCCGATGATATTTGCGGCGGTGCGGGTTGCCCCTACAGTGCCGTCAGACCCCATACCGTAGAAAATAGCAGATGATACTCCGGATGCCTTGATGATGAGCCTCTCGGGCAGCGGCAGGGAGCGGTGGGTGACATCATCCTCAATGCCAACGGTGAAGCCGTGCATCGGGGTGGGGGAGGCGAGGTTGTCAAACACGGCCTTCACCATGGTGGGGTCGAAATTCTTGGAGCCGAGTCCGTAGCGGCCACCTGTAACCGTGATTTTGCGGCCTGATGCTGCTACTGCCGCCGCAACATCAAGAAAGAGAGGTTCGCCGGACGACCCCGGCTCCTTGGTGCGGTCCAGCACGGCTATTCTCTCAACTGTCTCAGGCAGGGCTGCGAGCAGGCTCTCTGCGCTGAAAGGCCGGTAAAGCCTCACCTTCACCGCTCCGTAGCGGGTGCCGGCAACGGCGTTGAGATGGCTGACCGTATAGTCTATGACATCGGTTGATGAGCCGATTGACACAATCACATACTTAGCATCCGGTGAGCCGGTGTAGTCAAACAGGTGATAGTGCCTGCCCGTGAGGGCTGCCACACTGTCCATTGCCTGCTGCACAATTTCCGGCAGGCGGTCGTAGTAGCGGTTTCGGGCCTCAGTGTTCTGAAAGTAGACATCCCAGTTCTGGGCGGAGCCGCGCAAGTCCGGGTGCTCGGGATTCATTGCGCGCCGGCGGAAGCTCTCAACGGCATCTTTGGGAAGCAGAGGCTCAAGTTCCAGATATGTAGCTGTTTCGATAGAGGCGGTTTCGTTTGAAGTGCGCCATCCGTCAAAGAAGTGGAGCACAGGCACACTGCCGCGCAGTGCGGCGATGTGGGCAACAATGGCAAGGTCGTGGGTTTCCTGTACCGAAGCCGATGCAAGCATGGCGAATCCTGTGGCCCTGCAGGCCATAACATCCTGATGGTCGCCGAAGATACTCAGGGCGTGGGTGGCGAGTGAACGGCACCCTACATGAAACACTCCCGGAAGCAGCTCACCTGCAATCTTATACATGTTCGGAATCATGAGCATGAGCCCCTGGGAGGATGTGAAAGTTGTTGCCAATGCTCCCCCGGCCAGCGCGCCGTGGGTAGCCCCGGCGGCCCCGAGCTCCGATTCCATCTCGCGCACCTCCATGGTGCTTCCGAGGAGGTTTTTCACCCCCTTGATGTGCCATTTGTCGGCGGTTTCCCCCATAGAGGCTATCGGGGTGATGGGATATATCGTGGCCACTTCGCTGAAAGCGTAGGCAATGTATGCAGCTGCGGTGCAGCCGTCCATGGTAGTGCGTTTCATAGAAATAAAATGAAGAAGCGCTGTTATTTGTTCAAATCCGTGCGGTCAGGGCAATATTTTTTGAGGGTAGGGCAATAAACGGCAGTGCTTGCAGTTAAATATGTATGAAACCAAAAGCATTGACATGTGTGTGTCTGGGCATTGCGGCTCTCTTCAGCGCAAATGCTCAGGATAAGAATGATTTCAACCCTATCCAGACCGGAGTGAACTCGCTGAATATCGCTCCCGATGCCCGCGGCTCGTCGATGGGCGACCTTGGCGCTGCCACAGACCCTGACGCCAACTCGCAGTTCTGGAATCCGTCGAAATATGCTTTCGCCTACAGTCAGGCGGCGGTGTCGCTAAGCTACACCCCCTGGCTGCGCTCGCTTGTCGATGATATTTTTCTTGCGAATATTGCCGGATACTGGAAGATAGGCAGCGGCGACAATCAGGTGGCGAGCGCTTCGCTGCGCTACTTCTCGTTAGGTGAGGTCACCACCGGTTCCGAAGCAATAGGCTCGGCACAGACCCTGAACCCATACGAAATGAGTTTTGACGTGGGCTATTCGCGCAAACTGTCGGAGAAGTATTCCATGGGTGTGGTGCTCAGATATATTTACTCCGACCTCGGCTTCTCTGATTCGTACGCGGGTGACAACTCCACCGGAGCCTCTGCTTTTTCAGCCGATATATCAGGCTATTACACAACTTATCCCATAATAGGACGCAACGAATGTCAGTGGTCGTGGGGCTGGAATATCTCAAACATAGGCACCAAGGTGTCGTACAATCACGGTGAAGACCCGGCGTTTCTGCCCACAAACCTGCGTATCGGCACCAATTTCACCTTTCCGCTCGCCGACTACCACAACCTGTCTATAGGACTTGACCTTAATAAACTCCTTGTGCCTGCGCGCCCCCGCGAAAACGACTACGACACAACCACGCCTGATGGGCAACGCGAGTATCTTGATGCTCTTGAAAACTGGGAAAATATGTCGCCTATAACCGGCATTTTCAAGTCATTCTCCGACGCTCCCGGCGGTTTCAACGAGGAGCTTAAGGAGATAATGTGGTCGCTCGGAGCAGAGTATTCGTACAACCAGCAGTTTTTTGCCCGGGCAGGCTATTTCCATGAGTCGGCTATGAAGGGCAACCGCCAGTACTTCGGCATCGGAGCCGGATTTGCCCTCAATATCCTGCGCATCGACGCGTCCTATATGCTGGCTACAGCGGCCACATCGCCGCTCAACCAGACTCTGCGCTTCACTCTCACTTTCGACATGGACGGCCTCCGCGAGATTTTTGGCAAAAAACGCTGAGCGAAATCCGGCGTTTTTTGATTATTTTTGCGGAAGGTTTTATTATTCGATTATATGGCGGAAATTACAGATATACGCACCGGCATGGGCATGGATGTCCATGCCTTCGCTCCTGAGCGCGAATTATGGATTTGCGGAGTGAAGATACCCTACGAACTCGGGCTTATGGGCCACAGCGATGCTGATGTGGCGCTCCATGCGCTCTCCGATGCAATATTGGGTGCGCTGGCTCTCAGGGATATAGGTTATCATTTTCCGGACACGGACCCACGCTTCAAAGGCGCTGACAGCAGGGTGCTTCTGCGCCATGTGGCAGGGCTGGTGGCCGACAAGGGCTACCGTATTTCAAATGTGGATGTGACAGTCATCGCGCAAGCTCCGAAGATGGCTCCTTATATCGAGGAGATGAGAAGTACCGTTGCCGCCGATCTCGGCATCGATGTCGACAGGGTGTCTGTAAAGGCCACAACAACCGAGCATCTGGGATTTACCGGACGCAAGGAGGGCATAGCCTCCATAGCCGCAGCCACTCTGCTGCGCTGAAAATCACCACTTGAGGGAGATGTGGCGCCACACACATTGTGGCACCAGTCGCCATATACCGTTTACAATAGCCCAGCGGCTGTCTATTGTTGCCCTGCGTTTGCGTTTCAGGATTGCAGTCTCAATCAGTGGCGCCACCTGGTCGATGCTCATTATCATGGGATATTCCTTTTCGGGGTCGAGCAGCGGAGTGCGCACAAATCCGGGGCGTATGTCGGTGAAGCGCACATTCACCTGCTGTTGGTAGGCGAGCTGTTCAAGGGCGTTGATGAAGCGCTGCTGAAATTGCTTTGAGGCGCTGTATGCTGCGGCCACTCCTATACCTTTTGTACCGGCAACGGATGTTATGACTGCAATCTGGCCGGGGGTGCGGTTTGCCGTTGCCTTGAAGTAGCGGTAGGCTGCGGCGACAATCCTTGCAAAACCGGTGACGTTTGTAGAAAGGGTGGTGTCGATGCGTGTGTCTTCGAGGTCGGGGTCGTAAAAACCGGTTCCGGCGGCGTAGAGAAGAATGTCCATGCCGTCGGTGAGCTCAATAAGACCGTTGAAATTTTTGACAGCGTCCTGACGTGTGACATCGATTTCCGCTACCGCTACATTTGCGGGATATAGCTCCTTGATAGCGTTCAGCCGCTCAACTCTGCGCGCGGCAACGCCCACACGCCAGCCGGCGCGTGCAAAATCGGTGGCTATCCGCTCTCCAATGCCTGATGAGGCACCTACAATGATAATCTTTTTCATGAATCACTCGCTTATTGCGGGGCAGCGACGTTGTTGCCCTCATCCGATGTATTAACCTTCGGGGCGGTGTTCTTGTTCAGCGGCAGGGTGTACATGATTGAAAATCCGCCTGAAACAGGGGTTCCGCGCTTGCCGAATCCGGGAATGTACATCGGCTCGCCTATGGTGTTTTTTGTTTCGTGAAGAAGTGAATGGAATTTCACCTGCCAGCCGAGCGATATGTTTTTGAAAATCTTTACTTTGATTCCGGCAACAATCTCGTAGTAACCGGCACTTGCGCTCTGCGAGGGAATGTCAATCGGCTGGGCGGGCCAGTAGCCGCCGTTTGTTTCGCCGGCTATGCTCCATTTGTAGGGAGTGAATCCGTATCTCAGGCCGAATGTGAGCTGGTAGTCGGGATTGGAGTTGTAGAATATATTGTAGCCGCAGCCGATTTTAAAGTATGGAGCCATCGGGCTCTTAAAGGTGTAGTTGAAGCCGTCGGGAGATATGTCGGCGGAGGACAGACCGAACTCCACCACCGGATTGAAGCGGTTGTGCAGGCTGAGCTCGGCCCAGAATCCAATGCCACCGTAGTGCTGACCGAGGAGTCGCATCGCGGGATCCCATATATCGGCGGCCACTGTTACAGCGTGCAGCAGGGGGTAGACATTGCCTACCACTTTGTTGAGGGCGGTGGTGTCGACATACTCCTGGCCGGTGACAGTGTCGACAAGCACCACATTGCCCTGCGCGTCACGCATTTCGGCGAGGCGGCTTTTGTCTACTTCGGCGGGCTTGGTGTCCTTTTTGGTGCCGGCGGTGGCGGGAGGCGGTGTCACCGGGTTGATGCGCCGCTGGGCCAGCGCGGTTCCGCAAGAGCAGAGGCAGGCTATGATTGTGAATATGATAATCAGTTGGCGCATGGGTGTCAGAGATGTGGTTCGTCAGTGTCCTCCTCCTCATCTTCATCTTCGGTCTGAACTCTGAAGTAGATTTTGAGGCGCATGATGTCAAGGTTGTCGATATAAGGGTCAATCACCGTCACCGAGTCAATGAAGTGGTCTGTAGCGGCTATGCTGTTGATTGTATAGCAGTACATTGCGCCACACTCTTCTGAAACGAATTTAGCCTCGGAAGCGTAGTCGATCGTAATGGTGTCGTTGAGCAGGGGGTTGGCCAGCGCTTGCTGCATATAGTGGATGCAGAATGCTGTTGAGGAGGCGGAAGACCTCAGCGGCAGGTACACCATTGATGCGCTGCGTCCGTATATGAGCGAGGAGTCATTTGGCGCACCTATACCGAAAATGTACAGGGAGTCGACGAGAATCGCCTCGCCTGAGGAGCTGGAGAAGAATCCGGCAAGGGGCACACTGCTCTGGTTTTGCAGACAGCCGGATGTGTTGCAGCTCCAGCAGCAGGCGGCGGCAACGACGGCGGTTATGAGTTTCAGAATTTTCCCCATTTCACAATCTCATCAATCTCCTTGCGGTTTTTGGCCGGCACTTTGGAGTCGGGATTCGGGTAGCCTATCGGAATGATTGCAATCGGTTCGGTGTCATCCGGAAGATTGAGGGCGGATGACAGTGCCGGAGCGTCGAAATTACATATCCAGCAGGTGCCGAGTCCGAGCGATGTGGCGGCGAGGCAGATGTGTTCAACAGCTATAGCCACATCTATATCGGTGTGGTCTTTGCCGTCGGCGCGGTGCCATGCCTCCGGGTGGATGCCGCAGGCAATGATGAATGTCTGCACATCCTTCACCCAGTCGCGTCCGTAGGTGGCTATCACTTTTTCACGCAGCTCGGGGGTGTCGACCACAATAAAGAGCCAGGGCTGTTTATTGCAGGCGGAGGGGGCGAGGCGGGCGGTGTCAAGCACGGCGAGCACCATTTCGCGGCTCACCGGAGCGGGGGTGTATGAGCGGCATGAGTATCGCGATGCCACAATGTCGTATAGCTGGGGATAAGCGTCCATAGGTATCATTGTATTTTGAGTTCTTCTTCTATTTCGTAGTGGTTTCGTCCCGGAGCGTTCCGAACAATCAGTTCGCCGATGAAGCCTGCGAGGAAAAGCTGTGTGCCGAGAATCATGAGCACGAGCGACAGGTAGAAGTAAGGCGAGTCGGTTACAAGGATGTAGGGATGTCCGGCGTGCATGTGATAGAGCTTGGTGGCGCCGACAATAATCACTGCTATGAAGCCGAGAATAAACATGAGGCTGCCGAGCAGACCGAAAAAGTGCATCGGCTTGATGCCGAATTTGTTTGTGAACCAAAGGGTTGCGAGGTCAAGGTAGCCGTTTACAAATCTGTCGAGTCCAAATTTGGTCTTGCCGTATTTGCGTGCCTGATGGTGCACCACTTTCTCGCCTATGCGGCCGAATCCGGCATTCTTTGCGAGGAAGGGTATGTAGCGGTGCATATCGCCGTACACCTCGATGTGTTTCACCACATTGTTGCGGTAGGCTTTTAGTCCGCAGTTGAAGTCGTGCAGGTTGTGGATGCCGCTGACTTTGCGGGCGGTGGCGTTGAACAGTTTTGTAGGAATGGTTTTTGACAGCGGGTCGTAGCGTTTGCGTTTCCAACCGCTCACAAGGTCATAGCCCTCCTGGGTAATCATGCGGTAAAGCTCCGGAATTTCATCGGGGCTGTCCTGCAGGTCAGCGTCCATGGTTATGACCACATCGCCTTTGGCGCGCTCGAATCCGGTGTTGAGAGCGGGCGATTTTCCGTAGTTGCGCCGGAAGCACACTCCCTTTACGGCGGGATTTTTGAGCGACAGCTCCTTGATAACCTGCCAGGAGGAGTCGGTACTGCCGTCGTTTATGAAAAGAATTTCGTAGGTGAAGGAGTTTTCCTGCATCACCCTTGCAATCCAGCTTTCGAGTTCGGGAAGAGATTCGGCTTCGTTGTAAAGCGGCACTATGACAGAAATATCCATTTGTTTCAAAATTTTTTGAGTGATTTATCAATTCCTCTCGCGCGTGCAAGTAGTGCCATGAGCACAGAGAGCAGCGAGCCGGAAAATATGCCGAGCCATATCATCTCAACCACCATGGACACCGGTCCGGGCACAAGATGGTTGTCAATCATCCGCTGGAGCACAACGGCAGTCTCAGCGCCTTTGTCCCAGGGGCTGTCGCGGTAGAACTCAATGACTTCGCGCAGGCGGGTGATGATGAATTCGGGGTTGATCCATTTGAGGTATATCGTGGCCACGAGACCCGCGATGAGGCATCCGCAGGCAAATGTCATGATTCCCTGCATCCACAGCGATGACAGCGGGGTGGCTCCCCGGTCGGTAACATAGCTGCGGCGCAGAAAGCGGTATATCATGAAAGGCACGGAGAGCATCAGCAGAAAGGAGAAAAGCCCGAGCAGAGGCACCTCAAAGGAGAACACCCCTGCGAAAAACATGGCGCAGAGGAGTATGCCGAAAAACAGTCCGTCGTCGGCACCCCGCTTGTAGGGTGATTTTCCAAGGGTGTCTTTCGGTAGCTCAATCATGGTGATATGTGCCGATATGACGGCGCTTTTTCTCTTCAAAAATTTCGTCGATGACAAAGAATATGCCGGTTTCCTCAACGTCACCGAATTCGTCATTGATGGCTGTGCCAAACATTTTCATGGTGGGGCTGAGGCTCATGTAGGCGTTTACGAGCGGCGGAATGTTTACGCCGTGGGTCCTGATCGCTTTATTGAGAATCTTGTAGTCCTCGGCAAAGGTTGTGCCGGTGAACAGTTTTTCCATTGCCTCGATGTCAATGTCGGTGGGCATCGGGGAGAAGGGGCGCACAAGGTTGTCGGGATCCGGGAAGTGGCGGTTGAGAAAGTAAAGGATCATGTCGCGGCATTCGCGCGAGTAGCTCGGATACATTGTAACCTTGCCGAAGAGATACTTTATTTCAGGATGTATGACCGTCAGTGCGCCGAGGCCGTCCCAGAGGTTGTCAAGAGCGTAAAGGGCTTTGGCACCGGCCTTGGAAGATTGGTACTCGGGGCGCACGAATGAGCGTCCGAGCTCAATGGTGAACGGCAGATAGTTGTCCATGAACTCTTTTGAGAAAGAGAACATGTGGGAGGTGGCTATGCGCGGGGAGCCGTCTTCGTTTTTGCGGATGTCTGCCCCGGTGATATATCTGTAGCCACCGAGAATCTGGTCACTGTCGGGGTCCCACACAAGTAGCTGCCTGCAGGGTGGGGTCATGGTGTCATAGCAGTCTATGTCGCAGTCCTTGCCTGTTCCGCCGCCGGCGCTTCTGAAAGAGATTTCCCTCAGGCGGCCAATCTCTCTCATTGTGTTGGGCGCGTTGTGGCTATCGATTATGTATATCAGGTTATTGCCTTTGTTTGTTTCCCTCAGCAGTTTGTCGGGAGTGAGTTCGGCTTTGATGAGGGTTGGCGATATAGGGTCAATAATCTTTTGTTCCATAGGGGTTAGTGCTGGGAAGCGGTTTTTGATGGCAGTGAGTAGACGATATCCCGAATTTCCGCTGCCTGAGCGGAAGCATCTTTGCCTCCTTTGAGCGAGGAGTAGGGTATTGGCTTGCCCACATGGATGTCGAATGATGCTCCGGCGCATCTGAAAACTTCGCGGGGCAGGTATATCATTTCAACGTTGAGTCTGATTCCTGCCTTCTGCCGCAGTTTCGCAAAGTTATAAAAAAAACTTGAGTTGCGGCCACTAAAGTACACCGGAATTACATCTCTGCGGTGGGAGATGCATCTGTTTACAAACATTTTGTTCCATTTCAGGTCAGCGATACCCTCTTTCTGCTTTCGCGACACAAGCCCTGCTGGGAATATGATGATGGGTCCGGATGAGGCAAAAGCTTCGTCGATGGCAATACCTGCGGCGCGGGTCTGCGCGCCGTGTTTGTTTACCGGCAGAAAGATATCTTTGAGTGGGGTAACTGCCATGAGCAGGTCGTTTACCGGAAATTTAACACCGCCGCCGTACACTGAGTCGATGAAATCGATCATAGCTATGCCGTCAAGACCCCCGAGGGGGTGGTTGCACACAAAAACGCATCTGCCTGAGGGGGGCAGGTTTTCTCGTCCGTGGGCGGTATAGCTGATTTTCAGTTTTTCGAGCACGGCCCGGCAGAAATCGGCTCCATGCTTGCCGGCGGCATAATCGAGCATGTCGTTCATCTGCTTCTGGCAGATGGTGTGTTCGAGCCATCTGATGAGCGGTCGAGGTATGAAGCGGCTGTGACGGGGCAGTTTTTCCCTGATCACAGCCGCTACATCTATTTTAATCGCCGACTCGCTCATTGCTTGCATCGCTCTTATGCGGGGTAAATGTCGTGGCGGGCGGCGAGGAGGGTATTTTTCATCAGCGAAACGATTGTCATCGGGCCAACACCTCCCGGCACGGGGGTGATCCAGGCGCATTTTGACTCCACGGCATCGAAGTCAACATCGCCTCTGAGGCGGAAGCCGCTCCTGCGGGTGGAGTCGGGCACACGGGTTGTGCCTACGTCTATAATGGTGGCGCCCTCCTTGACCATGTCGGCGGTTACGAATCCGGGAGAGCCGAGGGCGGCGATGATAATGTCGGCCCGCTTGCATATCTCCTTGATGTTGCGCGTAGCGCTGTGGCATACAGTTACTGTCGCATCGCCGGGCAGGTGCTTCTGCATCATGAGGTTGGCAACCGGTTTGCCAACAATGTTGCTGCGGCCGAGCACCACGCATTCCGCACCTTTGGTGGGCACATTGTAGCGCTCGAGAAGCATGAGTATGCCGGCGGGTGTGGCGCTGACAAAGCAAGGGAGGCCTATTGACATACGGCCCACATTTATGGGATGGAAGCCGTCGACATCCTTGCGGTAGTCTATCGCCTCGATGACTCTCTGCTCCGAGATGTGGCGCGGCAGGGGCAGCTGTACAATGAATCCGTCAACATCGGTGTCGTTGTTGAGCCGGTCGATTGTCTGCAGAAGGGTTCCCTCTGTAACATCATCCTCAAAGCGTATGAGGGTGGATTTGAATCCGCACTCCTCGCAGGCTTTGACTTTGTGGGCAACGTAGGTTTCGCTGCCTCCGTCATGGCCTACAAGTATTGCTGCGAGATGAGGGCGCTTCGCGCCGGCGGCGAGCATTCCGGTCACGGTTTCGGAGATTTCGCGCTTGATGTCGGCTGCTATTTTTTTTCCGTCAATAATCATACTCTATTATATATATAAGGTGTGGCGGTTGCTTCGTGTATTATCTGCGACGCATGGCTCGCATCATTTTCATGGGGTTTTTCATAGAAGTGGCGGCCTTCATCATCTTTCGGGTGTCCTCAAACTGCTTCAGCAGGCGGTTTACATCCTGGATGTTTGTCCCTGAGCCTTTTGCTATGCGCTGCCGGCGGCTGGAGTTGATGATGTCGGGGCGTTTGCGCTCCTCGGCTGTCATCGAGCGGATTATGGCTTCGATGCCTTTGAAAGCGTTGTCGTCAATGTCTACATCTTTTATTGCTTTGCCGACTCCGGGAATCATTGATGCGAGCTCCTTGAGGTTGCCCATTTTCTTGATCTGCTGTATCTGGCTGAGGAAGTCGTCGAAGTTGAACTGGTTCTTGGCAATCTTGCGCTGCAGCTCAGCGGCTTCTTTCTCATCGATGGCCTGCTGGGCGCGTTCAACGAGCGACACAATGTCGCCCATGCCGAGAATACGGTCGGCCATTCGGGCCGGGTGGAACACATCGAGGGCATCGAGTTTCTCGCCTGTACCAACGAATTTGATCGGCTTTGAAACAACGGTTCTGATAGACAGGGCAGCACCGCCTCGGGTATCGCCGTCAAGCTTTGTGAGCACCACTCCGTCAAAGTCAAGACGATCGTTGAACTCCTTGGCGGTGTTCACGGCATCCTGACCTGTCATGGAGTCGACAACAAACAGAATCTCGTCGGGCTTCACCGCCTTTTTGATGGCTTCGATTTCCTGCATCATCTGCTCGTCAACGGCCAGACGTCCGGCGGTGTCGACAATCACAAGGTCGTGGTGGTTTGATTTAGCGAACTTTATGGCGTTTTCGGCTATCTGAACCGGATTTTTGCTGCCCTCTTCGGTGTATACGGGCACATCAATCTGCTCGCCGAGCACTTTGAGCTGATCGATGGCGGCAGGACGGTAGACGTCGCAGGCAACAAGCAGCGGGCGCTTGGCTTTTTCGCTTTTCAGCTTTTTAGCGAGTTTTCCGGAGAAAGTTGTCTTACCGGAGCCTTGCAGACCTGACATGAGAATGACTGCGGGATTTCCGGCGATGTTTATCTGGGCAGTGTCGCCGCCCATTAGTGCGGTGAGCTCGTCGTGGACAATCTTCACCATCATCTCGCTTGGCTTGACGGCGGTGAGAACATTCTGACCGAGCGCTTTAGCCTTTACCGTGTCGGTGAAGTTTTTGGCAACCTTGTAGTTGACGTCGGCATCGAGGAGTGCCCTGCGCACATCCTTGAGGGTTTCCGCAACATTGATTTCGGTTATTTTGCCTTGCCCCTTCAGGAGCTTGAAGCTCCGTTCGAGCCGTTCGCTAAGGTTTTCAAACATATCTGATTATTTTGTGAGCGAGTTAGTAGCGGTGTCGGGAAAAATCACTTTCGGGGAGAAGTCCCTGGCTTCTTCCGGAGTCATGGAGGCGTAGCTCATGATGATGACAATGTCACCAGGCTGCACCTTGCGTGCGGCGGCGCCGTTGAGGCATATCATTCCGCTTCCGGGCTCGCCGGGAATAACGTATGTGTCGAGCCGTTCGCCGTTGTTGTTGTCCACGATGTACACTCTTTCACCGGCTATAATTCCGGCGGCATCCATCAGCAGCGAGTCGATGGTGATGCTGCCGATGTAGTTGAGGTTTGATTCGGTTACGGTGACTCTGTGGATTTTGGATTTCAGTACTTCGATAAGCATATCGGTGGATTATTGGTAGCGGATGTTGTCAATGAGTCTTACATCGCCGCAGTACACGGTGATGCAACCTACCGGTTCGTCGGTCTGACTCCAGTCGCTGACAGGTTGCATTGTTTTGCCGTCAACAATCTCGTAGTACTCCACTTTCATGTGGGGAAAGGAATTGACGGTTTCGGTGACAAACCGTTTGGTCTGCTCCACCGAGTGGTTTTTGGCCCACTCCTTGCTCTCAAGAAGCGTTTTGGCGATTGCCGGAGCGATAGCCCGCTGCTCGGGAGTGAGACGGACGTTGCGGCTGCTGAGGGCGAGGCCGTCCTGCTCGCGCAGTATCGGGCAGGGCACAATCTCGAGGTCAAACCCTTCGAGCTCCACCATGCGGCGTATCACGGCAATCTGCTGGAAGTCCTTTTCGCCGAAGTAAGCGCGCGTGGGGTGGGTCATGGCAAAGAGCTTGCTGACAATCTGCGCCACGCCGTTGAAGTGGCCGGGACGCATGGCTCCTTCCATCACTTCTGCCACCGGCCCGAGGTCAAACACACGGGTGTCAGGCTCAGGGTATATCTCTTCGACGGAGGGTATGAAAGCGATGTCGACACCGCCGCCGGAAAGCAGAGCGCAGTCGGCCTCCTCTGTCCGTGGATATGTGCGGAGGTCATCGGGGTTATTGAACTGGGTGGGGTTTACAAACACGCTTGCCACCACAATGTCGTTTTCTTTTCTTGCGCGGTCGACGAGGCTCATGTGTCCTGCGTGGAGCGCGCCCATAGTAGGCACCAGACCGATAGAGCGCCCCTGCCGGCTCAGGTCGGCGGTGCGGGCTTCAAGTTCAGCTACAGTGCGTATTATTTCCATGTCTATAGTGTTCTGTGAAAAATACAGTGCAAAATTAATAAATTAGCAGTAATTTTGCAGTGTTATGGATGAAGAATACGCATCAATAGTGCTTGAAAATGCGGTGAGAGAGCTGTCACGGCTGCCCGGAGTGGGCAGAAAAACGGCGCTCAGGCTCGCGCTGCACATACTCCGCCGCGATGAGAGCGAGGGGGTAGCCCTCGGCGAGGCTATCATCAATCTGCGCAAGAATATCAGATATTGCAAGGTTTGCCACAATATCAGCGAGTCGGAGGTGTGCGCGGTGTGCGGCTCTCCGGTGCGTGACCACAGGACAGTGTGTGTAGTGGAGAATGTGCGCGATGTGATGAGCATCGAGAACACCGGCCAGTATCAAGGCATGTATCATGTGCTGGGCGGGGTGATATCCCCAATGGATGGCATAGGGCCTGATCAGCTTGAGATTGAGAGCCTTGTGAAGCGTGTTGCCGATGAGGGCATCACGGAGGTGATTCTGGCACTGGCCTCGACAATGGAGGGCGACACCACAAATTTCTATATCTACCGCAAGCTCGGGGTGTTTGATTCTCTCAAGATAACGCAGCTTGCCCGCGGCATGGCTGTTGGAAATGAAATAGAGTACACCGATGAGCTGACCCTCGGCCGCTCGCTGCTGCAGCGCACTCTGTTCAGCGAGTCATTCAAATAAAGCACAATCACATGGAATCACTTCTTAGCAACGATATGATTACTTTGCGGGCTTTGGAGCCTGCTGATGTTGACAATCTCTATCTTTGGGAAAATGACACCCGGCTGTGGAATGTGGGGTGCGCTACGGCTCCATTCTCGCGGAGGCTGCTGGAAGAGTATATCGCAGGCTATGAGGCAGATGTGTTTGCCAGTAGGCAGCTGCGCCTTGTAATAGAGGAAAACAGGACCGGCCGTGCGGTTGGCACGGCCGATCTTTATGATTTTGACCCTGTGAACATGAGGGCCGGTATCGGTATTCTCATTGCAGCCGATGTACGTGGCAAAGGCTACGGGGCGATGGCGGTGGGGCTCCTGGAGCGCTATGGCTTCCTGCGCCTGGGGCTACATCAGCTGTGGGCGGTTGTGCCGCAGAGCAATGAGCCATGCCGCAGGATGTTTGAATCGCTGGGCTATGCAATCAGCGGGCGCATGCGCTCGTGGGTGCGTTGCGGCAGCAGCTATGAGGATGCCTATCTGTATCAGCGGTTGAATATCGGCGCGAAGCGCGACATATAGCCTTTGAAACGGGGGGTGTCCCTGAGCGCGCTTACCGAAATGGGACCCTGCTCGTCGGCCCAGTTGTGGTAGTTGGCATAGCCTTTGTCGAGCGATTTCTCCATGCAGTCGGCTGCCTTTTCAAGACTTCCTTTGTCAGCATAGTAGCAAGCGGCATAGTAGTTTATCAGGCCGTCGTTGTCGTCGTTGTTGGTTAGCAATGATGTGAACCATGAGTCGGCTTCATTATCTTTGCCGAGCTTGCGGAGGGCGAATCCTCTGAGCGATTTCACATCGGCGGGGTCGCTTTCTGTCTCCACCACTCTTTCATAAAGGCTTTTTGCAAGTTCGGGCTGGTTGAGCTTTGATTCGCACAGCCATGCGCGTTTGATTAGAATCTCCGGGTTTGTGGGTTCGCCAAGAAGTGCTTCGGCGAGTGTCACGGAAGCATCATTGTACTTGCCGAGGGCAGTCTGAGCATCAGCTTTGGCCTGAAGTGCAGCAACGGATGCCGGGTCTTTCTCAACAGCCCGCTCGGCGTTTGAAAGTGCCTCGTTGTATTCGCCCAAAGCGTTGAGAATATGGGCTTTAAGGGCGTAGTACGGAGCATTGCGGTCTGTCGCGCTGATAGCGTAGTCGGCATTGGCGAGAGCTGTGTCATACTGGCCGAGGGCGTAGAAGCATTTGGCAAGAGATGAATTCAGACCTGCGTATGAATAGAGCTTGTCGTTGAGAATTTTGTCGTAGTCGGATATTGCGGAGGTGAAATTGTTGTGAGCCTCGGCGATGGCAGCGCGGATGTAGTAGAACATGCCCACACGCGGAGCCTGACGGATGGCGCGTGACAGGCCGTTCATCACCGCGGGATAGTTTTCGTCCGCAAGGGCTACGAGTGATCCGAGAGCTCTGCTGTTTGCGGCATCATCGGTGGTGAGAGCGATGATGTAGTCGTCAACGGCACCTTCGGCGTTGCCCATCATCGTGCGTACAGAAGCTCGGCGTATGTATGAGTCGGCAGAAGAGGGAAACAGGTCTACCGCGCGGTCGGCATAGTCGTTTGCGGTGCCGATATTGTTTTCTTTCACAGCCACTCTCGCAAGGCCGAACATAGCCTCCTGATTGCGCGGAAACATGCGCAGCAGGCGGGTGTAGTCGGCTTTTGCCTCGGAATATTTGCCGAGTTCAAACTCAATGTTTGCGCGCTGCTGGATGCAGGCCGGTGATTCGGGCACAATAGCGAGAGCCGAGTTGATGTCATTGAACGCGTCGACATAGCGGTGCTGGCGCTCATTTATTGCGGCTCTCATGCGGTATGCGCCGAAGCGAATCTCCTTTGCATTCTCCGGGGCGTATCTCAGGGCGCGGTTCATATCGTCGAGCGCCTTGAGGTAGTCATCCTGATTGTAGTATTCCGAGCCGCGGGCGTAAAGGGTTTCGTAGTCCGAGGGGTTCTCCTCAATCATTTTGTCATAGACTTTCATAACAGCCTGTGACATAGGAGAGATAGTCTGGGCCGGGGCAAATGACGCTGTTGCCAGAGCTAAAGCAAATGTGATGTTTCTTAATTTCATGAAAAGGGCTTATTATATATAATAAGGTGTAAAATCTTGATTGGGGGGGGTTATTCGGCTGCCATGTCGAGGATGTGGAAAGTAGAGCAGGCAAAGAGTGCTGCCGTTTCGGTTCTAAGCCTGTTGTTGCCGAGGCTAACAGGGGTGAATCCCCGGTCATTTATGGCCAATTTTATCTCCTCCGGAGAGAAGTCGCCTTCCGGGCCTATGAACACTGTGGCCGATGTCGCCGGCCTGTATTCTTTAGCGAGGAGCAGCCTTGGCAGCGAGCGGTCGCAGTAGGCTATGAATTTTTGGTCTGCGGCCATGTCTGCAGCTACCTTGAACGGGGTCATCGGCAGTATTTCCGGTACAACGGCCTTGAGCGATTGCTTCATTGCCGCCACAGCGATTTTGTTGAGGCGGTCTACTTTTATGTCCTTGCGCTCGGAGCGGTCGCACAGCAGCGGAATGATTCTGTTTACGCCGATTTCGGTCAGTTTCTCAACCATCCACTCCATGCGGTCAATATGCTTTGTGGGTGCGACGGCGACGGTTATGAAATGGTTCCATGACAAAGGTGCCGGAGCGCACTGCCTCACCTCCACAAGAGTGTGCTTGGAGTGGGGGTCGACAATGGCGCAGGTATATCGGTTGCCTTTGCCGTCAATCACTTCTATTTCATCGCCGGCTTTCATCCGGAGCACCCGACAGCAATGTTGCGAGTCGCTTTCGGGCAGTACGGGATTTGTGGCAATATCCGGGGCGTAGAACTGTATCATAGCTTATTCTATTTCAAGGGCTGTGTTTTCGGCGGCGGATATCTCCTTGGCTGTCGGAGGCACATGGCGGTATTTGAAAGCTATGGCAAAGAGCACGCATACAACCAGCGAGTAGCCGGCGAATATGAACCAGGGTGTCTGCCAGTCGCCGAGCATGTATGAGTTGCCGTCTACTGTCTGCCATGAGCAGTAGGTGTTTACAATCTCGCCGGCAACGAGGGTGCCCACCGATGCTCCGACACCGTTTGTCATGAGCATGAACAGGCCCTGGGCCGATGATTTGATGGAGTCGTCTGTCTCCTGCTCCACAAACAGGGCACCCGACACATTGAAGAAGTCGAACGCCACACCGTAGACAATCATTGACAGGATGAACAGCCACAGGCCGCTGCCGGGGTTACCGAGACCGAAGAAGCCGAACCTCAGCACCCATGCAGCCATTGCAATGAGCATCACCTTCTTGATGCCGAAGCGTTTAAGGAAGAATGGAATGAACAGTATGCACACCGCTTCTGAAATCTGGGAGAGAGAGGTGAGGAGTGTGGAGTTGTTGGCTCCGAAGGTGGAGGCATACTCTGCAACTCCCTTGAAGCTTGATATGAATGTTGTTGCAAATCCGTTGGTAATCTGCAGTGCCACGCCGAGCAGCATCGAGAATATAAAGAACACAGCCATGCGTCTGTCGGAGAAGAGCCTGAATGCGTCAAGACCGAGGTTTTCGGCGAGCGATTTTTTCTGCCCGGCCGATGCGCAGGAGCATTTCGGGAGAGTGAAGCTGTATATGCCCAGGATGAGGCCGAGAGCGGCGCAGGTGAAGAGCTGCATGTCGGTGTACTGGAACCGGAATGCGGCATTGGGGTTTGACTCGCTGAGGGTGAGGCCAAAAGAGCCGTCATGGTAATAGGCGGAGTTTACAAACCACATGGCTGCGATGAACCCCACTGTGCCGAGAACACGTATCGGAGGAAAGGCTTCCACCGGATTTTTGCCGTGGCTGTGCAGCAGCTTGAATGCAGTGGAGTTTGCAAGAGCGATTGTGGGCATGTAGAAAGCCACGCTCAGGGTGTACAAGGTGAAGAAAGGCGCGAAGTCGGGCTGTGGATGAGTGTGGCCGTAATACCATGTGGCGCCCATGAATGCTGCCGCGAGCAGGTGGCATATTCCAAGTATTTTCTGTGCCTGGATCCATTTGTCGGCTATGATGCCTATAATCGCCGGCATGAAAATGGACACCAGTCCCTGCACGCTGTAGAAATAGGCGATGTCACTTCCCAGTCCGGCGGGGCCGAGGTATTGGCCGAGACACACAAGATAGCTGCCCCAGACGGCAAACTGCAGGAAGTTGATAACGGTAAGACGGAATACTATATTTGACATAGCGTTATGTTGTGACGTTTTTTTTCAGTAAGGCTATTGTTTGTTGCGTTTCTTCTTTATGAGCTCATTGATTTTCGCCGCTTCCTCATATTGCTCGTTCCTGATATATTTTTCGAGGGTGCGTTCAAGCTCCTCGAGGGCATAGTTCTCAAGCTTTGGTTCACGGACGATATCATCGGCGGTATCTGAGCTTTCTGTGTTGTCTGAGTCCTCTCCGGTCTGCATCTCGAGGATAAATCCGGTTTCATCCACAATTTCCTGCGTTGTGAATATCGGCGAGCCGGTGCGCATTGCTATCGCTATTGCATCAGAGGTGCGTGAGTCGATTTTAACCGTTCTCTCTCCGTCGGAGAAGGTGAGCTCGGAGGAGAAAATGCCATCTTCGAATTTGTATATGAACACCTCAATGAGTTTTACGCCGTAGGCATGGGCGAAACTTACAAACAGGTCGTGGGTCATTGGCCGGGGAGGGGTGATGCTTTCCATCCTCAGGGCTATGGACTGGGCTTCTGCGGCGCCGATGACTACCGGTATGCGGTACGGTCCGTCAACCTGCGCGAGAATCAGAGCGTATGCTCCGGTCTGGATCTGGCTGTATGAAATGCCGAGTACTTTAAGCCTCACTTTGTCTGTCATTACGGTATGGTTTTAGGGTGCGGTAATAGAGGTGATGTCGCGTCCGGTAATCACTCCCGAGCCGAAGCATATTCTGCTGTCGGCATCGTAGATGACACCATATTGTCCCGGAGCTATGCCCTGCACCCGGGTGTCGCTTTCAATCAGGTATTCGCCTTGGTCGAGGCGTGTGAGGGTGCCTTTGAGAAATTCCGGTGAATGCCGGTTCTTGAATGTTATTCTCACACCGGAGCAGTCGTCGGGCCAGGGGTCTTTTGTAATCCAGTGCATCTGGTCAAGGTGGAGTGTGTTGCCATACTGCTTTTCGGTGTCATAGCCCCTTGACACATACACAACATTGTCAGCTGTATTCTTCTTCACCACATACCAGGGGCCGCCGCTGAGTCCGAGCCCCTTGCGCTGGCCTATGGTGTGAAACCAGAATCCGTTGTGCTCGCCTATTTTTCTGCCGGTTTCAATCTCCACAATAGCGCCTTTCTTTTCTCCGAGGTGGCGGCGCAGGAAGTCGTTGTAGTTTATTTTGCCGAGAAAGCATATTCCCTGGCTGTCCTTGCGGAATGCGTTAGGCAGTTTGAGCGAGGATGCGATTTTTCTCACCTCGCTCTTGGGGATGTCGCCGATTGGAAACATCAAGTGGCTCAGCTGGGGATATGTGATGCGGGCAAGGAAGTCGGTCTGATCTTTGACGGGGTCAGGAGCGGTTGCAAGGTATATCAGTCCGTCCTTCTCCAGAGTGGAGGCATAGTGGCCGGTTGCCGTGCGGTTGAACTCATGTCCCCAGCGCTCCTCAAAGAAGCCGAATTTTATCATCCTGTTGCACATTATGTCGGGGTTGGGGGTTAGTCCGTCCCTGACGGCGCGTATGGCATATTCCATCACATTATCCCAATACTCCTGATGAAGCGACACAATGTCGAGCGGCAGCCTGTAGCGGGCGGCGATGGCACGACACATCTCTATATCCTCCTCCGCATAGCAGTCGCCACCCTGACTCACATCAAGGCCGATGCGTATGTAAAACAGATGCAGGGTGTGGCCCTGCTCAACGAGCCGGTGAACAGCAACAGCGCTGTCAACGCCTCCGGAAATCAACACAGCTATATTCATTACCGGCCGATGTTGGGGTTAAACCTCCTCAAGCTCATCGCTTTCGTTCTTGCCGTTGCGGCTGAGCAGGAAAAGTGATATGAAATAGTCAAGAGATATTTTGCCCGGACCCGCGAGGAGAATGTACAGGTAAATGCCTATGAACATAATGGGCAGGTAGCCCGGCTGCACTGAGTCAAGTCCATAGACCGATATCTGGGGCACAAGGTCGTGGAGAATATGGTATTCGGCCGCAACCATTGACACGATAGGGGGTATAACCGATATGCGGGTCAGAAATCCCACCATTATAAATAAGGAGCACACAATCTCCACCACAATCATGAGTATGAGGCATGTATGGGAGCTCAAGCCGAGGATTGTCGGAAAGCTGTCGGCCATTATCTCGTAGTTGACCAGATGGCGGATGCCGAACTGCATGAACATCACTCCCACGAAGAGCCGGATGAACAGCCTTGCCATGTTGGAGTATGTGTAGCCTGTGCACTTGACAAATGTGGCGGCAATTATTTCGCTGAACTTGGACATGGCTTACAGATTGGATATGATGGAGATAATGCTGTCGATATTGACGTTTTTGAGTAGAATATTGCCGTTCTGGTCAATAATGTAAAATGAGGGGGTATAGCGGATGTCGAATATATCGTCAATGCCAGGAGCCGCGCCTACTGTCCAGGATTCGGGGAGCGACTTGGCATATTCATTCCAGTTGTCATCCGGCTCAGTGCTTGATATGGCCACAACCTTCATCACTCCGCTGTTGATAAATGATGTTGCCTTGGCATCGGCATCGAGGCGCAGCTTGGCGAGGTTGCCCCCCTCGGTGTCGGGGTTGTTGAAGAAGATGAGGGTTACCTGGGTGGAGTCAGGGGTGTATACGCTTTTGTTGCCGTTGCGGTCGGTGTACTGTATGTCCGGTACCCTTGCGCCTGTTTGTGAGGCGGTGAGCACATTTGCCTGATGGATGAAGTGCTGCTTGTCCTTGGAGGATATGCGCCGGTTGTTGACAACCGCTCTTGCAAATGGCAGAAACAGCTCGTCGCTATACATCCGCGAGGTGTCGGAGTGGATGAACTCCTCGGCTTTCTGGGCAAAAAACAGCTGGTCGGACGGTTGTTTGTCAAGCTCTTTCAGCAGCAGCGCCACCGAGCGGTGGGCTGTCCGCGCTGAGGCGTGGGGCATAAGGTCAAAGTAGTCGTGTAGCGCACCTGCCATTTTGGCACGTGACGAAAACCCTTTCTTAAGGTCGCATAGATCCCAGAAATGGGTGATGTAGAAATCGGCTTTGCCCTGCAGGGTGGAGATGGAATCCGGCACCATGGGGTAAGGGAAATAGGTCTTTGTGTCGGCCTTCGCCGGGCCGGCGCAGAGTATTGCAATCGCGGTGATGGCGATAAAGAAAAGACGTTTCATGTCTGTCAGATTGATGTTGGCATATAATTTGCAATCACAAAGGTAGCTATTTATGCTTTAATATTAAAATGAAAAAATACATGGAGGCCTGCGCAAACCTTATCGGGGCTCCATGTGTTAGAATTTAAAAATAAGTTTATTCACGTTACTATGAATTTCAATAACTTCACAATCAAGTCGCAGGAGGCTATACAGAAAGCTGTTGAACTGACACGCAACAGCGGTAGCCAGGCCATAGAGCCGGTTCATCTGCTTAAAGCCATTCTGTCTGAGGGAGAGTCTCTTGTAAAATTTATTTTCGCGAAAACCGGTGCCGGTCTTCCGATGGTGGAGGCTGCTGTTGACAAGGAGATTGCAGCACAGCCGAAAGTGTCTGGCGGCGAGCCTTATCTGAGCCGCACATCCAACGATGTTCTGCAGAAGGCTATCGACATTGCCAAGAAGCAGGGCGACGAGTATGTGACCCTCGAGGCAATGCTGCTCGCTTTGTTTGACATCAACTCGCCCGCCTCGGCTATCCTGAAGGATGCCGGCCTCAGCGAAAAAGAGCTCCGCAGTGCCATTGATGAGCTCCGCAAGGGCAAGAAGGCTACAGACCAGAGCGCGGAGGAAACATACAATGCCCTGAGCAAGTATGCTATAAACCTCAATGAGCGTGCCCGTTCCGGCAAGCTCGACCCCGTTATCGGACGCGATGATGAGATTCGCCGTGTGCTCCAGATTCTAAGCCGGCGCACCAAGAACAATCCTATGCTCATAGGCGAGCCGGGCACAGGCAAGACTGCCATAGCCGAGGGGCTTGCCCAGCGCATTGTCCGCGGCGATGTGCCTGAGAATCTGCGCTCCAAACAGATTTTCTCTCTTGACATGGGAGCCCTTGTGGCAGGCGCCAAGTACAAGGGCGAGTTTGAGGAGCGTCTGAAAGCTATTGTTAATGAGGTAACTCAGAGCGATGGCGAGATAATACTGTTCATTGACGAAATCCACACTCTTGTCGGCGCAGGCAAGGGCGAGGGGGCGATGGATGCCGCGAATATCCTCAAGCCGGCCCTTGCCCGCGGTGAGCTCAGAAGCATAGGTGCCACAACGCTCGACGAGTATCAGAAATATTTTGAGAAAGACAAGGCTCTCGAACGCCGTTTCCAGAAGGTGATGGTGAACGAGCCTGACGAAATGAGCGCCATAGCCATACTCCGTGGACTGAAGGAGCGCTATGAGAACCACCACAAGGTGCGCATCCGCGACGAAGCGATTATCGCGGCAGTGCAGCTGTCTGAAAGATATATCACCGACCGTTTCCTCCCGGACAAGGCCATTGACCTTGTTGATGAGGCCGCTTCCAAGCTGAGGCTGGAGATTGACTCTGTGCCGCAGGCTCTCGACGAGATTTCACGCAAAATCGCACAGAAGGAGATTGAGCGCGAGGCCATCAAGCGCGAGGGCGACAAAGAGAAGGTGAAGGAAATTGAGAAAGACCTCGCCTCGATGCGTGAGGAGGAGAAGGAATTCACCGCCAAGTGGAAGGCCGAGAAAGACCTTATCAACAAGATTCAGCAGAACAAAATTGACATTGAGCAGCTCAACTTCGAGGCCGACCGCGCCGAGCGCGAGGGCGACTATGCAAAGGTGGCTGAAATCAGATACTCGCGTATACAGGAAAAGGAGCGCGAAAACTCCGAAATCCAGACTCAGCTCAATATGATGCAGGGCGAGAAGGCTCTCATCAAGGAGGAGGTCGATGCCGAGGATATAGCCGATGTGGTATCGCGCTGGACCGGAATCCCTGTCAACAAGATGGTGCAGAGCGAAAAAGAGAAGCTACTCCACCTCGAGGAAGAGCTCCACAACAGGGTTGTGGGACAGGAGGAGGCTATCAGAGCTATCGCCGATGCCGTTCGCCGCAGCCGTGCCGGCCTCAATGACCCCCGCAGACCTATAGGCTCGTTCATTTTCCTCGGCACAACCGGTGTCGGTAAGACAGAGCTTGCAAAGGCGCTCGCCGAATACCTCTTTGACGATGAAAACATGATGACCCGTATCGACATGAGCGAATATCAGGAGAAGCACACCGTCAGCCGTCTTGTCGGAGCGCCTCCCGGATATGTAGGCTACGATGAGGGTGGTCAGCTCACTGAGGCTGTGCGCCGCAAGCCATACTCAGTGGTGCTTTTCGATGAAATCGAGAAGGCTCATCCCGATGTGTTCAACATCCTCCTTCAGGTGCTTGACGATGGACGCCTTACCGACAACAAGGGTCGTCTGGTGAACTTCAAGAACACCATAATCATCATGACCAGCAACATGGGCTCGAATGTTATCCGCGACAATTTCGCCAAGATGACCCCCGAAAACCGCGACGAGACAATCGAAACCACTAAGGCCGAGGTGATTGAGATGCTTAAGAAGACAATACGCCCCGAGTTCCTGAACCGTATCGACGAGACAATCATGTTCACGCCGCTCAATGAGGCCGAGATTGAGGAGATTGTTGGATTGCAGATCAGAAGCATCCGCAATATGCTCGCCAAGAACGGTGTGCAGCTTGAGGTTACTCCCGCGGCTCTGAAATATCTTGCCGAGGAGGGCTATGATCCGGAGTTTGGCGCGCGTCCTGTCAAGAGGGCTATACACCGTCTTGTACTCAACCAGCTGTCCAAGGATATCCTCGCCCAGAAGGTTGACAAAGACCGCCCGATTGTCATTGATGCTGACGGCGACAATGGCCTCGTGTTCAAAAATTGATTGTAAATACCAATATCTTAGACTATTATGAAAAAGTTAGCACTTTTATTTCCGGCCCTTGTCGCTCTCGCTTTAGGCTTTGTGTCATGTAGCGACGATGACGATCTGCCCCTTGTGGATGTGAACACCACATACACCGGCGCAACTATGGTGGACGGCACTCTGTATGTCGTTCAGGACCAGGAGTTTTCCATCACCGCTGTTGAGGCTGTGGCTCTGCGCGACAATGCCAAGGCAGGGCTCACATCGGTTGAGTACGGACTTGACGGATGGGTGATCGGAGTTACAAACATCAGCCCTTTCGGCGTAAGTTTCGAACCCGGAACATTTGCTGTCGGCAAGCACATCCTGTCAATGCGCATGGGCATTGTCGAGGAGGGTTGCTCTCCCGCGGTAGGATATTACGCCACTGATTTTGTGGTGGTTGCCACTACCGAGGAGATTCCGGCCCCGGATGCCGGCACTGAGCAGGGCTTGATTAAGACCCACCCCTCGATTACTTCTGAATAACTCACGGAAATCATATCTGCAAAAAAGCGGTGCTCATTCTCGGGCACCGCTTTTTTTGACCTTTGCCCTCAGAGGTGCGTTGAACCGGCTCCGCTCATCGTCGCGCAGCCAGCCCCATTTGTTGAAGTAGCGGCATATATTGACGATATGCACCCAAAGCATCCTTATGGAATGGTATGACGCGGCGCGGTGCGTGTGTACAACTGTCGGCTGCGGAACATACATGGTGCGCCAACTCCGGTGGATGCGGCGTGTCAGGTCAATATCCTCAGGATACAGGAAAAAGCGTTCGTCAAACCCGCCGCATTGCTTCACAGTCTCCATGCGCAGCATCATGAAACTCCCCTGATGGTAGGGGATATTGTGCTCGGTGTCAGGGTCAAGGTGCTCAAGCAGATATTCCCTCCGTCTGCCTGTCATAAACCATGCAGGGGTGAAACGCCTGACAATCAGGTCGCTCGGTGTCGGCAGCATTCGGCAGGAGTGCAGCATCCTCCCGTTGCCGTCAACAATTCTCGGCTGCGCCATCCCCACATCGCTGTGGCTGTCCATATAGTCGCACAGCCGGGCTATGCTCTCAGGCTCGAAGTCAACATCCGTGTTCAGCACCAGATGATAGTCCGCATCCTCCGCAGACGCACCTCGCAGCGCCACATTGTGGCCGGAGCCATAGCCGCGGTTGTCGCCGGCTATGTAACAGAAGCCTTCAAAGCGGCCCACAATCTCCCTTATATATTCGCAGCGGGAATTGTCAATCACCCACACACGGCTCACGCAGCTGCGCCTCAGCAGCTCAAGACAGTTGCTGAGTTCGGGTCCGGGTGTGCGGAAAGTCACAACCGAGGCTGTGATCATTGCGTGGATGCTATTTCTTGAGTTTGAATCCGGCGCAGATGCCGTCGTAGCTCTCGAGGAGTTTTGTTACCCCCTTGATTGTGGAGTTGTTGGTCACAGTTCCCGCTTTCTCTATGATAGCCACCAGTTTGGTCACATCAAAGGTGAGGCTCATTGTATTGCTGCCGCTCATTGTCACGTATGCGTCCATCTTGCCTATCGGCAGTTTGCCCCCCACCTTGAAGTTGAAAACAAAGTTTGCCTGCGAATTTTCATCTGTCACAGGTGCGATGGTGCCCTTCAGTGTCGTTCTGTTCAGCTTCATGCTGAAAGTGCTGTCCGGCTCTATGACAAGGGTCATCTTTGTGAATCCGGCCTTGCTGTAGTATGGCGCAAGCTTTGCCTCGACGGTGCTTGCCGCGGCAGCGCCGCCGGCCTTCTTGAGAATATTGTCGCTCTTGAATGTCACGGCAGGGGAGGAGTAGCTCCAGCTTCCGCTGATTTTATCAACATTGATTTTGTCTGACGACACAAGACTGCCCAGCATACTCTTTAAATCGAGCTGGGCGTTGGCGCTCTGCAGCCCGAACAGGGCTATCGCTATGCTTATGATTAAATGCTTCATGATGCTGCAAAAGTAATGCTTATTATATATATGTGCAACTTTATTCGCCGCAATGCCGCTTTTGTCCCTCCGTTTCAGCACGCCTGCAATAGTGGCTGTGTGGTTGCTTAACTAATTTTAAGCCCATACCTTGCTATCCTCTTGCAAATTAAACGTATCTTTACAACCGTTTTAAAAACTGCAAAACAAATCTGTGCCGAAATATCGCCACGGCACATGGTCAGTGTATTGAAATATAGTAACTTATGCGATTATCTCGCTTCATTATAGCAACCGCTTTATCCGCTATCTCTGTATGCTTGTCATGCTCCTCGCAGCAGAATGACTCCGTTGTTGGAGCCGGCAAAATATTGCCGGACATCACTGTTTCGCCTTCGGTTACGCTCAGCAACGGAACCGATGTTGACGATGCTGTCGCTTACGTGCCTGAGGTTCAGGCGCTCAGCATGAGGATTACCGGCAATGACGGAGCCTATTCCGCAACTTGGCCGCAGCTCGCGGACTATTATCCCGCGGAGTCGGTTCTCCCCGGAGTTTATCTCGTAGAGGCTTTCTACGGTTCTGAGCGCCTTGAAGGCTTTGATGTGCCATACTATTATGGCTCGGTGACCTGCACTGTCAAGGACGGCTCTGTCGAACAGCCGCAGATCGACTGCCGCCTGGCAAATACCGTGGTGTCGGTGGATTTCAATCCGCTTATCGCTGATGAGTTTGAAAGCCTGGCGCTTACCCTCCACAGCTTCGGAGGAGATTTTATCAAATACAGTCTCGGCGAAAGCCGTCAGGCATACCTCCGCCCCGGAAACATTGATGTGGGGCTGAGCGCAGTGATGCCGGACGGCAGCGAGCTGCAGGTGCATATGCTCACCATCAGGGAAGCGCAGGCCGGCCACTGGTACAAAGCGCAGGTAAGCCTCTCACACTCCCCGCAGGGCTATCCCGTGATTACTGTGTCATTCGATGCCGGCACATCCTCCGATGATGTGTCAGTGACCCTTTCACCTGATTTCATTGCCGCACCTGCCCCTCTGATTACATGCTCCGGATTTGAATCCGGTGTGCCCGTCACAGTTGCCGAGGGTCAGACCCCCGACACCCCGCTCACTATGTCAGTCAGCGCGGAATCCCTCTCCCACCTGATGCTCTCGGCAACAGCACCCTCTCTCATCAGCAAAGGGTGGCTGCCTGAGGTGGACCTCATGTCCGACACCGATATATCGGCAATGATTGCACTCGGTCTTAAAATTACCCGCACCGATGTAATTACGCTCGACTTCACCGCGCTCATCCCTTATCTCCGCGACACCGACGGCCTTGCCGACGTTTTCGCCCTTCAGGCTGAATCGCGCATCGGCAAAATGTCTGCTCCCGCGCAGCTGCTCGTCAATCTGAAAAATGCCGATGTCAACATCGTGTCAATGTCGATGCCTGTTATCGGTGTTGATATTTTCACCGCCAAAGTGGAGTGCTCCGAAGGTGCCGACCCCGCAAATATCTCACTCGACATTTTCAATTCCGGGGCATGGACTGAGTTGAAACCACTCTCCCTGCAGCCGGCCGAGGAGCCCAATAACTATGAACTCTCCTTTGCCGTGCCCTCCGGCACAAACGAAATTCCCGCGAGACTGATGTATTGCGGCATTTCGCGCAACTCATTCAAAATCTACCGTATATCACCCGAATTCAAAATCGAGGTCGATGCTTTCGCCCTGAAAGCTGTTATCAGGATTGTACCCGAGGATGAAACTCTTTTAGGCGTCATAACCCGCCTCGTACGGATATATGCCGACGGTTCGCGCACTATCCAGCTCGACCGCAACGAGGAGCAGGGCACGCTCACTGTCACAGGCCTGCGGCAAAATACAACCTACACCTTCCGCGCAAGCGTCATGGACACCCCGAAGGAGGGTGAGTTCACTCCGGCCGTAACTGTCACCACCGAGTCTGCCGCAAGTCTGCCAAACGGCGATTTGGAGAACATCGTGTCGAAACGCACTAAATATTCCGATATGCCGAGTGGCGGAAGATACTCGCAGAACATTGTCGAGATTTTCAACCTGCAGAATTACACTTCGTTCGATTTCACAACCCCCGAGAAATGGGCTACCGTCAATGCCAAGACATTCAACACCGGAGCCTCGAATATCAACACCTGGTATGTCATCCCGACAGTCCGCACGGTCGATTTCAAGGAGTCATACGCCGGAACATCGTATGCCGTGAGGATTGACAACGTGGCTTGGGACAACAACGGCCCCGCAATCCCTGATTATCTTCAGGAAGGACAGCCCTATGTCAAATACAGCCGGAATGTGCCGAAGATAAGGTACAAGGCTGTGGGCAAGCTGTTTATCGGCTCTTATAAGTTTGACCCTGCAACCCTTGGCGAATCATACTCCGAGGGTATGGCTTTCGGCTCTCGCCCCTCAGCACTGAACGGTTTCTACCGATTCATTCCGATTGCCCCTCAGCCGGACGAGCTCGGATATGCCTGCATTGAGGTCCTTGCCGAAGATGGCTCTGTGATAGCCAAAGGCGAGACAGTGCTTGCGCCTGCCACAGGCTACACTGCTTTCTCTGTGCCGCTGACATACTCCCGATTCGGCGTAAAGGCATCACGCATCAAGGTAATGCTGGCGGCTTCGCCCAGAATTGGCGATATTCAATACGAGTCCCAAAACACCCTCGTGGTGCCTGACCCGCAGACATCGACAATGACAGGCAGCTCCCTGTGGATTGATGAAGTGTCGCTCTCATATTAATAATGTATAATTCATTTCACTCATATATCGTAAATGTATCTGTTCCGAATTCTTAAAATAGCTCTCGCATCGCTCGCGGTGCTGTGCGCAGCCGGCTCAGCGGATGCGCAGGAGCCTTTCAAAAGGGGATTAGAGCAAATTTCGTTCATCCCCAAAGGGCAGTGGATTACCGGTGTCAGTGTCAACTATTCCCAGAGCAGTCAGGACAAATACCAGTTTCTGATTGTCGAGAATATAAACGGCGACACTTACTCTTTCAAGGTTAGCCCCATGCTGATGTACTGCTTCAAGGATAATCTCGCTGCAGGAGGAAAGTTCAGCTACACACGCTCACGCACACGCCTCAACAGCGCGTCGGTGATTCTCGACACCGAAACATCATATGATGCCGACCACTTGTATGCTATCACCTCAAACTACTATGGCACCGCTGTGTTCAGAAACTACATTTCCCTCGGCAGCGGCATGAGATTCGGTATGTTCAACGAGGTGCAGCTTGAGCTCGGTGGCGGGCAGAGCAAGATAACAAACGGCACGGGTGAGGATTTTACCGGCACCTTCGAGCGAAATTTCAGTATGAACATCGGCCTTACTCCGGGTATGGTGATGTTTCTGAACAACTACTCGGCTATTGAGGTGAACATCGGTGTGCTCGGTTTCGGCTACACCGACACAAAATCGACAACCGACCGCATTTACGTGGCTCACCGCAAATCGCGCCACGCTAACTTCAAGATAAATCTTTTCTCCGTATCATTCGGATGTGTTTTTTATCTCTGATGCCCTATGAAGAAAACGATTATAACCTCACTTCTGCTGCTCGCCGCCGCTTTCTGTGCTCATAGCGCGGGCGCGCAGACCCCCGATTCGCTCACCGTTTACTCTGAGTTTGAATCTCTACCCGTGGTCGACCCTCTGGATGAGAAAGTAATTGTCGGTGGCGACACTATCAGCATAATCCTGCCCCAGAGAAATTTCGGACGCTACGACCGCGGACTATTCAACTTTCTCTTCATTCCGAAAGGCCAGTGGACTTTCGGCCTTATGGCAAGCTACGGCGAGTTGTCAACAGATGACACACAGCTGCTCAATGTCATAACAAACCTCGATTTCAAGGGCAAGATGTACTCCATCAAGCCATCTTTCGGCTACTTCATAGGCAACAACCAGAGCATTGGCCTGAAGTTCAACTACACCCGCGGCGAAGCCACCCTCGGTAGCCTCGGCGTGGATATTGACGAGGACCTCAACTTCTCGCTAAAGGATGTCAGCTATTACTCCAATTCTTATTCCGTCGGAGTGTTCTACCGCACATACGTAGGCCTCTCGACTATGAAACGCTTCGGAGTGTTCAATGATGTCGACCTCAGCTTCGGCAGCGGCTCGGCACGCTTCAAACGCTACTATGACGGCGAGCTGCGCGACACCCGCACAAACACTACTTCGGTATCGCTCAATTTCAGCCCCGGCCTCTGCGTCTTCATTATGGACAATGTCAGCTTCAATGTGTCTTTCGGCGTCTTCGGCGTTAACATCAAGCACGAGAAGCAACTAACCAACAATGTGCTGGACGGCTCGCGGACAAGCAGCGGTGCCAATTTCAAGTTCAATTTGTTTAACATCAATTTCGGACTCGGTGTACACATCTGATTTCTCATTCTCATCATGCCGGCGGGTTGTCGCTCCGGTGATATGCTCTCTGCTGGCGCTCATGTCGTCTTGTATCAAAAACGACATACCATACCCGCATATTCAGCCAAACATTATCGCAATAGAGGCTGAAAACCAGAGCCGTGCGGCAGCCATCGACTCCATTGAGCGCACTGTCACTCTGTTTCTCAACGAAGCTGCCGACATCCGGTGCGTCAGGCTCGCGTCGCTGACCCTTTCACCCGGTGCCACATGCCCTGACTCGGCTCTCATTGTGCAGGGGCTCGACCTCACTCAGCCGGTAGACCTCACTTTTGCGATGTACTACGATTATGTGTGGACCCTCTCCGCACAGCAGACTATCGAACGCTATTTCTCTGTGGCAAACCAGGTGGGCGCCTCTGTCATTGATGCTGACAATCACACTGTTACCGCAACAGTACCCTCAGGCCTGTCTCTCAACGACATAACGGTGCAATCCATAAAACTCGGCGGCACAACAGCTGTCATGACCCCTGACCTCAACGGCAAGTCTGTCGATTTCTCATCGCCGGTGCAGGTTACTGTGACGGAGTTCGGGCGCGAGCAGGTGTGGACAATATCAATTGACCAGACAGATATCGCTGTAAACATCGACCGCGTGGACGCATGGACAAATGTCGCTTGGGTTTATGCTACAGCCGAAGCCGGTAAAACAACCGGTTTTGAGTACCGCCTCTCTGGTGTGGATGTATGGACTTCAGTGCCCGAAGCGTGGATTACCCGCGCCGGTGGCAGCTTCTCGGCACGTCTTGTCAATCTGCTGCCTGAGTCATCTTACGAGGTACGTGCGTTCAGTGGCGAGGAGTACACTCTTCCGGCTCAATTCACCACTATGACAAACATCCAGATGCCGAACTCTTCGTTTGAGAACTGGTGGCTCGATGGCAAAATCTGGTGTCCCTGGACAGATGGAGGCTCCCCTTTCTGGGGCACCGGCAACAAGGGCGCGACAACGCTCGGACCCTCTAATACAACCCCGATTTCTGATCTCTCCTCGCCGACAGGCTACAGAGGAGCTAAGCTTGAATCCAAGTTTGTCGGAGTGTCGATTCTCGGCAAGCTCGCCGCCGGAAACCTTTTCTCCGGCGACTATGTCGCCACCGAGGGCACTAACGGTATCCTCTCTTTCGGAAGAGCTTTCTCAAATTACCCCACAAAGCTCACAGGACGGATCGAATACACTCCGGTGCCGATCTCTCACTTCTCATCCGGTTTTGAGAATCTTGTCGGCGAGCCTGACACATGTATTGTATGGTGCGCCCTCGGCGACTGGAATGAACCGTATGAGATTCGCACCAACCCCTCGCGCAGAAAGCTTTTCGACCCCAATGACCCGGGTGTAATCGCATATGGGCAGGCTCAGTATGGCCATGCTACCGGCGGATTTATCGATTTTGAAGCTGTGCTCGAATACCGCTCCACCTCGCGCAAGCCTAAATACATCATTGTTGTGGCCAGTGCAAGCAAGTACGGCGACTATTTCACCGGTGGCAGCGGCTCGGTTCTGTCAATTGATCATTTCGAACTTCAATACGATTATTGATATGAAATTCCTCAAACCGTTACTTTCACTTCCTGTGGCCGCTTGCGCTTTGCAGGCGGTGGCTGAGACAAAACAGCCCAATATACTGCTGTTTATGGTCGATGATATGGGCTGGCAGGACACTTCCGTGCCTTTTACCGACTCTATAACCGCCAACAACCGCAAGTATCTCACTCCAAACATGGAGCGCCTCGCCGCGAAGGGCATGAAGTTTACATCCGCATACGCTTGTGCAATCAGCTCACCATCGCGCTGCAGCATGATTACCGGCGCTAATGCCTCGCGCCACAGAGTCACAAACTGGACACTGCACCGCGACCGCACTACCGACGGTAAATCCGACCTGACAACACCGCCCGACTGGAACTACAACGGTATCAGCATGGTGCCCGGCATAAACAACACATACGTCGGACCCTCTTTCGTGGAGAATCTGCGTCGTGCCGGATACCACACTATCCACTGCGGCAAAGCCCACTTAGGTGCAATCGACACCCCGGGAGAGAATCCGATACACTTCGGCTTTGAAACCAACATTACAGGCTCGGCGGCCGGCGGTCTCGCAACATACCTCAGCGAGCAGAATTACGGTCACAAGGCTGATGGCACTCCGGTGTCGCCTTTTGCTATCGAAGGCCTTGAAAAGTATTGGGGCACAGGTACTTTCGCTACTGAGGCGCTGACTCAGGAGGCTATCGCGGCTCTTGAAAAAGCCAAGAAGTACAATCAGCCCTGGTTCCTTTATATGGCGCACTATGCCGTCCATGTGCCTATCGACCGCGATATGCGCTTCTATCAGAAGCATATCGACCGCGGACTTGACCCCCGCGAGGCTGCATACGCATCGCTTGTGGAGGGTATGGACAAGAGCCTCGGCGATCTCCTCGACTGGATTGACGCTAATGGCGAGGCCGACAATACCATAGTTATCTTCATGAGCGACAATGGCGGTTACTCGGCTTCAAACGACTGGCGTGCCGGTGAGCTCCACACCCAGAACGCCCCCCTGCGCGGCGGCAAGGGCTCGCTCCTCGAAGGCGGTATCCGCGAGCCGATGATTGTCAGCTGGCCCGGACACACGGCCCCGGCGTCTAAGTGCGACAACTATCTGATTATCGAAGATTTCTTCCCCTCTATTCTCGATATGGCAGGGGTGGAGTACACCGATTCTGTCGATGGTGTCAGCTTTGTGCCCATGATTGAGGGCACCGCAAACCCCTCGCAGGGCAGGGCCCTTGTGTGGAACTATCCCAACAATTGGGGTATGAACGGCCCGGCCATCAACATGAACTGCGCTATACGAAAGGACAACTGGAAGATGATATACAGCTATGAGACAGGCGAAAAGCAGCTGTATAATCTTGATAAGGATCCCTTTGAGCACAATAATCTCGCAGCTAAGGACAAAAAGACACTCTCCCGCATGAGTGCTGAGCTCGGACGCCTCCTCCGTGAGCGAGGCGCGCAGCGTCCAACACTGAAAGCTACCGGTTTGCCGGCTCCATGGCCCGACGAAATCTGATTTTTACACGATATGAAAAAACTTTTCCTTTTTGCACTTGCCGCGATATCTTTCGCGGCAAGTGTTGCAGATGAGCCTAAGCAGCTCTCTGTCCTCCAGTTCAATATCTGGCAGGAGGGCACTGTTATTGATGGTGGGTTTGATGCTGTCGCAGATGAAATAGCCCGCCTCGAACCCGATTTTGTGATGCTCAGCGAGGTGCGCAATTACAAAAACACCCGCTTTTGCGACCGCATCACTGACGCTCTCGCACAGCGTGGTAAAAAATACCATTCCTTCTACTCCGATGACACCGGACTGCTCAGCAAGCATGAGATAACCGACAGTGCGGTTGTATTTCCCCTGAAGAATGACCACGGTACAGTCCACCGCCTCAACGCAACTATCGGCAACCGTAAGTTTGCCGTCTATACTGCCCACCTCGACTATCTGAATGACACCTACTACGAGGTGCGCGGCTACGATGGCAACTCATGGAAGCGCATGCCGCAGCCCCTCACCGATGTGGATGAGATTTTGCGCCGCAACGCCCTGTCCCAGAGAGACGAGGCTATCGCCGCATTTATCGACGATGCCAAGGCTCAGGCCAGTCAGGGAGCTATGGTGATTATCGGCGGCGATTTCAACGAGCCCTCTCATCTCGACTGGATTGAAGCCACACGCGACAGCGCCGACCATCATGGTGTGGTTATCGCTTGGCCCGCCACATCGGAACTTGCTAAGGCCGGGTTCAAGGATGCGTACAGGGAGGTCTATCCAAACCCTGTGACACACCCCGGTTACACTTATCCGTCTGTAAACCCGGCGCGCACGCCCGACAAAATCACATGGGCGCCAGAGAGCGACGAGCGCGACCGTATCGACTACATTTTCTACCTCCCCGCAAACGAACTGCAGCCCTCGACGGCCTGCATTCTCGGGCCGGAGGGCTGCGTGGTTCGGGCTAAGGAGGTGCCGAGCTATTCAGGCGACACCTTTATGAAACCTCTGGGGGTGTGGCCTACTGACCACAAGGCGGTATTTGTCACATTCACCTACCGTTAAATCCTATTTGCCATTAAGTAGTACTCGAAAATTAGTTTATATTATATCTGCCGCTTCATCATGAGCAGACAGAATATAATGAACAGGGAGTTATGGGGTTCCATAATGACCTGTGAAGCGTATTTTGGATGCCTTGAGGAAGCAAAGAGATGATATAAAATAATTTACGAGGACTACTTATCGCATTCCTGAGGCTTCTGACAACAGTCGGAAGCCTCTTTTGCAAATGCGTGGCGACCATAGTTCCAGTCAAGAGACTGATATATCGGTTCATGAGTGCGTATACGCTTGTGAAAATCGCTGTAATCACGCTTTTCCTGAGGTGTCCATCCCGCTTCTGCAACAGCTGCCAGACGCGGCATCATCAGATATTCCAGAAATTCGGGGGTAATCACATACTCGCTCCAGAAGTTGGCCTGGACACCCATATATTTGTCGGCAAGCTCGGCCGGAACATCTTTCATGGGCACATAATTGTACACAGCCTCAAGGGTCTCTGTGCCACGTCCCTGGCTCAGCGGCTCTGTCGGGCTCGGATTCTGCTTGCGGTTGATATAATACGGTATCTGCGGAGTGAGTATTGTGGTGAGTCCGCGCTGGGCGGCTTCGAGGGCTGCCTTGTCGGCTCCAACCCAGGCCATGATGGTCATATCCTGAGGCAGCATGGCTGTGTTGCCGTGGAGAACCTCGTTCCAGAATATCAGCTTGCGGTGATCCGCCTGCGGCTTGTCGGCGATATGCTTCGCAAGCTTGCGGTAGAAATCAAGCTGCAGGTCGCGGTAATTATCCGAACCTATCTCAGCAAGCAGAGCCTTGCAGGCATCATTCTGCTCCCACTTGGTTGTGGGGCATTCATCACCGCCCAGGTGTATGTAGGAGTAGGGGAAAAGCGGTATCAGCTCATCGATGATATCCTTGGCCATCTGCACCGCCGCCGGATTGGCTACATTCATCACATCGCGGCTCACACCCTGGTACAGCCACACCTCATGCTCATTCTCGGGGTCGCAGGCAAGTATCTCCGGATAGGCGGCCACAGCTGCCTGGGTGTGTCCCGGTATGTCTATCTCCGGCACAACCTCTATGAAACGGTCCTTGGCGTATGCAACAATCTCCCTGATGTCATCCTGAGTGTAGTAGCCCGAATATGTCACGGTGTCAGGCTCGTATGCCTGCCAGCCAAGCGACTTGCTGCCGCGGGTGGCACCCACTTCAGTAAGCTTGGGATACTTCTTTATCTCGATGCGCCAGCCCTGATCCTCGGTGAGGTGCCAGTGAAAGCGGTTGAGCTTGTACATCGCCATCATGTCGAGCACCTTCTTCACCTCATCCTTGCCGAAGATGTGTCGTCCCTCGTCAAGCATGAAACCGCGCCAGCCGAAGCGGGGCGAGTCTTCAATCTCGACAGCCTGTATTGTAGCCGGCGACGCCGGGTTTACAGGCAGCATCTGCCGCAGGCTCTGCAGGGCATAGAAAAAGCCCGCCGGGCGCGCAGCCTCAATCACTATACCGCCGGGACTCACCTTGAGAGCGTAGGCCTCCGGACCCATCGCAGGATTGACAGCAAGTTCTATGTCAGCCTTTTCTTTGCCGGCAACAAGCTCGCTGCCGGCCCCCTTGGCAATAGCGCCGCTGAGGGTGTTGAACACCATAGCTACACTGTCGCCCTCAAACTGAGGCAACTTATATGTTGTCCTTGCCGGGAAAGTAAATGACGATTCACTCTGAGACATGGAGCTTGGCAGCGGAATTATATCGGCGCCTGCCGCTCCTTGCGCGCAGGCAAGCAACAATGTTGCAGCCAGAGCGCGGGTTGTGGTTTTTAGATTCATGGTTTGCTAACTTTTATGTTACTCCACAAAAGTACACAAAAAAAGCCACTCCGTAACCCTCCCCAGCAAAAAATCCCTCCCCCACGTTAATTCCCACCCGCAGCGCGTGCCCCCTCATCCCACCCCGCTGCGGTAATTTCCACCCGCGGTGAGCGGGTGGCCGGTCAATGGCGTGTGGTGGAGCGCAGCGAGACCACACGATAACGCATCCTCCCAAAATAAGACCCGCAGCGCGCGGGTCGCGAGAAAGTACCCCCTCTAATGTGGCGTCGTAGACGCGGAGCACCCGGAGGGTGAGATTATTTTGTTATCCGCACACGCAGTGTGCGGGTTATCAGCTACATACGCAGATGGTGCCTGAGGTACTACATTTGGCACTCTCATAGGGATGGTGTCATAGCTCTCGCGACCCCCTCACAGGGGTCTTTAGGAGAGGGGGGCCTTAACGCGTGGTCTCGCCTACGGCTCCACACACGCGCTACTGCCTCGCGACCGGCTCGCCGCCGGTCTGATGGGTATCATCCACATGTGTATGCGTCTCCCTCTCATCAAACGGGGTATACAGCAGAGGGGCCTTGTTTGAGTCGTGGGGCTCAGCAAGGTCGCTCTAATAGGTTATTTGTAGCGGGGGGATTATTCTTCGGCGGAGAGGGCTTCGGCTTCCTCGGTGGCCACGGAGGATTTGATGTTGGGCGACTCGAGGCCGTAGCCGTGCTTGGTGTTGAGGAATTTAAGCCACAGGGCGAAAATGAGCGCGGCGGCGCCGAATCCTGCAAACATCAGCATGGGGTTGGTGTAGTCGTAGTTGGCCGGGTCTACACCTTCATTTGAGGCTACGAGTATTTTGCCGAAGAGAATGGGCACTGCGAACAGGCCGATGTTCTGCACCCAGAAGATGAGGGAGTAAGCGCTGCCGAGGTAGCGGGCATCCATCACTTTGGGCACTGAGGGCCAGAGCGCTGCGGGCACAAGCGAGAAGCTCACTCCGAGCACAATGATTGTGGCAAGGGCAAGGTCGTGGCTGGGCACTTTGGGCAGCACAAGGGCAAATACGAGATGGCAGCATATCAGCAGTATTGAGCCGATGATGAGCATGGTGGCTCCGCGGCCAACTTTGTCAAGGAAGTAGCCCAGCGGGGGTGTGAGGACAAGTGCTCCGATCGGAAACCAGCGGAGTATGTCGGCGGCGGCAACATCGCTAATGCCGAGGTTGCACTGCAGCATATTGGTGCCGAAGCGCTGGAAGGGGAAGATGGCTGAGTAGTAGAGCACGCACAGCAGGGCGATTATCCAGAAGAGCTTGCTTGTGAACAGGCCGCCCACATCGCTGAGCTTGAATTCCTCCTCGCTCTCGCCTTCGGTTTTGGCTTCGCCTAGCTGTTTGTCAAGCCGTGTGTCCATGATGCTGAACACAATATAGTTTATCAGGCCGATAAGGAGCAGGGCGGTGCAGAATGCCACGGGGGGCACTACAGAGGCGTTGTCGGCTCCCCACCAGTTGGAAAGACGGGGTGAGATTGACAGCACGGCAAACACTCCAAGGCGCGCAATGGCCATCTCTATGCCCATTGCAAGAGCCATCTCTTTGCCTTCAAACCATTTGGCTATCGCTTTGCTCACTGTGATACCGGCCATCTCGCAGCCGCAGCCGAAAATCATGAAGCCGAGGGCGGCGAGTTTGGCGCTGCCGGGCATGTCGGTCCACCAGGAGCTGAGCCACTGGTCGAGCGCGCTGCCTGCAAAGAGGCTGCTTACTGCGTAAAGCTTTATCACGGCGCCGGTCACCATCACCGATGCACTGAGGGTGCCTGTGAAGCGCACTCCCATTTTGTCGAGGATTATACCTGCAACTATCAGAAAGCCAAATACATTGAGCATATATTCGGCTCCGGCATAGTTGCCGAATGCGCTCGCGCTCCAGTTTAGCGGAGCCTGCTCCACCAATGCCTGCAGCGGCGACATGACGTCTACAAACATGTAGGCGAAAAACATCATGGAGGCGATGAGTATCAGCGCGAGCCAGCGTGCCCACGCTTTGTCGTTCAAGGTCTCCCTTATTAATTCTGTCATAATGATTGGGTTTATCGTTTTGTTATTTCCGCACAAAATTACATAAAAATATGCAAACAGATACCCCTTTGTTTCAACTAATTGCCGCCTGATGGTGTTGTAATGTTACTTTTAAAGAAAAACATACACTAACGCTTAAAATTTCTCACACTATGTTGGAATCACAGCAAGATAAGGCAATACGCGCCGAGCAGGAGGCACAGGCCGCCGCTCAGCTCAGCGCCGATGCGGCAAAGCTCGCCGCTCAGAAACAGATGGAGGCTGCCAAAGCTCAGGCTGCGGCCACAGCTGCAGCCGCAAAGGAGAGCCTGAATGCAACAAAGGAGCAGGCTGCGCAGCAGATGGATGCCGCCAAGGACAAACTCAATGACATCAAAGATGCCGCGGCAGACAAGTTCAATGATATCAAGGATGCTACGGCAGAGAAGGCTTCCGGATTTGCAGAAAAGCTGAAGGAGGTGGCCGCGAATGTGCTTGAAAAGGGCGCTGACGGCGCGAAGCACCTCGCTGACAAGCTAAAGGACTGATTACTCCTTAATATATACGTGGAGGCGGCATTGCAATTATAGTGCAATGCCGCCTCTATACGTGTGAGGGAATGATGGAATCAGATGGAGGGGAGGATGCCTATTTCAACAGCCACGGCGTTTTTGCCATCGGCTGTCTCCTCCGGTATAATGCGGATATAGCGGGCTTTGACAGCTTTTTTCAGAATGTGGATGCGGGGTGTGGGGTCGTTGGTGAGGTTGCCGAAGTCCCAGCTGCCTGCGTCCTTGAATTTCTTGCCGTTGTCGCTCACTTCTATGCGGGCCTTGGCGATAGCGCCACGGGCATTCAGCGCCGGGGTATACTCGATTGCGGCGATTTTTTTCACGCCGCCGAGGTCAAGTGTAAGCTCTTTTTCGGTGTCTGAAGCTATCCACGCGCTGTTTGTTTTTTCGTCAACGGCCTTCATGGCATTCTCGCTGCCGGTGAAGGAAGCTTTCGCGTAGCCGAAGCGTTTGTCGAGCAAAGCACCTTCGGTGCCGTCGGCCAGATATGCCTTGGCTTTGAGGCGCACTCCCTCAACAAACAGACTGTCAGGGAACTGCGGACTGCCGGCGGTTGGGGTTGAGCCGTCGAGGGTGTAGTGCACGGTGTAATCGGGAATAAGGGCTGCCGGAGCATCGGTGGGTGCGCCGTGCCAGTTGAAATTGGCCTTTTTGGGTGCGATGGTCACATTTCCGGCGAGCGAGCGTGTGGCGTCGATTTCGGGAGCACCGGCTTTGTAATAGTGGGCGCTGACTTTTGCAACCGACGGTTCGAGGCGGCTTGAGAGGATGCGCAGACGCAGCGAGTCGGTGGTTACATCGGCAAAGCGCAGTATGCGTTTGTGGCCTACGTTTGTGGCTTTGGCAACGGTAATCCATTTGCCGTCAACTAATGCCTGCAGCTCATGCTCCTCGATGCGCTCGCCGCCGGTGCGTATCGGTTCCTGAACAACGAAGCGGTTGACAGTCACCGGCTTTGGCAGGGCGATGACAGTAGAGGGGTATTTGTCTCCGGGAAGGGTTTCGGTAGTCACTTTCGCACCGGCAAGCAGGTCGGTGCCGTATGTGTCGCGGGCTCTGCGGCCAACCTCACCGAGTACAGCCACATCCTCCTCGCCGAGCCGCCCGTCGGGGCCGGGGGGTATGTTGAGCAGCAGCACAGCGTTGCCGCCTACCGAGCGTTCGTAGATGTCGTAGATAGCATCGGCTGTGCGCACCTTCTGGGTGTTGTCATCGCGGAAAAACCAGCCTTCGCGTATCGAGGTGTCAACCTCGGGGAGTATGTAGTGGAGATACTGCACGGTGTCAACATAAAGGCGTTCGCGGTTGCCGAGCACCTTGTCGTAGGACGACGGTCTGGGGAAGGGGAGAACATTCCATTCGGTGTCGCGGGTGTTTCCTGCCTCGTTGCCACACCATCTCACATCGCCGCGGCCAAACATCACCGCCTTGGGGGCGAGGGTGTGTATGAGCTCTTCCCATGCCTCGTAGTTGTAGGTCTGTCCACCCTTGCGTTTGGGGTGCGCGCCGTCAAACCACACTTCGTGGATGGGTCCGTATTCGGTGAGCAGCTCAAAGAGCTGGTTGAGAAAGTATTCGTTGTAGTCGTCGACAACAAATTCAAACTTGGTGGGGTTTTCAAACGGCCGTCCCTCGACCTCGCGGGGAATGGTGCGGAGGGTTTTGGGGCTGAGGTTGCCGTACAGACCCTCCTCGTTTTCAATCTGATAGAGGTCGGCGGGGGAGAGGTATACGCCGAGCTTCATGCCATATTTCTGCGCACTGGCGCTGAGGTTGCGCAAGATATCCCCCTTGCCGTCCATGAAGGGCGATGACATTATGCCGTGCTTTGTGTATCGGCTCTGCCACAGCACAAATCCGTCGTGGTGCTTCACCGTAAGAATAATCATCTTCATGCCGGCATCTTTCATTGCCTTGACCCATTGGTCTGTGTCGAGGCCGGTAGGGGCAAAAATTTTGGGATCCTCCTTGCCTGTGCCCCATTCCATTCTTGTGAAAGTGTTGGGGCCGAAGTGAACAAAGGCAATGAATTCGCGCTCAATGGCATCGGCCTGGTTGTCAGTGGGGATGACGTGTGCCGCCTTGGCGATTATGGTTTCCCGGCTGTCGCCCGGGTTGATCGGAATTTTCTGGGCGAACGGTATTGTGTCGGTCTGCGCGTTAATTGCTCCCGCGCAACAAACCGTTGCCATGATAGCAAGAAATTTTCTCATGATATAATGTTAAATGTAGAATTCGTAGTGCGAAGATACGCATTTTTCTTTGAAAATTTATACTTTTGCAATGCAAACCAGAAATAGCAATAATATCATGAAAAGAATTACGGCAATAGTGTGCGCGGCGTTGACAGCGGGTTGCGCGCTTGCACAGACAAGGTGGGTCAACCCGGCTGAGGCGGGATTTCACGCAGTACAGAACCAAGGGTGGCCGGAGGAGCTGTCGGGCACATACGAGCGTCTGCCGCCGAGAGCCGAGAAGAGTGTGCGCAAGGCGCTGTGGGATCTGTCGCGCAATTCGGCAGGTCTGTCTGTGCGCTTCAAAACAGATTCACCACGCATCACCGTCAAATATGCGGTTGAGGGTGCGATGAGTATGCCCCATATGCCTGCCACAGGTGTGAGCGGGGTGGATATGTACCGTTATTCGGCAGACGGCACTCCTGAGTTCTGCTACGGCAGCTATGCTTTCGGCGACACTGTCACATACACATACGCCAATATAGGCGATGGCAAGGAGGCTTTGTATCAGCTGAATCTGCCGCTGTTCAATACAATCAGCAGCCTTGAGATCGGCACTCCGGAGTCATCATCATTCACATTGCTGCCCCGCAGGGATGAGAAGCCTGTTGTGGTCTACGGCACATCCATAGCCCACGGTGCATGCTCCTCACGCCCCGGCATGGCATGGGCAAACATTGTGGGCCGCGAGCTTGATATGCCTCTGATCAATCTCGGATTCAGCGGCAACGGACGCCTTGAGCCGGAGATGATAGACCTGCTCAATGAGCTTGATGCAGCGGTGTATGTGCTTGACTGTATGCCAAATCTCACCCAGAAAACACAGGAGGAGGTTACAGAACTGGTGCTCAACGCTGTGGGCAAGATTCGCTCCAAGTCCAATACCCCCATACTGCTTGTTGAGCACGCAGGCTACAGCGACGCCCCGACAAATGCCTCGCAGCTTGAAATGTATACTCGGCTCAACCGCGGGCAGCGCATTGCGTTTGACAAACTGATGAACGAGGGCACTCCCAATCTGTATTATCTTACGCATGATGAGATTGGTTTCACTCCCGATTCGTGGGTTGACTATGTGCATCCCTCCGACCTCGGAGCGCAGAAGCAGGCGGATGCCGTTGTGCCAAGACTGAAGGCTATTCTCAATAAGTGAGGCAACCGATTGCAGGAAAAAACGCAGAGCCGGACAGTTGACTGTCCGGCTCTGTCGCGTAATGGGGTCGGTTGGTTATCAGCGCTGAGCCCAGAGTTCGGCTGTTGCCATCTGCTGGTAGGCGAACACCCCTGACTGGCTGAGTTCGACAGTTGTCACGGAGCCGTCGGAGCAGGGGAGCTGCACATGGGTGTCGTCAACGAATGTCATGAGAGGCATTGTTTCGCCGGCGGGAGTTGTGACGCTCCAGCTGCGGTCGGCATCGTTGAAGTCGAGACGCACGATGCTGCCGTCGTTCTCGCTTGTAACGGTGTAGCCTTTTCCGTCGCATTCAACGAGGTAGCGGCCATCCTGTCCGTCGATAACCTTTTTGCCTTTGGCAACGGGGTTTGACCCGCTCCAGAACTCTATGCTGTTGAGCACAAGCACGTCGGCAAGGGCAGACACTTCGTATACGGGCAGAATCCAGAATGCGAAGAACACGAGCTCGTTGACAAACTTGTTGCCTACCTGACGGTTCCAGTTGAGGAGTTTGCCGGTGAGTGAGAAGCTGCCGATGCAGGATGAGAGCATCATAGAAGATGCGAGAGTTACGGCGAGTGCCACTGATAGATACTTCTTTTTCATAATAGTTATATTAATAAGGGTGAATGTTATGAAGGTATGCTTTGTTTGGCCCGGTTGTAGAATGAGTACACCTTGCGGACATAGTCGCATGTCTGACGGCCGCGGAAGTAGCCGTATTTGCACACAGGGTCGTTGTAAATGTCAGGGTTTGATTTCATGAGCAGGGCACTCTCCACCTGTCCCTCCCATCGCTGCGGGTCGAGGCCGTATTTCTGAGCTATCGCTATTGCATCGAGAATGTGTGCGAGGCCTGAATTATATGCTGCTATTACAAATTTCTTTCTCTCCTCCCTGTCGGGGATTCTGGAAGACAGGGCTTTTTCGTGGGATGCGATGATTTTGGCGGCGGCCTCGATGTTTGCCTCGTTGTGGGTGACATTGTCATCGGTAAGGCCGTATGCTCGCGCAACTTTTGGCATGAGCTGCATTATGCCCCTTGCTCCTGCCCATGACACCTGGGTTGAGTCAAAGTGGCTCTCGCAGTAGCCTTGGGCGGCGATGAGTCTCCAGTCCCAACCTATTGAAGCAGCATATTTGCGGAAGAGGTGGTCGAAGGGGGAAATTATGCCGTGTGACAGGTCTACCGAGAATTTCGGCGATGAGTCGTCATCGTTCTTGCTCATTTCAAAGTAGCGTTTCAGCAAAGCGTCGCGTGTTTTGCGGTGCTGCTCCCCCTGCATCCAGTCGTTGATTGAATCGGCGAGCCATTCGTTGCCGGGCGCCACACCCCAAGCGGCGCGCTGTCCGAAGCTCACCTGCAGAGTGATGTCGAGGTCGCGGTAGTAAGTTTTGTTCAGCCGTGCTATGTCCGAGTCAACGACGGTGAGTGGTATCTCCTTGCGGCTCACCATATCTATGAGGTCCTCTGTGATGAGGGTGTCGCGGTCGATCGGCACCACATCTATGCCTCCGCCAAGCTCCTCGTTGAGGTTCATCATGCGGTGGTGGTATTTGCTGTCCTTCTCCACATACACCTTGCGGCCTACAAGCTGTGTCACATCGGTGATGCGTCCCTCCTCCGAGTGTCTGGGCTGGACGAGCACCTGATGGGTGATGGATTCGATGCCGCATGCCACCACACGGGGCTTGTACTCACCGGTCACCGGCACCTCGTAGGCAATCAGGTCAATGAGTCCGGAGTCGAGCATCTCCACCACCCGCTGCAGACTCGGGGCCACTTCGAGTTTGAGCACCATTCCTTTGTCCTGGGCAAGGCGGCTCACAAGGTCGTAGTCGTAGCCCATCGCCTCCTCCCTGTATATAAAATATGAGGTGGGGCTGTAGAGGGTGCCCACTCGCAGTGTGTCCGGCAGGCTGCGGACGGTGTCGGCGCCGGAATCGCTTCCGCTTCCGGAGCAGGCAGCCGTGAGCAGGCACAGCAGGGCTGTGAGAGCAAAGTATGTCCGCTTAATACTCAAAAGTACCGAATTCGCTCTTGATTGTGAGGTGAGAGGCGGGGGCGTCCTCCACGCGTCCGATTATTTTGGCGTCGATGCCGAAGCTGCGGCTGATGTCGATGACAGCCTGCGCGTGTTCGGGAGCGAGGTATATCTCCATGCGGTGACCCATGTTGAACACCTTGTACATTTCGGCCCAGTCGGTGCCGCTCTCTTTCTGGATAAGCTTGAAGAGGGGAGGCACGTCAAACATATTGTCCTTTATCACGTGCTTGTTTTCGACAAAGTGCATCACTTTTGTCTGCGCGCCTCCGGAGCAGTGGACCATGCCGTGTATCTGCGGGCGCATTTCGTTGAGAATGCGTTTGATTACCGGGGCGTATGTGCGTGTCGGCGACAGCACCAGCAGTCCGGTGTTTATGGGCGAGCCCTCAACGGGGTCGAGGAGCGATTTTGAGCCTGAGTATACGAGTTCATCGGGCACCGCGCTGTCAAAACTCTCGGGATATTTGGCCGCGAGATATTTTGCGAACACATCATGGCGTGCGGAGGTGAGACCGTTGCTGCCCATGCCTCCGTTGTATGCTGTTTCGTAAGTGGCCTGTCCTGAGGAAGCGAGTCCTACAATGACATCGCCGGCTGCGATATTTGCGTTGTCAATCACGTCGCTGCGCTTCATGCGGCAGGTTACGGTGCTGTCGACAATTATAGTGCGCACAAGGTCGCCCACGTCGGCTGTCTCGCCGCCGGTGCTGTATATGCCGATACCGTTTTCGCGGAGGTCGGCGAGGAGCTCCTCAGTGCCGTTGATTATGGCGGCTATCACTTCGCCGGGCACAAGCATTTTGTTTCGACCGATAGTGCTGCTGAGCAGAATGTTGTCAGTGGCTCCCACACAGAGCAGGTCGTCGATGTTCATTATCAGGGCGTCCTGGGCGATGCCTTTCCACACGGAGAGGTCGCCGGTTTCGCGCCAGTACATGTAGGCGAGCGAGGATTTGGTACCGGCACCGTCGGCGTGCATTATGTTGCACCACTGAGGGTCGCCACCGAGAATATCGGGGATTATTTTGCAGAAAGCTTTGGGATACAGCCCTTTGTCAACATTTTTAATGGCGTTGTGCACATCCTCCTTTGAGGCGCTTACGCCGCGCAGATTATATCGGCGGTCAGACATGATTATAATGATTGTGAGATTATCTGATGAAAAGAATTGCGAGGAAGCAGGCCACAGCCGGAGCCACGAGCAGCAGCGAGTCGATGCGGTCGAGGATTCCACCGTGACCGGGCATTATATGGCCGCTGTCTTTCACACCGGCGGTGCGTTTGAAAAGAGATTCAACGAGGTCGCCCCATGTGGCGAATATGCTCACCACAGCGCCGAGGATGCAGATCTGAGCCACGCTCATGCCGGGAGCCCATGAGCCGAACAGGCAGTGGATAAGCAGCCCGGCGCCAACGCTGAAAACAAGGCCGCCGAAGAATCCTTCCCACGACTTCTTGGGTGATATGCGCTCGAAAAGGCGGCGCTTGCCGATGAGGCTGCCCACACAGAAAGCGCCGGTGTCGCTGAGCCATATCATGATGAACATGGTGAGTATTATCGCCGGGCCGCTGACAAGGTAGATAAGGGAGGCGATGCTGAGCGGCAGAGCAACGTATAGCTGGGCCATGAATCCGACGGATATGCTTGATATGGCGTTTTCCTTGGGCAGGTAGAGCTGGCAAATCAGCCTTGCCATCAGGTAGACAAGGAAGGCCGCCACGGCAGAGCCGGTGACAGAAACGGCGGCATTGCCCGAGCCGGAGAGGTAGATTAAGCCGGCCGACGGGGCTACAACCATAATCAGGGCGCCCACCATATCGAGGGCCGCGAGAGCTACCGGAGCGGGCGAATCGGCTTTGCAAAGACGGTGGAGCTCGCCCACACCCAGCACGGCAAACAGGGCGCACAGGGCAGGAAACGCCCATGAGCCGCCGAACATCACGGCGCATACTATCACCGCTACATAAACCGCTCCGCTGAGGGAGCGCACAATAAGATTGTTCATTGTCAAAACGTGGTGTTTGTAATGGTGGCAGGAGGCTCGCCCTATGGCGGCTTCACAATACACAAAACAAAGTTAATGCTTTTTTTTCATGCAGCGAGGATATTGCGCATGAAAATGAGAAATATGAGGATTTTTGTTACAAAACTGTTACTTGTAACGTGTGTTTTGATTCTATTACTTAATTTTGCCGAAGATGTGAGGGGTAGCCCCCGCGTCATTGTATACACGGATTGAATAATAACCCTTAAAACCCTACCGCCTATCGAACCACTGCTACTCTAAACCGTAAATTTTTAGAACAGTGAATCATATTTTGGCAAGTCTGCCCGATGAAGCCCTTGTTGCTGAATATGCGGCAGGAAACAACAGCGCGTTTGACACCCTTCTCAAGCGCCATCAAACCCGTGTTTTCTCCTATATATACTCCCTTGTGCGCGACAATGATGCCGCCAACGATATTTTTCAGGAAACATTCATCAAGGCCATAACCGTGATAAAGCAGGGCCGCTACAACGAGTCCGGGCGGTTTGGCGGCTGGCTCTCGCGCATATCCCACAATCTGATAATAGACTATTTCCGGCAAAACAAGGTTGATGCCACAGTGTCGGCCGACAATAATGACGGTATTATCCTGAACCGCAAGGAGCTTAGCGAGGGCACCGTGGAGGATGAGCTGGTGGCAGACCAGATATCGGCCGATGTGCGCCGCCTTGTGGATGCGCTTCCCCAGGCCCAGAAGGAGGTGCTTGAGATGCGCTACTACCGGGATATGAGCTTCAAGGAGATAGCTGATGCAACCGGTGTGAGCATCAACACGGCTCTTGGACGGATGCGCTACGCAATCCTCAATATGCGACGTATGGCCGACAGCTACGGCATAGCGCTGTCGGTATGATTTCTACTGCTCGGGGAAGTAGGGGGATACTTTGCGCCGCCAACGGTCGCGGTCTATCTGCGAGCCGTGTTCGGAGTATAGTCCGTTGAAGCGTTCTTCAAACTCACGGCGCAGACGTCCCGTTGTAGGCATCTCTTCCGAGGGGTGGGTGCGCCACCAGTCGGTAATCTGCAGTGCGAGCTCTCCGGCAAGTTCGGCATCGATGTATTTGAAGGGAGATAGCCTGCGGGCATCCCGGGCAAATCTTGCAAAAGGTTCGTTTTCAATGCGCTGCTGCAGGTCGGGCGCGGGGATTTTGGGGAGTACGCCGGGGATGGCGGTGGCTTTTTGGGAGGATTGAGCTTTTTGGGCTTTGTTTGCGGCGCGCTTCGCAGCCTTTTCTCTCCTCTCCTTCTTCTTGGCTTCGCGGGCGTCATAGTCGGCCTTGATGGTGGCGAATACCTCAGCGGCCTGAGGGTCAGCGATTTCGGTGATGTAGCCGTTGACGATGTAGGCGAGGACGGCCTCGAGAACGATGAGTTTGATTGCCTGGGGCAGCGCGAGGGTAGCGATGACCCATTCGGCGCGGAGTGTGATGTTTTTCTTCATAGTAGTAAAGTTTTGTTTGATGGTGCAAAGGTAATATGCCGAACTGTCGGATTTATGCGAATTTGCACATTTGAGTTGTTGGTTTTTTGTTGGGGTGGGTGGCCACACAGCATCGCCTCTCGCGGGGCTCAGATGAGAGAAGGGCGCTCTCCTCCCCCAGGCCTCGCGCTTCGCGCTCGTGCAGGGGTTATATATCACATCGGTTCTCCGAACCTCAGGCCTCGCCGAGGCCATCAGCTATACAGAGCGTGAGGTGTGGTACCTCCGGCACCATCTGCGTATCTGTCTGGTAATCCGCACACTATGTGTGCGGTTAACAAAATAATCGCACCCTCCGGGCGCTCAGGCGTCTCCGACACCCACTTTAGAGGGGATGCTTTCTCGCGACCGGCCTCGGCGAGGCTCTCAATGCAAATGGGTGGGTATCACCGCGTGGCGGTGACAGGGAGATAGCCGTGGGTAAGGGAGCATCACGACCGCCACCCACGGAAAGAGTGAGTGTGTATATATCGACCCCGTAGGGCGTCGAATATACATGATATGGGGTGTGACCCCTCCAGGGTCATCGCCAAGGTGGGTGCGCTATACCGGGGGTGGCGGTCGCGGTGCTCCCTTACCTCCGGCTATCTGCATGAGCACCACGCTGTGGTGCGGGGATGATATGTGCAAAAGAGGTGATGGGGTCGCGAGAAGCCCATGTGTGGGGGATAATAAAAAAGAGAGGCCTCGCGGTCTCTCTTTTTGTGACTCCTACAGGATTCAAACCTGTAACCTTCTGATCCGTAGTCAGATGCT
>CAJUPZ010000013.1 GCA_910588065.1 uncultured Muribaculaceae bacterium
TGTCAACTCTGAATCTCGGGTACAAAGGTAAAAGTTAACAATATAATCGCACCCTCCGGGCGCTCATCACCCGTGGGGATGGTCGGTAAGACCGGCGGTGAGCCGGTCGCGAGAAGGAGAGAGGAGAGGTGAGGTGATGGGGGATGCGCAAGGTAGTACAGAGCCGTAGGCTCGTCTATTTTGTTAACCTCGTACGAAGTGCGGGGTCAGGCGTCCCCCAATGCAAATGGTGCCGGAGGTACCAGACCTCTCTCCTCTCGCGGCTACGCTCGCTGCGGTGGAAATGCTCAACACGGCGGTAATCGGCGGAGGGCGGTTAATTTTTCTCAAATATGGCGCGGGTTATAAAATAATAGCTTAACTTTGCAGTGGACAAGGAGAGTTGTCCGCTTTTTTGGCAGAGTAACAGTATCATGGGGTCTCGCCCGCGCACCGGGAGAGATTCTTTCTTTTATTCTGCTTTTTCACAAACTTAAAACATTTAATCTTACAATATCATGGCTATAACTTACATGACCAAAGAGGGTTACAAGAAAAAAATGGAGGAGATTGCATATCTCGAATCTGTTGAACGCCCCCGTATCTCACACGCTATCGGCGAGGCCCGCGACAAGGGCGACCTCTCCGAAAATTCCGAGTATGACGCTGCCAAGGAGGCTCAGGGCATGCTCGAAATGAAAATCGCACAGCTCAAGGACCTTGTTGCCAACGCCCGCATCATCGATGAAAGCACTCTCAACACCGAGGAGGTGCAGATTCTCAACAAGGTGAAAATCAAAAACACAGCAAACGGCATGACTATGGAATATACCATCGTGGCCGACAGCGAGGCAAACCTCAAGGAGAAAAAAATCGGCTCCAGCACACCTATCGCCCAGGGTCTTCTCGGCCACAAGCTCGGCGAACATGTGGAAATCAAAGTGCCCGCCGGACTTATGAAATTTGAAATAGTGGAAATAAGTTTCTGAACCATGGCATCAATATTCACCCGCATCATAAATGGAGAGATACCCTGCTACAAAGTGGCGGAGGATGAAAACCATTTCGCTTTCCTCGATATCAACCCAGTGTCCAAAGGCCACACACTGGTTGTGCCCAAGCGCGAGGTGAGCTATATCTTCGACCTGTCGGAGAAGGAATACATAGACCTTCAGCTATTTGCCAAGAAGGTAGCCCACGGCCTGCAGCAGGCCATGCCTTGCGCCCGCATCGGCGAGGCTGTGATAGGCCTTGAAGTGCCCCACACCCACATCCATCTTGTGCCCATAACCACCGAAGCCGACATGAATTTCAGCCACAAGCTGTCGCTGCCGGCCGAAGAGATGCAGCAGATTGCCGAACGTATCAGCGCGGCTGTTGCCCCCTACCTTAAATAATCAGCATAACACAGGTATCATGAAAAGTCTACTTAAAATCTTTATTGTTCCGCTGCTGGCACTGTGTGTTGCCGCAGGATGCACCGGCACTAAGTCCAATTCCGGAAAAGAGCGCAATTTTGTGACCGTGCGCGACGGCGAATTCTATATCGGCGACTCGCTCTACCGCTTTGTGGGCGCCAACTTCTGGTATGGAGGTATCCTCGGCTCCGAAAAATATGGCGACCGCGAGCGTCTTGGCCGCGAGCTCGACTACCTCAAGAGCATCGGCATCACCAACCTGCGTGTGCTCGTTGGCGGCGATGGCGAAACCGGCATCGAATCCCACATATCACCGGTGCTCCAGACAGCCCCGGGCGTGTACAACGACACCCTGCTCCAGGGTCTCGACTACTTCATCGCCGAGCTTGAAAAGAGAGATATGAACGCTGTTCTCTACCTCAATAACGCCTGGGAATGGAGCGGCGGCTACGGCACATACCTCGAATGGACCGGCCACGGACCCGCCCCCCTGCCCAAGGACGGCTACAAGGAGTATGTTGACTATGTGAGCCAGTTTGTGCTTGACGATTCGGCCAAAGCACTCGCGCTCAACCATGTGCGCAACATTGTGGGACGCACCAACAGCATCACCGGCGAGCCATACTCGCAGAGCCCGGCCATTATGTCGTGGCAGATTGCCAATGAGCCGCGCGCTTTCAGCCGCGAAGGCAAGCGCGCCCTCGCCGACTGGCTGCGCACCACCGCCGCTGCCATCAAGGAGATTGACCCCAACCACCTTGTGTCCACCGGCAGCGAGGGTAAATATGGCTGCGAGGTAGACCTTGACCTCTGGGCCGAAATCCACAACTACCCCGAGATTGACTACGCCAACATCCATATATGGCCATATAACTGGAACTGGATTGACAAATCCACTCCCGACGGAGTGGTTGCAGATGTTGACTCAGCCTGCAAATATACCCTTGCATACATCGACGAGCATTATGAAAAGATGGCCGGAGCCAAGCCGATTGTGCTTGAGGAGTTCGGCTATCCGCGCGACAGCATGGCCATAGCCCCCGGCTCTCCGACAACAGGGCGCGATGCTTATTATGAATATGTGTTCTCTATAATACGCGACTCAGGCAAAATCAACGGCTCCAACTTCTGGGGTTGGGGAGGATTTGCCGAACCGGCACACCGCACATGGGAGCCAGGCGATGACTACTCCGGCGACCCCGCCCAGGAGGATCAGGGACTCAACTCCGTGTTTGCAGCTGACTCCTCCACTGTTGCAGTGATAACAAAAATGACCAAAGCTCTGAAAAAATGAAACACCTTATAATAGCCCTCGCGGTAACTGTTCCCGCTATGATTTCGTGCAGCTCATCTCACTCAGGAAGCGCAGCCTCCGAGGCTGCTGACAGCATCACAGCCGCCCAGGTGCTCCAAAGCCGCCTCGACAGCATAGCAGCCGCCGGCAAAGTGATGTTCGGCCATGATGATGACCCGGTGTACGGCCACTCATGGGTGGGCGACGAAGGCCGCTCCGATGTGCTCGAGGTGGCCGGCGATTATCCCGGAATAATGAACTGGGACCTCGGCGGCATAGAGAAAGGGGACGCTGCAAACCTTGACTCAGTTGATTTCGCCCGTATGCGCGCAGAGGTGATAGCTCAGGATGCCCGCGGAGGCATCAATGCTTTCAGCTGGCACTCGGTGAACCCGGTAGACGGCCGCGACAGCTGGGCCTGCGATGACACCACGATAGTGAACCGCCTGCTGAATGACCCCGAGGTAAAAGCGGTGTTTGACAGCCAGGTGCGCAACGTGGCCCGCTTCTTCAACAGCCTCACGGCTGCCGACGGCTCAAAGATCGGGGTGATTTTCCGCCCCTGGCACGAGCACACCGGCGGTTGGTTCTGGTGGGGCAACAAACAGTGCACCGCCGACGACTACAAGGCTCTCTGGGCTGAGACACGCCGCATCATGGACGAGGAGGGTGTCGACAATCTGCTCTGGGCATACTCACCCGACAGAGTGAAAAGCGATGAGGAGTATATGGAACGCTACCCCGGCAACGAGTATGTCGACATAATGGGAGCCGACGTATATGCCTACGGGGCGGAGAAAGGGATAGACTCATACCGCGCCGCAGTTGACGCCACACTCGGCGCCGCGACCCGCATGGCCAAGGCCAACGGCAAGACAGCCGCTTTCAGCGAAACCGGCCTCGAGGGTGTGACAGTGCCCACCTGGTGGACAGATGTGCTGCTGCCTGTCATCAAAAAATGGCAGCCGGTGTATGTGATCACCTGGCGCAACGCCCACGACAAACCGGGCCATTTCTTCGGCCCGTACCCCTGCCACGAGAGCGCCGACAATTTCAAAGCATTCTATGCGGACTCCACTACCCTTTTCGCCAAGGATGTGGCCCGCTTCAGATAAACACTACATCTTACAAATCTCTTACAAAACACTACGACAATGCAGTCTTTTGACCAGCGCAAACAAGAAGTGGAGAGCCGCTACGAAGCTCTCATAGCACGCCGTAACGAGCCCTCCGGCGGCAACGGTGTGTACACACGCTACAAATACCCCATCATCACAGCCGAGTGCGTGCCCCCGATGTGGAAATATGACTACAATCCCGCTACGAATCCCTACTTCATGGAGCGTATCGGAGTGAACGCCACCCTCAATTCGGGAGCAATCAAACTCAATGGCAAATACTACCTGATGGTGAGAGTGGAGGGTATGGACCGCAAGTCATACTTCGCCCTCGCCGAGAGCGAGGATGGCATAAACCACTTCCGCTTTGTAGGCCGACCCATCACCATGCCGGACACTGATGTGCCCGGAACAAACGTGTACGACATGCGCCTTACCAAGCATGAGGATGGATGGATTTACGGCCTCTTCTGCGTTGAGCGTCACGACGATTCCTGCCCCGGCGACCTCTCCGCGGCTACAGCCGCCTGCGGAATCGCCCGCACTAAAAACCTTGTTGACTGGGAGCGTCTGCCCGACCTCAAGAGCAAGAGCCAGCAGCGCAACGTAGTGCTCCACCCCGAATTCTATGACGGCAAATACGCTCTCTACACGCGCCCGCAGGATGGATTTATCGACACCGGCAGCGGCGGCGGCATTGGCTGGGCGCTCGTTGACGACATGACCCATGCCGAGGTGACTGACGAAATCATCATCGACCCGCGCTACTACCATACAATCAAGGAGGTGAAAAACGGCGAAGGCCCGCACCCCATCAAGACAGAGCGCGGCTGGCTGCACCTTGCACACGGCGTGCGCAACACCGCCGCCGGACTCCGCTATGTGCTGTACCTCTATGTCACCGACCTCAAAGAGCCTTGGAGAGAGACCGCAACCCCCGCAGGCTACTTCATGGCACCGGTTGACGAGGAGTATGTGGGCGATGTGAGCAATGTTCTCTTCTCAAATGGCTGGGTGGCTGACGAGGATGGACGTGTGCTGATATACTACGCATCAAGCGACACCCGCATGCATGTTGCAGAAAGCACAATTGACCGTCTGCTCGACTACTGCTTCAACACCCCCGCCGACGGACTCATCTCGGCCGAGAGCGTAAAAACAATCAACCGCCTCATAGACTCAAACCTCGAATATCTCAACAAATAACCCTGCCACCTCTCTCCTCCCCCTCCTCTCTCCTTTTTTATTTTCAATACCTTAAACTGATTCATCATGGCACCATTGAAAGAGAAAATTGGCTACGGCTTCGGCGACATGGCATCGTCGATGTTCTGGAAAGTATTCAGCTATTACCTTCCGTTTTTCTACTCAAACATTTTCGGACTATCGCTCGCCGATGCAGCAACTCTGGTGCTTGTGACACGAATCTGGGACGCCGTATCAGACCCCATGATGGGTATTGTGGCCGACCGCACCGACACCCGGTGGGGCAAATACCGCCCCTACCTGCTGTGGGTGGCCGTTCCCTTCTCTGTATGCGGCATATTGCTCTTCACCACTCCGGACTGGAGCTATGGCGGCAAGCTGATATGGGCTTATGTCACATACGTGCTCATGATGACCGTTTATACCGGCATAAATGTGCCTTACGGTGCAATGTTGGGCGTTGTCAGCGACAACACCAAGGAGAAAACAGTGTTCTCCTCGTTCAGAATGTTCTTTGCTTACGGCGGCTCATTCATAGCCCTCGCTTCCTGGGAACCGCTCTGCACGATGTTTGAGCACTGTTGGGGCTTCTCGGTGCAGACAAGCTGGCAGAGCGCCATGATTGTCATAGCGGCAGCATGCCTTGTGCTGTTTCTCTGCTGCTTCAAGCTTACCCGCGAACGCATCAGAACAACTTCACAGGTGAGCATAGGCAAAGACTTCAAATCGCTGCTGCACAACCGTCCGTGGTGGATTCTAATCGGCGCTGCCCTCTCTTTCAATCTCTTCAACACCGTACGCGGCGCATCAGTGGCCTACTTCTTCGCCGACATCATAGGCCCTGACGCTCACCTTGTGATTTTCTCTGTAGCCCTCCTTTTCTACTCAGGCCTGTTCCTGAGCATCGGCGAGGTAGCAAACATGGTGGGCGTTGCCCTCACAGTGCCCATTGCCGGCGCCATCGGCAAAAAGAGCACATTCATAGCGGTGAACATCGTCCTTGCCGTGCTCAGCGTGGCATTCTTCTTTATTCCTGTATCAACCGCCGGCTACTGGTGGATGCTGCTGCTGCAGATATTTATTTCAGTACTCACCGGCATAATGAGTCCGCTTGTATGGTCGATGTACGCCGATGTGAGCGATTACTCCGAACTTAAGAACAGAACCGCCTCCACCGGCCTCATATTCTCCTCCTCGTCAATGGCTCAGAAATTCGGCGGCGCAATCGGCGGCGCGGCTGTGCTGTGGCTGCTCGATGCCTGCGGCTACATAGCTGCCGACAGCGGCACAGCTGTGACCCAGAGTGCGGGAGCGCTCAATTGCCTGTGGATGCTCATGACCTTCATACCCGCAGGAGTGTCGCTGCTGGCGATAGCCGTGGTATCGTTCTACCCTCTGACCACTGATGCGGTGGAAAAAATCAGCGCCGAGCTGAAAAAAGCCCGAATCAAGCCCGCCGATGTGCCGCAGAAAGATGAAATGACCGACTTTGCAAACACCAACTCGTGATGAATACAGAAACCTTAAGCCTGTTCACAGAACAGATTTCAGACAATCTGAACAACAACATACTCCCCTATTGGCTCAACAAAATGACCGACCCGGCAGGTGGCTTCTACGGTCGCCGCGACGGCTATGACACACTGCACCCCGAGGCTGAAAAGGGTGCCATTCTCAACGCCCGCATACTGTGGACTTTCTCAGCCGCGTATATCGTGACAAAGCGCCAGGACTGCCTTGATGCCGCTACAAGAGCCAAGGACTATATTCTCAGCCACTTCATAGACCGCGAGCATGGGGGCGTGTACTGGAGCCTGAACGCTGACGGCACACCGGCCGACACCAAAAAGCAGTTTTACGCCATCGCATTCACCATTTACGGCCTGGCCGAATACAACCGCGCGTGCGGCGACAAGCAGGCTCTTGACGAGGCGATAGCCCTTTTCCGCTGCATAGAAGCCCATAGCCGCGACAAAGAGCTCGGGGGCTACCGTGAGGCCGCCACGCGCACATGGGAGCCGATAGAGGACATGAGATTGAGCGAGAAGGATGAGAATTTCAGCAAAACAATGAACACTCACCTTCATATCCTCGAAGCCTACACGGCTCTGCTCCGGGTGTGGCGCAGCGAGGAGTGCGAGGAGGCGGCAAAATACATATTGTCAGTGATGACCGACCGTATAACCGACAAGGCAACCGGCCACCTCGGCCTTTTCTTTGACGACAGCTGGAACCGCGCCGACGCAGAGCAGTCCTTCGGCCACGACATAGAGGCATCATGGCTGATGCTTGAGGCAGCCGAAGTGATCGGCGACGGTGACATTTATCCATCCGTGCTGGCGCTGACACGCACCATTGCCGAAGCGGCTCTGCAGGGCATCTGCACGGACGGCTCAATGATATACGAACGTCACGGCAACGGCAGCTACGACAATGAAAAGCACTGGTGGGTTCAGGCTGAGGCTGTAATCGGTCAGGCTTATCTGTCAGTGTACCACGGCATTGTATCGGGATGGGACGGCGCATGGCACACATGGCGCTATATCTGCGACAACCTTGTGGACAATGAAAACGGTGAATGGTTCTGGAGCATACTGCCCGACGGAAGTGTCAACCGTACCGAGGACAAGGCAGGATTCTGGAAATGCCCATACCACAACGGGCGCATGTGCATGGAGATTCTGCGTCTCGCAGCCGGCACTCCGGCCTGATTACATCCCTACTTTGCAGGGATATCCTCCCACTCGGCGTCTATTATCTGCTCTTCTGTGACTTCGCGGGTGCTTCCATCGGCAGCACTCTGCTCGGTGTGGCTCACAGATACCTCCTCGTAGGCAACATACTCACCGTCCTCTCGGTCAAACACCTTCTTTTTTTCCTGATGGCGGGCAGTTTGCTGCCTGCCGTCCGAATGATTTGTCTGCTGCCGCGCAGAGCCGAATGGGTTGAAGCCGAAAGCATCGGTCATCGCCTTCTTGTAGCGGCGATACATCATGTAGCCCCTCACAACAAAGCGTATGAGGAGAATAAGCAGAAATATAAAAATGAGCGTCAAAAAAGACATAGCATTCTGATTAAATTGATAAAGAAACTGAGCGACACTCCCGCATCAAGCCTGCTCACGGCGGCTCACAACAGCCATCAGCAAATAGAGCAGTATGCTCCACGCCAATCCGGGGATGCCCTGGAAGATTACAAACAGCAGCGCTCCGGCCAGCAGAATGTAGCGCTTGTAGTTGGAGCGCCAGTCAAAGGAACTGAACTTCAACGAGAACATAGGCAGAGGAATCACCATCAGCCAACTGAACAGCAGCATCAGGATACCGGTGGCAAGGGCTCCGGGAAATACATGGGCGTGAATCCAAGCCACAACACCCACCCAGAACAGGGCGTTTGCAGGAATAGGCAAGCCGATAAAAGAGGTTGTCTGCCGCTCATCGACATTGAAAATCGCAAGCCTTATACCCCCGCAAAGCACTATCGCAAGAGCAGCGAACGCCCAGGCGCTGCCGGGGGCGAAATAGCCGACGGTGTTATACATCAGCATAGCCGGTGCGAGACCGAAGCTTATTAAATCTGACAGCGAGTCAAGCTCCTTGCCTACAGAGGAATACTCTTTCATCAGCCTGGCTGTGGCACCGTCAAGAAAATCAAACACGGCTGAGGCGGCGATGAAAATGAAAGCCCATTGGTAGCCACACAGCCCCCATACAGGCTCTTCATAATGAAACGCCATGATTACAGCCATCGCTCCGCTCAGCAGATTGAGGCAGGTTATGGAATTGGCTATATTGGCGCGTATCTTGCGAAACATCATGCTTCTTTGTTATTGGGTTTCAGGCGGGCCACCGGAGTGATGCCGCCTGTGGTCTTGTCTCCGATATTGACAAACACTTCTGTGCCGAGCGGAAGGAAAATATCCACACGCGAGCCGAACTTAATAAATCCGAGCTGCTCGTCTATGCAGCAATCCTCACCGGCCTCGGCGTACGTGACAATGCGTCTGGCAACCGCTCCGGCAATCTGGCGTACAAGTATCTCCTGACCGTTCTGCGCGCGCAGAAGTATTGTTGAACGCTCATTGTCTGTGCTCGCCTTGGGCAGGTAAGCCGACAGGAAACGCCCCGCATGATGGCGTACAAGAAGAACCTTGCCGTTGATCGGAAACCAGTTGGCATGCACATTAAAAACACTCATGAACACGGAAAGTTGAATAACCTTGCGGTGAAGGCACTCACTCTCATACACCTCCTCGAGTGCAACTACCGTGCCGTCTACCGACGACACCACCATATCTGTGCTGTCGCCCCGGAAATGGCGCCTCGGTGAGCGGAAAAAATTGAGAACAAGCAGATAGAGCACTCCCGACACACATGAAAATATAATAGGAATCACCGCCGGACGTATAAACATCCATGCGGAAGCGTTGATGACAGCCAGCATAAGCAGCAATATCACCAGAATATTCGTTCCTTCTCTGTGTATCTTTACTTTCATTATGTCAGTGCGCAACCGAATTTATTCACAAAGGTACTAATTTTTTTGTAACAAACCGACATTATTATAATTTTGCAACATAATGAAGCGACGACCTTCCATACAGCTCAATGATGTCGCCACAGGATACTCAGGCGGCAATAAGCAGGTTATAATAGCAAACCACCTTGATTCACAGCTTTTTAGCGGCGAGCTGACCTGTCTTCTCGGCAGCAACGGCGCCGGAAAGTCAACACTGCTCAAAACTATCGCCGGATTCCAGCCGCCGCTCGCCGGCACAATAACGCTTATGGGCAGGGAGCTGACAGAATACAAGCCGACTGAAATCGGTAAGACAATAGGAGTGGTACTCACCGAAAAAAACAGTGCGCCGGATATGACCCTGCGTCAGGTGGTGGAACTCGGGCGAAGTCCGTACACAGGTTTCTGGGGAAGGCTGTCAGCATCCGACCGCGGGATTGTTTCGCAAGCTATCGCCACCATGGGGCTGACTCACCTTGAAAACCGTGTCATCAGCACCCTAAGCGACGGTGAACGCCAGAAAACATTCATTGCCAAGGCCATCGCGCAGCAGACACCCATCATAATTCTTGACGAGCCGACGGCGTTTCTCGACTATCCAAGCAAGGTAGAGATTATGCAGCTGCTCAGAACTCTATGCCACACTGCCGGAAAAACAATATTTCTATCTACCCACGACCTTGACCTGGCTCTGCAGATGGCTGACAGAATATGGCTGCTCGACAAAGAGATAGGGCTGTCTACCGGCACACCCGCTGAACTTGGAGCCGCCGGCACAATAGGCCGCTACTTCGACAATGCCAATGTGAGCTACAGCGCTGCAGACCGCCGCTTCATCATATACTGACAGCGGCGCGCTTACTGCTTGGGGGCGAGGCGGAATGAGATTACGCCAAGGTTGCCGTCAGGTGCGGGATTGCCCTCGGCATCAACTGTCTGCTCATGGCTCACCAAGGCATAGAATCTTCCGTCAGCCACATAAAACAGGTTCTGAATAAGGAATGTAACACCTTTCCACTCAATTGCAAATCCGGAATTCTCATCCGCGTACGACATAATGTTGCGTCCGAGATGCGCACCGGTCTTTCTTGAGAATATGTCTATGAAAAAATTGCCACCGTATGCCGAATATATCATCAGATGCTCACCGTCTGACAGAAAATAGTTGAATTCTATATATTTACTGCGCTTCTCCTTGGTAATCTTGTAATCCTTCTGATTAAGGTACACATCCTTTTCCACCTGCGGGGTAAGCGCCTTGCCGCCTCGTGAAAGAACAGCCACAGGCTCCATTTTGCCGGGCAACAGAGTGTACATGGTGTCAACGACATTCATCAAAGCTTCCTCGCCTGATGTATTGTAAGCCATTGAGATATACATCGGATCATAGTTCTCGACAATCAGCGTGTCAACCGGTTCTGTTTTGCTGTTGAGCTGATGAATAAGCATATTTCCATCCACAACCTCGGGAATATTTATACCGCGCGCTATGGAGCCGGCCGCAAACATGGTGTTTCTCGTATTGTATGAAGGATATGCCTCGACAAGGCTGTCAGACAGAGTGTAACGGCTCGCGGACCTGTTGCCTCCCTTTATTACCATCTGCTGACTCGGGCGGTCTACAAACACTGATTCTATCCAGGTGTATTCACCGGGACCCTGGCCGCAGTGGCTGATGTTGCGGATAAAGTGTCCGTCTGACAGACTGAAAAGCACCAGATGAGAGTTTTCACCCATCATACTCATTTCATGGATTATGACAGTATCACCTGCTATAGCAGAAATAACAGGACGATTACCAAGCAATGCATCGGTAGCGGTGTCAAGCGGAATGTATCTCACATCATCTATCTCAATATCCATGAAAGCAGGCACATCAACAAGGGCTTCCATATCAATCACAGGCACATCGCCGGTGCCGGATGCCGATGAGCCGCCGCAGGAGCCGGCAAGGAAACACACTGCGCCGCACAATGCTGCAAAAACTACTTTTCTCATAATCGGTTCAATATATTTTGATGCAAAAGTATGAAATATAGCATGGATTGTCAAATCACATTATTAAATTTTTGGGCTGGGTGTCAACTAATTCGTATCTTTGCAGCTGCAACAGACCGTTTATTATGAAAATCGCTCTTATAGGCTACGGCAAAATGGGCCATGTCATCGAGGAGATAGCCATCTCCAGAGGCCACGAAATAGTGTGCATCATTGATGCCGACAATACCGCTGACTTTGATTCCGAGGCATTTGCTTCGGCAGAAGTGGCTATAGAATTCTCAACCCCCTCAACCGCGTTCAGCAATTGCGTGGCCGCCCTTGAACGGGGTGTGAAGGTGGTGTGCGGCACCACAGCATGGGTATCGCGACTGCCTGAAATCAAGCAACTTACCGAAAAGCTCGGGGGCACCTTCTTCTGGAGCTCAAACTACAGCATCGGAGTAAACATTTTCTTCGCTCTCAACCGCTACCTCGCCACCATGATGGCAGGATTCAGCCAGTACACCCCCGAGATGACCGAGATACACCACATACACAAACTCGACCATCCGAGCGGCACAGCCATAAGCCTTGCCGAGGGTATCATTGAGAGCGACCCTGCTGTAACCGGCTGGACCGAGGATAATCCTTCGGCAGACAATCTGCTGACAATCAACCATCAGAGAGAAGGGGAGGTGCCCGGCACCCATATCATCAAATGGGATTCGCCTGTCGACACCATTAAAATTGAACACTGCGCCAAGAGCCGCCGCGGATTCGCACTCGGAGCCGTTGTGGCAGCCGAATGGATTGCATCGCGCAGCGGCTTCCTGAGCATGGACAATCTGATGCACTCATTTATAAGCAACACCGCCCTTCTCGACATCCTCAAACCCGCAAAATGAACAACAACGACAATACACCCGCCGCAAAGCTTACCTTCAAGGAGGATCTTCTGAAAAGAATAGCCGACACCAAAACCACCCGCTGGTGGAGATTCGGCATTGTCGCCGCTCTGTTTCTGGCATGGGTGGCCTGGATGGGCAACTGGTGGTTCGCTCTGCTGCTTATCCTTCTTTTCGACATCTATATCACCGGCTACATCCCATTCACATGGTGGAAAAAAAGCAAAAACAAGATGGTGAGGTCGGTGATGAGCTGGGTGGATGCTATTGTATACGCGCTCATTCTCGTTTACTTTGTATTCGCATTCGTTGGCCAGAACTATCAGATACCCACATCATCGCTTGAAAAAACACTTCTTGTGGGCGATTACCTGTGGGTGAACAAAATGGTGTACGGACCGAGAGTGCCGATGACTCCGGTGCACTTCCCGCTGGTGCAGAATACATTCCCCATCATAAACACAAAAAGCTATCTCGACAATCCTCAGGTAAGCTACCGACGTCTTAAGGGATTGCGCTCAGTGGAGAGGGGCGACATTGTTGTTTTCAACTTCCCTGCCGGCGACAGCGTGCTGCCCAAACTCGCCGACCCCGGCAGCACATCGCCCTTCAGAGGCATCGACTACTATTCACTTGAAAAAATAATAGGCAAGCAGGCTATCAATGCCAGGAAGAGCGAATTCGGCGAACTGATGTATCGTCCGGTAGACCGCAGAGACAACTATGTGAAGCGCTGTGTGGGACTTCCCGGAGAGATGATCGGTATAAGGGACGGAGTTATATACATCGACGGCAAGCCGCTGCCCCAACCCGAAAATGTACAGTTTGTATATTGGTTTCAAACCAAATTTCCCCTGCTTGACGCTCAGTGGGAGGAATTCGAAATAGCTGCCGACGACCGCAAGGGTGCCGACATATCCACAGCCGATATTGAGCTGCTGCAGGCAAACGGCTTTGTGGCCGGCGACAACACCAAGCCGATTTACTCAGCACCGCTCACAGAAGAAATGGTGCAGAAAATCAAATCGTCACCCGCCACAGTGGCCATTGTGAAAGCACCGGTGAGAAACGACGAATACCTGTTTCCTGACGGCATATCAGCCAACTGGACCCATGCAGACTACGGCGAGCTGTGGATTCCCAAAAAAGGAGCATCCATAACCCTCACCCCGACAACATGGGCTATATACAACCGCGCTATCCGAAACTACGAGGGACACCACGACGCATACCTCGGTGAGGATGGCAAAGTGTATATCGACGGCAAACCGACATCGAAGTACACATTCACCATGGACTACTACTTCATGATGGGCGACAACCGCGACAATTCGCTTGACAGCCGCTACTGGGGTTTTGTGCCTGAGGATCATATTGTGGGCACACCGATGAGAGTGCTCATATCATTTGACAAAGACAAGAACCTGCTCAACGGAGGCATACGCTGGAACCGCATTCTCAAGGATGCAAACCCCGATGACTGAGCCGCACCCGATGGCATCTCCGCTTATAAAATTTCCTCAGAAAAGCATTGTGCTGCCGCCGCAGTTTTTCGGCAGCATAGGCTACTACGCCCTGGCGGCAGCCTACGGCAAAGTGTATATTCACAATGGAATGCGGTTTGACAAACGCTTCAAATCCACCCACCGCACAACCATCGCCGACACCAGAGGAACCATTGAGCTTACCGTGCCTGTGAGCAAGCCTCACAGCAGCTCACAGGCAGCGTGGAGCGACATCACGGTGTCAGCCCACGGCGGATGGTGGAATGTACAGCTCACAGCCCTGGAATCAGCCTACGGACGCACCCCCTTCTTTGAATTCTATATAGATTCGCTGAAACACCTTTTCAGCGCCGATATGTGTGGCAGGCCGGTGACTGAACTTGACAGAGAGGCAGACACTGCAGTGCGCGCCCTTTTAGGCCTCGACAACGAAGTTATTTATCTGGAGGGGAGTGAGCTGCCTGAATATGCTTATGACGCACGGAAAACAGAGCTGCCGCAAGCATCCGAGCCTTACTACCAGGTGCGCGCCGACAAACTTGGATTCATACCCGGGCTGAGCATTCTCGACCTGCTGTTCAACCTCGGGCCGGAAGCCCCTCTCTATCTGAAAAAAGTAATTGACCTGCTATAGAGTTGATAGGGCACGGAGCGCCTCCATTATTTCCATACGGCTCATTATGCGGCGGCGCTTGAAAGTGTCGGCAAAATCATGCACAACACTCTGCACACCGCTGTGGTTGAACACTCTGAACAGCATAGTGTACTCCTTATTGAAAATGTGGCTTATCTCATCATCCTCCAGCCCGCAACTCTCCTTGCCCTCGGTTGCCACAACATCAAAAATACGCTGTCTCAGCTCGGGAGACACAGCGGAGCGGTCGAGCACCATGCGGCGACACATCACATTGCTTATAAGCATGGCAACAGTGAGGCTGTAATTGTCCCTTATCTGCTGCCAGGCGCTTTTAGCGGACAGTCCCGGATTGCCGTTGAAATAAAACATATCCTGCATATCCATGATTTCACCGGGATTAGCGTCAAGGTTCATTGATGAAAGCAGATCCTCACCGTTAAACACCATCAGCCCCACCGCCATACCGGTTGCGCCGTAGCATTTGTCATCTTCGTTGCTGTATGATAGTTTGCCGTTCATATCAGAGTATGTTGTTAAGTGGTCCTCATTGCTTGTTCAGTACAAAGTTACAACAAATACAGCAATAAAGTTGCTCACCCGCTCGCCATTTTATTTTGTCAGCGGACAATCATCAGTTTTGCTGTAGCTCCTTTTGCCGATTCTGATGCGTTGGATGATACAAAAACATAGTACACTCCTGTGCGCACACGGCGGCCTGCACTGTTCTCGGTATTCCATGTAATCATGCCTCCTTCGGCCCGGCCCTGCCAAACAACAGCCCCGGCACTGTCGGCAATCTTAACCAGAGAACCATCCATAAGCCCCTCAATTGTCACGTCACCGCCATATTCGGGTGTAACCGGGTTAGGGTATATCTTTATGTCAGAAAAGCTGTCAGCGGGCTTTGTAGCGTCGCTTCCGTACTCCATTATACCTCCGGGAGTTGAAAAGTAAACAGAGTTGCTGAGCTGATCGGCATACACCGCGTTGACTTTGCGCGAGGGCAGTGGTGAATTGTCAGGCGTGAAATGCCTTATAATCTCGTTGCCATAGGGATTTACAAGATACACACCGCCATCGCGGGTAGCCACCCACTTGCGGTTTGCACCGTCAACACTGATATCCAATACAATGTCGGTTTCAGCGAAGTAATCGGCAAGTCCTGTACCGTCGTTATGGTCTATTTTAAGCCTTCTCACTATCATTGACGGATTTATGGCATCTTCCGGATGGCTTATTTCAAAAATACCGTCGGTAGTACCCATCCATATCTTTCCGTCAGCATCTTCGGCTATAGAGGTTATGTAGCGCGGAACGAAAATCTTGCCGTCCGTATCGGTCAGCTCCGTCCACAGCATGCTGCGATCGTCGTTGAAATTGTCAGGTGTGCCGTTTGTGTGATAGGCAACGAAGCGGTGCTTGGTGTTGTAAGAGAAAATAAACGCCATATCAGACTTGCGGCAATGGAAAATACGGATATCCTTTTCATTTACAAATCCGTCGAGATTCGGCAAAATCCAGTCGTTGCGGCTTACAGCAGAGGGGTCGGCAGCAAGTTTGGCTGCCGGAAGCACCATGACGCATTGGCTTGCGGTAACTCCGTCAGCACCCACCCACATATTTCCGGAGCGGTCGAAACTCACCTCATACACGCGGCTGCCCCACGGGGTGCCCATAGGCGAATTCGATGCGTCGTATCTGCCGCTATATATGCCGTCTGTCACTCTGTACAGTCCATCGTTTCCGGTGCCTAAATAATATGTGTTCATATCCACAGGACTCTCCGCAAGGCGTGTAGTGGCACCTGCCAATCCACTCCGTGCGGGGTAGAAATCGGCTGCCGGACTTCCTGCCGTAACCCCCTTGGCGGCTACATCAGCAAGCACTTCACCACTCAAACGGGTGGTAGCCTGAGGATAATTTGTTCCGTCACTCTCTGTCGAGTAAGAAACACGGTAGTTTGTAGGCCCGAGGTTTGTGAAATATATTCTCTCACCATCAGCCGACGGTATTATGAAAGATGCTTCCATTACAGAAGAAGCATCTGGGCGGAAAGACTCTGAGGTGCAGCTCCAGCTGCCGCCATTTCTCACCCAAGAGCTTATGCCTTTATCGGTGAGCAGCCATGCGTTGGAGGCGGGATCCATACCACCCAGTATGAAACCGTTGGTCTGTTCAGGCAGATATATAAAATTGTGGTTTTCCACCACATCGGTGCCGTTGCTGTAAAACACTCTCCTGCCGCTTAAAACAAAGTGCTGGTTGCACTCTCCAATATCTTTGGCAGAAGCCACAGCGCCGTCTGCGAAAGTTATCAACCTCGCCTTGTAGGCATCTCTCGCTATAAGATTGTCATTTTCATCGATTGCAAACTCCAGAAAAGTGCCCGGCGAACCGGCAACGTTCCAGTTTTCGAGCCTGTTTATGCGGTTGCCACGGTCAATGGTAAGAAGCTGCTCGCCGACTGAAATGAAAATTTTTGAGCCGGAGGCAGCAATTGCGGTGACGGGGGTGTTGTAAATACCTGAGTCAGTTACCTTTCGGGAGGAGACATTGAAAATCACCACCCCGAAACCGGTAGCCACAAAAATATCATTGCCGCTGACAGCAACATCATTAATGGTCTTTGACAGCGAGCTGTTTGAATCCTTTATGTCAGACAGATTGGTTACACTGCCGTCAGGCATCAGCAGGTCGATATTGCCGTTTGAGTAGCACACAACAACAAATTCATCCTCAGGATGCGGATATATGGCGCTGACAATATAATCGCTGAGGGAATTGCCGGCAGTGTATGCGTATGTTTCCTGATTTGACTTGTCGTATGAGAACAGACCGCCACCGGCAAGATAATAAACCTTCTCACCGGTCTCCACAACCTGCATGGCAGGTCTGGAAAAGGTGGGCAAGACCCGCCATTCAGAAACAGGCAGAGCAGCCTGCAGCAGCGCTGCCGCTGAGAGCAGGGCAGACACCAACAGAGCGCGCGGTCTCATTGGTTGAGAAGGTATTTCATCAGAGCTGCGGTAGCCCTGCCTCGGTGACTGACAGCGTTTTTAGCATCGGCATCCATCTCGGCAAATGTGACGGAGCTCTCAAGAGGTTTGAAAACAGGGTCGTAGCCAAACCCTCCGCATCCGGCGGGAACAGTGGTTATCTCACCCTCCACAACACCCTCAAACAGGCGAATATCGCTGCCTTGGGCAAGCGCTATGACCGTGCGGAAGCGGGCGCTCCGGTTTGTCTCGCCTTCGAGATTTTTGAGGAGCAGAGCCATATTGGCAGCCGAGTCATGACCCGGGCCGGCATAGCGTGCGCTGTACACACCCGGCGCGCCGCCGAGAGCGTCCACCATCAGGCCGGTGTCGTCGGCAAAGCAGTCGTAGCCATACTTATCCTTCACCCAGCGGGCCTTTATTATGGCGTTGCCTTCAAGAGTGTCCGCTGTTTCGGGAATATCGTCATCACACCCTATATCCTCGAGCGACAGAATGTTCCAGGAGTCTCCGGCAATGCGCCGGAGCTCCTGAAGCTTATGTCTGTTGTTTGTAGCAAATACTATAGTTCTCATACAGTGTAATAACGTGAGTGTGTGCGATATATTCTATTTCACCACCACATTAACAATTTTGCGGGGCACCACAATGACTTTGACTATTGTCTTGCCCTCTGTCCACTTGGCCGCACCCTCATGGGCGAGAGCTATGGCCTGCACCTCATCGCCGGGCATATCGGCAGCCACCTCGATGTTGTAGCGGGCCTTGCCGTTGAATGACACAGCGTAGGTCACAGAGTCCTCCTTGAGGTATTTCTCATCGTGAACGGGCCACTTGGCATCGCACACAGTGGAGCCATTGCCGAGAGCATGCCACAGTTCCTCGCATACATGGGGAGCGAAGGGGGCGAGAAGCACCACAAGCTGTCCGAGCACAAGCTTGTTGTGACATTTAAGCTGTGTGAGCTCGTTGACGCATATCATGAACGCGCTGATAGAGGTGTTGAACGAGAAATTCTCTATATCGGCAGTAACCTTCTTTATGAGTTTGTGGATGGATTTGAGTTCATCCTTGGTGGGTTCGCCTTCGGTGATAAGAAGAGTGTCGCCTTTGTAGAAAAGGTTCCAGAGTTTGCGGATGAAGCGGTTCACACCGTCAATACCGTTGGTGTCCCACGGTTTGCTCTGTTCGAGCGGGCCGAGGAACATTTCATACAGGCGCAATGTGTCGGCACCGTAGCGCTCCACAATATCGTCGGGATTGACAACGTTGAACATCGACTTTGACATCTTCTCAACAGCGTAGCCGCACACATACTTACCATCCTCAAGCACAAACTCGGCATCGTTGAACTCAGGGCGCCATGCACGGAATGCGTCAAGGTCAAGAATATCGTTGCTCACAATATTGACATCCACATGAATGGGGGTGACATCGTAGTCCTTCCTGAGGTTGTAGCTCACAAAGGTGTTTGTGTCCTTGATACGGTAAACAAAGTTGCTGCGGCCCTGGATCATGCCCTGGTTGATGAGCTTGCGGAAAGGCTCCTCCTCGCACACGAGGCCGAGGTCAAAGAGAAATTTGTTCCAGAAACGGCTGTAGATGAGGTGGCCGGTGGCATGCTCAGTACCGCCTATGTAAAGGTCAACATTGCGCCAGTAGTCATTAGCCTCGCGGCTCACCAGAGCATTGTCGTTGCAGGGGTCCATATAGCGGAGATAGTAGGCTGATGAACCGGCGAAACCTGGCATAGTGCAGAGCTCAATGGGATAACCCTCCTCTGTCTTCCAGTTTTTGGCGCGGCCGAGGGGCGGCTCACCTGTTTCTGTCGGCAGGAATTTGTCAACCTCCGGCAGCAGCAGCGGCAGTTTGTCATCATCCATCATCTGAGGTATACCATCCTTGTAGTAAACAGGGAACGGCTCACCCCAGTAGCGCTGACGGCTGAAAATGGCGTCGCGCAGACGGTAGTTGACCTTGACTTTGCCGATACCCTTGTCGCTTATGAATTTTTTAGCGGCAGCGATGGCATCCTTCACCTCCATGCCGTTTAGGTCGAGCTCCGGACCCTTTGAATTGATCATTTTGCCGCTCTTGGCATCGAAGCTCTCCTCGCTCACATCGGCACCCTCGATAAGAGGAATCACAGGAAGGTTGAAGTGACGGGCAAAAGCGTAGTCACGGCTGTCATGGGCAGGCACCGCCATGATGGCACCGGTGCCGTAGCCGGCAAGCACATAGTCGCTCACCCATACAGGAATCTTACCGCCGGTCATGGGGTTGATTGCGTATGCGCCGGTGAACACACCGCTCACCTTTTTGTCAATCATGCGCTCACGCTCTGTTTTGTGGCGGATACTTGAAATATAGGCATCCACCTCGGCTTTATGGTCCGGAGTGGTGATCATATCCACATACGCGCTCTCGGGAGCGAGCACCATGAATGTGACACCGAACACAGTGTCTGCGCGAGTAGTGAATATTTCAAGCTCAGCATCGCTGTCGGCTACCTTGAATATCATCTCCGCACCCTCGGAACGGCCAATCCAGTTGCGCTGAGTCTCTTTCAGCGAGTCGGTCCAATCCACACTGTCGAGACCGTCGAGAAGACGCTGCGCGTATGCAGACACTCTGAGACACCACTGGTACATCAGTTTCTGCTCAACAGGGTAGCCGCCACGGATGCTCACACCCTCGCTCACCTCGTCGTTTGCCAGCACGGTGCCGAGTTTGGGACACCAGTTAACCATTGTGTTTCCGAGGTATGCTATGCGGTAGTTCATAAGGGTGTCGCTCTTCTGCTTCGCATCCATATTTTTCCACTCGTCGGCTGTGAAGTCAAGCTCTTTTGAGCATGCGGCGTGGATACCCTTTGTGCCGTTAGCGGCGAAGTGTGCCTCAAGATCAGCTATAGGCATGGCCTTGCATGCGGCAGTGTCGTAGTAGGAGTTGAACATACGGATGAACGCCCACTGGGTCCACTTGTAGTAGTCCGGACTGCAGGTGCGCACCTCGCGGTCCCAGTCGTAGCAGAAACCTATTTTGTCGAGCTGGCTGCGGTAGCGGTCTATATTCACCTTAGTGGTGATTTCAGGGTGCTGGCCTGTCTGTATGGCATATTGCTCGGCAGGGAGTCCGTAAGCGTCATATCCCATGGGATGAAGCACATTGAAGCCCTGGAGGCGCTTGAAGCGCGAATATATGTCGGATGCGATATATCCTAATGGATGTCCTACATGCAGACCCGCTCCGGAAGGGTAGGGGAACATATCAAGCACATAAAATTTCTTGCGGCTTGAATCAATGTCTGTCTTGTAGGTTTTGTTCTCTTTCCAATACTGCTGCCATTTGGCTTCAATATTCTTATGATTGTATTCCATATTATATATAGGTGTGGAGTGTTTTTATTTCTGTTTTATTTCTTAGGGGAGAGTTCGAGCATTCTCTCGATGGGTTTGCGAGCCTTGGCAGCCACCTCGTCGTCAACAATCACCTCGGGAGCCATATCGCGCAGACAATCGCGGAGCTTTTCGAGAGTGTTGAGTTTCATGTATGCGCATTCGTTGCATGCGCAGGTGGAGTCGGCCGGAGGGGCAGGAATGAATGTTTTGCCGGGGCATTTGGCTCTCATCTGATGCAGGATGCCGCTTTCTGTGGCCACAATGAATTCGGTGCTGTCGCTCTTCATAGCGTAGTCGAGCAACACGGCTGTTGAGCCTATGCAATCGGCCAGCAGCCGCATGGGCTGAGGGCATTCTGGGTGGACAAGCACTTTTGCCTGCGGATGCTGTTCTTTCAGTGCCACTGTTTTCTCAACAGAGAATTTCTCATGCACATGGCAGGCGCCATCCCAAAGAAGCATATCGCGGCCTGTCACACTGTTTATATAGTTGCCCAGATTACGGTCGGGACCGAATATAAGCTTTGCATCCTTGTCAAATGTATCCACAATCTGCCGGGCGTTGCCGCTTGTCACCACCACATCGGTGAGGGCTTTGACGGCAGCGGAGGTGTTGACGTATGAGATGACAGTGTGGTCCGGATGCGCCTTTACAAACTTTTCAAACTCCTCGGCAGGACAGCTGTCAGCGAGCGAACACCCGGCGGTTGGATCCGGTTCAAGCACTGTTTTGTCAGGGCAAAGAATCTTGGCTGTCTCACCCATGAAGTGCACGCCACACATCACAATAACATTCTCCTTTATATCCGCGGCAATCCGTGCCAGCGCGAGGGAGTCGCCTATATAATCGGCTATGTCCTGAATGTCAGCATTCTGATAATAGTGTCCCATAATCACCGCGCCCCTTTGTTTCTTGAGCTCGGCAATCTCGCGCTTGAGCGCGTCGACCCCGGGATTTTGAACAGCCATATATTCTTTATTTTTAGTTTAAAGTCTTAAAAATTTTTTTTCATGAATAATAATAGTGGCTGTAAATAAGCATGATAACTTTTGCGGATAATGCTTGCATATTAAGTTATTAGATTCGCACATAGCCGTTATCTTCTTATTATAAACATTGCAAAAGTGTGATTATCAGAACACTTACCACTGTTATTCACATCATGTTTATAAGTTGCAAAGTTAGTAACTTTAATCGGACTTACAATTGAATAACCTGCCAAAAAAGAGTTGGCAACCGTTTTATAACCGGCTGCCAACTTATTTTGAGATTGAAAATGGAGTGCTATATGTATCTGTTGCTGAATATTCCAAATGATAACTCTGAATTCTTTACAATAGTTATTCAGGGTTTTCAACATGGTTTTGAACAGTGTTATGAACATGGATCTGCTCATTCCTTCACACCGTAGGCAAGGTCGCCGGCATCGCCGAGACCGGGCACAATGTAGGAGTGGGAGTTGATTTCATCATCGATGGCTCCGATCCAGAGGGTTGTGCTTTCCTGAGGAAAGGTTGCCTTGATATACTCCACTGCTGCGCGTGAGGCAATTACAGAGGCTACATGAACCTTCGAGGGGGTGCCTTTTGTGAGCAGGGCGCGGTAGCTGAGCTCCATGGAAGCACCTGTGGCGAGCATCGGGTCGGCAAGTATAAGGGTTTTGCCGTCGAGACGCGGTGAGGCTATGTATTCGATGAATATGTCGAAATTCTCTTTCTCCTTATATTTACGATAGGCTGATACGAAAGCATTCTGGGCATTGTCAAAGAAGGAGAGAAAACCTTGGTGAAACGGCACACCGGCGCGGAATATGGTGCCGAGCACCACCTGCTCGTCAATTACATCGCACGCTGCATCGGCGAGGGGAGTGGTGATGCTTTTCTTGCTGTAATGGAGAGTTTTGCTTATCTCGTATGCCATTATCTGACCTATCCTCTCAAGGTTGCGGCGGAAGCGCATGGGGTCGGACTGGATGTTTACATCGCGCATTTCAGCCATATACTGGCTCACGAGCGAGGGAGTGGTGTCAAAATTTATAATTTCCATGGTTGAATATATGTATGTTAAATGAAATCAAGCGTTAGGGTCGGGCTGCGGCGGGGCGGTGTCGGCAAGCGAAGCGGTGTCGAGCCCATGTTTGAGCCATTGGCCGCGCAGCAGACGGTAGAGAAACACCGCACCCCTGAGACACAGCTCGCCGCACATTGCTATGAACACTCCTTTGAGGCCGAGTGAGGGAGCCATGACAGCGGCGAGGGGTATGCGCACAAGCCATATACTGCCGAAATTCATGCAGGCCGGCACAATTGTGTCGCCAACACCTATCATCACTCCGTAAGCCACTATCGAGGCGGCAAACATAGGCTCTGCCCATGCCTCGATTCTCAGTACCTCCGCTCCGAGGGCCGCAATCTCTTTCACGGGGGTGAATATGTCCATCAATGCGGGTGCTGTGAGCCACATTATAATACCCATGAAAGTCATTATGACCATGCCGAATGTCACCGCAATATATCCGAAGCTTTTTGCCAGGTCCTTGCGACCGGCTCCGTAGCTTTGGCCGGTGAGGGTGGTGGCCGCATCGGCTATGCCGTAGCCCGGCATGTAGCACAATGCTTCGGCAGTGATTGCAAAGGAGTATGCGGCGATGGAAACTACGCCGAGGGGAGCCACAATCACCATCACCATGATCTGGGCGCCTGAAATTATGGCGTGCTCTATGGTCATCGGTGTGGATACCTTGAGAGCGTTGCGGAGCACCTTGCGGGTGGGTATGAAATTGCGGAATCCCTTTTTCACGGCATCCTCACAGCGTTTGCCGAAAATGGCCATCCCTTTTTCGTAGCGGCAAAGATATATCATCACCGCGGCAGTGGCCACCAACTCGGCGCATACTGTGCCGAGAGCAGCGCCGAGCACACCGAGTCCGGCTCCGGGGAGCGTGATGGCCGAACCGGAAATTTCAAATGTGCGGGCGGGAAAAATCAAAAAGAAATTGAATATGACATCGAGCACACACATCATTATATTCAGGCCACCGGGCACCTTCATATTGCCGGCAGAGCGCAGAGTGGCGCAGCCGAGATAGTTGAGGGTGAGGACAGGCAGGGCGGCAACAAACACAGAGAAATATAAGGTTGCCTGCTCGGCCACATATCCTTCACCGCCAAGCCAGTAGGGCAGGAAAGGGGCGATAGCCACCCCTATGATGCCCATAAAAAGGCCGAAAGAGATGGCGGAAAGTATGCCCTGGCGCAGCACAAGTCTGGCGGTGGAGTAGTCGCTCGCTCCCACCCGGTGTGCAACCTGCACGGAGAATCCGACTATCGCTGCCGAACATATGCCCCAGAAGAGCCACAGGCTTGAGGACACCAGTCCGACAGCCGCACTGTCCTCCGCTCCGAGGCGTCCCACCATGGTCGCGTCTATATACTGCATGAGAATACTCGACAGCTGGGCCATTATGGCCGGCCACGACAGTTTGGCCGTCAGTAATGCTTTCTGGCGGAAAGTAAGCGGTTTGCCGGATTGAATAAGCGATATCACAGTTTTTCCAGATAATTACATAATCTGCCGAGGCCTTCGGCGAGGGTAGTACGCGGACATGCTATGTTTATTCGTATATATCCCTTTGAGCCATACATCTCGCCGGCGTTTATCCACACTTTCGCTTTGTTTTTAAGCTCCTCTTCAAGTGTTTCGGAATCCACGCTGAGGGCAGACACATCCACCCACGGAAGGTATGTGGCCTCAAGGGTGGCGATGCTGCACTGAGGCAGACGCGAGGTAATAAAATCTTTGGTATACAGCCAATTGTGCCACAGATAATCCTTCAGCTGAGTGAGCCACCGCTCACCTTCGGAGCTGTAGGAAGCTTCAAGAGCCACCGGGCCGAAGGGGTTGACATCACACACCTCATTTATATTTATGGCTTTGTCAATAGCCGCACGTATCTCCGGCGAGGGACACACTATGTTAGCTATCTGCAGTCCGGCGGTATTGAATGCCTTGGAGGGAGATATGCACACAATGGCACTGCTGTCAACAGTGGCGTAGGGCACATATCTGTGGCCGGGCATGGTGAGTTCACAGTGAATCTCGTCACTCACCACCATGACACTGTTCCGCGAGGTTATTTCAGCCACCCTCTCCAGCTCCTGCCGGGTCCAGCATCTGCCTGCGGGATTGTGGGGATTGCACAGCAGCAAAAGTTTAACCGCCGGGTCGGCACACACCTTTTCAAGTGCGTCGAAATCCATGCGGTAGGTGAATTCGGCCTGTCCGGTATCCACTCTTTTAAGCGGAGAGTCGGCAATGAAGCAGCCGTTGTTTCTGATAGATGAGAAGAAGCAGTTGTATACCGGAGTCTGAACAGCCACGCCGCTGCCAGCCGGAACGAGGGCCTTGATTATAGCCGACAGCGCCGGCACCACCCCTGAGGTGTATATAACCTGACTGCGGTTGAAGCTGAAGCCGTGGCGGCTTTCAAACCACCGGATCAGGGCCTCGTAATAGCTGTCCTGCACAAGGGTGTAGCCGAACACCCCGTGGTCCACCCTCCGGCGCAGAGCCTCCACCACCACCGGTGCGGTGCGGAAGTCCATATCCGCAACCCAGAGGGGTATCACCTCATTGTCGTCGGTATCATCCCATTTGTAAGAGCCTGAGCCTCGGCGGTTTACCGGAGTGTCGAAATCAAAGCGGCTCATAATGTATCTATTTTGCAGTCGGCGGGAGCCTTTATGTTTTCATCCAAGATAATTTCGCTATAGCCTTTTGCGCGGATAGTGCCCGATGTCGGGTTTTTGACACTTGTTATAACGCTGTTGACAGTGGCGTTGAGCGTGCTCTCCTCGAAAGCGAGGTCGCAGTCGGGGGCAAATTCACAGTCCTCGAGCACAAGATTGCGGGCATAGCAGAGCGGCTGCGTGCCTGAAATTTTGCAGCGCACCAGTCTGAGATTCACGGAGTGCCATCCGAGGTATTCGCCGGTGAGCTCGCTGTCGTAGACAGTCACATTCTCAGTGTTCCAGAAAGCATCCTTGGAGTCGATGACGGCATTGTGTATCTCAACATCCGTGCAATATTGGAAAGAGTAGTTGCCCTGCTGCTTCCAGTTGTCGAGCTTGATGTTGCGGCAGTGCATGAACAGATAGTCGGCATTCGCCACCTCCACATCCGAGCATTCTATGTCGGAGCAGTGCCACATGGTTTCCTGGGCGTCAGGTATCCTGACTCCTCTGAGTTTCAGCCCTTTCATCTCGCGAAACATCTTTGGGGCATCGACAGTGGTATCTGTCATCACAAGGTTTGAGGAGTACCACAGTGCGGCTCTCGCGCCGGAAGTGAAGAGGCAGTTCTCAACCTTGAAATTGTCAACATGCCAGAAAGGATATTTTCCTTCGAAGGTGCACTGCACCGCCTCGATATTGCTGCACTCTTTCAGCGCAGACTCTCCGGCGTGGATTGTAACATTTTCAAGGCGCAGATCTTTGGCTGCGAACAGGGGACGCTCACCCCCGAACTCTTCATTTGTGATAGTTTTCATAATTGAAAAGGGTTTATGATTGCAAAGTTAGGCAAAAATAGGCATACTGCTTTTCCCGCACCTACCACTATTACTGAAATCTTTTACAAAATCTATTGACAAAAGCCGTAGACTTATAAAAAATCCATTGCGGCGATAATAGAGGGCGAAGCGGATACGCGGTGTATTGAAATAAAGTGTATCTTTGTGCTTTAATCATTATCACTTGTTTTGAAAACCTGCATACATACATTAATAAGGCTTGCGCTGGTGGCAGTGGCTTCTGTCACAGCACCCGCCGCGGGGGCGCAGATTGTGAGCGAGTCGAGCGAGGAGCTGAGCAGCGACAGCATACGCCGAGCCATGGACAATGGTCCGTATTTCGGACTGTACAAGGACAATTATTTTATATTCGGCACATCTGTAGGCCCTAAACCTACAAAGGAGAATACCAACATCAAGTTTCAGATTTCGATAGCGCAGCGTCTCACCAAGAGTGTCATGCCTTGGCACAGCTATCTGTTTCTGTTCTACAGCCAGAAGTGTTTCTGGAATGTTCTCGAGAATTCAATGCCCATGACAGACCTCAATTTCAATCCGGGCATAGGATTGGCCAAGCCGTTGTTTGTGAAAAACCGTTTCATAGGCAAGGCGCTGCTGCTGCTGGAGCATGAGAGCAACGGCAGGGATGGCACAGCATCGAGGTCGTGGAACAAGGTGTCGCTCGCGGCCAATATAATGATCGATCCTAATTTTATAGTTCACGGCAAGGTGTGGCTCCCTATAATTGATGGAGTGGAGAATAAGGATATTCTTGATTATTGCGGCATCTATCAGGTAGGCACCTCTTTCACCACAATCAACAAGCGGTTCGGAGCGTCGGTGATACTGACCAAGCGCAAGGGATGGAAGCTGAACTACAACACGGTAATTGAGCTTAACTACCGTATTTTTCCGCGCGACAACCAATACCTCTTCCTGCAGTATTACAACGGCTACGGCGAGGGATTGCTTGCCTACAAGGAATTTCATTCTCAGCTGAGGGTAGGCATAGTGATAAAGCCCACGCTGTTCAGCGAATATTGATCAGTGAATAGCAGATAAAGAAAGGGTGGCACTCTGAGAGCGCCACCCTTTTTGGTGCGTATGATTTGAAACGGATTAGCCGTTTACTTTCTTCATGCGGGCGATGAGATCGAGCACTTTGTTAGAGTAGCCGATTTCGTTGTCGTACCAGGACACAACCTTAACGAAGGTGGGAGTGAGTTGGATGCCGGCCTTGGCGTCGAAGATAGAGGTGAGGGGGCAGCCGAGGAAGTCGCTTGAAACAACTGCGTCTTCGGTGTAGCCGAGGATGCCTTTGAGTTCGCCTTCAGAAGCTTCCTTCATAGCAGCGCAGATTTCCTCGTAAGTAGCGGGCTTGGCAAGGTTAACGGTGAGGTCAACAACAGATACGTCGAGGGTGGGGACACGCATTGACATACCGGTGAGCTTGCCGTTGAGTTCGGGGATAACTTTGCCTACAGCCTTTGCAGCACCTGTAGAAGAGGGGATGATGTTGCCTGAAGCAGCACGGCCACCGCGCCAGTCCTTCATAGAGGGACCGTCAACAGTTTTCTGAGTAGCTGTTGTAGAGTGAACGGTTGTCATGAGGCCTTCAGTGATGCCGAACTTGTCGTTGAGCACTTTGGCGATGGGGGCAAGACAGTTTGTTGTGCAAGAAGCGTTTGAAACGAACTGCTGGCCTGCGTATGTCTGGTCGTTAACACCGCAAACGAACATGGGGGTGTCGTCCTTGGAGGGAGCGGACATAACAACATATTTAGCGCCGGCTTCGATGTGGGCCTGAGCTTTTTCTTTAGTGAGGAAGAGGCCGGTAGATTCAACTACGTATTCAGCACCTACAGCACCCCAGCCGATTTCAGCGGGATTTTTGCAAGCTGTCACGCGGATTTCCTTACCGTTTACGATGAGGAGGCTCTTTTCCATGTCGAAGTCAACAGTGCCGTCGAAGCGACCGTGCATTGTGTCGTACTTGAGCATGTAAGCCATGTAGTCAACGGGAAGAAGGTCGTTGATGGCTACAACTTCGATGTCGTCTCTCTTGGTTGAGGCGCGGAAAACGAAACGGCCGATACGACCGAAACCGTTAATACCTATTTTTGTCATAGTTTATAAATAAAATTGGGTTACAAGTATTGTCAGGTCAATAGCTTAGGGCGGCATACTCTTTGCCGCGTCACAAAAGTACTAATAATTTCCGTAAGTTGTATCAGGTCAGTGACAAAAGTTAAATCCTTTTCTAATTTTTTTTACATAATGGCTCGGAATATCTCCCTGAGGTGGAATTGCTGAGCCGGTGCGGCCACCCGGCATACACCTTATTACATTAGGAGCATCAGGTCACTGCCATGCCTGTATGAGCGGTTTTGGGTGAGAGAATAGGGCGCAGAAACTTTTTTTTGCCTATATTTGTTGAGTTTTGAGGTGGTGTCCACCTTTTTTATTCATTTTTCAACTTATTACCGATGTCTAAGTTTATCAACGAGTTCAAGGAATTTGCAATGCGAGGCAATGTTCTCGACATGGCTGTGGGTGTTGTTATCGGCGCTGCCTTCGGCAAAATTGTGTCGTCGCTTGTGGATGACCTGATAATGCCTCTTGTGGGGGTTGCCACCGGCGGAATGAATTTCACTGACTACAAGTGGGTGGTTCAGAAGGCTGTGATGGATGGCACAGAGATTATCAAGCCCGAGGTGACACTCAACTGGGGGTCATGGATTCAGACAATAGTGAATTTTATCATCATAGCTTTCTGTATCTTTGTGATGATAAAGTTTATCAACAAGCTCAGCCGCAAGAAGGCAGAGGAGCCTGCACCGGCAGATCCCGAGCCTACCAAAGAGGAGGTGCTGCTGACCGAAATCCGCGATCTGCTCAAGAATCAGCAGAAATAATCAGCCTTTACGGCCAAAGTCGGCCGGAATCTCGCCCCACTCCTCGGTGCGCCATTTGGTGACATGGTTTTGAGCCACATGGGTGTTCAGCCATGCCTCGGCTCTTGCCACGAGTTGCCTTATGCGCTCATTGCGGGGTGAGGGGGTGAGGGTTGTCTTGGCGTGTTTGTTTCTGACCCAGCTCATGGCTGTGACGCTGTCGGAGTAGATTGTCACGCCGCTTTTTCCCTCTTTGTCAAGCAAGGCAAGCGCGTGGACGAGTGCGAGAAATTCGCCGAGATTGTTTGTGCCGGCTTCAAGCGGCCCGATGTGAAATATCTCGGCACCGGTGCTCAAGTCCACTCCGCGATATTCCACCGGCCCGGGATTTTTGCTGCACGCCGCATCTACGGCAATGCCGTTGCGGTCAATCTCAGGAAAAGCCTCGTAGTTGACAGAGATGACAGGGCGGTTTGCTATTGCTTTCAGCAGGCTGAGGTCGTCGGCAGCAGTCTCGCCCCGGTATGCGGCCACTGCCGCCTCGAGGTTAGGATAACTTTTGTATTTGGCGTTGGGAAACCCTTCGACAACAAGTTTGCACTCCTCCCAGGAGTCAAACACGCCGGTGTCATGTCCGGCCCATACAACATAATATTTTTTACCCATTACGATAGCGATAGAAAAAGGTTTATGTCGCGGCTGCGTGTGCCTGCGATTGCCGCGATGTGGGGGTTGACGGTCTTGCCCATGAAGGTCAAGGCTGCTTTCTGCATTCCGGGCAGGAGTTTCAGGGCGTTTATCACTCCGTCGCAGGATGTTATGTCGTTGAAGAGAGTGAGAAAAGTGTTGCTGAGAGCCATTGCCGCTGTTCTTGGCACAGCGCACCCGGCATTGACGTAGCAGCAGCGGCCACCGGCGGTTTTCGCCGCATCTGTCGCAGATGCTTCCGCAAGGTCTATTGTGGGCAGAGAGGGGAATGCCTTGCCGCAATTGTCGGTGAGGTCGAAAATAATCACCCCTTTTTTCATGTCGGCCACATCTTCGGTGTCAAACACCGGTTGGTCTGTCATCTGTGTGACAACTATGATGTCGGCTGAGCGGAGAGCACTTTTCAGCACCCTGGGGTGCATGGCCGAGCCTATAGCCCAATGGCCGAGGTCGCGGGTGGATTCTCTCAGCCGGTAAATATCGTTGTCAAAAATCTTGACGGAGGCTCCTGCTCCGGCGGCGGCGCGGGCAGCCGCGCAAGCGCATATACCGCTGCCTATGACGGTTGTTTCGCAGGGCACCACTCCGGCAACTCCACCGAGGAGTATCCCCTTGCCGTGAACAGCGTCGGCAAGCAGAGCCGATGCTATGGCGATTGCGGCGCGGCCGTCTATTTCAGAGAGTATGTCGGAGAAAGGGGTGTTGCCGTAATGGTCCTCTATAAGGTCGAGTGCTATTGACATTATGTTTCTTTCCAGCAGCGCCGCCACATCCTCCTTTGTGCGGTGGCAGCGGTCGAGCAGCGACAGCAGCATGGCTCCGCGGCGCATTCTGCGTATATCATCGGCAGGCAGCTGGGCGAGATGAATCACAATGTCGCATTCCAGCGCCTCCTGCCTGGTGCCCACCTTAACTCCTGCGCGCATATAGGCATTGTCGGAATAGTGGATCGGCGCGCCGGCACCCTCCTCCATTTTAAGTATAAGTCCCTTTTCAACCAGCAGTGATGCACCTTCGGGGGTGAGTGGAAAGCGGCGTTCGCCGGCGCGGCTGCTTGCCGGCAGGCCGATTGAGATGTGGCGCCGTGACTGGGCTGTAGCCACCGGCTGCGGATTTGCTACGGGGGTGAAATCAGTTGCTTTCATTCAGCGGCAGGTTAAAGAGTGATATGAAGCGCCGCGCGGTGTCGCTGACTTCAGATTCGTTTTCGAGCAGGTCGCCCTTGAACGAAGCCTTGGCCTTGGAGTAGAAAGGCATTCTGGATTCGAGGGCGCTGACAATGAAGCTTTTCAGCTCCTCATCGCTTTTGCCGGCTATCAGGGGGCGTTTGTGGCGCCCGCGCATCAGCCGGGTGTGCAGTTTTGGCAGGGAAGTATCCAGAAACACGGTGAGGCCCTTTGAGTTCATGTAGTCCATGTTGTCATGAAAGCAAGGTGTTCCGCCACCGCAGGCAATGATTGTGTTTTCAAACTCGGCGGCTTCATGAAGCATTCTCCGCTCTATGTCACGGAATCCCTCCTCGCCGTGGGCGTCGAAGAGCTCGCGGACGCTTTTGTGGAAGCGCCCCTCGATATAGTTGTCAAGGTCAATGAAGCTGAGCCCGGAGAACCTCGCGACATTTCTGCCGAGGGTGGATTTGCCGCAGCCCATGTAGCCTAATAAAAAAATTGGTTGCATAATCTGAATATTCTTGCCACAAAGATAATGATTTTCTGCTGCTTTTGCGTACATTTGCCATCTGTCAGACTAACATTGGCAGGTAACACATGGAAAAACTCATGCAATATGTGTGGCAGCAGCGTCTTTGGCCTGTGGGTGAGATGCGCACCGTTGACGGCAAGAGGGTGGAGGTCATAGACCCCGGCCTTCTCAACACCGATGCCGGCCCCGACTTTTTCAACGCCAAGGTTGCCATTGCCGGCGAAACATGGGTTGGTAATGTGGAGATCCACTACCGCGCGAGCGACTGGGCGCGTCATCATCATGATGATGACCGGGCATATGATTCAGTGATACTGCATGTTGTGGATAAGGATGATGCTGTGGTGCGCCGCCCGGACGGCCAGGTGGTGCCGCAGATGCGGATGCCTTGCGACCCAGGTCTCAATTCGCGCTACAGCGAGCTTGTAGGGCGCGCTGACATTGATCTGCCCTGCGCGCGCGAAATAGCCGCGCTGCCGCCGGTTTACACCACCGACTGGATTTCGAGCCTCGCCTACGAGCGTATCTACGAAAAGGCCGACAGGGTGGAGGCTATACGCTCGCGGCTTTCGGGCGACTGGGAGCAGACCTGCTATGTTACTGTTGCGCGGGGACTCGGATTCGGCATCAACAGCGAGCCTTTCGAGCGGCTCGCGCTGAGCCTGCCCCTTATGTTCATAGGCAAGCACAGCGACAACCTCACATCCATAGAGGCTCTTCTGTTCGGACAGAGCGGATTGCTTGACGCGCGCCCGGGTGACGAATATGCAGCGAGGTTGAAAAAGGAGTATGATTTCTTTGCTGTGAAATTCGGTCTTCGCCGTCCTGAGAGCCTTGGCTGGAAAATGGCGCGGATGCGGCCGGCCAATTTTCCTCACCGCCGCATTGCAGTGCTCGCGGCGATGCTGCACGGTGGATTCCGCATGATGAGCCGCATTGTCGATGTTCAGGATATTGACACAGCCTGCGCGCTGTTCACTCCCGATCTCAGCCCTTACTGGCAGGGCAGGTGCTCATTCGGTGCTCCGGGTGGCAGGATGTCGTGCTCGCTCAGCCGCAGCTCGGCGCTTGTGATGGTGATAAATGTAGTGGTGCCGCTGATGATGGCCTACGGCATAAGCCACGGCGATTCATCGCTGACAGACAGGGCAGTGGAGCTTCTACATGAAATAAAAGCCGAGAAAAACTCTATTGTGGAGCTATTCGAGCGCGCCGGGCTGAAAGTGAATGATGCCTTCAGCTCGCAGGGAGTCATTCAGCTGCGGCGCAATTATTGCGAGAAACGCAAATGCCTTTTCTGCCGCATAGGCCACCGCAAGCTGTCGTATTGCGCCAGACGCAGGGAGTGATTCTACAGGTTTTTGAAATTGTAGCCCACGCTGATGAGCGCCACCCGCTGGCGCTTTGCACCGTAGTCGCTCTGGGTAATCTTGCACATTTTCCATACAAAAGCTGCTCCTACATACACCTGGCCGAAGGTGAAGCCGATGCCGCTGCGCAGATTCAGGTCCACTCCGTAGTCGCCATACAGCGGGCGGGCGGTGGTGCTGTTGAAGATTTTTGTAGGATGGTCGGGCTTGAAGGATGTGTTGAGTCGGAAATCAAACTCCGGGCCGGTGAATATCGATGCTCTGAAGCCGGTGAATCCGCAGCTCCAGCCAAGGGCTATAGGCACACGGAAGCCCACATTGTTCATTGTGGCTGATGTTATATTCTCGGCAATCACCTCATCGGAGAGCACACCTGCTGTCTTCAGGCCGCTGTAGTATGCCTCTATCTGCGGCTCGGCGTAGAATCCGTATTTAATAGGTGCGTGAAACAGTCCCTGCACGGCGATGTCATAGCCGTTTGCCTTGCTTGACACCGGGGTGCGGGCATATCTCACATGCAGCGGAAAAGCATATCCGCCGTTGAGGCGCACACCGAAGTAAGGCCTGTCGCCACTCTTGTACATATCATACAGCCAATGGGCATCGGCCGCGGATGCAGCCGCCACAAGTGTCAATATCGCGATAAGGAGTCTTCTCACACTCATATAAATTGGTTCCTGCTTGTTAATGTGGCAAAGTTACGTTTTTTTTCAATAATTAAGAGCCTCACAAGCTTATTTTTACAGCCGATAGCGGAAAATGTTGTATTTTTGCATTTCAAAACCAAGAAAATACCCGAAGTATGTCCATCGACAACATTATTGCAAAGGCTGTGGCCGATGCTGTCAAAGAGCTCTACGGAGTTGACACCGACCCTGCCGGAATCACACCGCAGACAACCAAAAAGGAGTTTGAAGGCAACCTTACCGTCATGGTGTTTCCATGGGTTAAGGCTGCCGGCAAGGCGCCCGAGGCTGTGGGCAAGGAGATTGGCGACTGGCTTGTTGCCAACGAACCTGCCGTGGCTGCCTACAATGTAATCAAAGGTTTTCTGAACATCACTATAGAGCCGGCTTTCTGGAGTTCGGTGCTCGCCCACATTGCCGGCGAATCAAATTATGGAGTCACCGCCCCGGCCGAGGATTCTCCGCTGGTGATGGTGGAATACTCCTCGCCAAACACCAACAAGCCGCTCCACCTCGGCCATGTGCGCAACATTCTGCTGGGCAACAGCCTGTGCCGTATTCTCGCCGCGTGCGGAAACAAAGTGGTGCGCACAAATATAGTCAACGACCGCGGCATACATATATGCAAGTCCATGCTCGCATGGAAAAAGTGGGGCGACGGCGCCACACCCGAATCCGCCGGCAAGAAAGGCGACCACCTCATAGGCGATTTCTATGTGCTTTTCGACAAGCATTTCAAAGCCGAGGTGAAGGAGCTGGAGGCCAAGGGCATGAGCAAGGAGGAGGCTGAGGCCGCATCCCCGCTGCTGCAGGAGGCCCGCGCGATGCTCCGCGCATGGGAGGCCGGCGATGAGGAGGTGCGCAAGCTGTGGGCCACCATGAACTCATGGGTATATGCCGGATTTGACGAAACATACCGCCGCATGGGGGTTGGCTTCGACAAGATATATTATGAGAGCGACACCTACCTCGAAGGCAAGGCAAAGGTGCTCGAAGGACTTGAAAAGGGCATGATGTACCGCAAGGAGGATGGCTCCGTGTGGGCTGACCTCACTGCCGACGGTCTCGACCACAAGCTGCTGCTCAGGTCTGACGGCACCTCCGTGTACATGACCCAGGACATAGGCACAGCCAAGCTGCGCTATCAGGACTATCCCATTGACAAGATGATATATGTGGTAGGCAACGAGCAAAACTATCACTTCCAGGTGCTCTCTCTGCTCCTTGACCGCCTCGGATTCAAATGGGGCAAGGACCTGGTGCACTTCTCCTACGGCATGGTTGAGCTGCCCGAGGGCAAGATGAAGAGCCGCGAAGGCACGGTTGTTGATGCCGACGACCTCATTGACGAAATGGTCAGCACCGCCCGCACTGTGAGCGAGGAGCTCGGCAAGCTCGACGGCTGCACCCCTGAGGAAATAAACGAAATTACAGAGACTGTTGGTCTCGGAGCACTCAAATACTTCCTGCTCAAAGTCGATCCCAGAAAGAACATGACCTTCAACCCCAAGGAGTCCATTGACTTCAACGGCAATACCGGCCCCTTCATCCAGTACACCTACGCCCGTATCCGCTCGGTGCTCCGCAAGGCTGCCGAGGCAGGCATGGCTGAAACCGGATTCATCGGCGCCAAGCCCGGCGAGCGCGAGATTACTCTCATTCAGCGCCTCGCCGACTTCCCCGCCATAGTGCAGGAGGCCGGCCGCTCCTACAGCCCCGCCCTGATTGCAAATTATTCTTATGATTTGGTAAAAGAATACAATCAGTTCTATCACGATTGTTCTATACTCAAGGAGGAGGATGAACGCACCCGCTCGATGCGCCTCGCCCTCTCCAAGGTCACAGCCGATACCGTGCGTACCGCAATGGGGCTGCTCGGCATCAATGTGCCCGAAAGAATGTAATAACTTTTTATTCTCTCAATTATGAACGAATATCAAAACCCTTACTATCAGCACGAAGCATCGCTTGACTCAAAGGTGAGCCAGGTGATGAAAAAAGTGTATGTCAAGATGTTCCTCGGACTTCTTGTCACAGCTTTTGTGTCCTATTTCTGCGCCGCCTCGCCTGCCGTGCTCACTTTCTTCAGCCAGCACAGCTCCCTGATGTGGGTGATTCTGCTCGTTGAGCTCGGCCTTGTGTTTGCAATCACAGGTGCAGTAAACCGCATGAGCTCTGCCTCGGCAACCCTTCTTTTCTACCTTTTCGCTGTGGTGAACGGCCTCGCTCTGTTCCCCATCTTCATTGTCTACACAGGGGTGTCAATCGGCAAAACCTTCTTCATCACCGCCGGAACATTCGGCGCTATGAGCATCTACGGCTACCTCACATCGCAGGACCTCACCAAATGGGGCTCGATGCTGTTCATGGCTCTCATAGGCCTTATTATATGCTCCGTAGTGAACATTTTCTGGGCAAACGGCACCTTTGAATGGATTATCTCCGGCCTCGGTGTGCTCATATTCGTAGGTCTTACCGCATGGGATACCCAGAACATCAAGAAAATGGCTGCGATGGCTCCCGCAGAGTCAGTCGGCAAGCTTGCCACCCTCGGCGCGCTCAGCCTTTATCTTGACTTCATAAACCTCTTCCTCTACCTGCTGCGCTTCTTCGGCAACAGCCGCGACTGATGCCAATCCGGCGACAACTTTATACTGAGCGGACGCAAAAAACACGCGTCCGCTCTTATTTTTTCGCTAATCTTGAGATTATTTACTACTTTTGCAAATCTTTTACAGCGAATGACAGATTTAAAAGCCATCCAGCAACTGATAGCCCCGGAGCTTGACGAGCTGCGCCGCCGGATAAGCGGTGCGCTGCACTCGTCCAATCCGCTCATGGGGTCTGTTGTCGAGGGGTATCTAAAGACTAAAGGCAAGCTGATTCGTCCCATTCTGGTGATTCTAACCGCCAAGCTGCTCGGCGAAGTGTCCCCAAAGGTTATTTCGGCTGCGGCTGCTGTCGAGATGCTCCACAACGCATCCCTGATTCACGATGATGTGGTTGACGACTCCAATTTGCGCCGCGGCAAGCCTACAATCAACAGCGTGTGGGACAATCATATTGCGGTGCTTGTGGGCGACTTTTTTGTGTCCAGCGCCCTGCAGCAGGCAATATCCACCGGCGATATCCGCATTGTCGGCTCGCTGTCAAGCCTCGGCAAGCTGCTGTCGCTCGGAGAGATAGACCAGATTTACAACGCCCGAAACCACCGGCTTGACGAAAAAGCTTATTTCATGGTAATCAGCCGAAAGACAGCCTCGCTCTTTGTCTCATGTGTGGAGATGGGCGGATTTGCCGTGGATGCCCCCGAAAGCAAGATAGCTCCCATGCGCCGATTTGCCGAACTGCTCGGCCTCTGCTTCCAGATAAAGGACGATATCTTCGACTATTTCTCGGACGACAGAATAGGCAAGCCCACAGGCAACGACCTGCGCGAAGGCAAGGTCACGCTCCCGCTGCTTTACGCTCTGTCGCGCAAAGAGCTGCCTCAGTGCTCCGCAATGCTCGAGCTCACAGCCAAAGAGCAGCTTACAACTGATGAGATAAACACTCTCATAGAGTATGCCAAGGAGGCGGGCGGCATTGACTACGCTTACTCCACCATGGCGCGTCTCGCCGCCGAGGCGATGGAAATACTTGACACATTCCCCGCAGGCGACAACAGGCAGGCACTCGCAGATATACTGTCTTTCATCATCCACCGCAGCATCTGACACCCTTTCACAACCCTGCTGACACTTTTTTTAACAAAAAATCTGTGCTGACAGCATAATTACCGAAATTTGTTTTATCTTTGTGAGCGAATCGGATCTGCTCTCCACACATCCGTATAACCCACTGTTGATTAACAAATGAGTTACAGTTTCTTAGACTTTCTTGGTCTACTCGGTGCCGTAGGACTTTTCCTGTACGGCATGAAAGTGATGAGCGAAGGACTGCAGAAAGCCGCCGGCGACCGGCTGCGAAATATTCTGTCAGCCATGACACGCAACCGCTTTACCGGCACCCTCACCGGTTTCCTTATCACAGCACTTATCCAAAGCTCCTCGGCAAGCACCGTAATGGTGGTGAGCTTTGTTAACGCCGGCCTGATGTCTCTCGCACAGTCAATGGCTGTGATAATGGGTGCGAATGTCGGCACAACATTCACCGCATGGGTGATTTCTCTATTCGGATTCAAAGTCAATATATCGGCGTTTGTGCTGCCGCTCATCGGCTTGGCAATACCGCTGCTGTTCACCAAAAAGAGCCGCAACAAGAGCATCGGCGAGTTTCTGATAGGCTTCGCGTTCCTGTTTATGGGACTCGATATGATTAGCCGCTATGTACCTGATTTGCAGAGCAATCCCGAGATGTTCGCTTTCCTGCAGCGCTATGCCTCGATGGGCTATATATCGGTGCTGATATTCCTCGGAGTGGGCATACTGCTCACAATGGTGATACAATCTTCGGCGGCTACATTCGCCATCACCCTTATAATGTGCAGCAAGGGGTGGATTAATTTCGACCTCGCATGCGCCATTGTGCTCGGCAGCAACATAGGCACCACAATCACTCCTATCCTCGCTTCAATGAGCGGAAACGTGGCGGCGAAACGCACCGCTATGGGTCACCTGCTGTTCAACCTCCTCGGCACAATCTGGGTGCTGTGCCTGTATTTCCCGTTTGTCCATCTTAACGTATGGCTCACAGAGGCTCTGGGGCAGGGCAATCCCGAAGCTCTTGCCGGATATGTGAAACACATCGAGGCCACTCAGCCCGATATCTACAACCATCTCTTTGACAATTCCCTGCCCGAGGGGCATGATGTCGTTGCCAAGGTGGCAACGCTGCAGCAGAGTGTCTCGATAGGCCTTTCCATATTCCACACGGTGTTCAACCTCATAAACCTCTCTATCATGATATGGTTTACCGGGCTGTATGTAAAGATTGTGGAGAAACTTGTGCCCGCAAAGCACAAGGAGGACGAGGAATTCCAGCTCAAATTTATATCCGGCGGTCTGCTAAACGCTTCCGAGCTCAATATTGCTCAGGCTGAGAAGGAGATTGCTGTATATGCCGAGCGGGTGCAGCGCATGATCGGCATGGCACAGCAGCTTGTCCATGGCAAGGATGACTCCGAGGAGTTCTCAAACCTCTTCTCGCGCCTTGAGAAATATGAGGATATATCCGACCGTATGGAGATTGAGATAGCCCACTACCTCAACCGCTGCTCGGAGGGCAGGCTCTCCAATGAAGGCAAACTCAAGATTGCCGGTATGCTCCGCATGGTCAGCGAAATCGAAAGTATCGCCGACTGCTGCGTTGGAGCCGGTAAGATTCTTATCCGCAAGCAGCAGAGCCATGTCAATTTCAATGATGAGATATACGCCAACATCGATGTGATGTTCGGCTATGTGGAGAGCGCCATGACTAATATGGTGGCTCTGCTCAACAACATCGAGCACGCCCGCGAGCAGGAGATTATCGTGAGCTACAACAAGGAGCGTGAAATCAACAATTTCCGCAACCAGCTGCGCACCGCGAACATCGAGAATATCAACTCAAAGCACTACGAATACCAGGCCGGCATATATTACATGGACCTCATATCGGACCTCGAGAAGATGGGCGACTATATAATAAATGTTGTTGATGCTGTGCGCGAGCAAGTGCGTTCACTCGCAGCCTGATATTGGTGAAGGGTTAATTTTTAGTCACAAATCAGCGACAATTGTGTTACCGGATAGTAAACATTCGGGTTGTTTCTTATCTTTGTGTCTGAAATAAACCACGTTACCATTCACCGCACTATCGATTGATATGTCCTTATGACCACTACTTCCGATAACGCAAGCAATGCAGAGAAGCTTCTTATTGTCGATGCCGACAAGATGATGTGCGAACTGCTGCAATACAAATTTGAGAACGAGGGTTTTGCCGTGAGTCTCGCTCATGACAAAGCCTCCGCCTCTGCTATGCCCCTCGGTGAATACCAGATTTTCCTGATTGACCTTATGGATGCCGATGCCACCGGCATAAGATTTGTCAAGGAACTGCGCAAGAACAATGACACCCGCAATACTCCTATTATTATAATGTCGGCCCAGGATGGGGAGGATACTGTTGTCGACGCCCTCGGTGCAGGTGCCGACGACTATATTGCAAAGCCTTTCTCAACCCGTATTCTCGTTGCCCGCATCAGGTCGATTCTCCGTCGTCGCAGAATGGTGTCCGCGCGCCGTATGAGCAACATAATGAACTACAAAAACCTCTCTGTCGACCTTACAAACGCCACTGTCACCGTAGATGGCTCAACTATATCGCTCACACGCACCGAATATCTGATTCTCGCAATGTTCCTGCGCCATAGAAACCAGTTTTTTGACCGTGCGGAGATTATCCACGAGGCATGGGAGGATGACATAAGCTCCGAGAGGGCTGTGGACACTAATATTTCCCGCCTTAGAAAGAAAATCGGCGAATATGGCCGGCAGATTATAAACCGTCAGGGATTCGGCTACGGATTCGTTGACTGATACACCTAATAATTATAATGGGCAGACAACCTTCATCTCCGCTACCGGCGTGCTACCTTTCCGGCGTTCATGAAGCCGGTTGCGACGAGGCCGGAAGAGGTTGCCTTGCAGGCGCTGTTTACGCAGCCGCCGTGATTTTGCCGGACGATTTCAGCCACCCGTTGCTCAACGACTCGAAACAGCTCACTGAAAAGCAGCGTCAGTCACTGCGCCCGGTTATTGAATCAAACGCCATAGCATGGGCCGTGGCAACAGTGTCGGCTCAGGAAATAGACGAGATAAACATTCTCCGGGCATCTATCCTTGCAATGCACCGCGCCCTTGACGCACTGACAACCAGGCCGCAGCACATCATTGTGGACGGCAACAGGTTTTCTCCTTACGCCGATATCCCTCATCTCACAATAGTGAAAGGCGATGGCAAATATGCGAATATAGCTGCCGCCTCAGTGCTCGCCAAGACCCACCGCGATGAAGCCATGACTCTGCTGGCTGAGCAATATCCGCAATACGGCTGGGATGTCAACAAGGGCTATCCCACTGTAGCACACCGCGCGGCCATTGCGCAATATGGGCCGAGCCCTCTGCACCGCATCTCATTCAAGCTCCTGCCCTGAGCCGGCACCTTAACGGCTCAGGTGCTCACGCACAATCTCGGATATGGCGGCTATCATAGCCTCTGTGTCGGCTATTGGTTTTGGGGAGTCCGCTACAAATACAGCAATGGTATATGCTTTGCCGTCAGGCAATTCAATATATGCTACATCGTTGACTGCTGTCAGGCGGCCGAGCGCATCAGTATCGCCTGTGCCTGTCTTGTGTCCTATCAGGGTGCCCTCCTCGAACTGTGCGCCGGGAATACGCCCTGTGCCGGTGCCGCACATCTCAAGATTCTGCTTCACCACAGCCATCTCCGGCGATGTTGAGGCTATGTGCTTGTAAAAGGCATCCATGAATCTTGCCATGCCCAGGGGAGTGGTACTGTTTAGAGCGCACAGCGATGTGTCGGCGTGCATCTCCGCCTCTGTATGGCGGATGTTTATATCATTGAATCCAAGCGACTTGACAAGAGAGTCGGCGTACGCCGGCGAGCCGGTCGTAGAAAACAGTATGTCGCAGGCGTTGTTATCGCTCATCACCAGTGAATACTCCATCAGCTCCGCCGTTGAAAGTCGCAGGTTGACCCTGCCGTACCTTTCGCGCATCGGGCTGTAGGTGTCAGGCATCATTGCTGCCGAATCAATAGCTATGGAGTCTTCCAACGCTATATTATTGCGTGCGCAATAATCGGCGACAGCCACTGCCTGGGGAAACTTGAACACGCTCATCATCGGAAAACTCTCGCCGCCGTTGACAGCAAATGTGTCACTGCCGCATATCACGGCAATACCGATGTGGCAATCCTGCCCTGCAACATATTGCTCCAGCGATGATTGTAAATCTCCGCCGCGGCTGCAGGCGCTCAGTATCGCCGCAGCTATAATGAAATACAGATACTTCATGTCACGTTGTTTTTTTCTTACGCAAAATTACTCAAAATAGAAGCACTGCAGAAGTCTGTCATATAAAAAGATTCAGATTGGCATCCTCGGTCCGGTTCATATAGGTAGCAACGCCACCCACAGTCACCTCATCAAGTAACTCCTCACGGCTGACACCCATCACATCCATCGACATCTGGCAGGCTATGAATTCCACGCCATTTTTCACGGCTGCGTCGCGGAGTTCCTCAAGAGAGGCCACATTCTTATTCTTCATGATGTGGCGCATCATGCGGCTGCCTATACCGAACATATTCATTTTCGACAGTTTCAGCGAGGTTGAGCCGGAGGGGAGCATCATGGAGAACATCCTGCCGAAAATGTCTTTTTTTACTTTGGGCTTGTTCTGTTTCTTGATGGCATTCAGCCCCCAGAATGTGAAGAAGATAGTAACCTTTTCGCCGGTGGCGGCGGCTCCGTTTGCGAGCACAAATGTTGCAAGAGCCTTGTCAAGGTCATCACTGAACAGCACAAATGTCTTTCCCTTGCCGGGTGCGGTGGGTTGTGCGGTTTCAGTTCCGTTTCCGGGTTCAACAACGATACGGTATCTGCCGCCCTTTGTCTCTGCCGATACAAATTTGTTGCCGGTAGAATTGCACCACGACTCAGCATCGCGGGCAAAACCGGGATCTGTGGCGGTGATTTCTATGGTTTCTCCGGCCTTTGAGGTGTCTATAGCCTCTTTGAGTTTCATGATGGGGCCGGGGCAGGCGAGCCCGCAGGCATCGATGCGTCTGGAGGGGGTGGACTCTGATTCTACCGGCTGTTTTGTCTCTTTCGGGGCGGCTCCGGATTGCTCCGGGGCTGCCACTGGCAAAGTGGCGGCACGATAGGTTTTGATACCCCCTATCAGGTTTGAAACATCGCCGAAACCGTTCATGCGCAGTATGTTGGATGCAAGATAGCCGCGCAGTCCCACCCCGCAATACACAACCACAGGTTTATCCCGACGTATATCATTCAGATGGTTGCGGATATCATCCAACGGCACATTCACCGCTCCCGCCAGCGCTCCGGCAGAGAATTCCATAGGGGTGCGCACATCTATCAGTGTGAATTCGTCCGCGGAGGCATCCCTCACCCGCCGCCAGTATATCGGTTTCATTTTGCCTGACAGTATGTTGCATGCAACATATCCGGCCATCGCAACAGGGTCTTTCGCAGATGAGTAGGGCGGGGCGTAAGCGTGCTCTGTCCGGGTAAGGTCCTCCACTGTACCACCGGCTTTTATCACCTGAGCCAGAAGGTCTATCCGCTTGTCAACACCTTCATAACCTACAATCTGCGCTCCAAGAAGCTTGCCGGTGCCGGGCGAGAACACCACCTTTATTGTCATCGGCAGCGCATCAGGGTAGTAGCTTGCATGAGACATCGGATGGATTGTTGCTGTCAGATAGTCTATCCCCTCCTTTTTGAGACGTTTGGCGGGAATGCCGGTGGCGGCTACTGTCAGGTCGAATACCTTGGCGACCGAGGTGCCGATTGCACCTTCGTAGGCAGCAGTGTTGCCGAGCACCATATTGTCAGCGACAATCCTCGCCTGACGGTTTGCAGGTCCGGCGAGATAATTAAGCCAGGTGTTTCCAAGCACCGGATGGGTGAACTCTATGGCATCGCCCACTGCATAGATGCTGCTGTCCGAGGTGCGCAGGTACTCATCCACCTTTATGCCGCGCATAGGACCGGTTTCAAGGCCCGCAGCTGTTGCAAGCCCGGTGTTGGGGCGCACTCCGATAGAGAGTATTACCATATCTACGGAAAGAGTGCGGCCGTCTGAAAGCCTTATCTCTATTTCATTTCCTTTCTTTGTGAAAGATTCCACAGCTGTGTCGAGATACAGGTTCACACCATTCTCCTGAAGGTGCGAGTGTACAATCTGCGCCATGGAAAAATCTATCGGTCCCATCACCTGGGGCGCCATCTCGATCACAGCGACCTCGGAGCCTGTATGTCTGAGATTCTCGGCCATTTCAAGGCCTATGAAGCCACCCCCCACTATCGCAGCCCGCTTAACGCCGCCGCTTGCAACACGCGCTTTTATCACATCGGTATCCTCGACGCTGCGCAGTGTATACACTCCCTCGGTGTCTATTCCCGGAAGTGGAGGCCGCACCGGTGAGGCGCCCGGTGAGAGCAGAAGCTTGTCATAGCTTTCATCGTATGTATCGCCTGCGGCGGTGCGTACTCTCACCCTTTTGTTCTGCCGGTCTATCGCAATCACCTTCGAATTAACCCTCACATCGATATTGAAGCGCGTGCCGAAACCTTCGGGAGTCTGCACAAGAAGTTTCTCTCGCTCTGCGATAGTGCCCCCGATGTAGTAAGGCAGGCCACAGTTGGCATACGATATATACCCCCCTTTCTCAAAAAGGATTATTTCAGCATCTTCAGTCAGCCTTCTCATTCTGGCAGCCGCGGTAGCTCCGCCGGCCACACCGCCTATTATAAGATATTTCATATTGTATCGGTTGTTGTTATTTTTTGCAAAGATAGCCGCCATATCATAGACCGGCAAATGATTTTCGCTATCTTTGCATAGACAAAAACTATTGATATGACCCTCCAGCAGCTGAAATACCTTGTAGCGATAGACAGCTACCGCAGTTTTGCCCTCGCCGCACAAGCTCTTGATGTCACACAGCCCACCCTCAGCTCCATGATCAGCAAGCTTGAGGAGGAGCTGGATGTAAGGCTTTTCGACCGCTCAAGCCGAAAAGTCACCACCACCTCCATCGGTAAGGATATTGTGCGTCAGGCCCGGCAGATAATCATGGAGGCTGGCCGGATTAACGAAATGGTGAGTGAGAGCAAAGGTGAGATTTCCGGCCCGCTCAAGCTTGCAGTTGGCCCCAGCATCGCCCCATATATTTTGCCGCTCTTTATCAAAACATATATGGAGGATTACCCGCAGGTTCAGCTCGCCATAGAGGAGATGAGGCCCGGAGCAATGATCGCGTCACTGGAAAAGGGCGACCTGGACGCAGCCATTGCCACAACCGGCCATATCTGTACAGGCATATTTGAGATACCGCTGTACACAGAGCGTTTTTATGTATATCTCTCGGAGGAGTGCAGCCATAAAATCAAAGATTTCAACCCCGATGCGCTTGAGCATGAGCATTTATGGGTGATGAAGGATGTGAGGTGTCTGCGCGAGAGTGCTTTCAGCTTCTGCAGGGCGCGAGCAGCCGGTCATCAGGTATATGAAGCCGGAAACATCGACACACTGATAAGGATTGTAGACACCAACGGTGGCTATACAATCATACCGGAAATGCACCTGCCCATGCTCTCGGAACCACAGATGCGCAATGTCAGGAACATTGATGGCAACCACCTGTCTTTCAGAAAAGTGTCGATGTACATAAGGGCTGACTATGTCAGGGAGAGGATGCTCAACACAATCATAGACACCCTGAAAAAAATCATGCCGCGCGGCATGATGAATCCCTCCCTCCTCAATAACACCATCCGCCTCTAATCCCCTCTCCACACTGAGCCACGCGAGAAGGGATGCTATTGATTATGAGTCATTTTAGGTCTGGTACCTCCGGCACCATCTTAGTGGGTAGGACTGCTCTCCCCGCACTTCGTACGGGGATAACAAGATAAGCGAGCCTAAGGCTCTATATTACCCACCCGCCATGTAGGGGCGCCGATATATCGCGCCCTCATCATCCCACCGCCCTTATGTTATAGGGCGTCGGAGACACCTGAGCGCCCGGAGGGAGCGATTATCTTGTTAGCCGCACACACAGTGTGCGGATTATCAGCCTATTACCCAAATGGTGCCGGAGGTACCACATTTGGCACACACTCAGGGGTGATGTCATGGTATACGCCTTTGATTTTTATAACATCGCCTCTCACGAGGCTCAGAAAAGAGGGGGATCTCACCACACCCCGGGCCTCGCGCTGTGCGCTTGTGCCGGGGATATCCATGACTTCGCGCATCCTGCGCTCCGGCCTCGCCGAGGCCATCATCTCTCCTCTCTCCTTCCTGCAACCACACTCTCCTGTCGTTACGGCTTATTAAGGGTGAGGGGATTACTGGTGGGGGTTGATTTCCTTGAGGTCGACAAGATTGTGGAGGATGGCGAATATTGTAAGGCCGGCGGTGGAGTGTATGCCGAGCTTGGCACTGATGTTGCGGCGGTGGGTGGCAACGGTGTGAACCGAAAGGCACAGTTCGTCTGCAATCTCTTTGTTGGCCATTCCGCGCGCAACACACACTATGATATCCTTCTCCCTGTCGCCCAGAATATCCACTTGCGGTGCATCCTGAGGTTCTTCTGCCGCTGCCGGTTTACCGTTGTCGGTCAACTTTGTGCGCAGGCTCTGTTCCAGCCGCTCCACAGCGGGCACAAAAAGGGTGTTTTCCACCTGGAAATGACTCATCAGGTCGCGGCCGCATATTATGATGTCAAACAGCACCCCGCTCAGTCTGATATTGTCCTTCATATTATAATGGTATATGAAGATATCCTTCAGTTCATTGAGCTTGGTGGCCATGTTGTCGTGGTTGACAGAAAAACTCGCTATGCTGTAGTTTTCATCCACCTCGCCGGCAAGGAGACGCTCCACATAGCTGAAAATCTCATTGTTCTCATGCTCCATGTGGCGCTTCACCTCATCCATGTAGTCATCGAAAAACTTCATCAGCAGAAACGACACCTCATTGCTGGCACCGTAATTTATCGCCTCTATGAGATGATGGCGTATTTTGGGAAGGGTGACATCAAGAAAGGATGTGTGCGCCCGCTTGAGATAGCTCATGAGGGTGGGGAGGGATATGTCCCGGTTGCGGTACTCATTGCCGCTGAGAAGGTTGCACACCGCAAGGAAAGTATCGGTGTCAACACCGTTTTTCTCACACACCTCGCGTATGGTGCTGTCACCGAAACCAAACGCTATGTCAAAGCGGCTGATTGCCATCAACAGCAGATTGTTGTCTATTATCAGCTCACGCATATTGTTGTGAGCACGGTATTCTCGCAGTTTTTCCATCTTGATTTGCCGGGGGTAGATTTTCCCATGCAAAATTACAAATAGATTTTAATAAGCGGTATACTCATTTTTGACTAATGTGTGATGCCAAAACGGCACATTTGCCCATGCGTGTGCGGAAAAACACAGTGAAATACCACTATTTTTGAGTATTGCCGCGCCTCTGCGGCCTATGTAATTTTGCATCGGAAAAAGTAATAACCAAAACAATACTACCAACAATCATGAAACTCAAACACCTTTTCCTGCTTCTGTTCGCCGCTGTGGCAACAGTATCCTGCAGCGATGACGACACCCCTGAAAACCTCGCCGACTCTGTTGCAGGACAGTACACCGGCTACACCACCGCTGCCTGCGCCTATTTTGACGGACAGGTGGCTACAGACCAGACTGTTGCAATAACCCCGGTGGCCTCGGCTACAAACCAAGTGTCGGTAATCTTCACTTCCGACTCCTACGGCACTGTTACAATTCCTTCAGCAACTGTAGCCAAGCAGGGCAATGCCTATATGCTTGCCGGTGACGGCACCGCTGCAATGGGTATGGGTGGCAATACCAAGGAGTATGCCTGCACATTCACCGGCAAAATTGAAAACGGCGCTCCCGAACTCACCTTCAGCGTACCCACTGTGATGGGCGGCCTGTCAATCGTGTTCAAAACCGGCGACGCGCCCCAAACAGCTGAATGATGGTCAATTTGGTAAAAAGATTGTTTCTCAGTGTGGCCATTGGAGCGGCAGCAATGCTGCTCCACGGCTGCAATGGCCTGTTCAGCAGCGTATATGATACTCCGGATACTGCCATAGCTTCCGAATACGGCTTTGTCACAGCAGCCACCGACAATACTCCCGGCAAGATTTATGTCGATGCCACCGACTACTCCCGGTGGGTGTACCTCAACTTTTCAGACATGAGCATCGACACCCTCGGCATTGACGATCCGGAGCCAAAAGAGTGGGACATAGCCCTTCACCGCTACGATGCCAAGACAAATGGCGGCGCGGTGAAAGAGGAGGGCTCGGCCGAATATGTTGAGGATGTGTGGACAACCAACACCATAGTCACCGATATGTCTACCATGATGGACGGCTACCTGACGTATGCCGAATCCTATTATAATAAGGTGTTGAGCAGCTGGCTCGATGTCGACAAAAGCACCATGCCGCCTGTATACACCCTCAGCGGCAAAAAATACTTCGTGGCGCTGGCTGATGGCCGCGAGGTGGAGCTGCGCTTGATAAACTTTATGGATGACAGCGGTGTAAAAGGCTATTTGACAATAGAATATCAATACAGAAAATAATAACAACATACCCAAAATGAGAGGCGCAATAACACTCGCTTTGCTCTGCATGGCTGCGGGTGCCATGAATGCCGACGAACTCTCCGACCGGCAGCAGGACAGCATCGAAGCCCGCTGGAACACACTGCTCAACACAGTGGTTGTCACAGGCACCAGAACACCTAAATTACTTAAAGACTCTCCCATTCTCACACGTGTGCTCTCCTCATCAGACATCAGGCAGGCCGATGCCACAAATATCAGCGACCTGCTGCAGTCGGAGCTCCCGGGAATTGAATTCACCTACTCCATGAACCAGCAGGTAAACCTCAATATGCAGGGATTTGGCGGTAATTCGGTGCTCTTTCTCATTGATGGAGAGAGAGTTGCCGGAGAAACCCTTGACAACGTGGACTACAACCGGCTAAACCTATCCAATGTGGAGCGCATAGAGATTGTAAAAGGTGGAGCTTCCGCCCTTTACGGTTCCAATGCGGTGGGTGGTGTTGTGAACATCATCAGCAAGGAGCAGTCACGCCCCTGGAGCCTCAACATCAATGGCCGTTATGGTGCCCACAACTCGCAGCGCTACGGAGCTGTCGCCGGTTTCAAGGCAGGCATATTCAGCAGCTCGACAACCCTCCAGTACAACCACGAGAACTCTTACAATATGAAGAACAGCGGCGACTTTACCCGCTACTACGGGGGGTATAACTGGAATATAAAGGAGCGGTTCACCATCGCGCCGATTAAGCAGATGAAAATCATCGGCAGGCTCGGCTACTATTTCCGCCAGCGCAACGCCCAGGAGAACACCCGCGACCGTTACCGCGGCTTTTCAGGAGGACTCCGTGGAATGTACACTTTCAATAAGTACAATGATCTCGATGTGGCATACAACTTTGACCAGTACGACAAAAGCGACTATATTGTACCCACCTCAAAGGATGTTCGCAAGTACAGCAACGCCCAGAACAGTGTGCGTGCCATATACAACCACACTTTCGGCGGCAAACACATACTCACACTTGGCGGCGATGTGATGCGCGACTATCTGCAGAGCTACCAGTTTGAAAACAACGGCCACAAATCTCAGCTCACCGCCGACGGCATGGCTCAGCTTGACATGAATTTCACCGACAACCTCAATATTATTGCCGGCGGCCGCTACGACTACTTCTCCGAAGCTGCCATGAAGCATTTCTCCTCGCGCCTGAGCGTGATGTACAAAATTGACAGTTGGCGGCTGCGCGGGTCATACTCCGGCGGCTTCCGCGCGCCAACCCTCAAGGAGATGTATATGGACTTCGACATGGCCGGTATATTCATGATTTACGGTAATCCGGACCTTAAGCCGGAGACCAGCAACAACTTCCAGCTGTCGGCGGAGTTCACCCACAGATTGCTCAACTTCAATATAGGCGGATTCTGCAACCTTGTTGACAACCGCATCACCACCGCTTGGAATCAGAGCCTCGGCGGCCAGTTCTACAGCAATATCGGCCGTGTGAACATCGCCGGTATAGATGCCAACGTGGCATGGAAACATTCCTGCGGCTTCGGAGCCAGACTGTCCTACATCTACACCCGCGAGCATGTGCGCAAAGGCCAGCCGTACACCTCCTCCACAAGGCCGCACACAGCAACCGCCCGCCTTGACTACGGACGCTCTTGGAAGAACTACCGGCTCAATGTTGCTCTCCACGGCAGGGTGCTGTCGGCTGTGACGGTGGATGAATACACCTCCCTGACCGACTACAGCGATACAGAGAGGGTGCGCTATCCGGCCTACACAATGTGGCGTCTCAACATCACCCAGGGTATAATGAGCGGAATAGACCTCACTCTTGCGGTTGACAACCTGTTCAACTATGTGCCGAAATACTACTACAGCAACTCACCCGCCACTACCGGCACCACACTGTCGGTGGGATTGTCGGTGGATGTCGACAAACTATTCAAGTAAAAGAGCATGAAACAGAAGAAGATAGTAATCATAGCCATAGCCGCGGTGGCCGCACTTGCAATTCTGTACGCAGTGTGGCGCATCACCGCATCACCGACAAAAATAGCTTTTGTAAACTATCAGGCTATAACCCTCGGGCAGATAGGCAAGGCAAACGGCAGCTCATTCGTGAAAGTGAGCGAGCTGCCTGTCGAGGAGATAGAAAAGGCCGGGAAATATGATATGGTGTTTGTCAACGGCATGGGGCTCCGCATCACCGAGGAGCAGCGCAAGGCTTTATCCGACATAGCTTCGTCAGGCACCCCGGTGCTCACCACTGCCGCCACCAATCCTCAGAATCAGATTGTGTCGGTTGACTCTGTCGACGCTGTGTTCCTGCAGCAGTATCTTGCGGGTGGCCGTGCAAATTACCGCAATATGCTCAGCTATGTGCGCAGATATATCGACGGCAAGAAGCTCTTTGCCGATGAGCCGGGCGACCCTGTGGTGCCGGCGGCCTCTCTGATGTACTACCCCGACGGAAACGACGGCCTGAACTTCAATTCTGTTGCCGCCTACGAGGCCTTTCTGAAAAAGAGCGGAAAGTGGCGCGACAACGCACCACACATCATCCTGACCGGACAGATGGGGGTGGCCGACAGCCTTGTGGAAGCTCTTGAGCGCACGGGCAATATGGTGTATCCGGTCAATACCATTCAGCAGTTCATAGCCCGCGGCCATGCCGATTCGGTTGCAGCTACAACAATGATAAATATGGCTCATGGCCGCATGGGTGACAATGTTACGGCCTATCTTGAAGAAAACAACATTGTGCTGTTCTCGCCACTGAATGTCAACCGTATGCACGATGACTGGATGGCCGACAAAATGGGTATGAGCGGCGGCTTCCTGTCGCAGAGCGTCGTCACTCCGGAGATAGACGGAGCGGTGCGTCCGTTCACTCTTTTCGCCCACTTCGAGGGGAAGGACGGACTGCCATACGTGGATGTGATACCGGGCAGGCTGGATGAGTTTGTGCAGACAGTCAACAACTACAGCGCCCTGCGCAACAAGCCCGCAAAGGACAAGAAAATAGCAATATTCTATTTCAAGGGCCCGGGGCAGAACTCGCTTGTGGCCGAGGGGATGGAGGTGGCGCCGTCGCTGTTCAATATGCTGCGCCGGCTCAAAGCCGAAGGCTACACTGTTGAGAATCTTCCGGCAGATGCCGCAGCCCTTGAACAGCTGATAAACGAAAACGGCAGAAACTTCAACTCATACGCCGCCGGTGCGAAAGCAGACTTTGTGAGAACCCACAGCCCAGAGATAGTGGGCAGGGGTGATTATGACAGCTGGTGCGCCCAGGCAATGCCGGCAGAGATGAGGAGCGAGATTGATGCCGTTGACGGCGAATTTCCAGGCCACGGACTGAGTGACGACAACGGTAATGTGGCGATTGCCCGGCTGCAGTTCGGCAATATTGTCCTCATACCTCAGCCCTCAGCAGGCCTCGGTGACGATGACTTCAAGATAGTGCATGGTACCGATGCCGCCCCTCCCCACAGCTATGTGGCGGCCTATCTCTGGGCCCGCTACGGCTTCGGTGCTGATGCACTGATGCACTTCGGCGCCCACGGCTCGCTGGAATTCACTCCGCGCAAGCAGGTTGCGCTCAGCAGCCGTGACTGGAGCGACCGTCTTGTCGGCAGTGTGCCCCACATATACATCTACTCCACATCAAACGTCGGCGAGGCCATGATAGCCAAGCGGCGCACATACGCGGGAATCATCAACTACCTTACCCCGCCGTTCATGGAGAGCAATGTGAGGGGCATATACAAAAACCTTGCAGATGCGATAGCATCATACAACAAAGCTACCACTCCGGCCGACAGCGCAGCGGCGGCAAAGACAGTGAAGAAATTCACCGTAGAGCTCGGCATTCACCGCGACCTCAGGCTTGACAGCACAGCCTCGGCCGTCTACTCTCCCGATGAAATACTGCGCATCGAAACCTTTGCCGAGGAGCTCGCCAACGAAAAAATCACCGGTCCGCTATATGTACTTGGCACGCCCTATTCACCTGACCGCATACGCAGCACAGTGGAGGCCATGACGATAGACCCCATCGCATACTCACTGCACAAACTGAACAGCGGCAAAGGCAGCATATCGGCTTACCGGGCCAAAGCGAAGGCACTTGCCGGCAGCAACGCTGCTGTGGATGATGGCGCGATATGCCGCATAGCCGGTATCAGTCAGGCCGACCTTGACAGTGCCCGTTCGATAGTCTCAGCGATGGAGGGTAGCAAAGATATGCTGTCGCGCATGATGGTTATGGGTGCGATGATGCCGGCCCGTAAGTCTGCTCCCCTTGCAAAGATATCCGAGCGGCAGGCACCTCGGAAGGGGCATGGTATGCTGCCAGGAATGTCGCCTGACAAAGCCCTCGCCATGGCAAAGAAGATGGGAGCGAGCGAAGAAGCCATAAAGAAGATGGAGGCGGCGATCAAGCACAAGAGCGGCGGAGCGGCAATGGCTGCGCATGGCGGTATGGCCGGCATGACCGGCATGACCGGCAGCAGTAAGGAGCTTGGCAAAGAGGAGATTGAATTTGCTATTGCCGTCAGCGAGGTAGAGCGGGCATTGTCAAATATCACCAACTACCGCAACGCCCTTGCCGGCAGTTCGGAGAATGAGCTGAACTCAGTGGTGAACGCCCTTGCCGGCGGCTTCATAGCCCCGACATCCGGCGGTGACCCGGTTCTCAACCCCGAAATACTGCCTACCGGACGAAATATGTATGCCGTCAACGCCGAGGAGACACCGTCGGCTGTGGCATGGGAGAAAGGCAAGACTCTGGCCGACAACACCATAGCAATGTATCGCAAGGCTCATGGCGACTCTCTGCCGCGCAAAGTGAGCTATACCCTCTGGAGCAGCGAATTTATTGAGACCGAGGGCGCTACCATAGCCCAGGTGCTTTATATGCTCGGAGTGGAGCCGGTGCGCGACCCGTTTGGCAGAGTCACCGACCTGCGTCTGATACCGGGCAGCGAGCTCGGGCGCAGCCGCATAGACGTAGTGGTGCAGACCTCCGGCCAGCTGCGCGACCTCGCCGCCTCGCGTCTTTTCCTTATAAGCCGGGCAGTGCGCATGGCCGCCGCTGCGCAGGATGATATCTACCCCAACTATGTAAGCGAGGGGGTTGTTGAATCGGAGCGTGTTCTTGTTGAGAACGGCATATCTCCCGCCGAGGCCCGCGAGCTGAGCAAGGCGAGAGTGTTTGGCGGCGTGAACGGCAACTACGGCAGCGGCATCCAGGGTATGGTCGAGGCCGGTGACCGCTGGGAGAATGAGAGCGAGATAGCCGCGACATATCTCAACAACATGGGAGCCACCTACGGCTCCGAGGAGGATTGGGAGATGATGCGCGAGCACGCCTTCGAGGCAGCCCTGAGCCGCACCGATGTTGTTGTGCAGCCGCGTCAGAGCAACACATGGGGAGCACTCAGCCTCGACCATGTGTATGAATTCATGGGCGGTATGAATCTCGCCGTGCGCAGCGTCACCGGCAAAGACCCCGATGCTTATCTGAGCGACTACCGCAACCGCAACAATGTGAGGATGCAGGAGGTGAAGGAAGCTATTGGGGTGGAGAGCCGCACCACCATACTCAACCCCACATATATTAAGGAGAAGATGAAGGGTGGCGCGGGAGATGCCTCCCAGCTTGCCGATGTTGTGCGCAACACCTACGGATGGAATGTGATGAAGCCTGATGTGATTGACAACGAACTGTGGAATGACATCTATGACACATATATCTCCGACAAGCACAATCTGGGCACCAAGGAGTATTTCAAGAATGTCAATCCCGCCGCCATGCAGGAGATTACCGCCGTGATGCTTGAGACAGCACGAAAGGGAATGTGGCAGGCATCGGAGACGCAGCTCGCGGAGCTGGCAGAGCTCCACACCGATATGGTGGAGGAGTATGGTCCGGCGTGCTCCGGGTTTGTATGCGACAACTCCAAGTTGCGCGACTTCATATCCTCCAAGGTCAACCCGCAGGCCGCAGATAAGTATCGCGGCGCAGTGGCTCAGGTGAGAGCCGAGGCAATAGGCGGCGATGACGGCATGGTGATGAAGAGAGAGGAGATGACCTCCACCGATTCCGCCATCAACAAAGTGAGCGGTGTTGCAGTGGGTGTTGCAGTGGTGATAGCGCTTGCTGTCATAGCGCTGATTATCCGCCGCCGCAAAACTAACAGATAAGCCGGCAATCATGGAAACTGTGGTATTGGTAATAATGATGCTTGTGGCGGTGAGCTTTGTGTTGAAGCTCTCCTGCCACAGCATGGCCGGCATTATGGCACTGAGCTTAGTGGCAGCTCTTTTCACCGCCTTCGGGGTGGATTTCGCTTCGCAGCAATCCAAAACACTGATAGCCGACTGGCTTGCAGACCCGGCTCTGATGCTCGACATCGCAGTGGTGCTCACCATCGATGTGTTTCTGCAGACAGTGTTCTGCATACTGTACGCGCAAAAGGCAACCGACCCGCTGAGCCGGCGGCAGGAGATTGCTCTCGGCATAACCGGTTGGGTGCCGGGTCTGCTGATATTTCCGGTGCTGTTGGCTCTGCTTGTGGAGCTGGTGTTCTCGCTGCCGGGAGTGGATTTCGGATTGATCGGATGGAGCACCGCCGCGTGTGTGGCCATTCTGTTTCCTGCTGCGGCATTGGGAATCAGATATATACTTCCGGAGGCAGAACTGCGCGCCGAGCTGATATTTCTCATCAACCTTCTCATAGCTGCGCTCGGGATAGTGGCAACCGTCAACGGGCGCACCGCCGCGGCAGGTACCAACGAGGTTGAGTTTGGCGCGTGTGTGTGCGTCATCGCCCTGCTTGCGGCCGGCTCATGCACAGGAATCATTCTATACAGATATATGAACAAAAGGAAAATTTCAAAATTGCTATGAATACTATTTCAAATATCCTCTATTGGATTTCCACCGGGCTGCTTGTGCCCGTGATTGTGTTGTTGATATTCTTTTTTGTAAGGGCTATTCTGCTCATAGGCTCCTTTTTCGGGCAATATATGCAGATGAGGAGAAGCACCGCAGTGATGTATAAAAGCATTGAAAACCTCACGCCGGACACCCTTGCCGATTTCGAGGCAACGCTGCCTGAGAAATGCGACTCGCTTGTTGAGGTATATGCCCGCAAACTCATTGCAGCAGGCAATGATGAGGCTAAATCCAACCTGCTGCTGTCGGAATACGAGATTGCTGCCGAAAAAAATATCAGCACCTCCAAAACCCTCACCAAAATGGGACCTATCCTCGGCCTGATGGGCACGCTAATACCGATGGGTCCTGCTCTTGTGGGTCTGGCAACCGGCGACATAGCGTCGATGGCCTACAATATGCAGGTAGCGTTTGCCACAACCGTTGTTGGTCTGGTTGTCAGCGCCATAGGCTTCGTAACCCAGCAGGCCAAAGAGCGATGGGCGATGAAAAATCTGGCAATCCTTGAATTCATATCTCAAACCGCAGTGAAATGAAACGCAGACGCAGCAGCATACTCAGACAGCGCGAGGAGACAGACCCCATGAGCGTTGTGAGCAACCTCTTTGATGTGGCGATGGTGTTTGCCGTCGCCTTGATGGTGGCGCTTGTGAGCCGCTATAACATGACAGAGATGTTTTCGCAGGAGGATTTCACGATGGTGAAAAATCCGGGCAAGGAAAATATGGAGATAATCACCAAGGAGGGTGAGAAAATCAACCGCTACACCCCATCGGAGGACAACAGTTCATCCGGCAACAAAGGTAAACGGGTTGGAACAGCCTACGAGCTTGAGAACGGCGACATCATCTATGTGCCGGAATAGGCATCCCGACGGGAATCATAGCGGGCAATGTGGGCGCACCATGCTGCGCGGGTGATTGGTTGGCCATTGTGGATATTGCAGGCAGCGTCTGCAAAACGCTCGTCGAATTCGCGGCACAGCCGTGAGAATGAGGGCATTATGTCGCTGCGTTTTGTGCGCCAACTATCTGTAATCTGCAGGCACAGCTCGGCCGCAAGTGGCTTTTCAAAGTTGGCAAACTCCACATATACAGGCTCTTCAAGGGCCATTTTCACCAACGGGTCAGCTTTGATGCGTTCGTCAAGGTTGGCCGGCGGAGTGTCAGGGAGATAGCCGGGGATGGAGGGGGCTTGGGAGTTTTGGGAATTTTGGGCTTTTTGGGCGGCGCGCTTCTCGGCCTTCTCTCTCCTCTTGGCTTCGCGGGCGTCATAGTCGGCCTTGATTTTGGCGAAGACGTCAGCTGCCTGAGGGTCAGCGATTTCGATGATGTAGCCATTGACAATGTAGGCGAGTACGGCATCGAGAACGATGAGTTTGATTGCCTGAGGCAGCGCGAGGGTAGCGATGACCCATTCTGCGCGGAGTGTGATGTTTTTCTTCATTGTAGTTTGGGTTTGATGCTGCAAAGGTAATATGCGGATTGGGCGGATTTATGCGAATTTGCACATTTGAGTTGGGAGTTTTTAGTTTTTAGTTTTTAGTTTTTGGTGGGGGTGCTGTGTGGTACCTCCGGCACCATATGGATAATGCGTTGATAATCCGCACACTACGTGTGCGGTTAACAAGATAATCGCGCATCCTGCGCTTATCGCCGCGTGGCGGGTTCGGTCAGACCGGCGGCGAGCCGGTCGCGAGAAAGTAGCGTGGCGGTGGAGCGCAGCGACACCCCACGATCAGGGTGCCACCATCAAAAAAGACCCCTGTGAGGGGGTCGCGAGAATCGCCCATGACATCGCCTCTCACGAGGCTCAGAGGAGAGGGTGGGTCTCCACACCCCAGGCCTCGCGCGGTGCGCTCAGACGTCTCCGACGCCACGTTAGATGGGGCGCTTTCTCGCGACCGCGCTCGCCGCGGGTCTTTTTTTGTGGGATGCGCTAACGTGGAGCGCAGCGACACCCCACGATCAGGGTGCCACCATCAAAAAAGACCCCTGTGAGGGGGTCGCGAGAATCGCCCATGACATCGCCTCTCACGAGGCTCAGAGGAGAGGGTGGGTCTCCACACCCCAGGCCTCGCGCGGTGCGCTCAGACGTCTCCGACGCCACGTTAGATGGGGCGCTTTCTCGCGACCGCGCTCGCCGCGGGTCTTTTTTTGTGGGATGCGCTAACGTGGAGCGCAGCGACACCCCACGATCAGGGTGCCACCATCAAAAAAGACCCCTGTGAGGGGGTCGCGAGAATCGCCCATGACATCGCCTCTCGCGAGGCTCAGAAGAGAGGGTGTCTGTCTCCATGCCCCAGGCCTCGCGCGGTGCGCTCGTGCTGGGGTTGCACATGACATCGCGCATCCTGCGCTCAGACGTCTCCGACGCCAAATGCAAGTATGATTGGGGGTGGTTTTTAGTTTTTAGTGGGGGAGGTTAAGTCGTTGATGGCGAGGGAGGCGAGGGTGAGGCCGAAGACAGCTGTGATTTGCATCAGGGAGCCGTTGACATGGACTTTGCCATGGCCGGCAATGTCGCCCGGCATTGTGTTGACCCCTTTGTTGGCTCCGGGTTCGTCGCTGAACACACACTTGAATTTGCGGGCGGGCGCGTGGCCGCTTTTTTTGAACCGCTGTCGCAGGGCTCTTGCAAGCGGGCAGCCGTTCACTTTCCAGAATTCGGCGACGCGTATGCGTGTGGGGTCGGTTTTGAGCGCAGCCCCCATTGATGAGTAAAAAAGAGCGTTTGTGCGGGTGGCCATGTCGATGAGGAGCATCTTGTCGGGAATGGCGTCGATAGCGTCGATAATGCAGTCGTATGCATCAAGGTTGAAAGAACCGGCGGTTTCGGCATTGAATTCACGCTGCTGCGGCGTTATTTCGGCGTCGGGCAAAATAGTGAGCAGATGATTGCGCAGAGCGTCGACTTTCGGCTGACCGACAGTAAGGGTCGTGGCCATGAGCTGGCGGTTGATGTTTGAGGTGCACACGCAGTCGCTGTCAACGATAGTGAGGTGTGTGAGTCCTGTGCGCACAAGGCACTCGGCAGCCCAGGAGCCAACGCCCCCCACACCGAAAATGATTACGCTTGCGGAAGCGAGCCGCTCCATAGCAATATCGCCGAGCAGCAGCCGGGCGCGGTTAAGTATCTCTGTGTCAGAAAAGCTCATCTGAATCTAAGTTGTGAAATGCAAAAGTAGCAAATTCGCGGAAATAAGCGCGGGCTGAATGGCGGGAAAGTTGGACAGCAGGCTGATTTGTAGTAATTTTGCAGCCTCAAATAGAGTGAATATGACCGCATTTTATACAATTTTGCTGCTTATAGTGTCGAATATTTTCATGACCCTTGCATGGTATGGCCACCTGAAGATGCAGGAGCTGAAGTGGATAGGCAACAGCACACCATTGTTAATAGTGATTCTGATATCGTGGGGCATTGCGCTGCTCGAATATTGCTGCCAGGTGCCGGCCAACAGGATTGGCTTTCACGGCAACGGCGGGCCGTTTACCCTGATGCAGCTGAAAGTGATACAGGAGGCTGTGACGCTGACGATTTTCACATTGTTTACCGTTGTGTTTTTTCAGGGCGAGGAGCTTCACTGGAACCATTTTGCGGCGTTTGTGTGCCTGATAGCCGCCGTGTGGCTTGTATTCCTGAAATAAAAACGGTATTTCAGAACATTGCGGCAAGCCGTCACGTTATACTTACGACTATTTATTTATCCCTAACAATAACATGTTATTATGAAAAAGTACTTAGCTGAATTTTTCGGCACAATGTTTCTGGTGCTGCTCGCATGCGGCAGCGCCGTGCTTGCGGGTCCCTCAATCGGGGGATTGGGCATAGGTCTGTGTTTCGGACTTGTGCTTGTGTGTCTGTGCTATGCAATCGGCAATGTGAGCGGCTGCCATGTTAATCCGGCGGTGTCGTTTGCCATGCTTGTAAGCGGCAAGATGAGCGGCAAGGATTTCTGCGGCTATGTTGTTGCGCAGCTTGCCGGAGCGGCCGTCGGCGGTGCGCTTCTGTACTGGCTGAGCCAGTGTGGAACCGCCTTTAACTTCGGCGGTGTTACCGGAGCCAACAACCTCGCTACCAATGTTCTTCAGCCCGGAGCTACCGCCGGCATGGCACTTCTTGCCGAGGTGCTGCTCACCATGTTCTTCGTATTCATAGTGCTGTCGGCTACTGACGCCAAGCATGGCTTCGGCAACTTTGCCGGTCTGGCAATCGGTCTGGGCTTAGGTCTTGTGAACATTGTCGGCATACCTGTTGACAATTGCTCTGTGAACCCTGCCCGCAGCTTCGGCCCCGCACTTTTCTCACCGGCCGCATGGGGTGATTTCTGGATTATGGTGGTAGGCCCGCTTGCCGGAGCAATACTGGCAGTAGTGCTGTATCGCCTGGCAGTGAGCGCGCGCAACGCCGAATAATCTCATAATCAAACCGTATACGCACGGGCGGCTCCACTACCGGAGCCGCCCGCTGCTGCTTTTTCCGGCTAATGTCTGCTTGTATCGATATTTTTTGTACTTTTGCGGTTTGATAACGGAATAACGATCACAATACCGAACACAGAGTGGAACCCAAATATATCTTCGTTACCGGAGGAGTTGTGTCCTCTTTAGGCAAAGGAATCATCTCTGCCTCGCTCGCCTGCCTTCTCAAGGCGCGCGGCTACAGGGTCACAATCCAGAAGTTTGACCCGTATATCAACATAGATCCCGGCACTCTGAATCCCTACGAGCATGGCGAATGCTATGTGACCGTGGACGGCCATGAGGCAGACCTTGACCTCGGGCATTACGAGCGGTTCACCAATGTGGCGACAACGCGCGCCAACAATGTGACCACCGGCCGCATATACCAGAGCGTCATAGACAAGGAGCGCAGGGGTGACTATCTGGGCAAGACAGTGCAGATAATACCACATGTCACCGACGAGATAAAGCGCAATGTGAAGCTGCTGGGCAATACCGGCAATTTCGACTATATCATAACCGAGATAGGTGGCACCGTGGGTGACATCGAGTCGCTGCCCTATCTTGAGAGCGTGCGTCAGCTGCGCTGGGAGCTCGGACAGGACAGCCTGTGCATCCATCTCACATACGTGCCATACATCAAAGCCGCCAAGGAGCTGAAAACCAAGCCCACACAGCATTCGGTGAAGCGGCTCCAGGAGGTTGGTATCCAGCCTGATATCCTTGTTCTCCGCACCGAGGAGGATATACCGGCCGAGATGCGCAGGAAGATAGCACAGTTTTGCAATGTGGCTGCCGACGCCGTTGTGCAATCCATCGACTGCCCGTCGATCTACGAAGTGCCTGTGATGATGCACGCCCAGCATCTTGACGAGATAGTGCTTCGCAAAACCGGCGTCACCCCCGAGGGTGAGCCGCACATGGCACCGTGGCTCCGCTTCCTTGACCGGATGCACTCCGCGACAGAGGAGGTGAATATAGCCCTTGTGGGCAAATATGTAGAGCTTCAGGATGCGTACAAATCCATCAACGAGGCTCTGCTGCACGCCGCTACCGCCAACGACCGCCGCCTCAACCTCACAAGCATCCACTCCGAGAAAATCACCGCGGAGAATGCCGGTGAGCTGCTGAAGGATATGGATGGGGTGGTGGTAGCCCCCGGCTTCGGTCAGCGCGGAGTGGAGGGCAAGCTTGAAGCATTGAGATGGTGCAGGGAGAACGATGTGCCCACCTTCGGAATATGCCTCGGCATGCAGTGCATGGTCATAGAATTCGCCCGCAACGTGCTTGGCCTTGAAGATGCCGACAGCACCGAGATGAACCCCGCCACCGGCAGCAATGTCATTGACATGATGGAGGAGCAGAAGAGCATCAGCAACCTCGGCGGCACAATGCGCCTGGGAGCGTATGACTGCGTTCTTGCCCCGGACTCCACGGCGGCGAAGGCTTACGGCACCACTCAGGTGAAGGAGCGCCACAGACACCGCTATGAGTTCAACAACAGCTACCGCGAGCGCTTTGAGCAGGCCGGCATGAGATGCGTGGGCGAAAATCCCGCCACCCATCTTGTGGAGGTTGTGGAGCTCCCCGGAAAACGCTGGTGGGTAGGCACCCAGTACCACCCAGAGTACTCCAGCACCGTTCTCAACCCGCACCCGTTATTTGTAAACTTTATAAAAGCAGCTGTTGACTATCGCGCCTCCCGCACGATGGAAGACTATGCCGAATCCCAAAAATAATCATGGACAAAAACACCCTTACAGGCGTGCTGCTCATGGGAGCCGTGATACTCGGCTTCATGTGGCTCAACAAGCCATCCGAGGAGGAGCTCGCACGACAGCGCCAGCAGGCCGAGGAGATGGCCCGGCAGGCCGAACAAAACACCGCCGCGACAGTTCTGACAATCGACTCAGTGAGCCCCGGCGAGAAAACCCGTATAGCACAGACAATATCGCAGCTCGGCGTGTTGGACACTGTGTCCGGAGTGTATTCACTGAAAGTTGCCGATGCAGACCTGAGGCTTAGCGCCGACGGCACAATTGCCGGCTTTGTGTCAACCCCCGGCGGAGAAGTTGCAGTGAGCGATATTCTCAACAGCGACTTCGGCGCGATGAGCCGCGAAAATGCCTCAGCAGCGGTTGCCAATCTGCGCAATGCACTTGCCGCAGCCGCAAAATACAAAGGCTTCGCACGCCACCTCTCGGGCACAGAACAGACAGTGAAACTCGAAAACAACCTGCTGAAACTCGACATCTCTACCAAGGGTGGCGCCATCTCGGCAGCGGTGCTCAAGGACTATAACCGCTACGACTCCACCGCAGTAAACCTCATGGCCGGGCTCACCGACAGCTACAGCTTCACCCTCACAACCGCCAGCCAGCGGTTCAACACCTCGGAGTTCTACTTCACCCCCGTCGAGGCCACCGACTCATCCGTCACCATGCAGCTGAATCTCGGCGACGGCGCTGTGTGGGGCATACGCTACACCCTGCCCGCCGACAGCTATGTTGTGGGCATGGAGGTGATGCAGTCAAATATGCAGACAGTGATACCCGGCAGCGTTGCCGACATGGAATTCACATGGCACCAGAAGATGGCCCGCAACGAGGCCGGACGAATGTTTGAGGAGCGCAACTCGGCGCTGTACTACATGTTTGCCAACGGCGATGTGGAAAACCTCAGCGAGGGCAGCTCCGAGCAGAAGGATGTTACCGAGAGAGTGAAATGGATCGGTTACAAAAACCAGTTCTTCTCAGCCATACTCATCGCTGACCAGTTCTTTACCGGCGCATCGTTTGACAGCGAGGTGCTCGAAAACAATCCCGGCTATCTCAAGGAGCTCGACACCCGCGCCACAGTTGAATACTCATCGGCGAACCCCGCGCCCGCATCATTCAAATTCTACTTCGGCCCCAACTCATATCCCCTGCTGAGCGACCTGCAGGATGAACTCGCCCCCGGCCAGAACCTCCACCTCACCAACCTCATACCCCTCGGCTGGGCTCTGTTCAGATGGATCAACACCCTTATAATAATACCGGTGTTCAGCTTCCTCGGCCAGTTTATCAGCAACTACGGCATAATCATCCTCATCCTCACCATCTTCATCAAGATAATCCTCTTCCCCTTCACCTACAAGAGCTATATGTCGCAGGCACGCATGAGAGTGCTCGCGCCGGAAATCAAGGAGATAAACGAGAAATATCCCGGCAACGAAAACGCCATGAAGCGCCAGCAGGAAACCATGGCACTCTACAGCCGCGCCGGAGCAAGCCCCTTCTCGGGATGTCTGCCTATGCTGCTGCAGATGCCTATCCTCATTGCGATGTTCAACTTCTTCCCCTCCGCAATCGAGCTTCGCGGCGAGCATTTCCTCTGGGCCAAGGACCTCTCGGCGCCCGATGCCATAGTGTCGTGGACAACAAACATCCCCTTCATATCGTCCACATTCGGCAACCATATCAGTCTGTTCTGTCTGCTGATGACAGTGGTGAACATCATCTACACCCGCATAAACATGCAGAACCAGCCCGGCGGCAACTCCATGCCGGGAATGAAATGGATGATGTATCTCATGCCAGTGATGTTCCTTGTGTTCTTCAACAACTACGCGTCAGGCCTGAGCTACTACTACTTCCTGTCGCTGCTCATCACCATTGTGCAGACCTACATCTTCCGCAAGGTTGTCGATGAGGACAAGGTGCGCGCCGCAATGAGAGAAAACGCCAAAAAGCCGCGCAAGAAAAGCGGATTCATGGCCCGCCTCGAAGAAGCGCAGCGCCGCCAGCAGGCTCTGCTCAGAGAGCAGGAAAAACAGAGAGCTAAAAAGAGAAGATAACATCTAACATACCCAAAATCATGCTCAGTAACAAAATTCAGGACGCTCTCAACGCCCAGATCAATGCCGAATTCTGGTCGGCATACCTCTATCTGTCTATGTCGCTCCACTTCCAGGCCGAAGGCCGCGCCGGAGTTGCAAACTGGTTCAACATCCAGTTCAAGGAGGAGCAGGCTCACGCCCAGATATTCATGAACTATGTGAATCAGCGCGGCGGCCGGGTAGAGCTCAAACCCATCGAAGCTGTGCCCACCACATGGCCCAGCATCCTCGACGCTTTCAAGGCCACCCTCGACCATGAACGCAAAGTGACTTCCCTCATCAACTCACTCTTCGCTCTTGCCGAGGAGGAGAAAGACTATGCTACCCGCGACCGCCTGCAGTGGTTTGTCAGCGAGCAGGTTGAGGAGGAGGACAACTGCCGCACCCTCATTGACAAATTTACCCTCGTGGGCGACAACGGCATGGGTATCTACATGCTTGACAACGAGCTCGCAACACGCACTTACGCCGAGCCCGCGCCCCTCGCCGGAGAGTAAGCATACTCTACGAGGTTTCCACACAGCGATAACGCGCAGCCGCTCCCCGCACAGGAAGCGGCTGTGTTTTTTGCATACAGAGGAGGGGAGATGTGTGAATAAAAAGTTGTATATTTGTACAAAATTTCCATTCACACATTTCACACCATGATAAAAAAAATATTTACCCTGGCTATTGCCGCAGCTATAACAGGAAGCGCGGCAGCCAATTACACCGGAAAGGTGTTTGACGACCGAAATTCCAACGGCGTTTTTGACTCCGGAGACCGCCCTCTGAAGGGAGTAGCCGTGTCTGACGGACTCAATGTAACCACCACCGACAAAAACGGCTCATTCACTCTGCCCGGATTTCCGCGCGAACGCTTCATTTTCATCACCACCCCCTCGGGCTATTTCACCAACAATGCCCACTACCTGCCCATAACGCCTGAGCGCAAGGAATACAACTTCGCTCTGAGCGCATACAACAACGGAGCAGCCAAAGACGGCTCACACAGATTCATACAAATCACCGACACAGAGATATTCAACACAGCCGACCAGGACCTGTGGATTGACGACTTGCGCCAGTATGCCAAGAACGAAAAAGCGGCTTTCCTTATCCACACCGGCGATATATGCTACGAAAAAGGGCTGAAAGGACACATCAACCTCATGAATACAGCCAATATGGGTCTGCCGGTTTTCTACATTCTGGGCAACCATGACCTTGTGAAAGGAAAATACGGCGAGGAGCTCTTTGAAAGCATCTACGGCCCGGTGTACTTTTCGTTCAACGTCGAGGGAACACACTACGTAGTCACCCCCATGCTCAGCGGCGACCATGCACCAGGATTCAAACGCGATGACCTTGTGAAATGGCTGCGCAACGACCTCGCCGCAACACCGAAGGGCACTCCGGTGTACATTTTCAACCACAACCTCAACTCATATACCGACCAATTTTCATTCAAAGGCAAATCAGACTCCATATCGCTCAACGACTACAACCTCAAGGCCTGGATCTACGGACACTGGCACATCAACCATGTGCGCAAGCAGGGCGATGTGCTAACCGTGTGCACATCAACTCCCGACAAGGGTGGCATCGACCACTCTACAAGCTCTTTCAGAGTGATTGATGTTGACTCAAAAGGCAACCCCTCATCCAACCTGCGCTACACCTATATCCACAACCACATACAGATAGCAGCTCCCGCCGGCATCACTGCCGCAGATGCCATTGCTGTCAACGCCTACTCATCACATTCTCCTGTTGAAGCTGTGACAGTGACCTGCACCGACGGCTCCAAGCCAGTATTCAAAAACAGGAAACTCACAGAGCGCACTGACTGGGGATGGTCGGCTCCGCTTAGCCTTCCGGCAAAGTATATCGGCAAGCCCCTCACCCTCAAGGCAACAGCGCGTCTGCGCTCAGGCAAAACAGTTTCCACAGAGCAGACATTTACATACAACCCCTCCGCGCCAACCCCGCGGCCAACAGTCAATATAGACAACCTTCTCGGCAACGCATCCCACTCCGCCGCAATATCTCACGCACCCATCGACAGCGTGCCCACACTCGCATGGACAACAAACATCGGGGCAAACATCTACATGACATCTCCTCTGATACACAACGGAGTGGTGCTCACAGCATCGGTTGACGAAGACCTCCGCGGCACATCGGCCATCTATGCACTTGACCTGAACAACGGCGCCCTGCTGTGGAAATATCCCACCGAAGGCTCAATCAAAAACAGCATCGCCGCCGACGGCAACCATGTCTTTGCTCAGGATGTCAACGGCAAGCTCTATGCAGTGCGTATCAGCGACGGCACCACCGCCTGGACGGCACAGATGCCCGCCGCCGGTCTGCCCGCTATAATTGAAGGCATAGCCACCCGAAACGGCACAGTGTATGCCGGCACCGGCAATGCCCTCAGCGCATTCGAAGCCGCCACCGGCAAACTCCTTTGGCAGGGCGGCGGATGGAATCAGGGCGAAGGCACCACCACAACCCTCGCCGCCGATGACTCCACCCTCATCTCCGGCTCGCAGTGGAGCGCACTCCGCGCCAACGACGCAGCCACCGGCAAACTGCTCTGGAGCCTCAGCGAAAACGGCCTCAGCGACCGCGGGGCATCGCCCGCCATACACAATGGCCTGATATACATTGTCTCCCGCCAGAACTTCTTCATCATCGATGCCCGCACCGGACGCGTAATAGCCCGCCGCCAGATGCCTGTTAAAACCGATGCCACCTCAACTCCGCTCCTCACCGACAAGAGTATAATATTCGGCACATCGGCAGACGGTCTCATGGCAATCGACTCGCAGACATTCGACACCCTCTGGACCGCCAAGACAGCTCCTGCCCTCATTTACACCGTGCCCTACAGCGACCACGCACCGCGCACAATCGAAACAAGCCCGATACTCGCCGGCAACCGCATAATTACAACCGCCTCCGACGGCAACATTTATGCCGTTGACCCCGAAAACGGAGCCATAACCTGGACTTACTCAACCGGCGCGCCGATTTTCAGCACACCCGCAGCCTCGGGCAACACCCTCGTTGTCACCGACTTCGGCGGAAATATATACACCTTCACCTCCCGCTGACCCTTATCCTCATACACTCATAACGGCAGCCGCGTTCCCTCCCGGGGGCGCGGCTGCCCGCTCTCTCCCCCCTTGTCTCCCAAAGTCCGGAGGGTTATTTATCCGGCAAACGGTGCGAGTGTTGGTTTTCTCGGATTTTGTCACTATTTTTGTGCTTCACAACACACTCTCAACCCTGTTGGATGACTCAAGACGATTTTGACATACGTGCGGCACGCGAAGGCGTTGACCGCGACAAAGATATAGAAAAGGCGCTCCGCCCGTCGGAGTTTGACTCTTTCAGCGGGCAGGACAAAATTGTCGAAAACCTCAAGGTGTTTGTCGCCGCCGCGCGTATGCGTGGTGAGGCTCTCGACCATCTGCTGCTCCACGGCCCTCCCGGACTCGGCAAAACAACCCTCAGCGGCATTATTGCAAATGAGCTGGGGGTTGGCTTCAAGGTGACATCAGGGCCGGTGCTCGACAAGCCCGGTGACCTGGCCGGAATTCTCACTTCACTGGAGGAGAATGATGTACTTTTCATCGACGAAATCCACCGCCTGAGCCCGGTAGTGGAGGAGTATCTGTACTCGGCGATGGAGGACTACCGGATTGACATAATGATTGACAAGGGACCCGGTGCACGCTCGGTGCAGCTGTCGCTAAGCCCTTTCACGCTCATAGGAGCGACCACACGCAGCGGCCTGCTGACATCGCCATTGCGTGCGCGCTTCGGCATAAACTGTCATCTGGAGTACTACGACCACGAGGTGCTTCAGCGCATTATCCTGCGCTCGGCCTCGCTCCTTGGAGTAAGGTGCACTGACGATGCCGCCCGCGAGATTGCATTGCGCAGCCGCGGCACCCCGCGTATTGCAAACGCACTGCTGAGGCGTGTGCGCGACTTCGCGCAGGTGAAGGGCTCCGGCACCATCGACCCGCCGATAGCTTGCTATGCCCTTGAGGCGCTGAATATCGACAAATATGGTCTCGACGAGATTGACAACAAGATTCTTACAACAATCATAACTAAATTCAACGGCGGACCGGTGGGACTCGGCACCATCGCCACAGCCCTCGGGGAAGACCCCGGCACTGTGGAGGAAGTGTATGAGCCATTCCTCATCAAGGAGGGATTCATCAAGCGCACTCCCCGCGGCAGAGAGGTGACCGACCTGGCTTACATCCACCTCGGCCACAACCGCAATTCTGCAACCGGCTCGCTGTTCTGACTCTGATATGGCTTCAATAAAAAGTCTTGCAAAGGACACTGCCGTGTATGGCCTCAGCAGTATCATCGGACGGTTTCTCAACTGGCTGCTGGTGCCGCTGTACACCAACATGTTTGCCGAAGAGCAATATGGCGTGGTGACATACGTCTATGCCATTGTGGCGGTGGCTCTGCTGGTGCTGACATACGGCATGGAAACCGGCTTCTTCCGGTTTGCTAACCATGAGCGCTACTCCGACCCCATGGAGGTGTACTCTACATCGATGACGTCGCTTGCGGTCAGTTCATCGCTCTTTTTCGCACTGGTGTGCATTTTCATCAGCCCGGTAAGCGAGGCGATGGAGTGTGGCGCCAACCACTCCTTCGTGCTGCTCATGGCAGCCACAGTGGCCATTGATGCCTTCACGGCACTGCCGTTCTCATATCTCCGCTACCGACGCCGGCCGATGCGCTTCGCAGCCCTTAAGCTTATTGGCATTGCTCTCAATATCGGCTTCAACATCTTCTTCATACTCATCTGCCCGTGGCTCTGGGAGGAGGCTCCCGGAACAATAGCCTGGTTCTATGACCCCACATTCGGCATAGGCTACATTTTCCTTGCAAATTTCATCAGCTCGGCGGTGATGCTGCTGCTGTTGATTCCGGATTTCACGGGATTCAGATGGCGATGGAACACCGCTTTGTGGCGCGAGATGCTCGCCTACTCGTTTCCCCTGCTAATTCTCGGTGTAGCCGGGGTGATGAACCAGACACTTGACAAAATTCTGCTGCCATGGCTGGTGCCTGACAAGGCTGACGCGTTGGCTCAGGTGGGCATATACGGCGCCAACTATAAGATTGCTGTGGTGATGGTGATGTTCATCCAGGCGTTCCGGTTTGCCTACGAGCCCTTCATCTTCGCCCAGAACAAGGCTGCGGGTGCTGACAAGAACCAGGCCTTCTGCGATGCCATGAAATATTTCGTGATATTCGCAATGGTGATATTTCTCGGGGTGATGTTCTACCTCGATATACTGCGCCACTTCATAGCCCCGGCGTACTTCTCAGGCCTCAAGGTGGTGCCCATTGTGATGCTCGCCGAATTTTTCTTCGGGGTGTTCTTCAACCTGTCCCTGTGGTACAAACTCACCGACCGCACCATCTGGGGCACATGGTTCTCTCTCATAGGCCTCGCCATTACCCTGGTAATGAATCTGCTGTTTGTGCCCCGTTTCGGCTACATAGCCTGCGCGTGGGCTGCATTCACCTGCTATGGGGCAATGATGCTGCTGTCATACTTCATCGGACGACGCAAACATCCTATTGACTACGATGTCAAATCCATTCTGATATACTTCTTCACAGCCATTGCGCTGTATGGCCTCGCCACGGCCGCCACAACAGCAAGCCAATGGATAAACATGCCGCTGCGCACCCTGCTGCTTGTCATCTTCGTAGCATTCGCTTTCAAGCGCGAGCATCTGAGCCTGCGCGGCCTGATTCCCCTACCTAAAAATCACCGAGCATGAACAATAATTTCGCAACCCGCCTATCCAATTTCTTCATAAACTACTTCACCCTCACCCAGGACCTTGTGCCTCAGGCTGAGGCGGAGCAGAGCATACGCGAGGGGGTGTCTTTCCGCGGAACGAACATCCTCATACTCATTGTGGCGGTGCTCATAGCCTCGCTAGGACTCAACACCAACTCCACCGCCGTAATCATCGGCGCGATGCTCATCTCTCCCCTCATGGGTCCTATCATCGGCCTCGGGCTGGGGGTGGGAGTCCACGACTTCGAGCTGATAAAGCGCTGTCTGCGCAACCTGTGCATGGCAGCCGGCTTCAGTGTGCTCGCATCCACGCTCTACTTCCTCATATCGCCGGTCAATGAAGGCCACAGCGAGCTCCTTGCGCGCACATCGCCGACAATATATGATGTTCTGATCGGATTTTTCGGCGGTGCGGCCGGCATCATAGGCCTCGGCAGCAAAAACAAAGGCAATGTGATACCCGGAGTGGCCATAGCCACAGCCCTAATGCCGCCGCTGTGCACAGCCGGCTACGGCCTTGCAACATGGCAGCTCAACTATTTTTTCGGAGCTTTCTACCTCTTTGTCATCAACTCGATATACATAGCCTTCGCCACTTTCATCGGCGTCAAACTGTTCAAATACAAGGGTGAGAGTGCGGTTGACAACAGCCGTGCGAACCGTGTGCGCAAGATTGTATATTGCGTGGCGGTGCTCACAATGCTGCCGAGCATCTGGCTCACATACCGTATGCTGCAGGACAACAAATTTCAGGTCAACGCCAATGCCTTTGTTGCCCGCGAGTGCGTATTTCCGGCAACCCAGGTGCTCAGCCGCGAGGCTTATATTCAGAACGGACAGAAGTACATACGCATAGCGCTCATGGGCAAGATTCTCCCCGCCGACTCACTCAACGCCGCCCTAAGCTCACGCCTCGACTTCTTCAACCTCAAAGGCACCAAACTGATAATAGTGCAGGGCGATGCGGTCAACACCGGATCGGCAATGACCTCCTCGGCGAGCGACATCTACCAGCTTGCCCAGGCTACAATCACCCGTCAGCAAACAGAAATCGACTCACTGCGCCAGCTGCTGAACAGCGAGAATTCAGCCCGCGCCATCGGCCTCAGAATATCGCCTGAGCTAAAAGTGCTCTTTCCCCAGGTAAAGGATATAGCAATCGCATCAACAGTTTTTGCCGGAGTGGAGAGCGAGCGGCTTGACACGGCGAATGTCGCCCTGGTTAGCTATTCGGCAAAAATGACCGCCGCTCAGTCTGCCAAATTCAAGGACTATCTCAAGGCCCGCCTCGGATTGCCTGCAATAAACATTGTGGAGGTGAGTCCGACTGTAGCCCGCACCCCCGGTTCAACCCTCCAAAAAGCCACACCATGAAAGTAGCCCTCATCTGCAACAGCGACCTTCTCGGCGGAGCCGCCATCGTTACCTTCCGCCTCATGCAGGCACTCCGTCTGCAAGGGGTGGATGCCCGCATGATTGTTTATACAAAGCTCAGCGACAGCCCGCAAGTGGAGGTTGTCGGCAGCCGATTCGTGCGCGGCGTGTATTTCATGTGGGAGCGGCTGCGCATTTATGCTGCCAACGGATTCAGCCGCGATGACCTTTTCAAGGTGTCCATAGCCAACGTGGGCTATCCCATCCACCGCCACCCGTGGGTGAAGGAGAGCGATGTCGTCGCTCTCAACTGGATAAACCAGGGGCTCGCATCGCTCGATGGAATCAGGAAACTGGGTCGTTCCGGCAAGCCTATTGTGTGGACCATGCACGATATGTGGAACTGCACCGGAATATGCCACCATGCCTACGAATGCACCCGTTACAGGGAATCATGCGGCAAATGCCCGTTCCTCGGCAGCGATAAGCCTGACGACCTGTCGCACAAAGTGTGGCTACGGAAAAAAGAGCTGTACAACAGTGTGCCCATCCACTTTGTGGCGGTGAGCAACTGGCTTGCCGACCGCTGCGCGGCAAGCTCACTGCTGCGCAACCGCAGCGTGAGTGTGATTCCCAACGCCTTTCCGGTGGAGACATTTGCCACCGAAAGCGCAACAACCCCGATGCTGCCCGGCATAGACTTCAGGCGCGACCTGATTCTAATGGGTGCAGCCCGGCTTGACGACCCGATCAAGGGTATAGAATATGCCATCAGTGCTCTTAACACTATCTTTGACAACAATCCCGAGGTGTCAAAACGCTCGATGGCGGTGTTCTTCGGAAATCTCAATAACCCCGGGCTGCTCGATAGCCTGCGATTTCCCCATATATGGGTCGGGCGCATCAACGATCCCGCTCTGCTGAGGTCGCTTTACGCTTGTGCAAAAGTGGTGCTCAGCACCTCGCTCTACGAAACCCTCCCCGGCACACTCATCGAGGGGCAGGCATCCGGCTGTGTGCCGGTGTCGTTCGGCCTTGGCGGCCAGCGCGACATTGTGACCCACAAGAAAGATGGTTACATAGCCCGCTACAAAGACCCCGAGGATATTGCCAACGGTATTGTCTGGGCTCTCGGTGCCGGCATTGACCGCAGACAGCTTCACGAGAGTGTCAGCGAAAGGTTTGCCGCCTCAAGCATCGCTGCCCGTTACATCAGGCTTTTTGAAGATTTAATCAATAAATGATATGCAGACAGTTCTTTTCCACTCAACCATATTCGGCCCCATACACAGCCGTCGTCTCGGCACCTCGCTGGGGGTCAATCTGTCGCCGACAGACGGCAAGGTGTGCTCTTTCGACTGCCTCTACTGCGAGGCCGGGTTCAATGCCCAGGGCCCGGGCACCTCGGGGCTGCCGCCCCGCGCTGCTGTCCGTCAGATGCTCGAGCAGAAACTCAGTTCTATGAAGCAGGCGGGCGAGCCGCTTGATGTCATAACCTTTTCGGGCAACGGTGAGCCTACGCTCCACCCTGATTTCCCCGGAATAATAGATGATACAATTGAGCTGCGCGACAAATATTTTCCCAATGTGAGCATCAGTGTGCTCTCCAACTCCACCCGTATCGACAGGCCCGCCGTGTGCGATGCCCTGCGCAAGGTGGATAACAATATACTCAAACTCGACTCTGCAATAACCGGGACAATGCGCCTGATTGACCGCCCCACCTCGCCCGATTTCTCATCGGAAAAGGTCATAGATCAGCTCGCGCAGTTCGGCAATCAGTGCATTGTGCAGACAATGATGCTGCGTGGCAGCCACAACGGTCAGCCGGTTGACAACACTACCCCGCAGGAGATTGATGCCTTGATCGAGGCCTACAGACGCATCAAACCCAAGGAGGTGATGCTTTATTCTCTGGACCGCAAGACACCCGAGCAGGCTCTGGTGAAGGTGGAGAAGCCGGAGCTGGAACAAATTGCAGATAAAATACGTGCTGCCGGCATAGCTGTGCAGGTGAGCTGAAAACTATTACTGAAAATGGACAACCTGATAATACCACAACCGCTGAAGCAGGGTGACAAAGTTGTGTTTGTGTCACCCGCCGGCAATGTGAAAAGCGAATTTGTAGAAAAGGCCGCCGAGCTGCTCAGGGAGCGAGGCTGGGATGTGTCTATCGCACCCCACGCCCTCGGAAAATACGGCACATACAGCGGCACAGACTCAGAACGCTTCGCTGACCTCAGCGCCGCCCTCGCGGATCCCGACATAAAGGCCATATTCTGCAGCCGCGGTGGCTACGGTGTGGTGCATCTGCTTGAGAGACTTGACCTGCTGCCGCTTCGCAGCAATCCTAAATGGCTCATCGGCTACAGCGACATTTCCGCACTCCATGCACTGCTCAACCGCCATGACATAGCCAGCATCCATGCTCCCATGGCCAAGCATCTGTCCACTTTCGATGCCGAGGACTATTACTCTCAGGCTCTGTTCGGCATTCTTGAAGGCAACATGCCGGAATACACCCTGGAGCCCCACCCGCTCAACCGTCCCGGCACTGTCTCAGGTCAGCTCATAGGGGGCAACCTCGCTGTGCTCGCGGATTTGATAGCCACCCCGTTTGATATTTTTGAGCCGGGGGCGATACTCTTTATCGAGGATATTGCCGAACCGATATACAAGACGGAGCGAATACTCTACCAGCTGAAACTTAGCGGAGCGCTCGGTCGCCTCGGTGGCCTCATTGTGGGACAGTTTACCGATTATAAGCCTGATACCGAGGGTACCACGATGGAGAGCATGATTGCCGAAATAGTCAAGGACTACAGCTACCCGGTGGCATTCAATGTGCCTGTGGGCCATGTGGATGAAAATCTGCCGCTCGTGGAGAGTGCTCCCGTAACACTCAGTGTCACACCTGATTCGGTAGTGATTTCGCAGAAATCCGCTTATACTCCGGAGTTTTAGAGTATGTTTTTTGATTGAATGAAGAAGTTATGGGGTTCCATAATGACTGAATGAAATCTAAAAACAGGCCGAAAAGACTTATAAAGATTTCATAAAGCTAAAAGTAAACATACTCTTAGTCAAGCAGGTCGGGACGCAGGCGGCGGGTGCGTTCAAGCGCCTGCTCATGGCGCCATTCGTCAATTTTGGCCTGGTGTCCTGAAAGCAGCACCGGTGGCACTTCCCAGCCATTGTACACAGCCGGACGGCTATACACCGGCGGAGCAAGCAGATTGTCCTGGAATGAATCGCTGAGTGCGCTCTGTTCGTCACCGATAGCGCCCGGAATAAGCCTCACAACAGCGTCTGTGATTGCTATAGCGGGCATCTCGCCTCCGGTAAGCACATAGTCGCCGATGGATATCTCCTTGGTAATGAGGTGCTCGCGGATTCGGTAGTCAATGCCTTTGTAGTGGCCGCACAGAATAATGATGTTGTTGAGCAGAGAAAGGGAGTTGGCCATCGGCTGGTCAAACCGTTCGCCGTCAGGCGAGGTGAATATCACCTCATCGTATGTGCGCTGCGACTTCAGGTGGGAGATAGCGCGGTCAATAGGCTCAATCTGCATCACCATGCCGGCCTCGCCGCCGAATGGGTAGTCATCGACCTTGCGGTGCTTGTTGGTAGTGAAGTCGCGCAGGTTGTGCACCTGGATATCGACAAGCCCCTTGTCGCGGGCTCTTTTGATGATAGAGCAGCCGAGCGGCGACTCAAGCATTTCGGGCAGTACGGTAAGTATGTCAATTCTCATTGCTTGTAGTTTTTAAGTGAATCCTCAAGGCTTGTCACCATCATGGCCCTGAGCTCCGGGGGAGCGATCACGGTGACTTTGGGGCCGTAGCTGAGAAGCTCCTGCACAAAGTCGGGTGTGAGCTTGAGGCGGTATGTGAATATAGAGTAGTCGTCGTGCACCATCTCTTTCTGGCTTGTGTGCAGCGGCAACGCCCGGAAGTATTTTGCCTGCCGGGAGTCGGTGCGTATGCTCACCTGCTTGGCCTCGCCGCGCGAGTAGACAATTCCGTAGCAGTCGCTGAAATATTCATCTCCGTCAAAATCCTCCGGTATTTCAAAAGATGAATTGTGGTCCACTGTCACATCGCTCATTCTGTCGAGGGAGTAGGTCTTGACGGTGTTGTCCTTCACAGCCCTGCCGGTCATGTACCACCGCTGTTTGAACAGTTTCAGGAAATACGGTTCCACCACAACATCGTAGGATGGATTTGTGCGTGTGTAGGGGCTATAGGTGAAGTTGAGAGCCTTCTGCTCCTTCAGGGCATTGAGCACCGATTCGAGATGATAGCGCGAAGAGGGCACATCCTCGAGAAAAATGCGGTGGGACACACTGCGCGCGTCGGTGAGCACATTGCTCATGGAGGCGGCGTTGAGCATCCAGTCGGTAACACTCTCGCCGTGAGAGTCGCCGTCATTTATATAGTACTCAAAGGTGGCGGGATTGCAATCGATGCTTATCTTGAAGAGTTCTTCAATAGCGTTGCGGTAGTTGTAGAAGGTGCGTCTCGGCAGGTTTTCACCGTTTGAGAAATCAGTTTTGCGCCACAGGGAGTTGAGCTCCTCACGGGTGAGGGTGCCGTGGCGGCGGATGGTGTCGATGAGCCAGATGTAACGGCTGAAAAGATTACGAGACATATTGATTGACTTTTTGTGTATTGAGAGATGTCAGCTGCAGACCGGCCATTGTGAGCAACGCATTGATTATAAGCAGCTCAAAGCCTGTTTCGTAGGTCCATACCCGGTTCAGGCATTCCTGCACCGCCCATGCGAGCAGCGGGGCGCAGATGCACACCGCCGGCACAGCGTTGTCGCGCACGGTGCGCTTGCTCAGCAGCCCGAAGGCGAACAGTCCGAGGATAGGGCCGTAAGTGTATGAAGCGAGGGTGTAGACAGCGCTGATGGCGTCGGAATCGCTTATGTGATAGAAAGCTATGATTACGGCGCCCATTATCACACCCATCATCAGATGCACTCTGCGGCGTGTTCGCCCCAGCTCGGCCTCCTGCTGACGCGAAGGAGCGTCGAGGATATCGACAGTGAACGATGTGGTGAGCGATGTCATGGCTGAGCCTGCCGCGGAGTAGGCGGAGGCTATGAGCCCGATTATGAAGATGATGCCGACAGCAACCGGCATGGAGGGATGGGCGGCTATGATGCCGAAAAGCTCATCGCTTTTCTTTGGAATCTCTATGCCGGCAAAGTCGGCATAGACAAGCATCAGTGTGCCGAGCACAAGGAATAGAGCTATGACAAAAAACTGCATTACTCCGCTGAGTATCATGTTTTTGCGTGAGCTCACGGAGTCGCGGCACGCAAGGTGGCGCTGCATCATGTCCTGGTCAAGGCCATTTGTGGCGATTGCCATGAACACACCGGCGGCAAACTGCTTCCAGAAGTAGTTGCCGGAAAAGGGGTCGTCGAAGAAAAATATCCGCGAGGTGTGGTGCGAGGCGACCGTAGATACCATGTTGCTGAAACCGAGGTCCATCTGCAGCGCCACAAAAGCTATGCACAGCACCACGCTGCCTATGAGGCAGGCGCTCTTGATGGTGTCGGTCCAGATGAGGGTCTTCACCCCGCCGTTGAGTGTATACAGCCATATCAGAGCCACTGTGAGTGCAACATTTACCTCAAACGGTATGCCGAGCGGCCTAAAAACGAGGGTCTGCAGCACCGCGCACACAACAAAAAATCTCACTGACGCGCCGAGTACCTTGGAGATGAAGAAAATCCACGCGCCGCTGCGGTAGCTGCGCACCCCGAACCGCTGGCCGAGATAGCCGTAGATCGACACAAGGTTGCGCTTGTAGAACACAGGCACAAGTACGGTGGCGATTATGATGTAGCCGACAATGAATCCGAGCACCATCTGCAGATATGCGTAGCCTTTGGCAGCCACCATGCCTGGCACCGATATGAATGTCACCCCGGATATGGCGGCCCCTATCATGGCAAAGGCCACGAGGGGCCACGGCGCGCGCCGGTTGCCGGTAAAGAAGGTGGCATTGTCGCTGCCCCGCGAGGCTATGGCCGAGATTGCCATCAGCAGCGCAAAATATGCCGCTACCGTTATTATTACAGCTATAGGTGTCATGATTCGGGGTAAAGGAGATACGGTTTGCGCCTGGCTTTGAACGCCTTGACATCGTCGGCCCACGAGGCTTTGATTTCTTGGGCGGAGGCACCGCGCTCTATCATCGCGCGGATTTTGCCGTTGCCGGCAAGGAGTTCGAAGAATGAGGTGAAAAACTTGGCCGGCTTGCCCATAGCGCGATATGCGTCGATGATGTATTCAAAATTTACCCCTTGGGCAATCATCTGCTCCTCGGGTATGGAGCGCAGATTGCGTCCGCGGCAACGCTTGCCGAGCTGTGGCGGCGTCTTCGCTCCCGGGCGCGAGGCAGGGGTGAAATAATAGTCGCCCTCCTTCATTGCGGGGTGGCCATATATTGTGAAGGGGGTATCTGTGCCGCGCCCGAGGCTTACGTCTGTAGCTTCGAAATAGCAAGTAGATGGATACATGTACACTGCCTTCATATCCGGCAGGTTTGGCGACGGAGCAATCGGCAGCTTGTAGCGTGTAGCGTGCGTATAGCCCTCGCATTCAACTACTTCAAGGGGCACTTTGGCTCCATTTTTGAGCCACCCCTCGCCATTGGCCATGAGGGCGAGCTCGCCGAGGGTCATGCCGTGAAGCGTGGGTATGGGCAGACGCCCCACTCCGCTGGCATATTTCATGTCGAGCACCGGACCGTCAACACTCATTCCATTGGGATTTGGCCGGTCAAGCACCACAAACTCCTTACCGTATGCAGCAGCCGCATTCATGAGGTCAATCATGGTGCAGTAGTAGGTGTAAAACCTCAGGCCAACATCCTGTATGTCAGTGACAATGACATCTATATTGTCCATCACCGACTTTGCCGGCATGCGCGTTTTGCCGTTGTAAAGCGATGCAATAGGTATTCCGGTTTTGGCATCCTTGCCGTTGGCAATATGCTCGCCGGCATCGGCATTGCCCCTGAATCCATGCTCGGGAGAGAATAATGTGGTGACATTCAGTCCGTTGTCAAGCATAATATCGAGAGTGTGCTTATCGCCAACCATGCCGGTGTGGTTGCTCAGCAGGGCAATGCGCTTGCCCTTGAGCATCGGCACATAAACAGAGGTGCGGGCTGCCCCCACAGTAACCTGGGCACACAAGGCCACAGGCAGAAAAACGAGCAGGAGCAGCATATATATAATAGGTGTATTCAGCTTCATATCGCAGGAAATGTAAATGAGTTTGTAAAGGTATGCAGAAAAATCGATTGTCCGTGCCTCAAAAGGGTCACTCATCACTAAATATTGTTAACGATGTGTACCTCCCTTGTACAAAGCAGTAATTTTGTCAAGAAAAGAAGAAAAACCGGACAATGACAACACTTGAAGATATAACCGCCCGCGCGCTCCGCGGAATCCCCGCGACAGTAGAGGAAGCCGCGGCCCTCAACGACAGATATACCACAGACGAGCTGTGTGACGCAGCTGACAACGTGCGCACTGCCCGCACCGGCAATGATATAGATACCTGCTCGATTGTGAATGCCCGCTCGGGACGCTGCCCCGAAGACTGCAAATGGTGCGCCCAGAGCGCCCACCACAAAACAGGTATTGACGAGTACGACATCATACCAGAAAAGGAGTTGCTGGAATCACTCAAATCAAATACCGACCGCGGGGTAAGGAGATTCTCTCTGGTGACAAGCGGTCGCCGCGTGTCGTCCGCTCAGATTGACCGGTTCTGCAATCTATACCGGCTTGCCCGCAGCAAAAGCAGCATTAACCTCTGCGCATCGATGGGACTGCTCGGCAAAGAGGAGTTGCAGAAACTGCGAGATGCCGGAGTGAAACGCTACCACTGCAACCTCGAAACATCCTCAAGCTACTTTCCAAACCTCTGCACCACCCACACCCACGCCGACAAACTGCGCACCATAGCCGCAGCAATAGAGGTGGGCATGGAAGTGTGCAGCGGAGGCATAATAGGCATGGGCGAGAGCATGACCCAACGCCTGGAGCTTGCTCAGGAAGCGCGTCAGGCAGGAGCAGTGTCAATACCCATCAACATTCTCCAGCCGATAAAAGGGACACCGCTTGAAAATCAGCAGCTTATAAGCGAGGATGAGGTGGCGCGCACCGTAGCGCTGATGCGCTTTGTAGCCCCCGACTGCACACTCCGATTTGCCGGAGGACGTGCGCGCCTGAGCAAAGCCACCACCGAACGGATTCTCCGCGGCGGCATGAACGGGGCGCTTGTCGGAGATATGCTCACAACCATAGGCAACAACATTGATCAGGACTATAAAATGTTCAAGGACAATGGCTTTACAGTTGCCGGGCAATAAAGCTATCGCTGCGAAAACAGAGCGAAAATCGGCTGTAGATTCCAAATCGAAGTGCAAAATTTGAGGAGGAATTTGCATTAGAGAAAC
>CAJUPZ010000014.1 GCA_910588065.1 uncultured Muribaculaceae bacterium
TTCAACTCTTGCGCAGGTCCTAGATTTCCGGGTACGTAGTGCCCGGATTACCAACAACATAAGCAGATGGTGCCGGAGGTACCACATCTCACGCCTTCCCAACTAAAAACTCAAATGTGCAAATTCGCATAAATCGCCTTGAAAAGCATATTACCTTTGCAGCATCATACTAAAAAACACACATTTATGAGAACCAAAACCAACATCACTTTCCGCACCGAATGGCTCGACGCCATCGAAACCCTCGACGAATCCCTGCAACTCGCTGTTTTCAAGGCTGTTGCCAACTATATCAAGGACGGTACCGAGATACCACTCAAAAGCCTCGAGGCACAGGCAGTACTCATCGACATCATGGAGGATATCGACAAACGCGCTGAGCGCAAGCGTCTTAAGGCTGCCGAGCGCAAAGCCAAGCGCGCGCCGCGCCCCGGATTCATCCCCGAATCCGAGCCGGAAGATCTTGACTCCCGTGCCGAGGGCAATCTGTTGGTGGACTGGGTGATGACCAACTCCGGTCTGAAAGAGTTCAAGCGTTTTGACAAACCGCTGCTGAAGGAACTGGCCGTGCAGATAAGCGAATGGTGGAGAGAGCATCCTACAGAGCAACTTCCCACCCGCGAGCGCATGGCCTACGAATTCGGCGCGCGTTTCGGCAGCGTTGTGGCCCATCTTGCCGGCAGTTCCATCATCACCCGCGCGAAATGGCGTGCCTACGTCGCCCCCTTCATGAGATAGGCGGAGCTACTGAGCCTGCTCTCTGAGTATGCCTACATTTGTGCGGGTGCCCCCCCCCAACTGCCAACTAAAAAACTACTCAGGCAATATGGTTTCGTTGCCTCCGGCATTGATGCGGTATCGGGCTGAGGTGCCGGTGGTGAGGTCGGTTACGGTAAACACATAGTCCTCGATGTTCATGTACTGCCGGCTGCTTGCGGTGAATGCGTCGCGGATTGCTTCGCCGACTGTGTGGTAGCCTGAGCCTTGGAAGGCATCTTCGGTTTCGCCGTTGTAGCTCATCTCAATCCTTACATCGTCTTTGGGGTGTAGTCTGTTCATAATCTTAATATTTTTGTTTCAATTATAACAACCGGCAAGCGGAAAGTGTGCGAAAAAAAGAGCGGCGCCCAAACAAAGGCACCGCTCCTGCAGGTTGAATATTTGTGGTGGGTTATTTCTTGAGGTCAGCCACCTTTGTGAGGGTGAGTTTGAGCTGCTCGTAGAAACGCTCAACAGCGGGGATGTGCATTTTTTCGCTGGGAGAGTGCACACCGCGGAGGGTGGGGCCGAAAGACACCATGTCGAGGTGGGGGAACTTCTGGAGGAAGAGTCCGCACTCGAGTCCGGCATGGATAGCTTTGATTGCGGGGGTCACACCGTAGAGCTCTCTGTACGCCTCCGAGGCAATCTTCATGATGGGGCTCTGCATGTTCGGCTGCCAGCCGGGATAGCCTTCGCCGTGAGTCACCTCAGCGCCTGCGAGGGCAAAGAGAGCCTCCACCTGATAGGCGATGTCCCATTTGCGCGAGTCGACAGAGCTGCGCTGGCTTGTTGTGACAACGATTTTGTTGTCCGGCTGCATCTTCACTGAGGCGAGGTTTGTTGAGGTTTCAACAAGGCCTTCGAGCTCGCGGCTCATGGACACCACTCCGTGGGGAGCGCAGTAGAGGGCGCGCACGAGAGCCATGGTGGTGTTTGAGTCAACGCAGAATTCGGGGGTGTCAACAGACTCCATGCCGATTTCGAGGGTGGGTTCGAGGCCGGCGTATTCGTTTTCAATAGTGGCGATGTAGTTGTTGAGGGCAACTCTCACTTTCTCTTTGTGAGAGGTGTGGACGCCAACGATTGCGTGGGCCGCGCGGGGAATAGCGTTGCGCAGGTTTCCGCCGTCGATTTCGGAGATGCTGATTTCGTAGTTTTTGGCAAGGTCGAACAGGAAGCGGGCAAGGAGCTTGTTGGCATTGGCGCGTCCGAGGTGGATATCGCCGCCGGAGTGGCCGCCCTGTCCCTTGCTGATGTCGATTTTGAAATAAGAGAAATCTTTGGGAGCGAATGAGCGGTTGTAGGAGAAGGTGCACACAGTGTCAACTCCGCCGGCACATCCTACAAAGATTTCGGCATCATCCTCAGAGTCGAGGTTGAGCAGAATATCGCCGTTAATCATGCCGTCGCCGATACCGAATGCGCCGGTCATGCCGGTTTCCTCGTCAACGGTAAAGAGTGCTTCGAGCGGGCCATGCACGAGGTTCGGATCGGTGAGTACGGCGAGCGATGCAGCTACTCCGATACCGTTGTCGGCTCCGAGAGTTGTGCCATCGGCCTTCACCCATTCGCCGTCAACGATAGTTGTGATGGGGGTGTTGTTGAAGTCGAAAGACTTGTCGTTGCTCTCGCACACCATGTCCATGTGTCCCTGTAGAATAACGGTGGGGGCACCCTCATGTCCGGGAGTTGCGGGCTTTGAGATGACAACGTTGCCAACCTCGTCGGTGCGGGCTGCAAGATTGTTCTTTTTAGCAAATTCGAGAAGGTATGCCCTTATTTTCTCTTCCTTTTTGGAAGGGCGGGGCACCTGCGTGATCTCATCGAAGATTTCAAACACGCGCTTGGGTTGAAGATCCTTTACAGTCATATTTAATAAGGTGTATTAATGGATATTTCGGGGTTGATTGTAAAAATATTGTTAAAAAAACGCTTATGCGCTGACTAAGTTACAAAATAAAATTGAGTCATAGCAAAAAAATGACATTCGTTTCATATATTTGCATCGCAAAACGCCAATCAGACGATGAAAACAGTGCTAATAGCGATTGCGATGCTGGTTGTGGCAGCCCTGCTGCTCGGCATAAGAGTGCTTTTTGTCAAGGGGGGACGTTTCCCCTCCGGACATGTCTCCGACATTCCGGCACTGCGGTCTAAGGGCATCGGCTGTGCGCGTCACCGGAACAGATAAATTGAATCACATAACATACTGACAATTCACATGAAAAAAACAGCATTTTCATTAGTGCTTCTCCTCGGCCTCGCTGCCGCCTCCTGCGCCCCCGGCAATTCCAATCAGGGTTCAACCCCCGCTGCAGCGACCGGTGCGGAGGCTACCGCAACGGCTACCCTCAATATCCGATACATTGACCTTGACTCGGTAGGTACCCATTACAATCTTGCCAAGGATTTCAGAGAAATGACCCTGCGTGCCGTGAGCAAGCTCGAAAACGCCCAGCAGAGCAAGGCCGCTGAGATACAGCGCTTCGGCCAGCAGATTGAGGACAAGGCCAAGAACAACGGCTATATTTCACAGACCACATACGAGGCTGATGTTGCCAAATTCAACAAGATGCAGCAGGATGCACAGGTGTATCTCAGCAACCTTCAGCGCTCAAGCGAGCAGGAACTCGCAGCACAGCAGCAGCAGCTCAACGACTCTATCGAATCGTTTATCAAGAGCTATAACGCACAGAAAGGCTATGATGCCATTCTTTATAAAGCTGCCGGAGCTTACTTCAATCCAGCTCTCGATATCACCCAGGAGGTTATCGACGGGCTCAACGCACGCTACAACAAGGTGGCTGACGATAAGTAATCCATTCATTAAAAAATACAGAGCGGCAGAGAAGTTTCCCCCGATGAGGCGGAGCATCTTTGCCGTTCTTTTATTTCGCACAAGCCTATGGACGACAGCAAACTGACGATAGTGATACCGGTAAGAAACCGGGCGGAGCTGCTCGGACGCACCCTGCGGTCGGTGCAGTCGCAGACCCTCAGGCCGCTGAATGTAGTAGTGGTGGACAATGGTTCTGCCGATGCTTCGGCACAGGTGGCTGCAAAGTGGTGTGAGGAGGCGGCTGCCTCCGGCATAAGCGCCACGCTTCTATATGAGCCGACTCCCGGTGCCTCTGCTGCCCGAAACCGCGGGCTGCAGGCGGTGACTACGCCATACGTCATGTTTTTTGATTCCGATGACGAGATGTTGCCGGGTCACACCCGCCGGATTCTCGATTGCTTTGAGGCAAACCCCGATGCCGAGCTCATAGGCTTTGATGCCATGGAGCTTGACCCGGATGGCTGGACAACGCAGCTTAGTGTTGCAGACGCCAATCTGATGCGGGCGCATATTCTCCACGGAGCGTTTTCCACCCAGCGCTTTGCAGCGACAACCGATCTTGTAAGGAGGGTGGGCGGATGGAATGAGACCCTGGCCCGGTGGAATGACCTTGAACTCGGGGTGAGGTTGCTTGTTGATTCACGCTCCACGGTCATGATTCACGGAGATGCGGGGGTGGTCATTCATCCGCAGGAGGATTCCATAACCGCTGCCGGATTTGCTGCAAGCGCACGCAGTTGTGAGGCTGCTGTTGAGGCTATTGAGGCAGTGCTTCGCCGCGCCGGACGCGAGGATGATCTTGAGTGGACCGATACCAAGCGCATGGTTCTCGGCGCATTGTGCCGCCGCGAGGGCACCAAAGATGATGCCCGGCGCATCGAAGCGGCTGCACTCGCGCGCGCCGCTACATTGAAAAAGAAGATTGTGCTGCGCCTTGTGAGGCTCAGTGTTAGATTCACCGGCCACGGCGGTTGTGCGATAGCCACCGCGCTGCTGGAAAAGCCGTCAGGGGAGCGTCACTGAGAAGTGGGGGTTGGGGGTGTGCTGGCTGCGGGCTATTGCCACCAGCTCGGCCACTTTGTCCGGGTGGGCGTCTGCGATGTTGTTGTCCTCGTGGATGTCGTCAGCGAGGTTGTACAGCTCCGGTTTGCCCTTCTTGACAATCAGCTTCCAATCGCCCTGACGCACAGCCATCTGGTCGGTTTCGTTGAATTCCCAGAACAGGAAGTCGTGGCGTTTGAGCTCACCTTTGCCGGTGAGTATGGGTGCGAAGGAAATGCCGTCGAAATAGTCAATATCCTTGTTTTTGTTGACATACTTGCTCTGTTTGGCGCCGATGATGTCGCAGATGGTGGGCATTACATCGTAGAATGCAATCTGGCTGTCGTTTTCGCTCGCGCTGTCTATCCTGGCCGGCCAGCGCACTATGAAGGGCACACGGATGCCACCCTCGTGGCATGAGCGTTTGAGCCCTTTGAGCTTGCCGTCGCGGCCAAAGAATGCGGGGTCGGCGCCACCCTCCTCATGGGGGCCGTTGTCGCTGGTAAACACTACTATGGTGTTCTCTGCCAGCCCCTTCTCATCAAGTTTAGCCATAACCTCGCCAACGTATGCGTCAAGGCGCGATATCATGGCGGCGAACTGGGCGTGGGTGAACACCGAGGGATTGTAGCGTGAGCCCTCTGAGCCTCCCCAGGTGCGGTCGTTGAAAAATTTGCGTTTGTAGCCCGCCACAAGCGAATCGTTCGGTTGCACGAGCTCGGCGTGGGGCAGGGTGTATGTGAGCAGTCCGAAGAAGGGTTGGTCGGGTGTCTGCTTGTCAAGCCACTCCATGGCCTGACGGTGAATCATGTCGGCGGAGTATTGCGGGCGCTTGAGGTAGTCGTCGCCGTACATGGGGTATTTTATATTCTCGTCCATCACCACACGCACAACGGCTGTGTCGCCGGCCGACTTGCTGTAGCGGTTCAGGAAGTTGGGGTAGTAAAGATGTGCTTGAAACTGGCATATATAGCCGTAGAATTCGTCCACGCCGCGCTTGTCCGGGGTTGAGGGGGAGCCTTCATAGCCCCCTGCCCATTTGCCGAACATGCCGGTGGTGTAGCCGTTGTCCTTCATGATTTCAGGCAGAATCACATGGTCGGGGTCGTAGGGGTGCTGGCCCACAGTGGCGAAGTCAACATTGTTGCCGTACATCACAGTGTCCTTGTAGCTCCAGTACTCCTTGTTGCCTCTCACCTCGCAGTGGCCGCTGTGCTGGCCGGTCATGAGCGAGGCGCGCGAGGGGGCGCTGACCGGGCTTCCGGCATAGGCCTGGGTAAAGCGTATGCCCTGGCGTGCGAGGGAGTCGATGTTTGGTGTCGATATGTATTTCTGACCGTAGCAGCCGAGGTCGCCGTAGCCCATGTCGTCACACATTATATATAATATGTTTGGCTTGGACTGTTGCCTGGCCTTTTTAGGGGCGGCGGATGAGGAGTTGGGGGTGAGCATCGCGGCGGCAGCGGCGCTTCCGAGCAGTAGTGCTGACAGGTTTCTCATGAATGGAATTTTTGGTGAGTCAAACCGGCGTGGTGTGACATTATGTGCAAATTTACACAGAGTTGGCAACAAAAATAAATTTTATAACGTTTTTTTTCGCTGGTTATCTTAAAATAGATTAGTTTTGCAATGCAAACCAACGCATATACATGAGCAGCAGAGATACACATACCGGCCGGAGCAATCTTTTTGTAAGAGTGTACCGTTTTTATGCCGAGGGTTTCCGCAGCATGACCACGGGCCGCTATCTGTGGGCGATGATTATCATAAAGCTGATAATCCTTTTCTTTGTGTTCAAGCTGCTGTTTTTTCCGGATATACTGAGCCGCGACTATGACAATGACGAGGATAGGGCTGCGGCTGTGAGGCGCGCGCTTGTGGAGCGTGGCCGCTGATTGAAGAATATTTAATAACCATATAATAAAAGCTATATGAACGATCTGATAAGCGTTGTTGACTGGAGCAGGTGGCAATTTGCTCTCACAGCCATGTACCACTGGCTGTTTGTGCCGCTGACTCTCGGCATCTCGGTGATAGTCGGTATCATGGAGACCATCTACTACCGCACCCGTAGCCCGCGCTGGCTGGCTATCACCAAATTCTGGATGAAACTTTTCGGCATCAACTTTGCAGTGGGTGTTGCAACCGGCATTATCCTTGAATTTGAATTCGGCACCAACTGGTCCAACTACAGCTGGTTTGTCGGCGATATTTTCGGCGCGCCGCTTGCCATAGAGGGGCTTCTTGCTTTCTTCATGGAGTCGACATTCATCGCAGTGATGTTCTTCGGCTGGAAGAAGGTAAGCCCCGGTTTTCACCTTGCCGCCACATGGCTCACAGCTCTCGGCGCGTCAATCTCGGCTCTGTGGATCCTTATCGCCAACGCCTGGATGCAGTATCCGGTAGGCATGGTGTTCGACCCCGCCCAGATGCGAAATGTCATGGACAGCTTCAGCGACGTTGTGCTCAGCCCGGTTGCCATCCACAAGTTTTTCCACGCCGTGCTCAGCGGCTGGGTGCTTGCCGGAGTGTTCGTAATCGGAGTGAGCAGCTGGTTCCTGTTGCGCAAACGTGCTGTGGATATGGCTGTCAGCTCAATAAAGATAGGTGGCTGGGTGGCCCTTGCCGGCATGATCGGCACAATGTGGACCGGTGATGGCAGCGCGCTTGATGTTGCCCGCGTGCAGCCTATGAAACTGGCCGCCATGGAGGGCCTGTATGACGGCGGATGCGACCAGAGCATAGTTGCATTCGGCATTCTCAATCCATCCAAGTCGGTGGATAATGATGAGGACGACTTTCTGTTCTCAATCGACATTCCGTACGGCCTGTCATTCCTTGCCACCCACGATCCCCATGCGTTTGTGCCCGGCATCAACGACCTCCTCTCAGGACGCCGCATAAACGAGCAGGGCGATACATTCTATGTTGAATCGTTTGCCGACCGTATCGCTATCGGCAAAAAAGCCCATGAGGCGCTCAGAGCATACGACATCGCCTCCGCCGAGCGCAATGAGGCCGCAATGGCTGCGGCAAAGGCCACCCTTATGGAAAACTACCGCTTTTTCGGCTACGGCTACCTTGACTCGCCCGCCGAGGCTGTGCCTCCGGTTGCGGTGACGTTCTATTCGTTCCATATCATGGTGATTTTCGGAGGCTATCTCCTTGCCTTCATCGCAGTGGTGCTCTTCTGCGCATACCGCAAGCCCGGCTGGCTAAGTAGCAAGCTGCTCCTTTGGCTCGGCATGATAAGTGTGCCGGTGGTGTGGGTGTGCAGCGAAGCCGGCTGGGTTACAGCCGAAGTTGGCCGCCAGCCTTGGATTATCGAGGGGCTGATGCCGACAAAGGCTGCCATAAGCGATATCTCCGCGGCTACCGTGCAGACCACCTTCTGGCTATTCGCGCTGGTGTTCACCGCCTTCCTCGCAGCCGAGATGTGCATTATGCTCCGCGCCATCCGCAAGGGCTCTGAAACAGATTACGAAAACACTAAAGACTGATTATTATGATACAGATAGATTATCTACAGACATACTGGTGGCTGCTCATATCGCTGCTCGGCGCTCTGCTCGTGTTTCTGCTCTTTGTGCAGGGGGGACAGTCGATGCTGCTGCAGCATCTCAGCCCCGGCAGCAGAGTGATGATGGTTAATTCGCTCGGACGCAAATGGGAGCTCACCTTCACTACATTGGTAGTGTTTGGCGGGGCATTCTTCGCATCCTTCCCGCTCTTTTACAGCACCAGCTTCGGCGGCGCATACTGGCTTTGGATGCTTATTCTGTTCAGCTTCATCCTTCAGGCCGTGAGCTACGAATTCCGTAGCAAACCGGGCAATCTGTTCGGGGTGCGCACCTACGATTTCTTCCTGTTTATCAACGGCTGCGTAGGCTGTATTCTTCTCGGAGTGGCTGTGGGAATGTTCTTTTTCGGTGCCGAATTCACCGTGAATATGGGCAACATCCTTGACCCCGGAGCACCCGTGATTTCGCAATGGGCCTCCACTCATGGCTTTGAGGCCATATTCAATTGGAAAAATCTTGTTCTCGGAGTTGCGGTGCTATTCCTTGCCCGCACACAAGCCTCGCTCTATTTTCTCAGCAACATCAGCGGAGCGCCCAAGCTTGCAAAGCGTTTCCGCCGCAGCGTGCTTGTCAACGGCGCGGTATTTGTTGTGTTCTTCCTCTTTTTCCTCGGTCTGCTCCTCACAGCCAAGGGTCTGCATACCGTGGATGAGTACGGAGTGTCGCTCCACCCCGATTCCTTTGAGTGGGTCGACTACAAATATCTGCACAACTTCCTGCAGATGTGGTGGGTGGCCGTGATATTCCTCATTGGTGTCGCGGCTGTGCTCTACGCCATAGTGCGCAGCGCGTTCAGCCAATCATACACCAAGGGTATCTGGTTTAGCGGCATCGGCACCGTGCTGGTGGTGCTGTGCCTCTTCTGGGTATCCGGATTCAACGGCACCGCCTACTACCCCTCGCTGCTTGACCCCTCCAGCTCCCTGACCATCCACAACAGCTCGTCGAGCCACTTTACCCTTCAGACCATGAGCTGGGTGTCGCTCATCACCCCCTTTGTTGTGGCCTACATAGCATACGTGTGGCATTCGATGGACCGCAAGCCGATCACTCCCGAAGAAATGAAATCTTCCGACCATAAATATTGATTGAGGATGCACCCGCTTAAGGCGGGTGCACCTTGTATGGGCGCCGATATATCGCGTCCGCCTCATCCTATCCACCGCATAGGGCGTCGGAGACGTCTGAGCGCAGGATGCGCGAATATTTTGTTAACCGGGCACGCAGTGCTCGGATTCCCGGCCACAAACGCAGATGGTGCCGGAGGTACCACACCTCCTACCACAATCAGCTAACCCTTTTATTCAAACTACTCAAAACTTAAATTTCGAACTAAAATTATTGCAAACCTCCCCGTTTTACTCTAACTTTGTTCCATACCCGAGATTGAAACAAACTGCAAATGAAAATCGTTGCTATTTTCCTATTTACGCTAATTTTACTATCGTCATGTGGCGGCAATGCCGGCCACATGACGCTTGGTGAGGTGGAGTATGTTGAGTCTTTCCCAACAGAAGTGACACTGCCGAAAGTTGAGCCATACATGGCTGAGTTTGAAGGTATGGTAAGTTTCAAAGGCATAGACTCGCTTTTTGTTGGAATTCAATTTAATACAAATTATGAGTTTGGTTTATACTCGTTGGACTCCGGCAAAAAACTCGCGGATATGTTCAGACATGGACAAGGTCCGGGTGAATACCAAGGCTCTCTTTCAATCAACGCCATTTACTCCGAGAACGATTCTATGTTTTTACAGGTACAAGAAAATGCTAAAGATCGTATTCTCAAGGTGAATCTTACCGCAACCGCTGACAGCGGGAAGGAGGTGATTACGGATGCCTACTATCCCTCTCTTTTCTTTATGAGTAAAAACATAATACCGCTCGGATGCGACACATTTGTGGCCGTCCATGGCAGTTACGATTACCCTGCTACAGTAAGATATTTAGTTGATTCTGTCGGCAAGCATGAACTCAAGGCGATGGAGAGTATAAACAAAGGTTGGCAAGGCGTTGACCCAAATACCGTTTCGGGTATAATAGCCTTGCTTCCCGGGGATTCCATGATTGTAGAAGCTTCAGGGCGATTGAATCAAATATTTGTATATTCGGTGCATAACGAATCTGTAAGGAAAACAATTTGTGTTGGCAATGAACTGACTCCTGTGCCTGAAGACACCCAGCTTAATAAGTTAAACCGGTTGAATACGTATCAAACAATTCAGGTGACAGACAAGTTGGTTTATTTTATGTACTATGGAGGTAAGGAGAGAGGATATTATGAAAATGAAGGCAACTCTGAAATACAAGTATTTGACGCATCAATGAATCCGGTTGCAAGAATAAAGTTACCTATTGTGGCACAAGGGTTCTACGTCAGCCCCAAGGGAATGCTATATGCACTCAATCCACTTGGCGACTCCGAATACTTCTACCGCTGGGATATAAGTAACATCATCAAACTTTGATTAAACAATAGGGAGGGGACAGCGCAAAAGCTGTCCCTTATCTCGCATATCTCCCATTTATTGACCACCTGCCCGCCGCCTCCCTCTTCTCTCCCTCTCTCGCGACCCCCTCACAGGGGTCTTATGGGCTGTGGGCGACCTGAACGCGTGGTCTCGCCTACGGCTCCACCAACGCGCTACTACCTTGCCACCCGCTCGCCGCGGGTGATGAGCGCCCGCATCAAACCCACGGAGAACCGGTCTATCCAAAAACAACCCGCGGGTGATGATTGCCGCGTAGGTTATAAGAGCAATATAATGATTATAGAAAAACTTTTCTATAGAAAGATTTTTATATACGATACTCAGATTATTGCATATCATTTGGGTATATATCACTTATGGCATTGTTTTGTTACCCCTGCCGGACTTTTTTTGAAAAACATTTTGTTGCGTTGGAAGATATGTATACATTTGCGGAGTGAGTGTAAGCCATGACAGGTTGCGCATAACAATATAAATTTAAACTATGACAAAAAGAATCATCAATGGAGCCGCAGTAGCGGCATTGGCTGTGGCTGTGTGCATGGTTTCATGCACACAGCCAAAATCTCAGAGGCAAAACATTGCATCGTTGGTCGAGGCCGAGCCTTGCATGGTGCCTCTTGATTCTGTTACCACGCAGATTACAAGATATATGCAGCTTTACGATGACAGCACGCTCACTTTTTATAATCAGGGCAATCATGATATTTGTGTGGTGAATCTTAACACAATGTCCACCCGTAAAATTCCTCTGTCCAAGCAAGGTCCTAATGGAATTCCTTGGCTGGATTCGTACTGTTATTTGCCGGATACCACATGGGTTTTTGTGGCCTTGACCCGTGAAATTATTGCTATTGACAGGCAAGGGAATGTCCTTACAAAAATGACAATGCTGCGGGAGCAATCAAATGGGGCTCCATTTGAGTACGCCGTCAGTCCATATCCAAGAACTACCGCGCCATATTTGATTCTGGATAAAAAGCATATTTTTGCAGGTTATGATGGGCGTTCTTTTGAAGGTCAGCCCTTTGGCTCGCTGTTGATTTATGATGAGGACGCTAATGAATGTATAACGGGTAATCCGTATCCGGAGGTGTACGGAGATCCGGGTGACAAGTGGGGCGTATTCGATTATCGAGCTATTTCATATACTCCAATTTTTGAAAATAAGTTGCTGATTAATTACCCCGCATCGGATAGTCTGTATCTATATGATCCGAAAACTCAATTGCGGGAACCGATATATGCGGCATGGTCATCAGAAACTAATATCCATAAGAATCCTTACTCCGGATCTGATGCTTGGGCGAGAAATTACCTTGAGCAATATGCCTACATTGCGGTGCTGTACGATAAATATAATAAGGTGTATTATCGTATGCTGCGCTTGCCGTTAGAGGACTATGATGCAAATATGGATTTAAAGGATGCTGTCAATTATAAACCTATTGCGGTGATAGTGCTTGACGAAGATTTCCGGATAATTGGAGAAACGGTTTTGCCCGAGGGTTTATATTTTCCTGCTTTCTGTTTTGTTACCCCTGCCGGACTTTTTGTGAATACGGAATCGGATGATGATGATTTTATGAAATTCCGCGTGTTTAAATTGAAAATAGACAGATGAAGCACCTGAAATTTATCTTTGTAGCCGAAGTGCTGTCCATTTTGATTTTGGATACGCTTTAGCAAACTGTTTGCGCAATTCGAAAAAAATAGTTACCTTTGCGGTCGCTTTAGGACACACTGAGTGCTAAAGCACATAAAATCAATTAAATCATTCACCAAACATGAAGTACGAAACCGTTTTCATTTTAACTCCCGTTTTGTCTGACGCCCAGATGAAGGAAGCGGTAGAAAAGTTTGCGACTGTGCTCACCGACAACGGTGCCACCATCGTGAACCAGGAGCTTTGGGGCCTGCGCAAGCTCGCTTATCCCATTGAAAAGAAGTCTACCGGCTTTTACGCTCTCATCGAATTTGACGGCGAACCCTCTATCGTCAAGAAACTTGAAACAGCTTATCGCCGCGACGAGCGTGTGATCCGCTTCCTCACTTTCCGTCTTGACAAGTACGCTGCCGAGTACGCTGAAAAGCGCCGCAGCATCCGCGCCGGCAAAGCCGCTACTAAAGAAGAAGTTGTAACCGAAACTAAGGAGAACTAACCAATGGCACAAGCTCAATCTGAAATCCGCTACCTCACTCCCCTGTCGGTAGACGTGAAGAAAAAGAAATATTGCCGTTTCAAACGCAGCGGCATCAAATATATCGACTACAAGGATCCCGAATTCCTCAAAAAGTTCCTCAACGAACAGGGTAAAATCCTTCCCCGTCGCATCACCGGAACTTCTCTCAAGTTCCAGCGCCGTGTTGCCCAGGCTGTAAAGCGTGCCCGTCACCTCGCTCTGCTGCCCTACGTAACTGACCTTATGAAATAATAACCCCCACTCACTAAAAACCAAGGAATCATGAAGATCATTCTCAAGGAAGATATACCCTCCCTCGGCTATAAGGACGACGTGGTGGAAGTTAAAAACGGCTATGGCCGCAACTACCTCATCCCCCAGGGTAAAGCCGTTATCGCAAGCGAGAGCGCTCTCAAAGTGCTCGCTGAAAACCAGCGCCAGCGCGCCCACAAGCTCGCCAAGCTCAAGGCTGATGCCGAGGCTGTTGCAGAGCAGCTTAAGGGTGTGAGCCTCACTATCGGTGCGAAGACAAGCTCTACAGGCACTATCTTCGGTTCTGTAAACAACATCCAGATTGCCGAAGCGCTCGAAAAGCTCGGTCACAACATCGACCGCAAAATCATCGTTATCAAAGACTCTGTCAAAGAGGTTGGTAAGTACAACGCTGTTATCAAGCTCCACAAGGAAGTCAGCGTTGACATCCCCTTCGAGGTAATCCCCGAATAAATCATCCCTACATAACTCTCGAGGGCATCGGCAGTCTGACTGCCGATGCCTTTCTGTGTTTTTGCACTTACTGCGGATTATTGTGCAGTTGTTTGGAAGTTGTCGCTTCTTCTTGCTAAATTAGCCGATTATTTGAACTGCTGATGACTCAATTCGAAGCTTTTCTCAAAACCCCGTGGGTGTACTGGACTCTGTTCGGCGCATATACCGGCACGATTGTCAGCATCATAGGCATCATACTGTCCGAGAATAGAAACCCGCTCAAATCGCTCGCGTGGATTACCGTGCTGATGCTCTTTCCGGTTGGAGGTGTGATTCTGTATATATTCTTCGGGCGCAGCATCAAGAACACGCACATGATTTCGCGCCGCAACCGCCGCCGTCTGCGCGAGCTCACCATCCCCGTTCAGACCGAACCTGACCTCAGCGGGCTGTCAACAGAATCGCGCCAGCAGGTTATGCTCGCGCGCTCGCTCACCGGCTCGCTGTTCCACCCCGGCAACAGTGTGCGCATATTCGGCGACGGGCAGGAGAAGTTTGACACCCTGCTCGCCGACATAGCATCCGCCGTGAGCTATATCAATCTGCAATATTACATATTTCAGGACGATGCCATAGGCACCCGTATAGCCGACGCGCTAATCGAGCGGGCAAAAGCGGGGGTGAAGGTCCGGGTGATATACGATCATATCGGCAGCATTCATGTCAGCAACAGGTTTTTCAGGCGTATGGCAGAGGCAGGCATAGAGGTGTACCCCTTCTTCAAGGTCGCCTTTCCACTTTTTGCAACGCGCATCAACTGGCGAAACCACCGCAAGCTCGTTGTGATAGATGGCAAAACCGGCTACATCGGCGGCATGAATATAGCCGACAGATATATTGACGGCGGCAGATTCGACTGCTGGCGCGATGCCCACATCCGCATACAGGGACCCGCTGTCGGCGCCCTGCAGTACTCTTTTGCCGTCGACTGGCGCTTTATGGGGCGCGAGCTGCTTGAGGAGACTGTGACCTGCGGCGATAATGCCCAGCCGGGCGATGCCGGTATGCAGATGCTCACCTGCGGGCCCACTAGCGAGTGGAGCAACATCGCGTTTCTTCTCCACAAAGCCATTGGCAACGCGAAAAAGCGGGTGCTTATCCAGACCCCCTATTTCCTCCCCACCGAGAGTCTGCTCAAAGCCCTTCAGGTGGCGGCCTTGAGCAGGGTGGATGTGCGGGTGATGATACCCCGCAAAAGCGACTCCATGATTCTCACATACGCATCGCGCAGCTACATCAGCGAGTGTCTCCGCGCCGGTGTGAAAATCTACCTTTTCGAATCCGGTATGCTCCATAGCAAGACAGTGGTGATTGATGATGACTTCTGCTCCATAGGCAGCGCTAACATCGACTTCCGCAGCTTTGAGCACAATTTTGAGGCCAATATGTTTATTTATTCCACTGAGGTGAACACAGCCATGAGGCGCCGCTTCGCCGACGATATGCGGCATTCGGTGAGGGTAAAGCTCGCCAACTGGCGCAAGCGTCCGCTCATCCACCGCGCTTTCGAGAGCGTGCTGAGGCTCCTGAGTCCGGTGCTGTAGGGGCGTTTAATGCAATTTTAACAGAAAAACACTTAATTATTTATCTCACATTCGAAATATATTCACTACTTTTGTAAAAATTTGGAAGAAGTATGGTCGGCAATCTCAAGCAAAGGCTTGACAGAATAGAGAGCAAAGCGCAGCTCCTCGCTGCCTTGCACAACGACATGATCAAGTCGATGAGAGATGACGAACAGCGCATCGGTGACCTTATTGCCAGGGAAAAACAGCAGAGCGACGAAATTGCAAGGCTTCGCACTCAGGTTGAATTTCTATCGGTGTCGCACTCGGTCGCGCCTACACGCGATGACCTCGAATCAAGCCGCGCCATGCTTGCCGAATTAGTGCGGGAAATCGACCGATGCATCGCCGACATAGGAGAATGATGCAATGAAAGATAGAATTGACATTACCCTACGAATAGCCGATGTTGCCCTGAGTCTCAAGGTGAAGCCTGAGGACGAACAGCTGCTTAGAGAAGCAGCTAAGGACATCAACGACGCCTGGAGCTTGTGGAGAGCTAAATTCGCCGACAATTCGCCGACAGAAGTGCTTGCCATGGTGACGCTCCTCTTTGCCAAAAGCTATCTGGCGCTGAAAGCACAGAGTGTGAGGGCAGAAGAGATGCTCGCAATGCTCGAGGACACGATTGACTCTCTGCTTGTCAGCGCCGGAAACGCTGCGGCGGCGAGAAAATGATTGGAAGATACACCCTTACGAGAGAAAACGTTATTCCTGCACAATGACCGGAGCCGCAGCACGCCGCGCCCGATTGTTGATGCAGTTTTTTTATAATTATAAAACCAGTTCCTTATATGGAAACGACAATTGTTTACATAATAATCACTGCGGTTGTGGCACTCGCAATTGGAGCCGTCGCAGCCATAATTGTTCAGAGAAACCTGGCCTCCAGCCGTGCCAAAATAATAATCGACGAAGCGGGCAAGGAGGCTGAGGTGATAAAGAAAAACAAACTGCTCGAAGCACGCGAGGAGGAAATCCGCATTAAATCTGAGGCCGAAAAGGCTGCCAATCAGCGCCTGGCAAAGATTCAGAGCACCGAGAGCCGACTCAAACAGCGTGAAATACAGCTCAACCAGCAGCAGAGCGAAAACCAGCGCGAGCGCAACAGCATTGACCAGACTAAAGCCAAGCTCGAGGAGCAGCTCTCAGGCATAGACGCCAAGAAGGCCGAACTCGATGCCCTCAAGCTCAAAGCCAAGGAGGAGCTCGAGCATGTGAGCGGACTGTCATCGGAAGAGGCTAAGGAAAAACTCATAGAATCGCTCATGGACGAGGCCAAAACCGCCGCTGCGAGCTACATCAACGACATCATGGACGATGCCAAGATGACTGCAAACAAGGAGGCGAAGCGAATTGTGGTGCAGAGCATACAGCGCGTGGCCACTGAAACCGCTATTGAAAACTCCGTCACAGTATTCCATATCGATTCCGACGAAATCAAAGGCCGTATCATAGGACGCGAGGGCCGCAACATCCGCGCGCTCGAAGCCGCTACCGGCATTGAGATTATTGTGGACGACACCCCTGAGGCTATCGTGCTGTCAGGATTTGACCCCGTGCGCCGCGAGATAGCCCGCCTTGCGCTGCATCAGCTCGTGGCCGACGGCCGCATTCACCCCGCCCGCATCGAGGAGGTGGTGGCAAAAGTGCGCAAGCAGATTGAGGAGGAGATTATTGAAACCGGCAAGCGCACGGCCATTGACCTCGGTATACACGGCCTTCACCCCGACCTCATTCGCCTTGTAGGTAAGATGAAGTACCGCTCAAGCTATGGACAAAACCTGCTCCAGCACTCGCGCGAAACAGCAAACCTCTGCGCCGTGATGGCAAGCGAGCTCGGCCTCAATCCCAAGAAAGCGCGACGCGCAGGCCTGCTCCACGACATAGGCAAGGTGCCCGACGAGGAGCCCGAGCTGCCCCACGCTCTCCTTGGCATGAAGCTCGCCGAAAAATACAAGGAGAAGCCCGAGATCTGCAACGCTATCGGTGCCCACCACGACGAAATTGAGCAGACAAGCCTCCTTGCCCCCATTGTTCAGGTGTGTGACGCTATTTCAGGTGCGCGCCCCGGTGCACGCCGCGAAATTGTAGAGGCTTATATCAAGAGGCTCAACGACCTCGAGCAGCTGGCACTGTCATACCCCGGAGTTATCAAGACATACGCCATCCAGGCCGGTCGCGAGCTCCGCGTTATCGTCGGTGCCGACAAGATCGACGATACCGAAACCGAAAAACTCTCGGCTGAGATTGCCAAGAGAATTCAGGATGAGATGACTTATCCCGGCCAGGTGAAAATCACCGTGATACGCGAAACCCGCTCTGTCAGCTTTGCCAAATAAATATGGACAAGGATTCTCTAAGCGAACAGGCTCCGCAGAAAAAATGCGGCGGAGCATGCTGCCGCAATGCCGAGCCCCCCAGAGGCAAGCTCCATTGCTATGACTGGCTCGGCGATGTGCCCGGCGGCATGGCGCAGAGCGACCTTGTTGAAGTGCAGTTCAAAAACACCCGCAAGGGGTTTTTCAGAAACTCCCTCGGCATTGACCTTGCCATTGGCGACATGGTTGCCGTTGAAGCTTCGCCGGGCCATGATATCGGTCAGGTGACTCTAACCGGCAGGCTTGTGGCCCTGCAGATGAAAAAAGCGGGGGTGAGGCCGAACACCGAGCTCAAACGGGTGTTTCGCAAAGCAAAGCCCGGCGATATCGACAAGTACAACGAGGCGAGGGCCCGCGAGAACGACACCATGATCCGTGCCCGCAAAATCGCCGAGGACCTGCATCTGAATATGAAAATAGGCGATGTGGAGTTTCAGGGCGATGGCAACAAGGCAATTTTCTATTATATCGCGGATGAGAGGGTCGACTTCCGTCAGCTCATAAAGGTGCTCGCCGAAACATTCAAGGTGCGTATCGAGATGAAGCAGATCGGCGCCCGTCAGGAGGCCGGACGTATCGGAGGCATTGGCCCGTGCGGCCGACCGCTGTGCTGTGCGAGCTGGATGACAAATTTTGTGTCGGTAGGCACCGCCGCAGCCCGCTTTCAGGACATCTCGCTCAATCCGCAGAAACTCGCGGGACAGTGTGCCAAGCTCAAATGCTGCATAAATTTTGAGGTGGACACATATGTTGAGAGTGTGAAACGGATGCCCTCGAAGGAGATTCGTCTCGAAACTGCCGATGCCACTTACTTCCACTTCAAGTACGATGTTTTCAAGAGGGAAATCACATATTCCACCGACAAGAACATCGCGGCAAACCTTGTTACCATCGATGCCGACAGGGCGTTTGAGATAATTGCCCTCAACAAAAAAGGCGAGAAACCGCTCACCCTCATGCGCGAAGGCGAGGAAAAGCCTCAGGAAAAGAAGCAGTATAATGATATTCTCGGTCAGGATATAACCCGGTTTGACAAAAAGAAGAAAAAGAAAAAAGCTAAGCCGCAGGAGCGCAGCAATAAGCCAAAGTCGGACCAGCAGCCCAAACAGGCCCCCCGGCAGCCGGAAAAAGCCGAGAAGCAGCAAGAACCCGGCAAGCAGGAAGCCCCGCGCGACAAGCAGAAGCCGAAGGACAACCGGAAGAATGACCGTCAGCAGCACAGAAATGGCAACGGAAAGCGCCTGAAACCCGGCGACAAACCAAACAATGCTGCCCCCGGAGAGGGTAGAAACGCTTTGCGTGAGCTGCCACCCGCTATGTCGCCATCGCGCAGAATGCTGAACCAAAACGGCGAAAATGACAGCTAAGCAGCTGATTGCGGCCGCTCTGGTCACCATGTCAGCCATACTGTGCTCATGCGGCTTTCAGGGCGGTTACAGCGAGTATACACAACTGCCTAAGTGCGGATGGGCATACGGTGACACTGTGGCTTTCAGCACCGACACCCTTGCTGCCGGGCCTATGGCAATTGCCCTGAGGTATAATGCCTCATATCCCTTCCGCAACCTCGTTATCGAGGCTTCGGACTCATCGCGCCGCGACACTGTCACCCTGTATCTGTGTGATGAATTTGGCCGGAGGCTCGGCACAGGTGTGGGAAATTCGTACCAGTCCTCCGCTCCTCTGCCGTTCACTCCGCGCCCCGGAAGTGTGGTGAACCTGCGCCATGTGTTGCGCGTTGACACTCTGCGGGGTATCGAGCAGATTGGCCTGATTCCGGCCGGTAACTGATGAAAGATTGTATGTCACGATTTGATTCGCTCATATTTGATATGGACGGCACCCTGTGGGATGCTGTCGACAGCTATGTGAAGGTGTGGGATGCCACATTTGAACAATGTGGGCGGAAAGCTGCTGTCACCCGCTCAAACCTCATAGAGTGCATGGGCTTGCCCATAACCGAAATTTATCGCCGCCTTGTCGGCAACCCCGATGGAGCGCAGGAGTTTTTGCAGCGGTTGGCCGGGAATGAGGACCGCATGATGCTGGGGCTCGGAGGCACGCTGTATCCGGGAGTGAAGGAGCTGATTCCCGAACTTGCACGCCATTACAAACTGTTTATGCTCAGCAACTGCAGTGCGCTCGGGCTTCCGAATTTCCTGGAGTTCACCGGACTGAAGCCATATTTCACCGACAGCATATCCTACGGCGAGAATCATCAGCCCAAGGATGTGAACATCCGTCTGCTCGCTCAGCGTCACTCGCTCGCCGCTCCTTTATATATAGGCGATACCGAAGGCGACAGCCGCAGCGCACACGCCGCGGGGATACCGATGATGTGGGTGAGCTACGGATTCGGCACCGCACCTGATGCCGACCTCACAGCCGGTTCCTTCGCTGAGGTTGCTCAGATTCTTCTTGACAAACACATAGAGTTATGACACAGCTTGTTATTCTACCACACGATGAGTTTACACTCCGCCTTGACAATATCCGCAAGGCGTTGAAATCCAACAATATTGACGCGGCGGTTATTTCCGACAACGCGAATATATACTATCTCACCGGCAGAGTGTTTGCCGGATATATCTACATTCCGGCCGCCGGACCTGAAATATTTTTTGTACGCCGTCCGGTGGGGCTGGAAGGGGACGGGGTGGTGTATATCCGCAAGCCTGAGCAGATGGCGGAGAGCATCGGCCTCAATGCCCCGGAAACCCTCGCCCTTGAGCTCGACATCACCTCTTGGACTGACATTCAGCGTCTTTCGGCGGTGTTTCCCGAATCAAAAATCGCTAATGCTTCGCCGGTTATGCGCGCTGTCCGCTCAGTAAAATCGCCTTACGAGATAGAGCGTCTCAGACTGTCCGGTCAGAAGCAGGAGAGGGTGTACCGCCGGGTGCCCCACCTTTTCCGCCCGGGAATGACTGACCTTGAGCTGCAGGTGGAGATTGAGCGCGTAAGCCGCCTTGAGGGGTGTCTCGGCCAGTTCCGCATCAGCGGCGACAGCATGGAGCTGTATATGGGCAATATCCTCGCAGGGGAGAATGCCGACAATCCCACGCCATACGACTTTGCAATGGGAGGGGAGGGGCTCGACCCCTCGCTGCCGGTGGGATGCAACGGCTCAGTTATCCGTCCCGGCGATTCTGTGATGGTGGATGTCAACGGCAATTACACCGGTTATATGACTGATATGACACGCACCTTTGCAATGACACAGGTGGACGCGCTCGCCGCTAAGGCCCACAGCTGCTCAATAGAGATATGCAAGGCAATAGCTGCCGCCGGCACCCCCGGCGTCCATGCGAAGGAGCTTTACGGCTTGGCCGAGAAGATGGCCCGTGAGGCCGGTCTGGAGGCCTACTTCATGGGTCATCACCAGAAAGCGGGCTTTGTTGGCCACGGTGTGGGCATAGAAATCAATGAGCAGCCTGTGCTTGCGCCGCGCAGCAAAGATATTCTTGCCGAGGGAAATGTCATTGCCGTGGAGCCAAAGTTTGTAATCCCCGGTGTCGGCGCCGTCGGCATCGAAAACACGTATGTTGTAACCGCTTCAGGCATGGAGTGCATCACCTCCGCGCCGGAGCAGATTATCAGTTTCAGCTAATGAAAGTGCAAGCGATTGACACTCCCGAAGTGAGGCTTGTCGGCAACGCAGCCGACAGCATCGGCCGTCCATGCTACGCCGTCGGCGGATATGTGCGCGATATTTTTCTCGGCCGCCATTCAAAGGATATGGACTTTGTGACCGTAGGCTCCGGAATAGAGGTGGCTGAGGCGGTGGCCAAGGCTCTCGGCAAGGGCACCCATCTGAGTGTGTTCCGCAATTTCGGCACTGCACAGGTGAAGCGAGGCGGCCTGGAGCTTGAGTTTGTCGGCGCCCGCAAGGAATCATATTCGCGCGACAGCCGCAAGCCTATTGTTGAGGATGGCACCCTGGAGGAGGATCTGTCTCGCAGGGATTTTACTGTCAACGCTCTGGCAGTGTGTGTCAATGCCGGTAATTTCGGTGAGCTCATCGACCTGTTCAACGGCCTCGGTGACATGCAGGCGAAGATCATACGTACACCGCTCGACCCCGATATAACTTTCAGCGACGACCCCCTGAGGATGATGCGTGCGGTGCGCTTTGCCACACAGCTCTGCTTCAACATATACCCCGATACTTTCGAGGCCATACGCCGCAACGCCGCCCGCATATCCATCATATCGCGCGAGCGCATTGCCGACGAGCTGAACAAAATTATGGCCTCGCCGGTGCCCTCTATAGGCTGGAAGCTGCTGAATGACTGCGGATTGCTGCGCCTGATATTCCCTGAACTTGCCGCAATGCGGGGCGTTGAGGTGGTGAAAGGCAAGGGCCATAAGGATAATTTTTACCATACCCTTGAGGTGCTTGACAAAGTGGCGGCCAAGTCCGATGACCTATGGCTGCGTTGGGCCGCACTGCTTCATGACATCGCCAAGCCTGTGACCAAGCGCTGGGATGATTCCATCGGCTGGACATTCCACAACCACAATTTCCTCGGCAGCAAGATGGTGCCACGCATTTTCCGGGCAATGAAGCTGCCGATGAACGAAAAAATGAAGTTTGTGGCCAAGATGGTAGACCTCCACATGCGTCCCATAGCGCTTGTTGAGGATGAGGTGACCGACAGCGCCGTGCGACGTCTGCTCAACGACGCCGGAGATGATATCAATTCGCTCATGACCCTGTGCGAGGCTGACATCACTTCAAAAAACACCGAAAAGGTGAAGCGCCACCTTGAAAACTTTGCCCATGTGCGCGAAAAAATGGCCGAACTTGAAGAGCGCGACCATATCCGCAACTTCCAGCCCCCGGTTGATGGCGCTGAAATCATGGCGATGTTCGGCCTGCAGCCCTCGCCGCAGGTGGGAGTGCTCAAAGCCGCTGTGAAAGATGCCATTCTTGACGGAGTGATACCGAACGAGCGCGAAGCCGCCCTGCAGCTTGTCATAGCCAAAGCCGCCGAGCTCGGCCTCCACCCGCTCCCATAATTCCCCCGCAGATTATAAATCGGTCACGCCTTTCGCCATAAATCAGAGCGAAAATTTTGATCTATAAAACGCACAAGCAGAACACTTGATGAAATATTAGGTATAGTACCTGAAGATATCCGGCTGGAGGTAGCTCTCTCTTTTGCCATATCAGATCGTATTGATGAATTGATGCGTCAGCGCGGTCTGTCCAAGAAGCAGTTTGCTGATGCATTGGGACGCAGACCAAGCGAAATTACAAAATGGCTGAGCGGCCAGCATAATTTTACTATTGCCACACTCGCAATGCTGTCGGCTTTCTTCGGGCAGCCGATAGTGACAGTGAAATAAATGGCGAGAGAAATCGGATATGTTTTTGTGGAAATAGAAACGGTGGTTTCCGAAACGGTGGTTTCTATTTGCAAAGTTAAAACATAATCCACATACTTGCAAGCTGATACGCACAAAAAGGCCGGGGAGCGCGAACTGGAAGAAGCGCTCCCCGGCAATATTTTTGGTCAGAATTTATTTGATGGCGTCGTAGGCGGCGAGTGTCTGCTCAAAGCGCTGTTCAAGGTCGGCGAGTTCATAAAGCCCGTCGGCATTCTTGGTCATGCCTTTGAGCGACAAGGGATATATCATGGGCGGATTGTCAAGCGACAGCAGCTCCATGTTGCGCAGCTGATCCACAGACTGATACACGATATTGATGTCGGCATACTCCTTGCCGTCCGCACCCTCGAATTTCTCAATGACTATTTTGGAGCCTATCGGGGTTTTCTTCTCGATAGCGGCAGGCAGCTCATACTCCTCCACGCCTAAGGCGGTTGCTACGGCAGACAGATTGCTGTCATGGCCGACAAGGAATGTGAATTTGCGGTCCGGTGAGCGCAGCTCGTCATACATATACTGGATAAGCGGATGCGACACATTCACGGCAACAATGGGAGCGGTAAAGAGAACATCCTGATACACATCCTTGATGTGAGCTAATTGTGCCCACTGTTCTCTGGTGAGTTTCTTGCCGAATGCGGCTTTCACGGAGTCAGGCTCCTCGTAGTATTGCAGAATGAAGGCATCTGATGCAGCGTTGAGGTCTTTGAGGGCGCTGCCTGATTTCATTGCGGGTTCCTTGAATTTCTCAAGCACAATCTCGGTGTTGAAATTTGAGAAATCCTTGAGTTTGGGGTCCTTCTCCTTGGCCATCGGAGAGTCTTTGGTGTCCATCACCTCCTGAATGAACAGATAGTTCGGGGCTATCGCCTCATTTATGCCGACGATACCTTTCTTACCGCCCATGCTGTTGATCTGCTCCATGGCTGTGGCAACAAACTCCGGGCTCACTTTTGTGAGTTGCGGATTAAAAAGCGGGTCCATTTTGCTCGGAACATAGCGGTGGTTGACCGTCACACCGCCCACCGGCATGAATCCTGACGAAAAATACTGGGCGGTGGCTATGCAGCGCTGCATGGAGTTGGCTATGATATTGAGGTCGTCGGCGGTAGGGGTGTGGTTTTCTGGGAACAGGCCTGCATCCACAGCCCATTTGCGGAAATATTGTCCCATCATTGTTTCGAGTGCACCGCCGCGCGATGTGAGCTCGCTCTTTCCGGCGCTCCATTTTGTCCACTGGTGAGGGGTCATGCGCCCGAGGTCGCTTTTGCTGTCGCTCAGCGGCGAGCGTATATTGTGGCGGCTCAGCACAACCGCCTCCTTCAGTTTGTATTTGTCCTTGAATTCCTGACTGCGCGGTGCCTGGGCGCACAGCACTGCGGGCATACCTGATAGCAGCAGCGCCAAGGCTGCTTTTGCAATGATTCTCATTTCGTCAATAGCTTTACATGGTTAATTTCGGGTGAATCCAATTGAAACGCGGAGGTTACACTATTCCAAACATAGAATGCCAAAAAAAGTTTTGCCGCATAGCAAAAAAATGAGAATCATACGAACAAAAGCCGTGGCGGCGTTGTTGTCACAAAGAATCTAAATTGCAAATAAGAGGTAAAATACCCTTCATTAATCTTCAATCACGCTTCTTTATATTTATGAGAGCTATCAGACTTGCAGCTATCGGAGCTGCCGCGCTTGTGGGAGTGCTGTCCGCACAGGCACAATATGAAAATAAAGTGAAAATACAGCCTACAGGCCGTATACTCCTTGACGGCGCGGTGTATGCACCGGACGGAGCATTGTACAAAACAACCGATGCCGACGGTGAGACTGTCTACGGACCCAAGTTTGGCGACGGGGTGGCGCTCCCCGACATAAGGATGGGTGCCAAGGTGAGCTACGGCCACTGGCAGGCTAAGATAGATGTCGGCTACGGATATCAGAAGTTAGGCTTCAAAGATGTGTACATCCAGTATAATTTCAATCCCGAGAATTATATCCGAGGGGGCTACTATGTGCATCAGTTCGGTCTCAATGCAGCTACATCAAGCTCAATGAAGCCTATGATGGAAGCCCCCACCACCGACGACTTTTTCAAAGCAACCGGCCGAAATGTGGGCGTAGGATTTGTTCACGACAAGGATCAGTTCTTTACCGGTGTGAGCGCCATCCTCGACGGCACATCCATGACCAAACCGGCCAACGAGCAGGGGCGTGTGAGTGTCGGAGGTCTCACCCGTCTTGTATGGCGGCCCTTGCATAAGGAGGGGCTAATAGCCCAGGTTGGCACCTCGTTCTGGTATCAGTCAGCGCTTCATTCAATTGAGGAAGACGGAGCGGTGTCGCAGGGATTTTTCAATTACAGCGCCAACTTCCCCACCCGTGTCAACAAAATAGGAATGCTCGAAGCCTATGTCACAGATGCCAAAGGTGTGTTTAAATTCTCTCCCGAGCTTGTGCTCGCCTACAATAGAATAGCCTTCGAGGGTCAATACTATTACATGAGTATCGGCCGTAAGGATGCCCCGAACTACAAGGCTCAGGGCGCATACGGCATGGTGCGCGGTCTGCTCATCGGTTCTTCCTACGGGTATTCCCACGGCGATGCCGGTCTTGCCACCCCGGCACCCAAATCGCTTGAAATGATCGCCGGATATAACTATACTGATGCCTCATGCTCAAAGGCAGATATATATGGTGGCCGCTCGAATGACTTTTCAGTGACACTCAACTATTATATAAACAAATATATGCTTGCCCGTCTTCGCTATCCATACACAAATGTGAGCAACAGCGAGGCACTTGAGTTCCACAAGTGTCATGTCAACACCGTGCAGGCCCGTATCCAGATACTCTTTTAAAAACTTTAATAGAACATCCCTACCATAACATCGCCCGGAACCCTCCGGACGATGTTTTTTTCAGTGGGTTTAGCCGGGGAAGGCGGAGCGGACTTTTTTTGCGATGGCGCTGAAGTTTATGGCGGTGACGGCAACGGTTACGGCTGCGCCGACGGCTATTGCAGTGAGCGAGGATGCGCCGTCAAGGCCTATTGCTTCAAGCGGTACTCTCCATAGCGGCGCAACGCACAGTGTCACAGCTGTAGCCGCTATGAATATCAGCAGGTTGACACCTCCTACAATCACAAAGTAGTAGCGGCGGATAGCTGCGGGAGTGTATCCGAGCAGCATGAGGCTGTGGAGCTTGTCGCGGTTTTTCTGCAGCAGAAGCCAGATGCTGAGCATCAGTATTGCAAATGCGAGGAGGCATATCACTATCCCGATTCCGGCCACAACGGCTGTGGTGACAGACAGGAAGTAGGCTGCTTTGCCGCTCGCTCCTTTGTCGCCGGCAACTTCGTATTTGTGGTCAGCGAGGAATTTGTCGACATCGGGGTTTCCGGGAGATGTTGTCTCTAAAATAAGACGTCCGGGATTCGCCGGATTGCCTTCTCCGAATTCGCTGTTGGCCCAGGTGATGAAGTCTGTCGGCACCGCGATGGTGTTGAGGCGTGAGGAGAATCCCACAACCTTGCCTCTGAGCCATAGCTGCTTGCCGTTGCCGCTGACGCTCAGCCTTATCGGCACCATCGACACAACACTTTCGCTGATCTGAGGCAGGCCGGCGGAGGCTGCGAAGCCATAGTTGTAAAGGGTGAGGTAGTCTTTGCTGAGTATTATGGGCACGGTGGTGTCCTGTCCGGGGGTGAAGCTCCATTGACTTGGCTTGACATCAAAGAATTCATCGGGCACCGATTCGAGAAACAGGTTTGTGCTTAGCCCTCTGCCACCCATGGCAAGCGACGCGCTGACATTGAAGTCGGCGGATGTGAATGCGCCGATGCGTTTGCACCACGGCTGTCCTGACAGCTCGGCTATATCCTCGGGCGAGAATGAGTTGTCATTTCCGAGAAGCCCGCCGATAGTGCCCACCGATTTGGAGATGACGAGATAGTCGCGCGTCACATACGGGTCATCGCCATCGTTGCCGGAGCGTACATCGCAGTAGAACTTCACGGCACACATCACTATGGCGAGCCCCGCGAAATTTGCCAGGGCGTAGCCGGCTGTCTGCCAAATGCTGAGATTGCGGCGCAGGAGCCTCCACACAATATCTTTTTTCATAGCCTGAGAGTCTGTTTGTAGTCCATTTTGAGGTGGTTGCCCACCGATGTTACAATCACGCCGGCGCCGCAGGCGGTCGCTTCACGCTCAATGAGCGCGGCAGCGATGGTGTTGTTGGTGTTGTCGAGATGGCTCACCGGTTCGTCGAGGAGCAGAAAGTCGAATGGCTGACAGAGTGCGCGAATTATGGCCACGCGCTGCTGCTGCCCCACAGACATCCGTCCGGCGGCCACATTGGCTCGGTCGGCGATGCCGAGGCTCTCGAATGCGTCTGCAATCCACTTTGTGGAGCGGTGGTGGGTGAGGCGGTTTTTTATCTCCACATTCTCAAGTGCGGTAAGTTCGGGGAACAGTGACAGCTCCTGGGGCAGCAGCGACAGGGTTATGGCGCGGAGGGAGCACCAGTTGTTGACCCCAAGCTGTTTTATGTCGTTGCCGTCGAATTGGATATGCCCCATATAGTCGTTGCGGCGGCCATATATGAAGCTGACGAGCGATGATTTACCGGTGCCGCTGTCGGCTGATATGAGGGTGCGGCATCCGCGGGCAAATTCTATGTTGCGCAGCCACACCTGTGACTGAGCCACGGATGATTCATCTTCCATGCCGGCAAAAACAGCCGGAAGGAGCTGGTGGAGGGTTATCTTTTCCATCGGGTCACAGAGTTATGTCGGTCAGCAGAGCCTGAAGGAATGGAAGGTTGTACTGAGGCAGTGACAGTGTTGCGGCAGTGTTGGTGCCGGTGCAATCTATGGCCAGCCTTATGTCGCTGCCGCGGGTGAGCACCCCCTTGGGCAGGGTTATCTGCAGCATTGCGTCGCTTTGTGAGCGCACAGGCCCTGTGGCGCCCTCATTGGGGTTGCCGTTGCGGATGCATATCATGTTGCCGTTTGTAAACACCGCGAGGCTCAGCTCGCCCTGGTTCACAAGGAAGCCGTTGGGGGCATTCCGAATAGGAAACATCATCCGTTTGAGATATGCTTTTACGGCGTCGACAGCTTTCAGTGCATCAGGCTCAGGCATCTGAGCGGCAAACAGGAAGTTCCAGGCTGTGATGCTGAAACTGTCCCATGCGTCGCTGCTGCGTGGAGTTGCGGCGAGGGCTATGGTGCCGTCGGTTTTTTCGAGGTACGGCACAATGCTTTCAATCATACCCATTGTCTGGAATCCGCCGAGCATACCACCGATGGCTGCGAGGGTGCTCCAGTCGAAAGAGTCTTTTATTCCGGCAGCACCGACAAGCGGGGCGTTGGCGGGGAACAGTTTCAGCACATCGGGGTTGAGCTGTCTCAGCCCGGTGTTGGCAACCAGCTCGCCGGCGGCGGTCATTCTCCGGGTGTTTAAAACAAGGTTGTTGCCATCAGGGTGAATCTCCACGCACGTCCAGTCCGGTGAGTCCAACCCTAATCCGAAACCGGATGCTGTTGCGGCTATGCTCACCATATTGTTGGCATCAAGGAATGCGCACACCCCTTGAAGTTTGCTGCGGAAGCTCTCTTTTTTGGCGCGGCTGAGGAGCTCTTTGGGAGATATTTGAGCATTGTCGGGGCATACCCACCCCTGGTGGTCGGAAATATAATAGGAGAGTCCGTTTCCGGAGTATATTTCATAGCCGTTTTTGTTGCCGGTGGTCTTTATACCGGCTTTGCCGAGGGCATCGAGGACTGTGGAAGAGTCTGTGATTCTGAGGGTTGCGAACCAGCTGCCGGATTCGGCTGCGATGACGGCGCAGCTGAGGTCGGCACCGCGGTTTAGCAAGGCGATGTTTCTCAGCGTGGCGGCGAAATCACGGCGCGCGTTAATGCCGGCAGGAAGCGTGATGCCGTCGCCGTCAAATGTGCAGCCCATATTTGACATCACAGCCTTAACATTCACAACAGCCACTCCGCCGCAGTCGGCCGGTACAGTGGACAGGAGTTCCTGCTCGCCGGAGCAGGCGCAAAGCATGGCGGCCATGATAATGGCAGCGGCAGCCGGTAATAACTTTTTGAGATTCATTTGCTCGATAATTTTCTGCAAAAATAACAAAAGTTATGTGGCGGCGGTTGAAAAACAGCCGTAAAATAGCGGTTAGGGTGTATAATAGGGTGGGGACTTAAATGTCGACATTGAGTTCGCAGGAGCAAACAATGTCGGTGCGGGTGTTTTTGTCAGTAAGCCTCATTATCATCGGAGTGGGGTGTACAGCACCGCGGCAGTCAACAATCTTTTCCCAGTTGAAATCGAATCCTTTGTTGAAGAGGACGAAAATGGAGGGGCTGCCGGTGAGGTCGTATTCGTATGTGATAAAGTCTTTTTCGTCTGTGCTGTCGCCATCCGGCAGGAAGAACTGCATAGTGGCCACGCTGTTCATCAGAATATCGAATTTGCCGGTGGTGATGAGGCTGTTGCCTCTCCATATCTCGAGCTTGCGTTTGTTGCCTGACGCTCTGACAAACCGCAGTTCGTCACCTTCCTGAATGTGCGGGGTTATGTTTCCCTCCTTTATCTCCTTGATTATGAACTCCATGTACATCTCCACCACAGTGATGTTTATGGTTGTTTCGGTGTTGGTGCGGATATCCTTCACAGTCATGGTGGATGTGCCGGTGGAGAGTGGCATCACATATACGCTGCGTCCGTTGATGTTCATGTAAGGGCGGCCGAGCACTTTGCTGTCTCCAACCTCAATCTCGTAGTTGCCGCCACCATTCTCAAAACTGATGGTGGTGGCTATACCGGCACGTATGGTATAGTCCTGGGTAGGGAATTTGGCGGGGAATACGGGCACCTTGTCGTCATCGTCATCAGAGCATGAGGACAATGCGATGAGGCACAATGCTGACAAAATATAGAGGAGGTTCTTCATAACATCCGTTTTTTTTCGCTGTATTGATACGCCCGGAGCATCGTTTTCGGACGCTATCAGGCATTATGTCGCGAAGTTACATATTTTTTCCGTGCAATGCAAAAAAATCTCCCAAGGGTGCTTGTGTTCAGTGTGTTCAGGGTTCGGGAAAGTAGGGGGAAACCTTGCGCAGCCAACGGTCGCGGTCTATCTGCGTGCCGTATTCGGTGTAGATTCCATTGAAGCGTTCTTCAAACTCACGGCGCAGACGCCCCGTTGTGGGCATCTCCTCAGTGGGGTGGGCACGCCACCAGTCGGTAATCTGCAGGGCGAGCTCGCCTGCAAGGTCGGCATCGATGTATTTGAAGGGAGACAGCCTGCGGGAATCTCTGGCAAATCTTGCAAAACGCTCGTTTTCAATGCGCTGCTGTAGATCCGGTGCGGGGATTATGGGGAGTACGCCGGGGATGGCAGGGGCTTTTTGGGCGGATTGGGCTTTTTGGGCGGCGCGGTCGGCGGCGCGTTTGAGCCTCTTGGCTTCGCGGGCGTCATAGTCGGCCTTGATGGTGGCGAACACCTCAGCGGCCTGAGGGTCAGCGATTTCGGTGATGTAGCCGTTGACAATGTAGGCGAGGACGGCTTCGAGAACGATTAGTTTGATTGCCTGGGGCAGCGCGAGGGTGGCGATGACCCATTCGGCGCGGAGTGTGATGTTTTTCTTCATAGTTGTGTGGGTTTTATGGTGCAAAGGTAGTATGCGGATTTGGCGGATTTATGCGAATTTGCACATTTGTGAGTTCTTAGTTGTGAGTTTTTAGTTTTTAGTTGGGGGGGAAGGTGTGGTACCTCCGGCACCAACTGTGTATGTGGCTGGTAATCCGCGCACTACGTACGCGGTTAACAAAATAATCGCACCCTCCGGGCGCTTGAAAAAAAGCAGAGGACAGAGAGCTACAGGTGCGAAAGGTAGCAAAGAGCTGTAGGCTCGTCAATTTTGTTATCCCCGTACGAAGTACGGGGTCAGGCACTACCCCAACGAAAATGGTGCCGGAGGTACCAGACCTAAAATAGCTAATATTCAATAACATCGCCTCTCGCGAGGCTCAGAGGGAGGAGAGGGGGCTGTGCTACCCCAGGCCTCGCGCTGTGCGCTCGTGCCGGGGATGTACATGGCATAGCGCATCCTGCGCTCGGACGTCTCCGACGCCACGTTAGAGGGGAGGGTAATTCGTATAATTCTTATAACTCGTATAATTCGTATAGGTAGTTTTTTTGACGGCATCGCGCATCCTGCGCTCAGACGTCTCCGAGGCCCTATGCGGTGGATAGGATGATGTGAGCGCGATGTATCGGCGCCCCTACATGTGCGCGCACCGCGGGTGGAAGTGCCGTATATTTTACGGTTGTGGGTTGGGGTCGGCGGGGTCAATGTCGCCGTCGTATTTCTGGAACAGGAAGTCGTTGTATGGGAACCGGGTGAGGTGTATCTCCTTGGCTTTCTCGTAGATTTTGGCTTTTAGCTCGTCGATGTTTATGCCTTTTTTTGCTGAGATGAAGACAACATCGTCGCCGAGACGGTTCATCCAGGATGCTTTAAGTTCGTCGAGTGAGTAGTTTTCGCGGGTTTTCGGGGTGAGGTCATCTTCATCCTTGGGGGTGAATGAGAAGGCGTCAATTTTGTTGAACACCATTATCATCGGTTTGTCGGCGCTGCCGCACACTTCAGCGAGAGTTTTGTTGACCACCTCGATCTGTTCCTCGAAGTTGGGGTGTGAGATGTCAACTACATGGACAAGGAGGTCGGCATCGCGCACTTCATCAAGGGTTGATTTGAATGATTCGACAAGGTGGGTGGGGAGTTTGCGGATAAAGCCGACGGTGTCTGTGAGCAGGAAGGGGAGGTTGTCGATGATGACTTTGCGCACTGTGGTGTCGAGGGTTGCGAATAGCTTGTTTTCGGCAAAGACATCGCTCTTGCTGAGCAGGTTCATGAGGGTTGATTTGCCGACGTTTGTGTAGCCGACGAGCGCCACCCGTGTGAGTTTTCCGCGATTTTTGCGCTGGATTGATTTCTGGCGGTCGATATCCTTCAGCTCGGCTTTGAGGCGGGATATTTTGTCAAGGATAATACGGCGGTCGGTTTCGATCTGTGTTTCACCCGGGCCGCGCATGCCGATACCGCCGCGCTGGCGCTCGAGGTGGGTCCACATGCGTGTGAGCCGAGGGAGGAGGTATTGGTACTGGGCGAGCTCCACCTGCGTTTTTGCGTTTGCGGTCTGGGCTCTCCGGGCAAATATGTCAAGAATCAGGCTTGTGCGGTCGAGAATCTTGATTTTGAGCTCTTTTTCGATATTCGCCACCTGCTTGGCGGTGAGGTCATCGTCAAATATGGCCATACCAATTTCGTTGTCCTCCACATATTGCCTGATCTCCTCAAGCTTACCTTTGCCGACGAATGTGCGGCTGTCAGCTCCGTTCACTTTCTGAAAAAACTTTTTGACGGTGACAGCACCGGCAGTGTCGGCGAGGAATTCCAGCTCGTCGAGATATTCGCGGGCCTTGGCTTCATTCTGCATCGGGGTTATGAGTCCGACGAGCACGGCTCTTTCGGAGCTTTCTTTATCTATGATAAGGTCTTTCATACAGTGTCTGTTTCAATAGAGTCTGTTCTTTGGATTATAACGCTTCCGGGCGGCAAAGTGTGCAAAATTAGCAATAAATACTCGTAAATTGAGGATTCTTTGTAATTTTACACTCTGAAACCTTCATATTTGGAAACAAATGCAACAGCTTGCCGCTTATTAAAGAGTGGCAGCGTGTGGAAAAGCTTTTAATAATCCGGAAATTTGAACAAAGAGAATCACGATAAAGTAACAGACTCCGCGCCGGTGGCAGCGGAGCGGCGTCCTGTGTGGCGGCGATGCCTGAAATGGGTGTTGATAATATTCGGCTCGTTGCTGCTGCTTGCGGTGGCGGCTGTAGGTGTGGGTGTGTGGCTGTTGTCGCCGGAGGCTCTCACGCCGATGGTGTCCAAATACTCGAGCAATTATCTTGATGCCGATGTGACTGCAGGCAAGGTTGAGCTGACATTCTGGTCTACCTTCCCGAAGGTGTCGCTTGAGGTCGATGACCTTACTGTTGTGAGCAAGTCGCTCGATGGTGTTGCGGACAGTGTGAGGGCAAAATTGCCTGCCGATGCCGACACCCTTCTGAAGCTGCCTCATTTTTCGGGCGGTGTGAATGTGTGGGCGTTGATTGGCGGCACAGTTATGCTCTATGATGTGGTGATTGACAGGCCGGAGGTGAATCTTGTGGCTGTCAACGACAGTGTGGCCAACTATCTGATAGTGCCGGCAAGCAGTGACACTTCAAGCACCTCGCCTATGCCACGGATTTCCATCAACCGTTTTGAACTGAAGGGGGACGCTCCGGTGAGGTTTGTCTCGCTCGCCGACACCATGGATGTGGGCATGACCCTCAAATCGACATATCTCGCGGGGGCGAAGGCTCCGCAATATACCTTCAGCATGGAAGGCTGCGGCGGCGGGTTGATATTCGCCGGCTTTGACTTGACCAAGATACCGTTCAGCGTAGATGGCCGCATTGATTGGGATCAGCGGACTCCGCATAATGTCGATATCGAGCGGTTGAAGGTGAGCGCGGATGAGCTTACGGTAAATATGAGCGCATCGCTGGACTTTGAGAAAGAGCTGACAGTCAAGACACTCCGGCTTGATGCTCCCGGGCTTGACATAGGCAGGGTGAAGGAGCTTGTGCCTGAGAGTATGCTCGGCGGGTTAGCATCCCTTTCCACAGATATCACCGCTGATATAGCTGTGGAGCTTCTTGCTCCGTATAAGGCAGCGGGTGGCGAGCTGCCTGACATGACTGTTCATTTCAGGGTGCCGGGTGGCAGCGCGGCGTATGACCGCATAAACATAAGGGAGGTGAGGGCCGATATATACGCAGCCCTGTACGGAAGCGACCTCAACAAAAGTGTTGTGGACATAAAAGAGCTGAAGGTCAAGGGGCGCAGCCTTGACTTTTCGCTTACCGGAACTGCCACCGACCTCATGACGGATGCTGCGCTTACAGGCACATTCAGCGGCTCTCTCAACCTCGGCACCCTGCCGGCCGCGCTATGGCAGAGGCTGCAGTGCAAGGCGGTGGGGACAGTGTCGGGCGATGCGGCTTTCAAGCTGAGGGCGAGCGATTTCACTGCCAAGACATTCCATCGGCTCAAAGCCTCGGGCAAGTTGGGCGTTGCTGACTTTAAATTTGCCACAGCGGATACCGCCCTTGCTTTCGTTACAGACAGAATGACCCTGACATTCGGCACTGACGCTCGGCTTGCCATCGCAGATACCTTGCGTGCCGACTCACTTCTGAAAATATCACTCACCGCCGATTCCCTGCGATTCAGGGGCGAAGGGGTGGCTCTCAGCGCCCACGGAGCAAGCTTTGTGCTGGCTGCCCGTAACACCGCCATGAGTCTGGATACCACCAGAATAAATCCATTGGGAATGGCTCTGCGGGCGGAGATGGTGAGGCTGCGCTCAGACAGCGATTCGGTGAGCCTTATGCTGCGCGATGCCGCTGTCAAGGCGAGCCTGAGCCGCTATAACGGCGCTGCGAGAAAACCGTTGCTGTCAATGCAGGTCGAGGCCGGGCGAGCCCGGTATTCCGATGCCCTGAACAGGGTGTCGCTCACCGGTGCGGGAGCGGATCTGATACTTCATCCGGTGGAGAGGAGGCATGTTGCGCGCGATTCCGCATCAAGAGCGCGGCTTGCCGCCAGAGTTCACAGAATGGATTCCATGCGCTCTGCAAGCGGCACGGAAAATCTTGATTTCGAGCTTGACCGCACTCTGTCATCCCTGCTGCGGAGATGGAAGGCCGGCGGCCATATAAAGGCCAAGCGCGGCAGGCTCATAACACCCTATTTCCCGGTGAGGAACAGTCTGAGGAATCTCGACATGACCTTCTCTACCGACAGCGTGGTGATAAGGAACACGAAGTATCGTCTGGGTAAAAGCGATTTCCTTATAAACGGCACCATCTCTAACATATCGAGGGCTTTGACGAGCCGCCGCGGGTCGCCGCTCAGAATAAAATTTGATATCGAGAGCGACACTATCAATATAAACGAGATTTATGAGGCCTCTATGGCGGGGTCGGCCTTTGCCGAGCGCATAAGCAAGGGGCAGCTGAAGATGGCCACGGGTGACAATGACGACAGCCTGCAGGCTCATCTTGACAGCAGTGCCAATCCATACGACCAGCCGGCCCTTGTTGTACCCTCCAATATAGATGCGAGCCTCAATATCCATGCAGGCGATGTGCTTTACGCCGATATCTGGTTTCAGAAGCTGAAAGGCAATGTGGGGATAAAGGGTGGGGCGATACACCTGAATGAGCTCGCCGGCTACACCCCGATCGGCTCGCTGAATCTGACAGCCCTGTACAGCGCGCCAACCAAGCATGATGTCACCTTTGCCGCGGGTGCAGTTGTGAGAAGCCTGAAACTTAAGGAATTCCTGCATCTTCTGCCTGAGGTTGACTCAGTGCTTCCGCTGCTGCGCGAGGTCAATGGCATAGTGACCGCCGATATGGCGATGTCGACAGAGATTGACTCGATGATGAACCTGAAGTTCAACACCTTCAACCTTGTTCTGAAGCTTGCAGGAGACAGCCTTGTGCTTGTAGACAGCAAAACCTTCCGTACAATGGCAAAGTGGCTGATGTTCAAGCATAAGAATGAGAATATCATCAACAATATGAAGGTTGAACTGATGATTAAGGACACCAAACTGGATGTGTTTCCATTCGTGTTTGACATAGACCGCTACCGCATCGGTGTGAGCGGCCACAACAGCCTGGATATGGATCTTGACTATCATGTTGCCGTGCTCAAATCGCCGCTGCCGTTCAAATTCGGCATCAATATCAAGGGTAAGCCGGGTGATTTGAAGATACGTCTGGGCAGAGCCAATTTCGATGAGAACAAGATTGCGTACAGCCGTCAGCTCACCGACACGCTGCGGATGAACCTTGTGCATGAGATAAGGGAGGTGTTTCAGTTCGGAGCGCGCAACGGTAAGCACACCCGCCTGATGCTTGAGGCCCCGAAGCCGAGCGCGGCCGAATTCATGGTTTCTGACACCCTGACACATGCCGACTCGCTGATATTTATCCAGGGGGGTGCTCTGGAGGGTCCTCCTGTGCCGCCGTTTCCCGAAACCGAATCCACATCCAAAAAGTCGAAGAAGAAAAAACGCTGATGTATAACAACGAGATTGATTCATTTTTGGAGCGACACAACTATGTGGCTCTTGAACCGCGAGCGGCGCTCATAGATATGGACGGCACACTGTATGACTCCATGCCCAACCATGCCGAAGCGTGGATGAAGATGGTGAGTGAAATAGGAATCAGTGCCTGCCGGGAGGAGTTTTTCATGTATGAGGGGCGCACCGGCGCCTCCACCATCAATCTGCTTTTCAACAGGGAGTTCGGGCGAGATGCCACTGAGGCTGAAATCAAGGAGCTGTATCACCGCAAGACAGTGTATTTCAATGAGCTGCCGCCGGTTGAGCCTATGCCCGGCGCTGCCGAGTTGCTGCGGTTTCTCGAGCAGGTTGGAATGAAGCGAGTGCTTGTCACCGGCTCCGGCCAGAGCTCCCTCATCAGCCGTCTGGAGCATGACTTTCCCGGAGCGTTTACCGAGGATATGATGGTGACCGGGCGTGATGTCACTCACGGCAAACCGGCTCCGGATCCTTTTCTGATGGCGATGAAAAAAGCGGGGGTAAGCCCTGCACAGAGCATAGTTATAGAGAATGCGCCTCTTGGGGTTGAGGCCGGGGATGCAGCTGGAGCGTTCACCATAGGTGTTACCACCGGTCCTATTCCCGGCGCGGCGCTTAAAAATGCCGGCGCGGCGATAGTTTTTGATGATATGCGCACTTTGGCAGACCAGATGCCGTTTATGCTCTATGCGCTGTCAACCCAACCACGTAATCTCAATTAATATAATCATGGCAGACCAATTCTCGCAGCAAATAATATTTACCAATTCAGTGGGCGATGCCGTAGAGGCATGGGTGGCGGAGGCGCGCCCGTCAAAACTGTTTGTGATAGCCGACAGCAACACCGCCCGGCTGTGTCTGCCGGCGCTGGCCGGAGAGAGCGCCTCGGTGGCGGCTGCAACCCACATTGTGGTGCCGGCGGGTGAGAACCACAAGAATCTCGCCACACTTGCCTCGATATGGGACTCGCTGTGCTCCAACGGAGCGACCCGCAACTCCGCGGTGATAAACCTCGGCGGGGGAGTGGTGACCGACATGGGCGGTTTCGCCGCCGCAACCTTCAAGCGGGGTATCCGGTTCATCAATATCCCCACAACCTTGCTTGCCGCTGTGGATGCGGCTGTGGGTGGAAAGACCGGGATCGACTTCAACGGGTTCAAGAATGAGATCGGCGCTTTCTGCAGTGCCGACGCGGTGGTAATCTCCACCCGCTTCTTCCCGACACTACCCCGACAGGAGCTGCTCAGCGGATATGCCGAGATGCTGAAGCATTCGCTGCTCAAAGGAGGGGATGCGTACAACCGCCTTACGGCGAAAGCCCCGGAGCAATTTTCGCAAGAGGAACTGCTGGAGCTTCTGCGCGAGAGCGTGATGGTGAAAAAAGCGGTGGTTGAGGAGGACCCTACCGAGAAGGGCCTCCGCAAGTCGCTGAACTTGGGGCATACAGCGGGCCATGCCTTTGAGTCGTGGGCTCTTGAGTGCGGGCGGCCTGTGGCGCATGGCTACGCTGTGGCGTGGGGTCTGGTGGTAGACCTTGTGCTGTCCCACCTCAAACTCGGATTTCCGAGTGCTATGCTGCGCAATGTCGCCGGGCTTGTGGAGGAACTGTATGGCCGGTTGCCTCTTGAGTGCAAGCATTATCCCGCACTGTTGGAGTATATGCGTCATGACAAGAAAAATGCGGGTGACGGCACTATCGCCTTCACTCTGCTGAAGGCTCCCGGAGAGGTGGATGTGAACTGCACAGCTACTCCGGAGGAGATTACCGCCGCGCTGGATATATTCCGGGATTTGCTGCATATCTGACAACTTCACCGCGTTTCTCGCCAATTTTAAACAAAAAATAGTAATTTTGCCGGCGCAATGAAAAAAGTATTATCAATATGCGCCGCAGCAGCGATAGCCGTGTCGGCCCCGGCGCAGGAGAGCAAGGATTCGGTGAATTATATGCCTCACTTCCACGGCACGGTGAGAGCCCGCTTTGAATATGCCACAGAGGGAGGCGAATATCGCTTTCAGGTGCGCAACGCCCGGTTTTCCGTCAACGGCAATATCACCAGAGAGATATCATATTTCATCAATACCGACCTTTGTGACCGCGGCAAGATGAAGATACTTGATGCCTGGGCCAAGGCTGAGTTTGTGCCGGGTGTCAGTCTGCAGGCGGGTCAGTTCAGGATGCCTTTCGGTGTGGATCCGTTCCGTGCGCCTCACCAGTATTATTTTGCCAACCGTTCATTTATCGGTAAGCAGATGTGCAACTACCGTGCGGTGGGAGCCATGCTGATATACAGCCTGCCGTCTGTGCCCCTGAAGCTTGAAGCCGGAGCGTTCAACCCGTATACCATAGGTGACCATGCTGTGTGGGAAAAGACCCTCGCCGCCGCCGGCAAGGCAACATATACCGCCGGCAATGTGAAGCTCAGCGCGGGAGCCTCGACCATACGCCCCAACGGAGTGAGAGCCAACATAGCGGGGGCTTGCGTGTCATGGAGCAGTGGACGCTGGATTGTGGAGGGTGAGTATATGCACAAGCATTATGTGCGCGATGCTTTCAAGAGCGCGCATGCATATTCAGTGTTTTCAAACTATTCCATGCCTGTGAAGGCCGGGATTTTCAACCGTCTGTCATTTCAGGGAAGGTTTGACGGCATAACCGACCACTCTGATGCCAAGCCGGATGAAAACGGACTGCTGACTCTCACCGACCCCGCGCGAAACAGAATCACCGCCGGATGCACGCTCACCACCATGAAGGCGAAAAATATGTATTTTGACTTTCGGGTGGATTATGAGAAGAATTTTTATCTCCACCACTATAAACCGTCCGCCGAGTATGGCGACAAGGTTGTGGCGGAGGTGGTGCTCCGTTTCTGATCAGACAGTGTCTTTCTCTGTAGCGGAGCGCTCTGCCGCGCGGCGGGGGTTGTCTGGAAACCAGCCCTTGCGCACCCGCTTCTCCTGATCAAAAATCTCCTTTACAGTCCAGAAAGAGGAGAATGCGAATACTCCCAGCAGGCTTGACCACAGCAGCTGCGGGACAGATACGGCGGCCGCGCACGCAGCAATGCCGAGCAGCAGAAACCACCACCAGCACTTTGTGCCGAACCAATAGTGGAATTTGATGACCACCGGGTGAAACAGCCCGATTATAAGAAAGGTGCACAGGCCGATAAACAGGCCGAGCAGGTGGTATTGCGATAGGAAATCTGTCATAGGAAGAATGTTGTTGTAAAAGTTTGATTACCAGCCGCCGGAAGCTCCACCGCCACCGGTCATGCCTCCACCGAAGCTGCCACCGCTGAAACCACCACCTCCGCCGAAGCCTCGACCCCCACCGGGGATGATGACAACCGGAGGCACAGCCACTTTAGGTATCTCGTATGGAACATTGGTTGTTTTTCCGCAGTTCTTGCAGCCGTAAATTCGGACACCACGTCCCGGAGCGGAAACGGACGGCCTCACAACAACCCTGTTTGCGAGCAGATAGGAGGCCCTGGCTCCGCAATTGGGGCATATCCGGTAATCGCTTTTTTCGTTGACAAAGGGTATTATGCCTTTTTCGCCACAGTTGTCGCAGAGCCACACATCATAGTCCACCGAATCGAGCTTCTCCTCCACATCCTGAGCCGGAGAGAGGTAGTCGTTATCGTGCACCTCGTCAATCTTGTGCATCTTATGGCCGCAGTTGGGGCATTTCCGCGGGGAATTGCGCACCTTTTTCATGGCGGTTATAAGCCAAAGATATGCTATGAACGGCAGTCCGAGCCCGATGCACCCGAAAATCATTACGGGAGTCTTGATTTTTTCGAGGGAATTATATCTGTGCCTGGGGTCGAGTTTGCGCGATGAGTGCAGTTTGTAGCCCACGAAGCATAGAGCCAGGAGTGTCATGACGCACCAATATGTGAGCAGCATGTTTTTGAGCTCGTCGCCGTCAAAGTCATTGGCAGCGGTTGAGTAGCGGTTGCTGTCGTTGGCATACTTGGACATCACCTCTGCAACGGCCTCGGGCTTGGAAAGAATCTCAGACACGGCTCCGACCGCCGCCACTGTGCCGCTGTCGTAGTCGCCCTCTTTATAATAAGGGGCCATTACATTACGGATAATCCGTCCGCACAGCGCGTCGGGGAGAACACCCTCCATGCCGTAGCCGGTGCGCAACACCGCGCGCCTGTCGCCTCTGCTTATGAGCAGCAGCATACCGTTGTCCTTGTCCTTTTTGCCGATTCCCCAGCTCTCGAACAGCTGAGTGGCATAGTCATTCGGCTCCTCGCCGTCGAGATTGTCAACGGCCACCACAACCACCTCGGCGCTGCTTGTGCGCCAAACATCGGCAAGTATAGAATCGAGCCGGGTAACAGCCTGTTCGGACAAAACTCCGTCGGGGTTTGACACATATCGTGTTGCATCGGCAACATGCACGTTGGGCACATCGCTGACGCTGCGTGCTCCGGCCACAAGGGCGAGCGTGAGAGCGCAAAATAGAAGCAGTGTTTTTTTCATCATCATGCAAAGATAACACATGAGAGGAGGGTTTTGCAACATTTAGGCGCAATTTTTTTGACAGGAGGGTGGCGGTCAGTTCGGGGAAATGAAGCGCAGCGGCTTGGGAAGCCGGCGCTCTACAACGCAGCAGCGGGCAAACTGACGGAGTATGCCGAGGGTTTTCTCGCTTGGGCGCGGCTGTGGCTGTCTGTTGGATTTGTCGGGTTTCATCGATAATAAAACGGTGGTGTTGCCGCTTTATTGTGATGATTCTGCAAATCGGTAGTGATTTATGCCAAATGCTTACATGCTTAGTGCGGTGGCAACAGCCTCGCCGGCATCGGCATCCTTGAGTATCACAGTGCCGTTGCCATCGAGAAGGTAGACGCTCGGCATTGCCCTGAGGCTGTATATCTCCTCCTCGGAAACCTTGCCTCCGATGCTCATGGCGTCTGTCCACCGTGCGGGTATTTTGCCGGCGGATGCTGCAAACTCATCGGCATCGCCGTCGGGATACACGGCAATTATCTTGACACGACCGCTGACGATAGCAGCCGTAAGGGCGCCGTCACTGTTCATCTCATGCACCAGACGGGCGCAGTTGCCGCATTCGGGGTCATAGAAAAGAATGATAGCGGCTTTGGCTCCGCGACACTCTTTCAGCAGGGTGGATGTCGCTCCTGAATGGAAGATGATGTCAAAATCGCGGGCGGTTGTGCCGACCCGGTTTTTGCAGGCGTCCTCGAGATGCGCCTCATATCTCGCCCTCAGGGCATTGTCTACGAAAGAGCCTTCTGTGATGGCTTCAAGGAAGGGTATGTAAGCCTCCTCGTTGAGCATCGGCGAGTTGGGGTCGTAGAGATATTTGTCGGCGGTTTCTGCGAGCAGATTGTATGCGTCGCGGTTTGCCTCGGCTTTGTTCATCAGCGATTTGGCCACCTGCGGCAGCACAGTCGGGATGTCAATCACCGGAAAGAGGCTTGCGAAGTTGGCGAAATTCTGCTCTATAAAAGCTGTGTCAAGGCTTTGCGCTGTGTTGGCGAAGTCCATGCTGTCCCAGAAATGGGAGACAACATACACCGCCCTCTGCGCGGGGTCTGTCATGCTGTCGGGAATCTGAGGCAGGGGCAGCTGGTTATCATCCCCGGCTGCCGGCTCCACTACCGCGAGAGGGGGTTGTGACGTGGCGTTGTCCGTGCGGGTTGAGGGGCTGCTTTGGGCGCATCCGCTCAGGGCAAAGGCTGTAGCGGCTATTATAGAGGTGAGGATTCTCATAGTTGCGGTTCTATCATCCGGGCGATGTATTTGCCGAGGATATCGAATTCAAGGTTTACTTTTGTGCCGGGCAGAATCCGGCAGAAGTTTGTATGTTCGAAAGTGTAGGGGATAATCGCCACGCGGAAGCTTCCGGGCTCGCTGTCACACACGGTGAGGCTCACGCCGTTGACAGTCACGCTGCCTTTCTCTACAGTCACATATCCTTTGCGTTTCAGCTCGGGCGATTCGTTGTATTCAAATTTGAAGTATGTGCTGCCGTCCACCTCCTTGACCTCGGTGCATACAGCTGTGGTGTCAACATGGCCCTGGACAATATGCCCGTCAAGGCGTCCGTCAAGCTTCATGCTGCGTTCAAGGTTCACAAGGTCGCCGGGTTTCAGATCGCCGAGGTTGGAGCGGTCGAGAGTTTCGGCTATTGCTGTGACGGTGTATGAGCTGTCGTCGTGCAGTTCAACAACAGTCAGGCACACTCCGTTGTGGGCAACGGACTGGTCTATTGTCAGCTCGTCGGCAAACGGGCATTTGACTCTGAGATGGAGGTTTCCTCCATCGCGGGTGGCGGCAACTATGGTCGCGGCCTCCTCTACTATTCCTGAAAACATACGGCAAAGATACGATAGATTACACGAATGTGCAAATTCGCATGAATCCGCTGGCGGCGTGATGTAATTTTGCGGTGTACACACACTCTAAAATAATAACCGTTATGACAGACACACATTCTCTCATGAGCTCCGGCGCGCTCCTTGCCGGACTTGTTGCCGCCGACTATGCCGGTGTACTCGTTGCCATGCTCGCCGACCTGCGCAGCGGCGTTGCCAAGGCCCGCCGCAGCGGGGCTACCGTAACCTCGCGCGGATTCCGCTCCACAGTCGAGAAGGCGGGGCGTTACTACCTCACTCTCTTTGCAATGACAGCCATCGACCTGATGATTGTGGCGGCGGTGCTGTTTCTGCGTGAGTTCACCGACTGGAACATTCCCCCTTTCCCGATTTTCACCACCGTCGGGGCAATCGGCCTTGGCCTGATAGAGCTCAAGAGCATTATGGAGAACACCCGCAGCTCCACCTCGCTGCGCTCGGCAGGGCGTATGCTGAAAAAATTGTTTGAGGACCCTGAAATTCGTAAAATTGCAGAAAAATTACTAAGGATAGATAAATAATGTGAATCAAATGTTAAAAATAAGCATCCTTGCATTGTCTGCATGGGCAAATGCTCCTTTTTGTAAAAAGATTTCGTATCTTTGCAAAGAAAAAGTCACGGAGGAGGCGAACAGCTTCCTCCTTTTATATATGATATGATAGACAAGCAGAAGCTATATCAGACAGTAGAGGCGGCAATCGCCAATACCGATGCCTTCATAGTGGATATCACCGTGAGCGCCGACAATAATATAAAGGTGGACCTTGACAGTCCCACCGGTGTTGACCTTGATGCGTGTGTGGATATCACCCGCAAAATCGAGGCTGAGTTTGACCGTGACGTCGAGGACTACGCTCTCGAGGTAGGGTCCGCCGGGCTCACCGCTCCGTTCAAGGTGGTGGGGCAGTATCTCAAGAATATCGGCAATCAGGTGGAGGTGCTTACCCGCGATGGCCGCAAGCTGCGAGGAGTGCTCAAATCGGTTGCTCCTGACTGCAGCGAGTTTGTGCTGACTGTCAGCAAAAAGGTGAAGGAGCCGGGAGCCAAGCGCCCGGTGATGAAGGAGGAGGACGAGACAATCGCCACCGCCAACACCAAGGACGTGAGATATTACATAGATTTCAAATAAAAAAACAGATACACCATATACCCATGGCTAAGAAAGAAGAAGCTCCCAATATGGTGGAGCGGTTTGCCGAGTTCAAAGATCTCAAGAACATCGACAAAACCACAATGATTAGTGTGCTAGAGGAGTCGTTCCGCAATGTGCTTGCCAAAATGTTCGGCACAGACGAGAACCTCGACGTGATCATGAACCCCGATAAGGGCGATGTCCAGATTTTCCAGAATCTGGAGGTTGTGCCCGACGGCGAGGTGACTGATCCGAATCTGCAGATAAGCCTCTCTGATGCGCGCGCCGACCAGGATCCCGATGCCGAGATCGGTGACGAGCACACACGTGAGATCATATTCGCAGATTTCGGTCGCCGCGCCATTCTCAATCTGCGCCAGACCCTCCAGAGCAAAATCCTCGACCTGCAGAAAGAGGCTATATATGCCAAATTCTCCGAGCTTCAGGGTGAGATTGTCACCGGCGAGGTGTATCAGACATGGAGCCGTGAGACTCTGCTGCTCGACGACGACAAGATTGAGCTGCTGCTCCCCAAGAGCGAGAGCATTCCCGGCGACTATTTCCGCAAGGGCGAGACAGTGCGCGCCGTTGTGGAGAATGTCACCAACAAAAACAATAATCCCAAGATAACTGTGTCGCGCACAAGCGAGAATTTCCTCCGTCGCCTCTTTGAACTCGAGGTGCCCGAAATTCATGACGGCCTCATCAATATCCGTGCGGTGGCACGCATACCGGGCGAAAGGGCAAAGATTGCCGTGGAGAGCTATGACGACCGCATTGACCCGGTGGGTGCCTGCGTTGGCGTCAAGGGTAGCCGCATCCACGGTATAGTTCGCGAGCTGCGCAACGAAAACATCGATGTGATAAACTACACCTCAAACCCCGGCCTCTTTATCCAGCGCGCCCTGAGCCCCGCGAAGATATCTTCCATACGTGTGGATGAGGAGGAGAAGAAAGCCGAAGTGTTCCTGCGCCCCGAGGAGGTGTCGCTCGCTATCGGCAAGGGTGGCCTCAACATCAAGCTGGCCTCTATGCTCACCGGCTATGTTATCGATGTGTACCGCGACAACGAGCAGGAATTCGAGGAGGATATCTATCTCGATGAGTTCAAGGACGAAATCGACGCATGGATCATCGATGCCCTCAAGAATATCGGCCTTGTCACCGCCAAGGCTGTACTCAATGCATCGCGCGATATGATTATTGAAAAAGCGGATCTGGAAGATTCCACAGTGGACAATGTGATAGCTGTGCTCAAGGCTGAGTTTGACGACGAGCCTGAAGCAGCTGAGCCTGCAACCGATGCCGATGAGGCAGCCGGCGAAGAGGCAGCGCAGGAGTGACCATCTGTATCCGCGAACCAGTTTTAAATTAAAAAATTCTACATGCCGAGAACCAAAATAAGTAAAGCAGCGACAGATCTCAATGTGGCAGTGCCCACAATAATTGAGTTTCTGCGCAAAAAAGGAATCACAGTAGACGACAGCCCCAATGCCCGCATTGACGAGGATGTGTATGCGCTTCTTGTTAAAGAATACAAGCCGGACCGCACACTCAAATCTCAGAGCGAGCAGCAGAAGGTTGACCGCCAGGCGGCTAAGGCCAAGGCGGCTCCCGCACCGCGCACCGAGGAGGTGACACCGGCTGCTCCTGCTGCTCCCCGCGGCCCCAAGGTTGTGGGTAAAATAGACCTGTCTACAGGCAAGCCGGCTGTTGCTCCTGCAAAGACTCCTGACATCAAGGCCAAGGCTGAGCAGCCTGAGGCCAAACCAATGGATCCGGTTGTGGAAAAGCCGGCTCCGAAGCCGGAACCTCCCAAGCAGGAGGCTCCCAAACCCGAGGTTCCCAAGGCTGAGACTGTTGCCCCCAAGCCCAAGGCTGAGGAGGTAAAAGCTCCCGAAGCCCCCGCAGCAGCTCCTGCAGCTGCAGCGCCGAAAGCCGAGCAGCCGAAAGCGGAGCATCCCAAGGCACCGGAAGCGGCAAAAGCCGGTGAGCCTGAGGTGTTTACCCTCGGAGTGCCCAAGGTTGGTCCGCAGATCAATGTGATTGGTAAAATCGACCTATCGGCCATCAATCAGTCAACCCGCCCCAAAAAGAAGGGCAAGGATGACCGCCGCGGTGCGAACAAGCCCGGAACACCCGGAGCTGCAGGCGCCGCGCAGAGCGGTGACCGCAAGAAACGCAAACGCATAGGCGGCAAGGAGAAAATCGATATCGAGAATCCGGGTCAGCAGGTGGGTCAGCCGGGCAACCGCAACGGCCGCAATGATGACCGCCGCAACAACAATAATAACGGTGGCGGCCGCAACGGCGGTCGCGACAAAAACCGTCATCAGGCTCATGTTGAGGTGAGTGAGGAGGATGTGCAGAAGCAGGTTAAGGAAACCCTCGCGCGCCTCACAAGCAAGGACAAGGGCCAGAAGAAAGGCGTTAAATGGCGTAAGGAAAAACGTGAGGCTGTGGCAAACCGCGAGCGCGAGGCGCAGGAGCAGGAGGCAGCTGAGAGCAAGGTGCTCAAACTCACCGAGTTCGTTACTGCAAACGACCTCGCCTCCATGATGGATGTGCCCGTGAACAACGTCATAGCCACCTGCATGAGCCTCGGTGTGATGGTGAGCATCAACCAGCGTCTCGATGCCGAGACAATCAACATTGTAGCCGAGGAATTCGGATTCAAAACCGAGTATGTCAGTGCGGAGGTTGTCGAGGCTATCTCTCAGGAGGACGATGATGACACCGCACTCGAATCGCGTCCCCCGATTGTCACAGTCATGGGTCATGTGGACCACGGTAAGACTTCGCTTCTCGACTATATCCGCAATGCCAATGTTATCGCAGGCGAGGCCGGCGGTATCACCCAGCATATCGGCGCCTACAACGTGAAGCTCTCCGACGGACGCCGCATTACATTCCTCGACACCCCGGGTCACGAGGCATTCACCGCAATGCGTGCCCGCGGCGCCAAGGTTACAGACCTCTGTATCATCATCGTCGCCGCTGACGACAATGTGATGCCGCAGACAGTCGAGGCTATCAACCATGCTTCCGCTGCCGGTGTGCCCATCGTGTTTGCAATCAACAAGATTGACAAACCCGCCGCAAATCCCGACAAGGTCAAGGAGGAGCTCGCCAACATGAACTACCTCGTGGAGGAATGGGGTGGCAAATATCAGAGCCAGGACATTTCCGCCAAGAAGGGCATAGGTGTTGAGGAGCTGATGGAAAAGGTACTCCTTGAGGCCGAGATGCTTGAGCTCAAGGCCAACCCCAACCGCAAGGCTGTCGGCTCTATCATTGAATCCTCGCTCGACAAAGGCCGCGGATACATTGCCACAGTGCTTGTGCAGAACGGCACTCTCAAGGTAGGCGACACTATCCTCGCCGGCACTCATTTCGGCAAGGTGAAGGCTATGTTCAACGAGCGAAACCAGCGCATAACCGAGGCCGGCCCCGCTGCTCCGGCTCTGATTCTCGGACTGAACGGTGCTCCCACCGCGGGCGATACCTTCAATGTCATGAATTCCGAGCAGGAGGCGCGCGAAATCGCCACCAAGCGCGAGCAGCTGCAGCGCGAGCTCGGTCTGCGCACCAAGAAGATACTTACCCTTGACGATATAGGCCGCCGCCGCGCCATCGGCAATTTCCAGGAGCTCAACATCATTGTCAAAGGCGACGTGGACGGCTCCATCGAGGCTCTTTCCGATTCGCTCATCAAGCTGTCTACTCCGGAAATCCAGATAAATGTGCTCCACAAGGCTGTCGGCGCAATCTCCGAGAGCGATGTCACCCTCGCCGCCGCTTCAGATGCCATCATCATCGGCTTCCAGGTGCGTCCCAGCCTCGCTGCACGCCGTGCCGCCGAGCGCGACGGTGTTGAAATCCGCCTCTATTCGGTCATCTACCAGGCTATCGAGGAGGTGAAGGATGCTATGGAAGGTATGCTTGCCCCCGAAATCAAGGAGGAGGTTACCGGCACCGCCGAAGTGCTCCAGGCCTACCACATCTCCAAGGTCGGCACCATCGCCGGATGTATCGTGCGCGAAGGACGTATCAAGCGCTCTTGCAAGGTGCGCCTCATCCGCGACGGTATTGTCAAGTACACAGGCGAGCTCGGTTCGCTCAAACGCTTCAAGGACGATGTCAAGGAGGTGGTGTCAGGCTACGATTGCGGCCTCTCGATTGCCGGTTACAACGACATCCATGAGGGCGACATGATTGAGGCTTACGAGGAAGTGGAGGTTAAGAAATCTCTCTGACAGGTAAGCTCTGCATAAAAATGAACACAGCCTATATAAACATAGGCTCCAATATCGGTGACCGCCGGGCAGCTATTGCCCGGGCGGTCACTGCCATTAAGGAGCAGCTCGATCCGCTTGCCGTGGTGTCGCCGGAGGTTCATTCCGAGCCCTGGGGCTACAGCTCGCCCCACCCTTATATTAATGTAGGTGTTGCCCTGCGCACCACACTGGAACCTGTGGCTCTTCTTGACAAACTGCTGGCCATCCAGGATTCCATCAGCGTCGCTTCGCACCGCACGGCTGATGGTGATTACGCCGACAGGATTATAGACATAGACTTGATAGCGGTGGACAGCATTGTCCTTTCCACCACGCGGCTCACCCTGCCGCATCCCCGGATGCACCTGCGCGATTTTGTCCTCATTCCGATGGCTTTTCTCGCGCCCGAGTGGATTCATCCGGTTTTTAACAAATCAGCCCCAGAATTACTCGGAAATCTCTGAGATTTTTATGTTATACAACATATTTTACAAGAATTAACAAATAGGGGGGGTATTTGACATCTGTGTATTAATTTTGGCTAAAATTATACAAAGACACTTTCGTAGATAGTAAGCGGAGGTGTCCGGTATAGTTGTTAACCTTATTTACTAATTAACTCAATCACAGTATGTTTCATCAACTACGCAATCTGAGCAGAAAGCTCGCGGCTGTCCCCGTGTTGCTGCTCACACTCTGTGCGCTGACAGGATGGAGCTTCACAGCTTCGGCTGCCCCCGCTCCCGACACTGCCACAGGTGTTGTTCTTGATCAGGACGGCGAGCCTCTGCCCGGCGCCTCTGTAATGGTGATAGGCTCCACTCTCGGTGGTTCTACCGACATTGACGGCAAATTCTCTATTGCCAATGTCAAGGATGGTGCTTCTATCCGCATCTCTTATGTTGGCTGCAAGCCTGTAACCGTTAAATGGGAAGGCACTCCGCTGACTGTAACTCTCGAAGATGACATCGAGACACTCGACGAGGTCGTTGTCGTTGGTTTCGGCCAGCAGAAGAAAGTCAACCTCACAGGTGCCGTCTCTGCTGTCAGTGCAAAGGAAATCTCAAACCGTCCCGTAAGCTCGGTGACCGACGCTCTCCAGGGCCTCGTCCCCGGTCTTAACGTCCTTTCTTCAAGCCTCGGCGGTCAGATCAACGGTACACGCTCGGTTAACATCCGCGGTACAGGTACTATCGGCACAGGTGCAAGCGTTACTCCTCTCGTGCTCATCGACGGCATGGAAGGCGCGCTCGAAACTGTCAACCCCCAGGATGTGGAAAGCATCTCTATCCTTAAGGACGCTTCCGCTTCCTCTATCTACGGTATCCGCGCTGCCGGCGGTGTCATCCTCGTAACCACCAAAAAGGGTAAGGAAGGCAAGGTTACTGTAAACTACAGCGACTCTTTCCGCTTCGGCCATGTTATCCGCATGCCTGAGAAGATGGACTCCTACAACTACGCTATCATGATGAACGAAGGTTCTATCAACAACGGCGGCGGTCAGTGGCTTCCCGATTCAAAGGTTGAGCAGATCAAAAACTACCTCACAAACCCCACCGGTCCCTCTATGTTCCGCAACCCCAAGACAAACTACTGGGAGGTTTGGGACGAGGTTGACATCATTCCTATCGCTAACGTCGACTGGCTCGAAGAGCACTTCGGCAAAACTTCTTTCACCCAGGAGCACAACCTCTCTGTAAACGGTGGTTCAAATAGGGTGAACTACTACTTCTCAGGCAACCTCCTCGATCAGGAAGGTATCCTCCGTTATGGTGACGACCGTCTGCGCCGCTACACAATCAATGGCCGCGCCAACGTCAAGATCACGGACTGGCTCACATTCGGCTACAGTACACGCTGGTGGAGAAACGACTACAACGGTCCCTCACTCATCGGCGATAACGGCTCAAACCAGTTCTACCACGACGTGATGCGCTACTGGAACATGATTCCTATCAAGGACCCCAACGGACACTACGTGCGCGAAGGCTATGTGCCCGCCCTCACCGAAGGCGGTCGCTTCAAAAAGAATACCGACCAGCTCGACCAGCAGTTCTCTGTTACAGCAAGTCCGCTCAAAGGCCTGAATATCCACGGAGAGTTCAACTACCGCACATACAGCCAGAACATCCACCGCTACTACTTCCAGACCTACTCTTACGACGTTGACGATCAGCCTTACGCAAACAAGGCTTCTGCAATGCCCTCGCAGACATCTGTCTACGACTACAACTACAAGCAGAACTACTTCAACCCCAACGTTTACGCTGACTACAGCTTCAACATCAACGAAGACAACAACTTCAAGGTGATGGCCGGTTTCCAGGCTGAATGGCTCAACTACAAGAACTTCTCGGCTCAGCGTACCGATATCCTCAACGAAATTCCCTGGATTGACACAACAAACGGCACTGCATCTGTTTCCGGCGGCACAGCTACTTGGAGCACAGCAGGCTGGTTCGGTCGTATCAACTATGACTACAAAGGCCGTTACCTCGTGGAGGCTAACGTGCGCTACGACGGTACCTCCCGCTTCCGCAGCGGTCGCCGCTGGAGCACAAGCCCCTCTTTCTCTCTCGGCTGGAACATCGCTCAGGAAGATTTCATGGCTGACTACCGCCGCACAATCAACACCCTCAAACTCCGCGGTTCATGGGGCCGTCTCGGCAACCAGAACACCAACAGCTGGTATCCCACATACTCAAACATGGGCTACAATGCTAACAACTACGGCTGGCTCATCAACGGCAAGAAACCCACATACGCTACTCAGCCCGGCCTCGTGGCAAGCTCCCTCACATGGGAAAAGAACCAGACATGGGATATAGGTATCGACTGGGGTCTCCTCAACAACCGCCTCACCGGTAGCCTCGACTACTATCAGCGCAAAACTCTCGACATGGTAGGCCCGGGTCCCGACCTGCCCGACGTTCTCGGTGCTTCCGTGCCCAATGTCAACAGTGTGTCCATGACCTCAAAAGGCTGGGAGCTCACTATCGGCTGGCGCGACCGTATCCAGGACTTTACCTACGGCGTTACCGCAAACCTCTCTGACTATCAGATTACTATCGACGATTATAACAACAACCCCGACCACCTGCTCAGCATCGGTACAAACCAGCACGGCCCGTACTATGAAGGTGCCAAGCTCGGCAACATCTGGGGCTTCAAAGTTATCGGCATAGCAAAGACTCAGGAAGAGATGGATGCTCACCTCGATGCCCTCGACGCTGCTTACACAGCCAAGAACGGCAAAGCTCCCGAAAAGCCCCGCCGCGGCCAGAGCGCCCTCGGTTCCAACTGGGCTGCCGGTGACCTCATGTACGCTGACCTCAATGGCGACGGTGTTGTGAACACCGGCTCCAACACTGAAGGTGATTCAGGTGACCGCTACATTGTAGGCAACAACACTCCCCGCTACCAGTTCGGTCTCACACTAGACGCACAGTGGAAAGGCTTTGATGTCAAGGTGTTCTTCCAGGGCGTAGGCAAGCGCGACTACTGGGCAGACGGTGCCGTGTTCACAGGCCTCTGCGCAAACAACCAGTGGCAGGCTGCCGGCCTTGTGCAGCACCTCGACTACTTCCGCGCCGCTGATACAACCAACCCCCTCGGCCCGAACGTAGATGCGTACTATCCCCGTCCCAACTGGGGTGGCGGCAAGAACTTCCAGGTTTCTGACCGTTATATCCAGAATGCGGCTTATCTCCGTCTCAAAAACGTGACCGTCGGTTACACAATTCCCCAGAACCTCACACGCAAGGCTTACATCGAAAACCTCCGACTCTTCTTCTCAGCTGAAAACCTCGCAACTATAACAAACTTCACCGGCACAGGCGACCCCGAGCTCGTTGACTCATACTACAGCGCCTACGGTTACGGTAAGGTTTATCCCCTCCAGAGAGTTCTCTCATTCGGTCTCAATGTAACCTTCTAAAATTTGATGCATATTATGAAAAAATATATTTCAGCTCTGCTTATAGGTGCTTCGATGGCCGGACTCACTTCCTGCCACGACTACCTCAACGAGCAGCCGGAATCTTCTCTCACTCCGGAAAAATTCTTCGCGACGGCCGACCAGCTCGCTGCATACACTATCGGTATGTACGGCAACTTCCCCGTTCACGACCAGTACACCTTCTCGCTCGGCACCTTCATCATCGACAACGGTACTGACGACATGGTGGGCATGAGCTCATCCTCTCAGTGGGCGCCCGGCCTCTGGCAAACAGGCTCAGGCTCGGGTTGGAGCTTCACCTTCATCCGCAACGCCAACTACTTCCTCGATCAGGCTCTGCCCAAGTATGAGGCCGGTACAATCACCGGTAACTCTAACGAGATCAAGCAGTACATCGGCGAAGGCTACTTCATGCGTGCTTACGCTTACTGGCGCCAGTACAAGACCTACGGCGACTTCCCCATCGTCAAGACAGCTCTCCCCGACGAAAAGGAGGAGCTCATGGAAGCTTCCGTGCGTCAGCCCCGCAACAAAGTTGCACGCTTCATCCTCGAGGATCTCGACAAAGCTATCGAGCTCCTGCCCGTCACTGCCACCGGCGGCAAGCAGCGCATCAACAAAGCCTGCGCTCAGCTTCTCCGCAGCCGCGTTGCCCTCTTTGAAGGCACATGGCTCAAGCATCACAAAGGCACTGCACTTGTGCCCGGCGGTCCCGGTTGGCCCGGCGATGCCGCTCTGCTCGGCGATTTCAATATCGACAATGAAATCAACTACTTCCTCACCGAAGCCATGAACTCAGCCAAGCCGGTTGCCGACGCTGTTGTCAACAACCTCGCTGTCAACACGGACACACCCGAAGGCTACTCGGATGCTACAACTTGCGTAAACCCCTATTACGGCATGTTTACAGAGTCTGACCTCAACGGCTACGATGAAGTGCTTATGTACAAGAGCTACGCCCTTGACCAGAGCATCTACTCAAATATCTACATGCAGTTCCAGCGCAACGGCGGCAACTCCGGTTGGACACGCGGTATGGTCAACAGCTTCCTCATGAAGAACGGTCTTCCCATCTACGCTGCCGGCTCAGGCTACGACCCCGATTGGGAAAACCAGGGCGTTACCGCCACTCTTCAGGATCGCGACTCCCGTATCCGCATCTTCACAAAAGGCGACAACTGTGTTACTGCCTACACAACTGACGGCGGCACCGAGAACTGGGCTATGGGCTGGCTTATCAACGCCTCTTCTGAAATGCGTTGCGTTACCGGCTACGGCATCAAGAAAGGTATGATCTACACTCCCAACCCCCAGGCTCATGACCACGGCATCCAGGGTTGCATCATCTTCCGCGCCACCGAGGCTCTCCTTAATTATATGGAAGCTTGTGTTGAACTCAACAATTCTGTTGACGGCAACGCAGCAACATATTGGGCAGCTCTCCGCAACCGCGCCAAGGTTGACGCTGACTACAACAAGACCATTGCCGCTACCGACATGAACCAGGAGGCTCTCGGCGACTTCGGAGCTTACTCTCACGGCAACCTCGTCAGCACTCTTGTTTACAATGTTCGCCGCGAACGCCGCAACGAGCTCATGGCAGAAGGCTTCCGCATGGACGACCTCCGTCGTTGGTGCGCCCTTGACCAGCTTGCTGCAAACCCCTTCCAGATCGAAGGCATGAAGTTCTGGGGCACCGTTTATGACAAGTCTGCCGGTGAAAACCCCATGAACCTCAAAAACGGCGACGGCACAGAGTCTATTGTTAAGGTAGATGTGGCCGGTGGTACAGGCAACATGAGCGACCCCGCCATCAGCGGTCCCTACGTTCACCCATATCAGATTTCAAGTGTGAGCAACAACTTCTTCAACGGTTGGTCATGGACCCGCGCACAGTACCTCTCTCCCCTCGGTGCTGCCGCATTTACCAAGACAGGTGCTTCATTTGACGATAACGGCGATCAGGTGTCTCCCTCGGTGGTTTACCAGAACCCCGGTTGGTCTGTCAAGGCCGGCTACGGAGCCTCCGCAATCTGATTATTTGACGATAAAGTGACCCGCTCTCTGTTGCGATAACAGAAGCTCACTTATAAACTGATCCAAGTTGAATCGAGAGTGTGTCTGCCCTTTTGGGCGGGCGCACTCTCTGCGTTTTTATGTTTTACAGCAGGTTTTACAAATATTAACAATGGGGGGGGGGGTATTTTATCTCGACTGATGTAATTTTGCTCAATATTTATGTATGGAAGTTAATAAGTATTTATATTTCTCTGCATAAATATATAACCTTATTTACTAATTAACTAATTCACAGTATGTTTCATCAACTACGCAATCTGAGCTCAAAGCTGGCGGCCATGCCCTTGCTTTTGCTCACTCTCTGTGTGCTGACCGGATGGAGCTTCAACGCTTCAGCTGCTCCGGCTCCTGATGCCACCACGGCTACAGGTGTGGTACTTGACCAGGACGACGAGCCCCTGCCCGGAGCCTCTGTAATGGTGCTCGGCACTACAAACGGCACTTCTACCGACGTTGACGGCAAATTCTCGCTCTCAAACGTCAAGTCAGGTGCTTCAATCCGTGTTTCCTATGTAGGCTGCAAGCCTGTAACCGTTAAATGGGAAGGCACTCCGCTCACTATCAAACTTGAGGACGACGTTGAGTCGCTTGACGAAGTTGTTGTCGTTGGTTTCGGTGTGCAGAAGAAAGTTAACCTTACCGGCGCTGTGTCAACAGTGAGCGGCAAAGAGATTTCTGCCCGTCCGGTAAACACTGTTGCCGACGCTCTTCAGGGCATGGCAGCCGGTCTTGACGTGCTCGGCTCTGCCCGTGGCGGTCAGCTTGGAGGCACTCGTTCAATGAATATCCGCGGTACCGGTACCATCGGTTCCGGCTCTTCTGTTAACCCCCTTGTGCTCATCGACGGCATGGAAGGCGACATCAACCAGCTCAACCCCGCCGATGTTGAAAACATCTCGGTGCTGAAAGACGCCGCCGCTTCCTCCATCTACGGTAGCCGCGCCGCCGGCGGTGTGATTCTCATCACCACCCGCACCGGTAAAGAGGGTAAGGTGACTGTAAATTACAGCGACTCTTTCCGCTGGAGCCATGTAACACGCATGCCCAAGATGGCAAGCTCCTGGGAATGGGCAAACTATCTCGAAGAGAGTGCAGAGGCTGCAGGCCGTATCTGGATGACTCAGGAATATATCGACAAACTCAAAAACCCCACCGGACAGATGTTCGTTGACCCCAAGGACGGCAAATGGGCTGTATGGGCGGAAAACCCCGACATCATGCCTCTCGGCAACACCGACTGGCTGGACCTCCATTTCGGCAAAACCGGCTTCAGCCAGGAACACAACGTCAGCTTGAACGGCGGTAACGAGAAGTACGATTTCTATTTCAGCGGTAACCTCCTCAGCCAAGATGGTATCCTCCGCTACGGCGATGACTCACAGCAGCGCTACACCCTCAACGCCAAAATAAATGTGAACCTCACAAAATGGATGAAATTCGGCTACAGCGCACGCTGGTACCGCGGCAAATACAACGCTCCCTCATTCGTGAGCCAGTATTCAAGCGCCGAGCTCTACCACAACATCATGCGCTACTGGCCAAACTTCCCCGCATACGACCCCAACGGCAACCCCGTGAAGGAATCGTTCATCTATGCGATGGAAAACGGAGGACGCTATAAAAACTGGGAAGACAAGCTCGACCATCAGTTCAGCTTCCGCTTCAACCCTCTCGAAGGCCTCAACCTCAACGCTGAGTTCAACTACCGCACCCAGCACTCCAATACTAAGCAGGACATCCAGCAGTCATACAGCTTCATGCCCGATGGAACTCCCTTCCCGGAGAACCCCAATGGCTATCCCCACGCTGCCGGTGGTGTAGGTTCATACCTCTATCAGTACAACTACCGCTCAAACTATTTCAATCCCAACATCTACGGTGACTACAGCCGAACATTCAACGAAGTGCACAACTTCAAGGTAATGGCCGGTTTCCAGAGTGAGTGGTACAATTACGAACAGTTCAGCGCCTCAAACACAGGCATCATCAACGGCCTTCCCTACCTCAGCATGACATCCGGCAAGGACGACAAGCGTGTTTCAGGCGGTGAGGCGACATGGAGCACAGCCGGCTGGTTCGGCCGTATCAACTACGACTACGATGGCCGTTACCTCGTTGAAGGAAACATCCGCTACGACGGTTCTTCACGCTTCCGTCAGGGAAGCCGCTGGGTCACCAGCCCCTCTTTCTCTCTCGGTTGGAATGTAGCACGCGAAAACTTCATGGAAAGCGCACGCGGCACCCTCAACACCCTCAAGCTCCGCTACTCATGGGGTAAGCTCGGCAACCAGAACACCAACAGCTGGTATCCCACATACACCAACATGGGCTACGCCACCGCAAACAGCGCTTGGCTCATAGGCGGCGCGCATGGCACCATCGCTTCAATGCCCGGACTCATCTCCTCCACACTCACTTGGGAGAAGAACCGCACATGGGACATAGGTCTTGACTGGGGTCTCTTCAACAACCGCTTCACCGGTACCATCGACTACTACAACCGCAAGACCATGGATATGGTGGGCCCCGGCAAAACAATGCCCAACGTACTCGGTGCATCCGTGCCCAACACAAACAACCTCTCCATGACAGCAAAAGGTTGGGAACTCACCATCAGCTGGCGCGACCGCATCCAGGACTTCAGCTATGGTATCACCGCAAACCTCTACGACCACACTGTGACCGTGGATGAATATCCCAACGAAAACTATGCTCTCGGCAGCTACTACAACGGCCGCAAGCTCGGTGAAATATGGGGCTACACAACCGTAGGCATCGCCAAATCACAGGCTGAGATGGACGCTCACCTCGATGCTCTTGACGAAAACTACTTCAAGAAACATGGCGAATATCCCGCAACCCGCCGTGCCGGCCAGAACCGTTTCGGTACAAACTGGGGCGCCGGTGACATCATGTATGCCGACACAAACGGCGACGGCGTGATAGACAACGGTCAGTATACTCTTAAGGACCATGGCGACATATCCGTTATCGGTAATTCAACACCCCGCTACAGCTTCGGTCTCAACCTCGACGCTCAGTGGAAAGGCTTCGACCTCAAGGTATTCTTCCAGGGTGTCGGCAAGCGCGACTACAGCGCCGGCGGTGCAGTGTTCTGGGGTGCTATGGGCATGGGTCAGTGGCAGGCTCTCTGCCTCAAGGAACACCTTGACTACTTCCGTCCCGAAGACACCGACAGCCCCTTCGGCCCCAACCTCAATGCATACTATCCCCGTGCTAACTGGGCAGGCGGCAAAAACTCTTACACACAGACCCGTTATCTTCAGAACGCCGCTTACTGCAGCCTCAAGAACATAACCATCGGTTATACCCTGCCTCAGACTATCACACGCAAAGCTTACATGGAAAATGTGCGCATCTTCTTCTCAGGTGAAAACCTCGCCCAGATTACCAACTTCACCGGCACAGGCGACCCCGAGCTCATCGATGCATACGACAATGCTTACGGCTACGGCAAGGTATATCCCCTGCAGCGTGTGTTCTCCGTTGGTCTTAACGTAACTTTCTAAAACAGACGTAACTATGAATAAATATATTACGGGACTTTTCATCGGCGCCTCGCTTGTGAGCCTCACAGCCTGCAACGACTTCCTCAACGAGCAGCCGGTGGACAAAATCATCCCCGAGACATTCTTTACAGATGCGGACAACCTCAAGGCATACACCTTGAACTTCTACACTGTTTTCCCGAATCACGGAATGGCTGCTTACCGTCTCGGCACATTTACCGGTGACGACAACACCGACAACACCGCCGCTTTCTCAGCATCCACCCGTTGGGCGCCCGGCGAATGGCGCACCGGTACAGGTACTGACAACTGGGGTTTCGGCAACATCCGCTCACTCAACTATTTCATCCAGCACACTCTAGAAGAGCTGGATAAAAACAATATCGGTGGCTCTACAGCAACCATCAATCAGGCTATCGGTGAAGCTTACTTCTTCCGTGCATACGAGTACTACCGCTACTATGTGGCTGTCGGCGACTATCCCATCATCGATGACGTACTCCCCGAAAATGACCGCGACCTCCTTGTTGAAAAGAGTAAGCGCTATCCCCGCAACCAGGTGGCACGCCACATCCTTGACGACCTCACCAAGGCCATCAGCTACCTGCCTGAGACAAGCGCCTACGGCAATAACGGCCTCAACAAGGACTGCGCTCACCTGCTCCGCAGCCGCGTGGCTCTCCTCGAAGGCACATGGCTCAAATACCACAAAGGCACAGCGCTTGTGCCCGGCGGACCCAACTGGCCCGGTGATGCTTCTATGCTCGGCAGTTTCAACATCGATTCTGAAATCGACTTCTTCCTCGGCGAGGCTATGACAGACGCCAAGGCTGTAGGCGACAAGTTTGTCAACAACCTCACAAACAACACCGATACCCCTGAGGGCATGGGGCCCGGCCTTACCGAACTCAACCCCTACTACTGCATGTTCTGCTCTGTGGACATGAGCGGCTACGATGAGGTGCTCCTCTACAAGCAGTACAGCTTCAGCCAGGGTCAGGTGAGCCAGATTCAGAACCAGTTCCAGGGCAACGGCGGCGGTTCAGGCTACACCCGTGGCCTCATAAACAGCTTCCTCATGCGCAATGGTCTTCCCATCTACGCAGCGGGTTCAGGCTATGACCCCGCTTGGGAAAATCAGGGTGTGAGCGCCACTATCCAGGATCGTGACTCCCGCATCAAAATCTTCATGAAGGGCGATGGCTCAATCATCAGCTACGGCACAGACGGCAACACACCCTCTATCTACCGCGGCGGCTGGCTCCTTGACGGTATCGAGTCTACAAGCTCCATCACCGGTTACCCTGTGAAGAAAGGCCAGGGCTATGACTTCAACCAGGGTTCCGCTAACCTCCGTTCAGAAACCGGTGCAATCGTGTTCCGCGCTGTTGAGGCTCTTCTCAACTACATGGAAGCATCTGTTGAGCGCACAGGCAACGTTGACGGAACAGCCGACGCCTACTGGCGCGCAATCCGCAACCGCGCTAAAGTGAACCCCGACTACAACATCACAATCGCCGCCACTAACATGGCTGAGGAAGCCAAAGGCGACTGGGGCGCTTACTCAAACAACTCCTATGTGAGCCCGCTCATCTACAATGTGCGCCGCGAACGCCGCAACGAGCTCATGGCCGAAGGCTTCCGCATGGATGACCTACGCCGTTGGGCCGCTCTGAACCAGATGATCGAGACACCCTACCAGATCGAAGGTATGAAATACTGGGGCACCGTTTACTCCGACTTGGAAAGCGATATGTGTCTCACAGCATACACCGGAGAAAAAATCATCGGTACTGTTGCCGCTGACGGCACTGGCAACATGAGCTCACCCGACCTCAGCGACTATGTGCGCCCCTACCAGATCAGCCTCGAAGGCAACTATGTTTGGGACGGCTACCGCTTCAATATGGCTCACTACCTCAGCCCTATCGGCCACGATGCATTTGTAAACGCAGAAGCTGTTGACGGCGATATCTCCTCAACAGTAATCTACCAGAACCCCGGCTGGCCTATCGACGGCGGCAAGGGCTGCATCTCCGGCTTCAACTTCAAGTAAATACTGATTTGAGTTAAAGTAAATACTGATCCGAGTTTAGATATTTGATATCATGACTCACCCCTCGCGGCCCGGGCATCCCCCGGGCCGCTTTTTTACTCCCTCATCAGAAGCTTCCGCCATCTTCCCCCGCCGTATGGCGCCGCGTGGCGGCGAAACCTCTTCCGCTGCCGCATCCCCCCCCCCGCGGCGCCCATCTCCCGCTCGGCAAAGCCAAATAAATTTGGTTTTGCACTCGCTTAATCGTATCTTTGTACATTGATTGATAAATTTTTAAATTAAATACCATTTTTATCCATTTCATGACTAAGTTGAAATTATTTGCCGCGGCGGCACTATGTTTAGCCGTGGTTGGTTGCGCCAGTCGTGGCGAAGTGACCGCAAACTACAATGTCGTGCCGCTGCCCCACAGCATCGTCGCAGGGCAGGGCGAAGGCTTTACCCTTGATTCCAATACCAAAATCGCTTATCCCGAGGGGGACAGCGCGCTGATGCGTGATGCAGAGTTCCTTGCAGGCTACATCGAGCAGATGACAGGCCTCAACCCCGCGCTCACCACTGACGCTCCCGCTGCTGGAGCTATCACTCTCGCCGCAAACCTGCAGAATGAGAACCCCGAGGCTTATCAGCTCACTGTCACCGCCGACGGCATTTCAATCAACGGCTCCACAGCAGCCGGCACATTCTACGGCGTGCAGACCCTGCGCAAGGCTATCCCCGAGGCAGGAAACAACAATGTGGTTTTCCCCGCCGTGACTATCGACGACCAGCCCCGCTTCGCTTACCGCGGTGCCCATTTCGATGTGTCGCGCCACTTCTTCCCCGCCGATTCTGTGAAGACATTCATCGATATGCTCGCTCTCCACAATATCAATACGCTCCACTGGCACATTACCGACGACCAGGGCTGGCGCATCGAAATCAAGAGCCTTCCCGAACTCACCGAGATAGGCAGCAAGCGCAAAGGCACTGTGATCGGCCACAACACCGGGGTGTATGACAGCATTCCCTACGGCGGTTTCTACACTCAGGAGGAGGCCCGCGACATTGTGAAATATGCCGCTGACCGCAACATCACCGTTATCCCCGAAATCGACCTTCCCGGCCACATGCTCGGCGCCCTCACCGCATATCCCAACCTCGGCTGCACCGGTGGCCCATACGATGTATGGCAGATCTGGGGCGTGAGCGACGATGTGCTCTGCGCCGGAAATGATTCGGTATATACTTTCATCGACACTGTGCTCGGTGAGATTGTTGATATCTTCCCCAGCGAATATATCCACGTTGGTGGCGACGAATGTCCCAAGACACGCTGGAAAGAGTGCGCCAAATGTCAGGCTAAGGCAAAAGCCCTCGGTCTGAAGGCTGACTCCCACGGCACTGTTGAGGAGAAGCTCCAGAGCCACATAATCCACCACGCAAGCGACTTCCTGTCTTCTAAAGGCCGCAAGATGATCGGCTGGGATGAAACCCTCGAAGGCGGTCTCGCTCCAGGCGCTATCGTGATGAGCTGGCGCGGTGAGGCAGGCGGTATCGAGGCTGCGAAGCGTGGCCACGATGTCATCATGACCCCCAACAGCTACATGTACTTCGACTACTACCAGACTCTTGACCGCGAAAAGGAGCCCGAGGCTATCGGCGGCTATGTGCCCGTGCAGAAAGTGTACAGCTACGAACCTCTCCCCGCAGAGCTGACACCCGAGGAAGCCAAACACATCATCGGTGTGCAGGCAAACCTCTGGACAGAGTATATCCCCACATTCTCTCACGTTCAGTATATGGAGCTGCCCCGTATGGCCGCCCTCGCCGAGGTGCAGTGGTCTGACGCCCCGAAGGACTACAAGGGATTCAGCGCACGTATGCCCCAGATGTTCAGACAGTACGACGTTAACGGCTACAACTATGCAACCCACATGTTCAACGTTGCCGGCAAGCTCACAACCGATCTTGAGAACCATGCCATAACCCTTGAGCTCACAACTGTTGACGACGCTCCCATCCACTATACTCTCGACGGCACCGAGCCGACAGAGGAATCTCCGGTGTACACCGAGCCTGTGGTGCTGAAAGAATCCTGCACCATCAAGGCCCTCGCAACACGCCCCGGCGCCAACAGCGCTCTCTTCACCGACAGCATCACTTTCAACAAAGCTACCGCTCACCCCGTGACCCTGCTCAACGCTCCCCATCCCCGCTACAAGGCTAAGGAGGGTGTGACTCTCGTTGACGGCAAATTCGGCACCAACGGCTACGGCAACGGCGACTGGGTAGGATATGTAGGCAGCGACCTCGTTGCCACAGTCGACCTCGAAGCCTCCGAGCAGGTGAGCAGTGTAAGTGTGCGCGCCTGCACCGCCACCGGTGACTGGGTGTTTGACGCCAGCGCATTTGAAGTGGCTGTGTCTGAAAACGGCAAGGACTTCACAACAGTAGCTTCCGAGAACTATCCCGAAATGACCACCAGTAGCGACAAGATTATCACTCACGAGCTCAAATTCAGCCCTGTGACAGCACGCTACGTGCGCGTTACTGTCAAGCCCGCCGTGATACCCTCCTGGCATCCCGGAGCCGGCAAACCCGGATTTGTGTTTGTTGACGAAATCGAAATCAACTGATAACTCCCCATTGCGAAATAAGGCGGCGCGCCGGAGACAACAACTCCGAGCGCGCCGCTCTCCTTATTATATATATGACCCGCGCCAAGTCAAAAAAATGAGGGCAGGGGAGCGTCTGCTTGCATAACATTCAAAAAAAATGCTTATCTTTGCGTGCAATAAATTCTAAAGACAAACAGAATATGTCGTTTATTGCAGATCGCGTAAAAATGGACGGGTTGACATTTGATGATGTCCTTCTCATCCCCGCCTATTCCGAGGTGTTGCCTCGTGAAGTAAATCTCAAAACAAAGTTTTCCCGCAACATTGAGCTCAATGTGCCCCTTGTGTCTGCCGCTATGGACACTGTCACCGAGGCGCAGCTGGCCATTGCTATTGCCCGCGAAGGCGGTATCGGCGTCATTCACAAGAATATGCCCATCGCAGAGCAGGCGCGTCAGGTGCATGCCGTGAAGCGTGCCGAGAACGGCATGATATACGACCCCGTCACCATTAAGCGCGGCAGCACTGTTGCCGATGCGTTGGCAATGATGGAGGAGTATCATATTGGCGGCATACCTGTTGTGGACGACAACCGCAAGCTTGTGGGTATTGTCACCAACCGCGACCTCCGTTTTGAGCGCGACCTCAAACGCCCCATCGACGAAGTGATGACCTCTGACAATCTTGTCACTACCCAGCAGAGCACCAACCTCGAGGAGGCGGCGCAGATTCTTCAGGAGCACAAAATTGAAAAACTCCCCGTTGTGGATGGCGAGGGACACCTCGTTGGCCTCGTCACCTACAAGGATATCACCAAAGCCAAGGACAAGCCCAACGCATGCAAGGACAGCCGCGGCCGCCTGAGGGTGGCAGCCGGTGTCGGTGTCACAGCCGACAGCATGGAGCGCGTGGATGCTCTGGTTGAGGCCGGAGTCGACGCAATTGTCATCGACACAGCCCACGGCCACAGCAAGGGTGTTATCGGAGTGCTCCGTGCGGTAAAGGAAAAATATCCCCATATAGATGTTGTTGTCGGCAATATCGCTACCGGCGAAGCTGCCAGATACCTTGTTGACAACGGCGCCGACGGTGTGAAGGTGGGTATCGGCCCGGGTTCAATCTGCACCACCCGAGTTATTGCAGGTGTGGGTGTGCCCCAGCTCAGCGCTGTCTATGATGTAGCCAAGTCGCTTGCAGGCACAGGAGTGCCCCTCATTGCCGACGGCGGCATCCGCTATTCAGGCGACATTGTGAAGGCTCTTGCAGCCGGCGCCTACTGTGTGATGCTTGGCGGTATGCTTGCCGGCGTGGAGGAGAGCCCCGGCGACACAATCATCTACAATGGACGTAAATACAAGGCATACCGTGGCATGGGCTCGCTCGAAGCTATGGAGAAAGGCTCGAAGGACCGCTATTTCCAGGCCGGCGAGAGCGATGTTAAGAAGCTTGTGCCTGAAGGCATCGCCGCCCGCGTGCCCTTCAAGGGCTCGCTCTTTGAGGTGACATACCAGATGCTCGGCGGACTGCGTGCCGGCATGGGTTACTGCGGTGCCGCCAATATCGAGCAGCTCCACAATGCCAAATTCACCCGTATAACCAACGCCGGAGTGGCCGAGAGTCATCCCCACGACGTTGCAATAACAAGCGAGGCTCCCAACTACAGCGCTTCACATCAGTAAGCCGCTTGACCCTCACCAACAAGACTTCTGCGCAGCCCCGCCCGTATATGGTGCAGGGGCTGCGCTACTTGTTCGGGGGTGTAATGTGGCGTTTTAGCTATTTTTACACCCATATCGGGTGGTTGCGTGAGGAAAAATCACTAAATTTGAGCCCGAATTATCAAAAAATCAATAGAGTGAAAGCGAAAAACATCATATTAGCAGCCTTTATGGCTGTGTGTGCTATCAGTGCTCATGCGCAAAACAATGTGGCAGAGGAAGTTGCGTGGGTTGTCGGCGACCAGCCTATCTGGAAGTCCGAAATCGAGTCGCAGTACATCAATCTGCTGCGCGACAATGCAAACCTGCAGGGCGACCCCTATTGTGTTGTGCCCGAAATGCTTGCCGTTGAGAAGCTTTACCTCCATCAGGCGGATATGGACACCGTTGAGGTGAGCGACGCTATGGTTATGGCGGAGGTGGACAGCCGCGTGAACTACTTCATCAACATTTTCCAGACAAAGGAGAAGATGGAGGAGTACTACCGCAAGCCGCTTGCCGAAATCCGCTCGGAGATGATGGAGAGCGTCAAAAACAGCTACCGTGTGCGTCAGGTGCAGCAGAGCCTCACCGCAAATGTCACCTCCACCCCCAATGATGTGAGAAAATATTTCCAGTCGCTGTCTGAGGACAGCGTGCCGTTCATACCCCTGCAGGTGGAGGCGCAGATTATAACCATCAACCCGGTGGTGCCCCGTCAGGAGGTTGAGGATGTGAAGGCGCGTCTGCGCGACTATTCCGAGAGGGTGAACCGTGGCGAGAGCGAGTTCTCGACACTTGCCATCCTCTACTCCGAGGACCCCGGCAGCAGTATGCGCGGCGGTGAGCTCGGACTCAGCGGCAAGGCTACCCTCGACCCCGAATTTGCAGCGGTGGCGTTCAACCTCAACGACCCCAAGAAGGTGAGCAAAATTGTGGAGACAGAATTCGGCTACCATATAATCCAGCTTATCGAGAAGCGCGGCGACCGCATCAATGTGCGCCACATACTGCTCCGCCCGAAGGTGAGCGAAAACGACCTCAACGAAGCGCGTGTGCGCCTCGACTCGCTGCGCAGCGACATTGTAAAGGGGCTTATCAGCTTTGACGATGTGGTGGGACTGGTGTCGCAGGACAAATCCACCCGGGCAAACAAAGGCATGATGGTGAACACCGACCGCGAGAGCGAGCGCAGCGGCTCAACCCGCTTCACAATGTCGGAGCTGCCTCAGGAGGTGGCCCAGAAGGTTGCCGGAATGCAGCCCGGCGATATCTCGGAGGCTTTTGTGATGATGGATCCGAAGCTCAACCGCGAGGTGGTGGCTGTTGTGCGCCTCAACCGCCGCATCGATGGTCATAAAGCCAATATCGGCGAGGACTATCAGGTGATAAAAGGTATGTATGAGAACAGCCGCCGGCAGGATATCCTCAACTCATGGCTTGAGAATAAAATCAACGAAACATACGTGCGCATCGACGAAAACTGGCGCAACTGCGAGTTTACCCACAAGGGTTGGATTAAGGAGAAAACCTCAGCCGCAGGCGAATAACCGCAATGAGGCAGGCAGTTGACAGTGTGCGCCGCGCCCTGAAGCGTCTCGCTCCGGGGCTTATGGCCGTGAGTGTGCTCGGCGTGCTTGCCATGCCGGCATGGACAGCGCCGTCGCGCCCGGTTGACAACTCCGCTCCTCAGACCATCAAGCCGGTTATCCCCGGGGCAAACCGCTATCAGGAGGGGAAGGTGTTTCTCGAGCACGCCGACAAGTGGACCTACAAGGAGCAGCCTGACCTGGCTCCCGAGGAGCAGTACCAGGTGCTGGTGGGCAATGTGGCTTTCCGCAAGAACGATATGTTCATGTATTGCGACAGCGCGCACTTTTATGAGCAGAGCAATTCCTTTGACGCTTTCAGCAATGTGAGGATGGAGCAGGGCGACACCCTGTTTGTCTATGCCGATGAGCTGAACTACGATGGCGCGACTGAAATTGCGGTACTCTATGCCGATGCCGGCAAGAAGGTGAGGCTAATAAACCGCGATGTGAAGCTCGAGACCGATGTTTTCAACTACGACATACCCGCCGAGGTAGGCTACTATGAGGTGGGCGGTGAGCTGAGCGACCTGCAGAATACCCTCACTTCGCTGCAGGGAGAGTATCATCCCAACACAAAAGATGCCTTTTTCTATCTCGATGTTGAGCTCAACAGCCTCAACAACAGCGATACCCTGCGTATGTTCACCGACTCGCTGCACTACAATACCGAAACCCACATAGCGCAGCTTATCGCGCAGACACGCATAGTCAATAAGGATGGCGAGATTCGCTCTACCTCAGGCACATACAATACAGAGACCGGTCTTGCCGACCTTTACAAGCGCTCGCTCGTTGTGACAAACAGGGGCAATACCCTCACCGGCGATACTCTGTTCTATGACCGCGACCGCGGGATAGGGGAGGCGTTCGGCAACATGGTGCTTACCGACTCGGCCCGCAGCAGTGCCCTTTTCGGCGACTATGGCTATTATGACGACCGCACGGACAGCGCGTTTGTAACCGGCAGGGCACTCGCAAAGGAGTATTCACGGCCCGACACTCTGTATCTGCATGGCGACACAATTTTCGCATATCTCGACAAGGAGGATTCCACAAGGGTGATGAATGTGTTTCACAAAGTGCGCTTCTATCGCTCTGACCTTCAGGGTATCTGCGACTCGCTGAGCAGCACCGAGCGCGACTCCATGATGTATATGTACCGCCATCCGGTGGTGTGGAGCGGCGAGCGTCAGATTTTCGGCAATGTGATCAACGTGCATTTCAATGACTCCACCGTCGACTGGGCCAAGCTTCCCGAGTTCGGCTTCATGGCCGAGCACCTTGATGAGGACTGTTTCCAACAGATGAGCGGCACAGAGATGACAGCCTGGTTCAATGACTCTACGATTCGCCATCTCTTTGTAGAGGGCAATGTGATGCTCATAATGTTTCCGATGGAAAACGATTCCACATACAATAAATATGCGTATGTGGAGAGTAGTGTCATGGACGCATGGTTTGAGGCAAACGACATTGAGCGTATTCTCTTCACTCCCGCTACCACAGCCAAGGTGGTGCCGCTCTATCTTGCCAAGAAGGGAAGCTATTTTCTGCAGAAATTTGCCTGGTACGAGGATATCAGGCCGCTTTCGCCCGAAGATGTGTTCATTGTGCCCGAGCGTATGGTGGAGCTGATAAATTCCGCCCCGGCGGCAACAGTCGTCAAGCGAACCAAGCCTGCAAGGCGCTCGGAAAGCTCAGAGCCGCCGAAGAACCCTGAGCCCACAGAGAGCACAGAGATCTCAGAGGTCTCAGAGCACTCAGACAACTTATAAACATCCCCTCAAAGTTATCAACACCCTGTAGAAAACTCTATTTGGGTCGCGGCACACTTTTGTAGTAATTTTGTTGCTGCAAAAATGTGATTATATGAGCGACATTATACGACTTCTTCCCGACTCGGTGGCTAATCAGATAGCGGCCGGTGAGGTTATCCAGCGCCCTGCCTCTGTGGTCAAGGAGCTGGTGGAGAATGCTGTAGATGCGGGAGCGAAATCCATTGAAATCATAATCAAGGATGCCGGACGCACCCTGATTCAGGTGGTTGACGACGGCAGCGGTATGAGCGACACCGATGCGCGCCTTGCGTTTGAGCGTCATGCCACTTCCAAGATTGCCGCTGCCGCCGACCTGTTCAGCCTCAACACAATGGGCTTCCGTGGCGAGGCTCTCGCCTCGATTGCAGCTGTGGCGAGGGTAGACCTCCGCACCATGCTCCACGGAGCCACTGTCGGCACACGCCTGATAATAAACGGCAGCGTGGTGGAGAGCCAGGAGCCGGAAGCATGCACCCCGGGGAGCAATATGATGGTGAAAAATCTCTTTTTCAATGTGCCGGCACGCCGCAAATTTCTCAAAAAGGACTCGGTGGAGCTCGCCAACATTGTGCGCGAGTTTGAGCGTCTGGCTCTTGTCAATCCGGCGGTTGAGATAGCCCTGATTCACAACGACAGTGTGCTCCACAAGCTGCTCCGCGGCTCATTCAAGCAGCGAATTGTCGACCTCTTCGGCAAGAGCCTCGACAAGCAGCTCATTCCGGTGGAGACATCCACCTCGATTGTATCGATCAGCGGCTTTGTGTCCCTGCCGCAGTTTGCCCGCCGCCGCAACGCGCTGCAGTATCTCATGGTAAATGGCCGCAATATGCGCCACCCCTATTTTCACAAGGCGGTGTTGCAATGCTATGAAAATCTGATTCCCTCCGACGAGCAGCCGAATTATTTTCTTGACTTCAAGGTCAATCCGGCGAGCATAGATGTGAACATTCATCCTACAAAAAACGAAATAAAGTTTGAGGATGAGCCGGCGATATGGCAGATTCTCGTGGCCGCGATAAAGGAGTCGCTCGGACGATACAATGCTGCCGAAGCGATTGACTTTGACCGCATTGACGCTCCCGAGATTCCAACATTCTCGCCGGACGGCACCGCCGCCCACAGCGTGGAGCTGGACCCCACATACAACCCCTTCGCCTCTCAGCCTGAGGCTCCCCGCGCGGATGGTGGCAGCCGCGGCGCATCATCATACCGTCATAACAGTGCCCTGCGCAGCGTGGGGTCGGACTGGGACAAGCTGTATGCCGAGTTCAGTGCCGAAACCGGCTCCGCCGCTCCGGCTCAGGGTATGCGCCCGAGCGCGCTCAATGCAGCCGCGCCCTCTGAGGAGAAGCCTGACAACCAGACCCTTTTCGATGCGACCGCCGAGGTGGCTTCCGCCTACAATTGCATTCAGGCAAAGGGCCGCTATATCCTCACCCCCTCGAAATCAGGAGTGATGGTGATTGACCAGCACCGCGCCCACCTGAAGGTGCTATATGAGCGCTATATCAATATGGTGGCTACCGGACAGATTGACAGCCAGAGGCTGCTCTTTCCTGAGATTGTTACCCTCTCGCCCGCGCAACATGCTGTCCTTGAGGCTATTGTGCCGGTGGTTACCGCCCTTGGCTTTGACATCGCTTACCTCGGCGATTTTTCATGGAGCATCAATTCCGCGCCTGCCGTGGAGAATAACCCTGTGGACACCCTGATGAAAATTATCGAGGAGGAGACCGATGGGGGAGACCCTGCCGACAGCGCCATGCAGCGGCGCGCAGCCCTGGCTATGGCGAGGGCGGGAGCTGTCAAATACGGGCAGCTGCTCACCCCCGAGGAGATGGAGCGTCTGATCAGCGATTTGTTCAGTCTGGCCGCTCCAAACTTCACCCCTGACGGTCAGCTGATTATAAATCTCATATCCACTGAAGATCTCGCAAAAATGTTTGCCTGAGCCATTTCTTAATTGGAAAAAATCGAAAAAAGTTTTAATTTTGCACTTGTGATAGACATCATCCAACATATACAGTATCTTGTCAGCCGCCATGACTGCGTCATTCTTCCCGGATGGGGAGCCATTGTTGCGCAGCATGTGCCCGCGTGTGTCAGCGACGGCATTCTTTACCCGCCGGTGCGCAAGCTCGGTTTCAACCCGGCTGTGAACCACAACGACGGCATGCTTGCCCATAGTGTCGCCCGCCGCGAAGGCATCTCCTACGACAGCGCGGTGGCAGCGGTCACAGCTGCCATAGCCAAGCTGAGAAACCTGTATGATGTTGCCGGCCTGCTTGCGCTGCCACGTATCGGCACCCTGCGCCGCGACAGCTCCGGCACAATGTCTTTCATTCCGGTGGCCGATGCCAAGTCTATTGCAAACATCGCTTTTTTTGAACTTCCGGTAATGGAGGTTGTTGACAACGCCCGGCAGGAATCTGCCTCAGAGGCGGTTGTCCGGCTCAGCGGTCTGCGTGCTTTTGCGCGTGGCGCGGCTGCGGTGGCTGCGATGATTGCTCTCGGCATAACACTCACAACTCCGGTGATTGTAAACCGTGCCGACACCTCTTTCGCATCAGTGCCTGCCCCGAAAGTCACCGCCGCCAAGGCTGTGAACCTGCCGCTCGCCGCACCGGCCGACTCCACTCTTTTCATCGCGGTGCCGAATCACGCCGATGCAACAGACACTCTGAAACTTGCGCCGGCACCTGCTGCTGTCGCCGCCAAGGCTCTTGCACCGACATTCTATCTCATAGTGTCGTCACACGCTAACCGTGCCGAGGCAAATGCATACGTGGCAGCCCGCCCGGACGAGAAGCTGACAGTGTTTGAGAGCGACCGCCGTTTCCGCATCGTAGCCGCCACAGGCAGCTCGTTCAACGAGGCTGTGGCCCTGAAATCAAACGCTGATTTCAGCCGTCGCCACCCCGACGCGTGGGTACTCCGCAAATAACGCCCCACCTTAAAAAAAATATTATACCTCTTATGAAAGATTTGCATGAGCTGCTCGTGAGCCGACGCAGCATCCGCCGTTATACAGACCAACAGCTCACTCCCGAGCAGGTGAAACTGATTCTCGAGGCGGGACTCCTCGCCCCGACTTCAAAAAATGGCCGCTCATGGCAGTTTGTGGCTGTCGAGGACAAGGCCATGCTTGAGCGGCTTGCGCTATGCAAGCCTGCCGGAGCTATGCCTGTGGCAGGGTGTGCCCTCGCTATAGTGGTGGCTGTGGACCAGACAAGCAGCGACCCCTGGATTGAGGATGGCTCTGTTGCCGCCTCATATATGCAGCTGCAGGCCCAGGACCTCGGCCTCGGCTCATGCTGGATTCAGGTGCGGGGCCGGTTCACCGCCGACGATATCCCCAGCGAGGAGTATGTTCAGGAATTGCTCGGCATTCCGGAGCAATATGGCATTGTGTGCATAATAACCATCGGCAACAAGGCCGAGGAGCGCAAGAGCGTAGACACCTCGAAGCTGCTTTGGGAAAAGGTGCATATAGGTAGCTGGAAACAGGAATGATGGCGGAGAGTGGGCGACACGGGTGTGTGGTGCTCGGCGCCGGCAATGTTGCCTGCGCGCTGGCTCCCGCTCTTGAGCAGGCCGGCCTCGCCGTGAGGCAGGTCTACAGCCGCTCGCTTGCCAATGCCGCTGCTCTCGCCGCCCGGCTGTCGGGGGCGCAGGCGGTTGATTCGCTCGATGCCGTTTGCCGTGATGCGGAGTTGTATCTGGTGGCGCTGAGTGACAATGCCATAGCCGAAGTCGCTCAGGCAATGGCTCATACAGGCGGGGTGTGGTGCCACACTTCCGGCGGCGTGGCGATGGATGCCCTTGCTCCCGCAACCGCTTCTTACGGAGTGTTTTACCCCCTCCAGACCTTCTCAAAAGGACGGCCGGTAGACATGGCAGCCGTGCCTTTTTTCATAGAGGGCAGTTCGGCTGACACCCAGCAGCTGCTGATGGACACGGCACGCAAAATCAGTTCAACGGTATATGCGGCCGACTCGCGGATGAGGCTCCGCCTTCATGCAGCGGCGGTGTTTGCCTGCAACTTCGTCAATTTCATGTGGACAAACGCCGATGACATTCTCCGCTCGGGGGGCCTGCCGCTCTCTGTGCTTCACCCCCTTGTAAAGGAAACTCTTGCAAAGGCTATGACCATGCCCCCGCGCGATGCCCAGACCGGGCCGGCAAGGAGGGGCGATACTGTGGTGATGCAGCGCCATAAACAGGTTATGACACCGGAGCAGAGCCGCATATATGAGTTTCTGACACACGCGATAATCGCCGAATATAACCCGGATGCCGGGTAGCTGTCCGTGGTGGTAAGATGGCTGTGCTTCACCTCTTTAATCCCGGAAACGACCTTGCCCTCGCGGCAGGGACACAGCGCTACACCCCGCCCCCGGTGGCCGCGCGCCTCGAGGCCGCCGGTGCTCTGATTCCGCTCTGGTTTGCCGCGCCCGGCGACCTGCTTCTCGCCCCTGACTCTCTCTCTCCTCAGTTGGAGCGCATGAAGGCTCGCTATGGCCTTGAAGGGGAGTTGTATACCCCCGGCAAAGCTCATCTCGTCACAGCCCTCAGCCCTTGGGGCTGGAGTGCCGACACCCGCAGCCGATTTCGCAGCGCAGGGGTGAGGGAGGAGCTGTTGCCCTCTGACAACCAACTGATTACCCACCGTACTCTCAGCCACCGCCGCATCTCGATAGCTATTCTCAGAGAGCTCGGGTGGCCGCAGCTGCCGGTCGAGGCCGCATCTGTTGATGAGGCTCTGAGCGCTGTCGATAGCTTTGGCGGCAGGGCGTTTGTCAAACACCCCTGGTCGTGCAGCGGGCGCGGCGTTTTCGACACCGCAAACCTCTCTACGGTAAAGCTTCGCGAGATTGTGAGTGGCGGCATACGCCGTCAGGGCAGCGTGATGATTGAGCCGGCATACAGCAAGGTGGCCGATTTCGCCATGCTCTTTTGCTGCCGCGGCGGCAGGGCTGAATTTCATGGGCTGTCACAGTTCGACACTCACCCCGGAGGTGCGTATTCCGGCAATCTGATTGCCCCGCAGCAGCATATCGCGGAACGCATCGGGGTTGACACCGGCTCTCTCCTTACCGTAATGGAGTCTGCGCTCGGCAAGGTGGTGGCTCCATGTTACTCCGGCCCCGTTGGGGTGGACATGATGGTGGCCCTCAATCATGCCGGCGAGAGATTTATAATGCCGTGTGTGGAGGCTAATCTCCGCTTTACAATGGGCTTTGTGGCCAAGGCTGTCGCCGACCGCCACCCTGACCTCTGTCCGGCTCTTACTACCGATTCTTTTCTTTATGTAAATAGCTGAATATCATGAAACTGTCAACAAAATTAACCCCTCTCCTACTGCTGGCGGCAAGCTCCGCGGCGCTTGCATCAGGCCCCACAATGGGCTGGAGCTCCTGGAATACCTACCGTGTAAATATCAGCGACTCGCTCATCATGAGCCAGGCCGATGCCCTTGTGAGACTCGGCCTCGATTCATGCGGCTACCGCTACATAAACATCGACGACGGCTATTTCGGCCCGCGCGATGCCGATGGCAACCTCACTTTCAATGAGGTGCGCTTCCCCTCCGGAATGCAGCCGGTGGTCGACCACATTCATTCGCTCGGCCTCAAAGCCGGCATATACAGCGATGCCGGACTCAGCACCTGCGGCTCGTTCTGGGACAAGGATTCTGTTGGCAGGGGCGTGGGGCTCTACGGCAATGAGGCCGCCGACTGCAAGCTCTTTTTCGACAGCCTCGGCTTCGATTTCATAAAGGTTGACTTCTGCGGCGGCGACATCAAGCAAAATTTCGATTCGCTGCAGCTCGACGAGCGCGACCGCTACACCTCCATCGCCCGCTCCATCGCAGCCACCGGCAAGCAGGTGCGCCTGAATGTGTGCCGGTGGGCTTTCCCGGGCACATGGGTGAGCGACATCGCCGGCTCATGGCGCATCTCCGGCGACATTGCCCCATACTGGAATTCGGTCAAGAACATCATTGCCAAAAATCTCCATCTGTCAGCATATGCGGCTCCCGGCCACTACAACGACATGGATATGCTCGAAGTTGGGCGCGGCATGACTGCCGATGAGGATATGACACACTTTGCAATGTGGTGTGCCATGGGCTCGCCGCTGCTGATCGGTTGCGACCTCAATTCCATTACCCCCGCTACACTCGACTTGCTGAAAAACACCGAGCTGATTGCCCTCGGCGCCGACTCCGCCCAGGCCCAGGCATATCCGGTGAAGATAAATACCGACGGTACTGTGCTGCTGATCAAGGATATGCAGCAGCCTTTCTCAACTCGCCGCGCGGCGGTGCTGTACAACCCCACAGACACTCAGCGCACCGTCACAGTTGCTCTCGCCGACATTGACCTTGCCGGCCCCGCTGCGCTGCGCGACCTCACTCTGCGCCGCGATATGCCTCAATCTTCTGACTCATTTAATGTTACAGTGCCTGCCCACGGCTGCCGTGTAATCTCTGTCAATGCCGCCAAGCGTCTTGACCGCCGCCGCTATGAGGCTGAGGATGCGTGGATAAATCTATTCCAGTGCCTTAATGTGACTACTGCTACCCCTCGCCCGGTGGCTGCCCGGGGCGCATCAGCCGGCATGGCGGTGACCGCTCTCGGTGGCGATGATGACAATTGGCTCGAATGGCGCAGGGTGCACACCTCGCGACCCGGCGATTACTCTCTGCAGATTGCCACACTGCCGGAAGCCGCGGCCTCATTCATGGTAAGCATCGATGGCGGTGAGCCGGTGACTGTGTCAGTGTCGCCTGCAGAGCCTGTTGCAACTGTCAAGGCACCTCTCGCCGCAGGCCTCCACACCGTCCGCATTCTCAATCCCACCTCCGCCATCCCCGCCGTGGATGCCCTCACCATAACCCCGCTCTGACACATTTTCCTCGCGACCCGCGCGCAAATGGGCGTCGGAGACGTCTGAGCGCAGGATGCGCGATTATCTTGTTAGCCGCACACGCAGTGTGCGGATTATCAGCCATATACAAAATGGTGCCGGAGGTACCACACTTCTCGCGACCAGCGCGCTGCGGGTGGAAATTACCGCAATCTGGTGATTCACCGGAAGATGGCGTCGGAGACGTCATCACCGCAGCGCGTTTTAGCGGTCGGAAGAGCTAATCAGGCGGGATTTCTACT
>CAJUPZ010000015.1 GCA_910588065.1 uncultured Muribaculaceae bacterium
TTAAGGGGTCAAACAAACTTTGGCCTCAGGGGGCATCCGCGCTTGGGTTTTCCAGTTGAACGCATATTGGACATTAAGTTCTGCAAGAGGGATGAAACTGCTCGTTCTCACCCCACTTATCTTATTGGATTCTCCTGCAAAACCGCCTACAAGTTGCCCATAGAAATTTCCTTTGTTAAAACCGTATCCCAGAAATCCGCCATAGGCAAACTGATTGAACACTGGCGATGCTGATGTATTTCCGGAATAATCAACTTTGTCGTAATAGTAGATACCCAAAAGATTAATGTCAAGCGTATGATGATTATTGAATGTTTTATTTAACTGAAACTGCAATTCTCCTGTTATAGCATTCTCTTTTGCATCAGTTAAGATGTTGGCATCATTAGAACTATACAGTCTTTTGTATTTTGTATGCTCGTAAAACAATGACGGAATTACGTTAAGTTTGAAATCACGTCCGAGGTCGAAATAATAATTACCTCTCCATCGAGGATATAGGTATGTGGAGTTCAATGTATTGGAATAAGTACCGTCTTGGAACAAATCCGATGAAAAGAGTAATCGGCCATTGTTATCACTATGGGGTGTATTCTGTGCGGTAAAGTAGATACTATTTGACAGAATTACTTTTTCCGTAGTATATTTGGCTCGGAATGATGCTCCTATTTGGTTTTGCTGAAAACGGCTATAATCAAGTAGATTGCTCCTTGTTATCTCGTTGACATCTCCATTTGCACCGGGAAATCTGAATATTTGTATCTGCTCATCACCGGTATTGTGTCTGTCGGTATATTTATCATTGACGCTAATGTCGTAGGTCATTCGTTTATATGCCATCTTAGCATACGCCAATCCACTTCCGGAACCTGCCAACACATTTCCCGTACCCGACAGCTTAGCATAACCACCATAATCATAATGACGGAGAGTTATGTTGATTACATATTTCTCATGATTATATCGTGGATCAGAAGGAAACATAAGATATTCGACCTTCTTGACATCTTCCGGGCGCAGAGCATCTTTCTCTTCCTGCGTAGCAGGTTCCATATCTATGAAAATTGCCACATCATCACCGCTCGGAGTTTGAACCGACCCACTGACAGGATTGACATTTATCTGTGGGATGTTCATCTGATTCAATAGGTCAATGGCATTCTGAGCCGCCCGCTTACTGTTCCTGTCAGGATAGTAGGTCGTTGAATTGGCTGTAGTACGTTGCATCTGTGCCTCCACTACCACCTCATTGAGTTCTTGAGTCTTGATTGTGTCGGTTGGCTCATCGGCAAACGCGACTAAATTCACCGAGAGCATTGTGAAAAACAGAATCTTTTTTACCATGTTCAGATGTCGTTTTTATTATTCAGACGCAAAATTACGCCATTTGTGACAATTAACTCTCAACAAATGTTGAGACAACGACAAAAAGAAAACGTGAGCCAACTATGCCACGTCTAAAGTGAGGGTCGTAGGAAACCTTTGATACAGATGTAACAATAGCAGCCCACGCTATGCGCGTGAGAACCACTATGCCATCTCTTGTATCAAGTCGAAAATTTCCTACGTTTTCACTTCACAAGATGAGCATAACGCTTCGTATTTTTCAATATGTCGCGGACTGAGTTGCCTCACTCCAACTGCAAAATTACTAAAATTCTTTGAATCAGAGGGTGTACTAACCGAAGAAATCAGAGAATTTCACCGAAAATAAATCCAACTAAAAATAGCTAACAGCCCTTAAAAATACCAAAATCGAAGTCACGTCTTTCGATTTATCCAACTAATTAGTACAATCTTAGTACATACCCAAATTTGCAACCAATTGAATAATAAGCAAATACACGACATAAAAGAAGTTAAGGTATGTTTTTAGAACTTGAACTGATAAAAAAGCACCTTAATATTGATTCCACCTTTTTAGAGGATGATGAATATTTAATGTATTTAGGTGAAGTAGCTGAAAAGGTAATAGAAAAACATACAGACACCAAATTAAATCAATTAGCAGAAGTAAATGGGGATATGCTGCCTAAGCCCCTACTTCATGCCATGTTATTATTTATTGGTGATATGTATAGAAATAGAGAATCAGTTGTAAACGGTTCTATTACGGAAATACCTTTTAGCTATGATTATATATTAGGACTCTATAAAAATTATAAGGGAGATATTAAATGATAGCAGGAGAATTAAGAGAGTTGATTGAGATATGGCATTTGGATAAAATTAAAAATGAGTTAGGGGAAGAAGTAGAGGTTTGGACGGTGAAAGAAAAAACAAGGGCAAAGGTTATTTTCAATTCCGGCCTAAAAGAATTAAGCAACCATGAAATTGTTCCTGTTTACACTAACACATTTGAAGTAAGAATTTATATTACCATATCTGAATTTGACAGAATAAAATGGGATGATAAACTATTTTCTGTTATATCCATAGAAAACAACAAAACACGTCAATGTAAGATAATACAGGCAAAGATGGTAAATGAATAACTTTATAATAGAAACTGATGCCGTTACAAAATATGCTTCATTAAGTAAGGAGGTAAAAAAAGCACTGATAAAGGGCAGGAGAAAAGGAATGGCTAAAGCGGCAAGTAAGATTAAAAGTAAAACAAAGTCACTAATTAAGTCCTCATTTCCTGCCGCTAATAAAACCTCCTCTAATGGCTCTGATAAATTAATAGATGGTGTTAGAACAATAAAATATAAGTACTCTGAGGTTATAGGTGAAGCAACTACAGGAGTCCATATATTAGGCACAAGAAAGAAGAATAGCCAAACATATAAACTAAGATTTTTTGAGGGAGGAACAGGACAAAGATACATAGGTAAACACAAGCGCACCTCTAAAAATGGATTGAGTTATAATGTGTCAGGGCATAAAGTAGGAAAAATAAGTGGAAAGGGTTTTTTTGCTCAGGCTATTAGTTCAGAATCAGGAAAAGCACCAACATATATAGAAGAGAGCATAAAAAAGGCATTGGAAAATATAAAGTAACATGATAAATTCAATATACATAAGCAAAACAATATATAAGTTACTCTCAGAGAATAAAGAGTTAGCCAAATATATTGATGGGAGAATATATCCTTTAGTGGCTGAAAATTCCACTACATTTCCATTTATTATTTATTACAGGGATGGCCTAAATTGCACACGGTTAACTAAAGACGGCTATAACTCTGATAATGCAACTTTTATAATCAGTGTAGTATCTAACAAATATATAGAATCCTTAGAAATAGCCAATATAGTAAGAGGGATATTTAGCAAGTGGGTTATTTCAGGAGATGATATTAAGATTTCCAACATTGAATTAGAAGTAGAAGAAGATTGGAATAACGCCTATATCCAAACTCTCATATTTAACTGCACAATTGAAAATAAATAAATAAACTGATAAATCTAATATTATGTCAAAAATTATAAAGGGTGATAACCTGATGTTATTTGATGCAGAGGGAAAATCACTCGCTTTTGCAACTGCACACACTTTAACCATTACCGCTGATGCTGTAGATATTTCAAGCAAGGACCACGGAATTTGGGGCGGTAATGAGGTGAATAAGATTACATGGGAAATTAGCTCTGAAAATCTTTATACTGTAGAGGCTTATGACAGCCTATTTGAAAAGATGATTGCAAGAGAGGCCATTGATGTATTCTTTGGTCTTAAGAGAGAAAATGACCCTGATAAAACTGTAGCAGATGGTGATTATCCTAATTGGACTAAGGAAGCCACATGCTATAATGGTAAAGCGTTTATTACTTCTCTGACAGCTAACGCAAATTCAGGAGAAAACGCAACATTCTCACTAACTCTTACAGGTACAGGTAAAATTACCAAGGCCACTGCAACAGGAGAATAATATTTTAGGGTGGTATCTTTATAATAGGATGCTGCCCTAAATCTTTTTTACTAATTGATTTAATACAACATGAAAATAAATATCAAAGGGGAAACAATAACCCTAAAATATACATTCCGCTCCTTGATTATATATGAAAAAATTACAGGAGAATCATTCAGGCCAAATGGCTTAACTGAGATAATTGCTTTTTTCTACTCTGTTATCATAGGAAGCAACAAAGATTTAGCACTAACTTTTGATGAGTTTTTGGAGTGGTTGGATGAGAACCCAACAACATTAGCTCAATATACAGAATGGCTAACAGACGTAATAAGTCAAAATAATTACATTGCAAATAAATCCGCTGATGCTAAGGAGGAATCAGAGGAAGTAAAAAAAAACTCATAACAGAACTATTCAGATTAATTTGCTTTGAGTTTAAGATAGTCACAATTGATTACTTCTTAGATGAGATGCAGGAATATGAGCTACAGGAAATTATCTCTAATTTACCCTATCTTAATAGACCTGAATGGGAACAGGCGCGGTTTATTGCTTATGTAGAGATACAAACAAAAACAAAAAAGAAACTATCTCTTCAAGATATTATAAAATTTCCTTGGGAGTCTACAACTGAATCTAAAGAACTTACAACAGAGGAAATAAATGAGATGAAGAGTAAAGCAGAACAAATAAAACAACAATTTTATAATAATGGCAGAATTAAGCATTAAAATTAAGGGGGATGGCTCACAGGTAGATAAAACCCTACAAAAAACCGCCTCAGAAGTTGCAAAGTTAGAGTATCAGACAAAACAGGCTCAGAAACAATTTAACACCCTGAATAAAAATGCCGCTAACCTTAAGGGTGGTTTTGGTGATTTGGCTAAGGGCATTAAAGGTTGTGATTTTGGCTCTATCTCAAATGGCATCACAGCAATAGGAGGCAATATTAGCAGTGTACTCCCTCAACTCAGTACTTTAGCCACAAGTATAGTTAACCCCTTCACCTTGGCAGCAACAGCCATAGGAGCAGCAGGAAAGGCATTTTATGATTACAATGTAGAATTAGATAGGAGTTTACAACGTACTCAACAATTTACAGGGCTATCAGGAAATGAGCTGATGAGCCTGAGGAATGGTATAAAATCAGTTGCAGACACATTCAACACAGATTACAATACTGTTTTATCCTCTGTTGATGGCTTAATGAGTCAATTTGGTATTAGTGGAGAGGAAGCATTAAGGATTATCCGTGATGGTTTTGTAGGAGGCGCTAATGATGGGAATAAGATGTTAGATTTAATTTCCAAGTATTCAGGTGCTTTTAATGATGCAGGGATTTCAGCGAGTGAGTTAGTAGCTATTATAGGCAATACAAGGAGTGGTATATTTGATGAAAACGGCATGGAGCTATTTTCTAAAGCATCCACAAAAATAAGAGAATTTAGTGATAGCCTAAAAGAATCTCTCAATGCAGTTGGAATTAATGCAGAGGATATGTATAATAAATTGCAGAGCGGTGAAATGTCAACTGTACAGGCAATAAAAGAAATATCCTCAAAATTAAAAGAATTATCCCCACAATCTCAGGAGGTTGGTAATGTTTTATCAGATGTATTTGGCAAACAGGGTGCTAAATCAGGCTATCAATTAGTAACCGCTTTAGCTGATGTTGAAACAGACCTATCCAAAGTTAAGGAGCAAACAGGTGAATGGGGTAGCGCCATGGAGCAGTTACAACAGGCAGATAGAGAATTAGAAAATGCCCTATCCTCTTTATTTGGGGGTGCAAATGAGGGTTTTTCTACAATCACCACTAAATTAAAATCTGAGGTATACGGAGCAATAGCCAAGGTTATTAATGGATTTATAGATACCTACAATAATAGCCTGATGTTAAGAGCAGGAGTACAAGCAATTGCACTTCAATTTAAAAACGGATGGGAAATTATAAAAGGTATTCTCAAAATATTTGGCCATTCTTTAGCAGCCCTTGGAGAAGAGATTGAGGGTATTTTTACTTTAGATTGGGAAAAGGTTAAATCAGGTTGGAAAAATGGAGTTAGCAATATTCTTAAAGATGTTGCAACAGGTTTTGAAAATGTCAAGGAGAATTATGACCATGCCAAAGATGAGATTCTAAATGGCAAAATAGAGAAAATTGAAATACCTGTAGAAACAACCTATACAGAAAACTCAAATAAAATATCAGGCACAAAAACCAATACACCTAAAAACACTAAAGAAAAGAAGAGTAAAACAAAAACAGAAACAAAGAAAACTGAAACAGTAATAGAAACAGGAAGCCTAAAAGATTATCAAAACCAACTGCAAAAATTAAATGATGAGCTAAATAATACCAATGTTTCAGAAGATAGGCTAAAAGAGATTCTATCAGAAAAAGCAGCAATAGAATCACAAATAGCAGCCCTTAAGGAAAGAAATGGCCTATTATCTACAAAACAACCTGCAACTGTTATTCCTGATGGTAGCTTAAAGAGCATACAAAGCAAATTATCTGACCTTAAAGCTAAATTTGAATTGTCAGTAGATGGCTCAGAGGAATTTTTTGCTTTAGCATCTGAAATTGCAAAACTGACAGAAAAGGAACATACCCTAAAATTAAGGATGGATGAAGCAAGTATGACAGACGCCCAAAAGGGGCAACAGGAATTTAATAAGATACAGGAGGATTTTAATAAACAATGTGAGGAGGCTAATGAACATTCACAACAATTACAGGAGGCTTTTGGTAACGTTGCAAGTGTTTTTAGCTCTTTAGGCGGTGCTATTGGTGGAGAAGCAGGAGCAGCCATTGAAAAGGTTGGAGAGATGATTAACGCATTTTCAAGCATTATGGGCATAATCCAACAATATCAAGCTATTCAACAGGCAGCACACCAACAAGAACTCATGCAGACTCAGCAAAAAATTGTAGCCAAAGAGGGTGAATCTTTAGCAAATGTTACTGCCTCAGCATCTCAAGCGCCTTGGTTTATGACTTTAGCCCTGATAGCAGCAGGAGTGGCAGCGGTAACAGCTATATTTTCTTCTATAGGCTCTTTTGCAAGTGGTGGTATCATAGGAGGGGCAACAACCATAGGAGATTATAACTTAGCAAGGGTTAATGCAGGGGAAATGATTCTTAATGGTAGACAGCAAGCCAATTTGTTCAGGATGCTTAATGGCTCAGGGGCTAATAACGGCTCTTTAGGGGGTAATGTTACTTTTACTATTAAGGGTGATAAATTACAGGGTGTCTTAAACAATTACAATAACAGACTAAATAAAACGCGATAATATGTATTTTGGAGAATTTACAGATATTAATGGCAAAGGGTATCAGGTTATAATTGAGAACTACAATGAAAACACAACAGAACTTATTTTTGGTGATACCCCTGTAACCTTGGAATGGGAGAACTCTGAGGATATTATATATAAACCTTACAAGTCAAGCAATTGCACTGTGGAGGTTGTAAATGATAGCTATTTATTTGACCTCTATGTAAGCAAAGCAACTGACAGGCCTATATATATCAACAACTCAGAGGGGGAAGTTATTTGGAAAGGATATATTACCCCTAATCTTTATTCCCAAGGTTATGAAAATCCCTTAGAAACTATATCTATAGAGTGTATTGATGGAATTGGAGTATTACAATACATAGACTATAAGCCTGTAAATGAAAATAAGGGAATAGTTAGTTTTGCAGACATTCTAAATAATATCTGTAAACTCGCGGGAATGAATAATTATGTTTATCCTCATACTCATACCCTAACAGATAATTATGGAGTGGAATATAAAAACTTGCTCAACTGTTTATATATCCATGAAAATAACTTTTTTGATGAAGATAATAAGCCACTGAAATATAATGAGGTATTAGAGCAGATTTGTCAATATTTAGGCTACACCGCTTTTTGTATTAAAGAATCTCTCTACCTGTTAGATTATAAATTTATCTACAAGGGTAATAACTTCTATTATGATAATTGGGAGGAGGAATTAGGGCAATTAGTGGACTTAAAAGAAGTAACAGTAGATTCATATTCAACAGGTTCTCAAAATATTTCCTTGGATAATACTTACAATAAGGTTACTGTTATAGATTCCCTTTATACCATTGATGAAATATTTCCTGATATATACAACTCTACAGACCTATATTCTTATACTTCTCATTCCTCTAACCTTAATAATCCTGTAGACCATTATTTTAAAAATAACTATTGGGTTACATATTGTTGTGACGGTAAAAATATGGATAACGCTTATAATCTATATACTAACTTCCTTAAGAATCCCAACGTTGAAACTTTTATGTATGTTGCAGGAAGAGAGAATGAAGTTAAAAATCAGGTTTATAAATATTCTTTGGTGAGCAATTTATTAACTGAGCCTAAAGAATTGATGCCTGATGATGTGAAGAATTATGTATTTGCCACATATGTAAATATAGGAAAAGAGGAGTATTATAACGGAGATGATTTTGATGATTTAGGAGCGTCAACAAGTTTGGTTCTATATCAAAATGCAAAGTGTGACCATCCTGACACAGTACATGTGCCATTAGCGAGGATTAAACATGATACAGGGGCGTTAATGTTATCCACCCCATTTCAGAAGCAAGGAATAATTTTAAGCGCTAATATAGAGATTTTTAATTACCAATCCTCTTACCATCCTGATAGCAAAATTTATGAGAGGACAGACGCTAATGGAGTTAAACAGGATAGGAGAGAGTTTTTCTTTGAGCGGGAATTATCAGGACATGGAGAAGAAACCATAGCAAATAGCCCAATGTGGTTTTTACCTGATAATGATAAATGCCACGGAAAAATTAACAGGGATGATTTATATTTGCGTACTACCTTACAATATGGTGACTTGTATTATAATGGTGAGGAGTGGGTTAATACATTCTCTTACTTTATGATTCCAATAAGCACAGGCAGCGATAAGGAGTTATTTGAGGAAAATGAGTATTATGAGATTATAGATGGTTATAGGTGGCTCAGAAAGGTATATAACACAGATACACCCAACACAAAATTTTCAATAAGGAATACAATTCAATGGTGGCAACATATAGATAAATCAGGCTATTTTGTTCCCATGCCCCAAAATCTCTATGGAGATAATACTGAGATTATTATTACATTCTACTCTAATAGTTACGTTAACTTCTATAATAACGTTTATGTGCCATTTAAATATTCTCAGGAGGATATTATTAATGTGGCTCAAAGAACTGCAAGTATATGGATTGAAGATTTTAAAATAGAAAATGCCGTATATGATAGAACCTTAGAGGAGTCAGATGAATTTGATTTAGAGAGAATGAAAGATGCTGAGCAAAGTAATGACAGCGATACGGAGTATTCCAATGTTATTAATGAGGAGTATGTAAGTGAGTTGGATGAAATTGAGTTTAAAATTTGCACATGGGATAATAAGAAACCAAATTATAGTTGTGTGTATTATTTAGACAGCAAAGGAGGATTTAATTACTTAGACACAACCACAAATATAATATCAGGTGAAAAACTGAGATTTGAAGAGCATCTAATAGCAAAGTTAGTCACCCAATATATTGACCCCTCTAAGATACTTGAATTATCCTTACATAATTATCATTTACCTTATTCTCTATTTCATACCAATAATTTCCCTGAGAGCTACTTTATATTAGATGGCCAAAAATGGGATATAAAATATAACACAAATGAAGTTAGACTAATTGAAATAAAATAATTATGAGATTTCTAAGAAAAGATATAAACAGGAAGAGCAGGAATGGAAGTTATTATTTTGGGGCTTCCGTTTCTGTCACCTCCTCAAATTCCTCAAATACAAATACAACAGCACCATTTGAGGAAAAGTGGCTACCTGCAAGAATAAATGAGGATGGAACTTATACAGTAGACCTATCAGCAGTATATTTCACAGGGGATATTGTAGGCCGTAAGGATGTTATTGCTTTTGCTGAGTCTAACTTTATGAGTGATGGAACAACAAAAGGAACTTTAGCAGACCTTAATGACACTAATTTTACCAATCTTACAGAGGGGCAAATAATAAAGTGGGATGGCTCTAAATGGATTAATACAGATTTTCAAGGAGGAGGAATTAATGAAGAAGAATTGTTAAACTTCCTCACTGAAAATAATTATATAAAAAATTCTGACCTTGGAAATTATGTTACCTTAGACACTGAGCAACATATCCGCGGCATGAAGTGGTTTGATGCTGTAGAAACTGTTTTTAGCACAAAAGCAAGGGTAGATGGCAGTAAAGATTCATTTGAAAATCTACCTGAATTTATGTTTCATATACCTAATGTTGCCTATACCAAATTCAAAATGGATAGTGGTGGCGGTTTGCATTTACTTAATGGTGGTTCTACTGACTTTTATAATTATGCTGACTTTTATTGCCGCCGCATTTGTGTTGGTGGTTCAGCATCTCAATTCCTTAAGGCTGATGGGAGTGTAGATGGTACTCACTATGTCAACGCGGCAGGTGATACCATGACAGGAAGCCTAACAATTCCTATGAATAATTACTTAATGGGTGATTATGGTATAGTAGCAGGGAGCAGCGGCGCAAGTACATATATAGGCAACAGTGCTGTAAAAACACTATTATTTGCAGGAGCGGGTTTATATGCAGATGTTAATGGCTCTCGCTATCCTATTTGGCACAGTGGAAATGATGGAGATTTAATGCGCTACCGTGATGGCATTAGCAGTATAGATGTTTTACCTAACAAAATGGGCACATATTGGATAAATACAGTTGGATGGACAGGCGGCGCGGTAGTATTTCAAAACTATGGCAGCAACAGCGGCCTCGCATTTTATCGCCCAGGAGGTAGTAACAGCATACCACAGATTCTTTGCCAAGTAGATAGTAATGGCAAATGGGAAAACAAAGGAACTATCTTAACTACAAATGAGGGAAACGCAGTAAGTGCAACTAAATTACAGACTTCAAGAACTCTATGGGGCAGACCTTTTGACGGAACTGCAAGTATTAGTGGCACACTTGATTATGTAGGAGATATAAACGCGGAATATTACTCTCTTAAAAGAACAAGTATTAATAGCGGTGGTTTTTATGTTGCAGATAAAAATGGCAATAAAAGATTACTAATTAGCATGGCAGATTCTGAGCTATGTTTGGCTAATTATACCTCAGGAAGTTGGGATGCGGGTATTACTTTAAGGGAAAAGGGGGAAATTGCTTTAGCTTGGTTAAATAAAGATTATGTTACTTTTAATGGTAGTGGTTCAATTACATTCAATCAAGTTAATTTACAAATAAGTGTAGATGCAGATGGCTACTTTTTTGGAGCAGGAGGACAAACAGCCGCAAAAAATATTCATGCAGGGGGATTATTAGTTAGTAATTATTGGAGTGATAGAACAAATATACCTACAAATGGAATATATTGTAAGGGGAATATTGTTTGCGCCTCAGATGTAACCGCTTATTCTGATGGTAGATTAAAGAGTAATATTAAATCTCTAAATAATAGGGGTTTTCTCAATCCTGTTTCATATACCAAGGATGGCAAGCAGTCAATTGGTTTTATAGCCCAAGAAGTTAGAGAAAAATATCCTGAATTAGTAATGGAAACAAATTCAGAGGAAAAATATTTATCTCTTAACTACAATGGTATCACGGCAATATTAGAGGCACAAATAATTGAATTGAGCAACAAAATAACTGAATTAGAAAACAAATTGAACAATGGCAAATAATGGAGGATTAATAACAAGAGGTGTGAGGATGAAAGAAGATATATTTTCAGTTTTAAAGCCTACAACTAAATTTGGCAACCAAACCATTCCAATGCCTGCAAGAGATATAAAATTGTCTACCTTATGCACCTCAGATAAAATAAATCAATTCAGTAAACATAAACCACACAGAAGCGAGGTAATAACAATTCCAAGAGATTCAGATTATTCCTTTGATTGTAATGGCACATGGGCGCTTAATATAATCAGATGTGTAAACGCTAATTCTCTATATAAGGAGGTTGAGAAATTAGGTCTAAAATGGAAATGGGATTACCTAAAGCCAAGAGGTAGCAGTTATAATGAGCCTTACAGAGAGGGTGATTTTGATGGATATTGGCACTTTGCGGATAATCCATGTGGAGAGTACTTAATTAGCGGTGTGCAACAAAAAACAATAGGCCAAGGTGGCACTTTTTCAATAGTATTGCCCAAAGGTCTAATGCCTACCCCTGAATCAGCATTTAATAATAGAAATATTACATTATATGATATTGTTCCAACAGGTGAAAGCATTGCATTAGGTAATATGTATTTTGGTGTAGCGGTTTGGGAAGGAACTTCAAATATGCTTAATGGAGCATCTTCTTATTATGGAGCAAGATGTAACAATAGAGCAGGTGTTTGGAATGTGACTTGGACTAACTTTGCAGGTTCACCCTATTCTATTACCTACGGCACTTATTGTTATTATGTTCCATTTTTCACACCTGAGCCATTTGAAGAAAATTTACAATTTAGTAGCGGGAGGAGATTATATCCAATTCCACTATTTTATACAGGCATAACTTCTGGTGAAACATATCCAAAGAATTTCAAGGTTGGAACTATACAGGAACAGGAAAATAGATTTATAACAGCTGATGCAAGATATTTGGATTCTGATAATACACAACTCTTAATCCAACTTGAAATTTTTAATGGTAATGAGGGCTTTGATTTTAGTAGAGCAGCATTACACATATATGGAAACAATAATTCATTATTGCATTATATTAATTTTCCTGATAGTGAAATGTATGTAGGAGCTAAAGAAACATGGAGCAGAACAATAACATTAAATATATCAGGAGCGGTAAGATTTGAATTTAGCACAAGAAACGGAACTAAAAATTATAATGCCTATATCAAGACCAACAGCTATAATACTGAAATATAACTCTAAATAATATAATACTATGGTAACACTTAAATTAAACCAACAACAATATATTCTCACATATGAAGATGAGAATATTAAGGGTAACGGAAACCTCACTTATACTCCTAATTCACTTTATATCCTTATTACAATTAGTGAAAATGGAGCAGAAAAAGGAACTATTACTTACAACTCTTATGGTGTCAATAATGAGAATATGAGCTTTAACGGCAATATCAGAGAGCTAAATAAGTATATGTATATAATTGATGAAATAATAACTGAGCATAATAAATTGAGCAATGAAGTGGAATAAAACAACCAAGGAAATTATTAGTTATTCCTTTGCGGGGTTAGCTCTCTTATTTGGTCTTATTCTTACAGCTTGGGGTTTCTCTGTGCCGCCTATTGGTGAAGTTCATTCCTCTATACAGCTAATTTTGGGTGAGATGCTAACTTTTACAGGTGCAGTTATAGGAATCTCGCTCCATGTCAAAAATGAGATAGGAAAGGCAAAAGAGGAGCTAACAGAGGCTCTAAAACAAAAATATTTGGAGAATCAGGAATAATGGCTTATATTTGCGGGTGTAATTACTAACCCTAAATTATAAGCATATGGACAAAAACAAAATTATTGAAGAAGTAAAGAAATTATTCCCTGATGACTCTGAGAAGCAACAATGGGCAGAGAAACTAATTAGAAAAAGAAGAGGCCGCCCTTATAGTTGGTTTGATGCAGATGGCAATTTCAACGCCTCTAAAGAAACAGTAGTGGCAGACCTTAAGAAACAGGAAAGCAACACCAATAAGGAGAAAAAATCTGACCCTGTGAAAGATTATGCCTCAGTTAGGACAACATTAGAGGAGGCTATATCTTTAAGTGTTGACCCTGTAACCCTCGCCAAGGCCATTAAAGATACCATGAAACAGGCCAAAAAAGCTAAGGAACTTAAGGAGATTGAAGCAGAGATGAAAAAACTACAGAGGAGAAAAGAGAAGTTGGAATCAGAGGAATAACAAAATTTCAGCTTAAATTATTGAATGGTTGGGAGTTATAGATTCTCAGCCATTTTTTATTTGCAGGAATCAGAAAAATAGCATACCTTTGCCGCTGTTGCTGAGGTGCTAAGAGTAGCACAAAAAATTTGAATATGAATAATAAAGAAAAAGCAACCATTGCACTTATTAAAAACTTTTTAGCCCTTATTGATGAAACGCTAAAAGATTTTACCCGCGAGAAATTAGAAAAACTTGGCAGCGAGAAAGAGCGCGAAATAATTGACTGTCTAAAGAATTTATTTCAAGCAACCGCCACTAATATTTCTAAATTAGCAGCTTCGCCTCTAAAAGGTGATTTCTGTATAGAGATTACTAATAAGGTGAATTATGCTATAGAATCTAATATTTTCCAAGGAGATGATATGATTGATGTTCTAATGCGTTTATACTATATATTGAACCGTCATTAATCATATTGTTTTTAGCAACTGCAATGTTGATTGATTCATTTTTAGATTTTTTCTTCATTTTTAAGATTATATTATTTATTATCAAGGGTTTTCTTATATTTTCTAAGTTAATGCTGTGGCGATGTAAGAATGCCTAACATTTATTTAACCAGCAAAATTAGCATCTTAGCAACACCTTACAACCACTCTAAGCAATTAGGGTGGTTTTTTTTTGTCCTGATGGTTACTCCTGACTACAAGAACTAACTACACCTCATAAGTACAGGGGGGGAGGGTACAAAGATTCAGAAAAGGCGATAAACCTCGCCCCCTCCTCTTTTTACACAGATGGCAATTTTTAAACTTTTTGGCCTTTTGTTCCCTTTTTGACCAATCCTCCTATTACCTCCCTTACTCCCTGATGAAAAAAAATTTGGAATATACAGATAGATTTACTACCTTAGCAGAGTGAACAAATAACCACACTTTTAGTTAACAATTCTTAACCACAGCAGCTTCGCCAATCTCTAATCTATTGATTATTAAATGTTTTGGTAGCTCAAAACCATTTTATTCTGCAAAAATGTAAAAAAAATATCAGCGGGAAGGTAGGCATTTTTGCAATTAGGCATTAACTTTGCATTATAACTTATAACAAAATACCATAATGGAACTAATTGAGAAGATGACCGCTCGCGCCAAGGCGCACCCGCAGCGCATCGTGCTCCCCGAAGGGACTGAACCGCGCACCCTCTCCGCTGCCGACCGTATCATTGCCGAAGGACTTGCCGAGATAGTGCTTATCGGCGATCCCGACGACATTCACGCTCTTGCAAAAGAGCTCAAGCTCGAGAACATCAGCAAAGCCACCATCGTCAACCCCGCTGACGAAGCGGTGATTGACCGCTACGCTCCCCTGTTCTTCGAGCTCCGCAAAAAGAAAGGCATATCTATGGAGGAGGCCCGCCTCACTACTGCAAACGCCCTGTATCTCGGCTGCCTTATGGTGAAGGCCGGTGATGCCGACGGCCAGGTTGCCGGCGCAATGAACACCACCGGCAATGTGCTCCGCGCCGCTTTCCAGGTTATAAAGACTCAGCCCGGCATCGATGTTGTGTCCGGTGCGTTCCTCATGCTGCTGCCCGAAGGCCTGAACTTCGGCACCGACGGCATACTTATTTTCGCCGACTGCGCCGTTGTGCCCGACCCCACCGCCCCCGAGCTCGCCCAGATTGCTGTCAGCGCCGCCCAGACCGCCCGCGACATAGCCGGAATCGAGCCCCGCGTGGCAATCCTCTCCTTCTCTACAAAAGGCAGCGCCAAGCACGACCGTGTGAGCAAGGTCATCGAAGCCACCGAAATTGCCAAGAGCATGGCTCCTGACCTCATCATTGACGGTGAGCTCCAGGCCGATGCAGCCATTGTGCCCGGTGTGGCTCACACAAAAGCCCCCAACAGCCCGCTCAACGGCAGAGCGAACGTACTCGTTTTCCCATCGCTCGAAGTCGGCAACATCGCCTACAAACTCGTGCAGCGCCTTGGCGGCGTGCAGGCTGTAGGCCCGGTGCTCCAGGGATTGGCAGCTCCGGTCAACGACCTGTCCCGCGGTTGCTTCCCCGAAGATATCTACAAAACCATCATCATGACAGCCAACCAGGCTATCGGTCTCAAAGAACAGTCCAACAAATAACCAGCTCATAATCATGAAAATTCTTGTACTGAACTGCGGCAGCAGCTCCGTGAAATACAAACTCATTGACACCGACACCGACAAAACCCTCGCCGAAGGCGGTGTGGAAAAAATCGGCCTCGCCGACGGTTTCCTCAAATTCAAGCTCGCCGACGGCAGCAAGGAGATTACTCAGCTTGGCCTTACAGACCATAAAGGTGCCGTGCAGGCTATCCTCAACAACCTCACCGACCCCACAGTGGGTTGTATCAAGAGCTATGCCGAGATCGATGCCGTAGGCCACAGAGTGGTGCACGGCGCCGAGAAGTTCAACAAAAGCGTGCTCATTACCGACGAGGTCATTCAGCAGGTGAAAGACTGCTACAACCTCGCGCCGCTCCACAACCCCGCCAACATCACCGGCATCGAGGCCATCACAGCCCTCATGCCCGATGTGCCTCAGGTGGGTGTGTTCGACACCGCATTCCACCAGACCATGCCGGCCAAATCATATATGTACGCGCTCCCCTACCGCTTCTACAAGGAGGATGGTGTGCGCCGCTACGGATTCCACGGCACCAGCCACCGCTATGTCAGCGCCCGCGCATGCGAATTTCTCGGTCTTGACATCACAAAGCAAAAGGTCATCACCTGCCATATCGGCAACGGCGGCTCCATAACAGCCGTGCTCTACGGCAAGAGCGTTGACACCTCGATGGGTCTCACTCCCACCGAGGGACTGATGATGGGCACCCGTGTTGGCGATGTTGACCCCGGCGCGCTCACATACCTTATGAAGCGCCACAACATGAGCGTTGACGACCTCCAGAAAATCATCAACAAAGAGAGCGGCATGGCCGGAGTGAGCGAGATTTCAAGCGATATGCGCGAGATTGAAAACGCTGTTAACGAAGGCAATGAGCGCGCCAAGATGGCTCTTGACATGTACGAGCAGCGCATCATCAAATATGTGGGTGCGTACGCTGCCGAGATGGGCGGAGTAGACGTGATTGTGTTTACCGGAGGTGTAGGTGAAAACCAGACCGGCGTGCGTGAGAATGTATGCGCACCCCTCGCCTTCATGGGTGTGGAGATTGACAACGAGCTCAACGCCCGCACAAGAGGAACAGAAACAGAAATCTCAACACCTGCTTCAAAAGTAAAGGTTGTTGTAATACCCACCGACGAGGAGCTGATGATAGCCCGCGACACCCGCGAGATTGTCAGCGCCCTCAAAAAATAATTTGAAATATGACTAAAATCAGAGCAGCCGTAGTTGGCTACGGCAATATCGGCAAATTTGTTGTCGAAGCCCTGCAGGAAGCCCCCGACTTTGAAATCGCCGGCGTTGTGCGCCGAAACGCCAATGATGTGCCCGACGAGCTGATGGGCTACACCGTTACAACAAATTTTGATGAGCTCGAGGATGTTGACGTGGCAATCCTGTGTACCCCTACACGCGAGGTGGAGAAACACGCGGTAGAGCTGCTGGCAAAAGGCATCAACACTGTTGACAGCTACGACATCCACAGCTCAATACGCCAGCTGCGCTCAAGCCTCGACAAAGTGGCCAAAGAGCATGGCACTGTGGCTATTATCTCCGCCGGTTGGGATCCGGGCAGCGACTCTGTTGTCCGCGCACTCCTTCAGGCAGCAGCCCCCAAAGGCATCACATACACCAACTTCGGCCCCGGCATGAGCATGGGCCACACAGTGTGTGTGAAAAGCAAACCGGGTGTTAAAAACGCCCTCAGCATGACAATACCCCTCGGCACCGGAATACACCGCCGCATGGTGTATGTTGAGCTTGAGGATGGTGCCCGGCTCGAAGATGTTGCCAAGGCTGTCAAAGAGGATCCCTACTTCGCGTCAGATGAAACCCATGTGATGGCTGTTGAGAGTGTTGACGAAGTAAAGGATATGGGCCACGGCGTGAACATGGTGCGCAAAGGCGTGAGCGGACGCACCCAGAACCAGCGCTTTGAATTCAACATGAGCATCAACAACCCCGCGCTCACCGCACAGATTCTCGTTGGAGTGGCAAGAGCTTCCATGAACCAGACCCCGGGGGCCTACACCATGATTGAGATTCCGGTGATAGATCTGCTGCCCGGCGACCGCGAGGAGCTGATTGCACACCTTGTTTAATCACACCTTATAATAATATAGAGTGTGCGGACGGCAATAACCGCTTCCGCACACTCTTTTTTACCACCAACCGTGACTTTTTCTGAAATTCTCACCAACATTGCCGACACTCTTTGCGGCTACCCGCTGTTTTTCACTCTGATTGGCGGCGGACTCATACTGTTCATATCCTCAGGCATGGTGTCGCTGTGGCGGTTGCCACACGCCATCGCCGCCCTGAAATCGGGCAAAAGCTCCGACTCGGGCAACATCAGTTCGGTGCAAGCTCTTGCATCTGTTGTCGCCGCCACTGTGGGCATGGGCAATATCGCTGGAGTGGCAATAGCCATTGCAATGGGGGGACCCGGAGCTGTTTTCTGGATGTGGGTCAGCGCGTTGGTGGGAATGTGCACTAAGTATCACGAGGGTGTGCTCGCCATCAAATACCGTTCACGCACCGCCGACGGCAAATTCACCGGAGGCCCCATGCACATAATAACTCAGGGGCTCGGCAACAACTGGCGGTGGCTCGCCGTCACATTCGCCGTGGCAGGAATGTTCGGCACCCTCTGCATCATGAACGCGAACCAGCTGACAGAGGCGCTTGCAGGTACAGCCGCATCGGCCGGTCTCACTCTGCCCGATTTCTGGCTCAGACTGGCTATAGGCCTGGCAATCGCAGCGATAGTGAGCGCGGTGGTTGTCGGCGGTGTGAAACGCATAGCGCGGGTGGCGACCGTCATGGTGCCATTCATGGTAGGCGCCTATTTCCTTATGGTGCTGTTCATTATCATCACCCACATCGGCGAACTGCCCGCAGCGCTGGCATCCATATTCACCCACGCTTTTGACCTGAGCGCCGGCTGGGGAGCCCTCGCCGGAGTTGCAATCATCGGTGCACGCAGAGCCGCCCTGGTGAATGACGCCGGAGTAGGCACAGCATCCCTGATGCACTCCACATCCGCAAACCGCACCCCGGTGCGCGAGGGGCTTGTTGCCATGCTCGGGCCCGCCATCGATTCAGGGTTCGTATGCACCCTCACCTCTCTGGCCATTCTGCTCGGCGCGGATTTCACCTCCGGAGAAACACAGGGACTGACCCTCGCGCTCAACGCGTTCTCCAACACCATACCCGCCGGCAACTATATGCTCACCGCCATTGTGACCTGCTTCGCACTCTCCTCCATGTTCACATACTCCTTCTACGGCACCACCTGCGCAACATACCTATTTGGCAAAAAACGCGCCCGGCTATACACCTACGCCTACATTCTCAGCCTTGTGGTTTTTGCCGTTGTGCCGCTTGGAGTGGCCGTAGGATTCTGCGACCTCTTCTACGCTCTCATGGCATTTCCCACAATGTTCACCCTGCTGATGCTCCGCAAGCAGGTGAGCGCGGAAACACGCAGCTATTTCAAGAAAGTGCCCGCGACACCTGTATTCCAACAATCCACCAACTGATTTTTTATGTGCGATTACGGCGACGACGGATTCGATTCCTATAACGGTGATTCTGTCCACGATATGTGGGTGGACAGCTCTTACCTGAATGCCTCAGGCAGCTATTATTATGATTACGATGATGGATATGTTTATTATCCTCAGGAGCCGACTAATCATCAAAGCACTCTCGGCCCATACAGTCTGCCCAAACCACCTAAAACCAAACAGGAACAGTATGAACGCTGCTTAAGGCAAGTTAGGTATTACCACGAGCATATTGAATACCTAACTAAAGAGATTGATACCCTTAAAATAAAAATAGCAGATCCACGCACTGACTACAAGGAGTGTAATTACGCAAAAAGACGCTTGAAAGCATTGCCGGGAAGAATTGAATCTTATACCCTTAGAATGAAGCGTGCCCAGGCATTTGCCGACAGACTATATGAGGCTCCTGCTTTTTCCACAATAAGCACAGGTGGCTCCTCCAGCAAGGCTACGGTTATCATAGCTACCGCTCTTTTCACATTAGCCCTTGTTTCCATGATTGTCTGCGTCATTTGCTTCTGACAAAATATCATAACCACCCTGATTTTTTGGGATAGCTCCATACAAATTTGTACTTTTGTGATATTATGATTACTCCTGAAGAAAAACTGCATCTTGAAGAGGAGGTTGTGAGAATGCTCCGCACCGTCTTCGACCCCGAGATTCCTGTGGATATCTACAGCCTCGGCCTTGTATATAAAATTGACATCGACGATGAGGCTAATCTGAAAATAGACATGACGCTCACCGCGCCAAACTGTCCCGCGGCCGACTTCATTGTCGAGGACGCACGCATCAAGCTCGAAAGCATCGAGGGGATAAAATCGGTTGACATCCGCATTGTTTTCGAGCCTGAATGGACCCGCGACATGATGAGCGAGGAGGCCAAACTCGACCTCGGTTTTCTTTAGTCAATAGCCATGCGCTCGCTCACTTACTTTATTTCCGACATCCATCTCGGCGCATCATACATCGCCGACCCCAAGGCTCATGAACGCGCCGTCACCTCATGGCTCAGGCGCATAGCTCCCACCGCAGCAAGGCTTTACCTGCTCGGCGATGTGCTTGACTACTGGTTTGAGTATCGCGAGGTTGTGCCCCGCGGATATGTGCGCTTTTTCGGCGCGCTCGCCGAGCTTGCCGACTCGGGAGTGGAGATTGTGTGGCTCAAGGGCAACCACGATATATGGATTTTCGACTATCTGCCTTGCGAGCTCGGCATAAGGGTTGTGGACGGACTGCTTGACACTGTCATCGACGGCAAGCGATTTGTGATGGAGCATGGCGACGGTGTTGGCGAAAGCCGCCCCTCATATCGGCGCATGAGAGCGGTTTTCAGAAACCGCACCTGCCAGAAACTGTTCTCTGCCATCCACCCCAGATGGACAGTGCCGTTCGCTCACAAATGGTCATCCCACAGCCGCTCCACCGGAAGCAGCGCCGTGCAGCTTCCGCCGGACCATCGTCTGGTCAGCTTTGCAAATGAATTTCAGGCAGCCGATGGCCCGGTTGATTATTTTGTTTTCGGCCATCTCCACACTGTCGCTGATATGCAGCTGCAGGCAGGCGGGCGTCTGATAATTCTCGGTGACGGATTCAAGGCCATGACCTGCGGATGCTTTGACGGCAATACATTTTCCTTACACAAAATGGACGATTTTCCTGCAATTAACAATCTTTAGTTAAATGCACACAACTGCATGTATTGTGCTATTATCTGTATATCAAAGCATTACATATAGCCGTCGCTAAAGGTTGCGATTAAACACTGCTGCACAACATATAAATTTATACCAGCGGTTCAAGTTTTAAGGGCTACCTTTGTATCGCAAACCTAAAAACAATCTTTTTTACCTTAAGAAACTATACCTTACGAAACTCATAGAAAGGAGCTATTGTTTAGCTCCTTTTTATTTTATGTACGCCAAAATCCCCCTTGTGACCGTTTGGATTCATTTAACAAGTATGGGCATCACTATTGCCCATACACTGCACTACCTTTGCATTGTAATTAAAAGCAAAACGATTATGGCTACTATTCTCTCAACCGATGTTATTTTTGCCACAGTGACACGCCGTGGCCGCACAATCGCTTCGCTCTCTCTGAGCGGGGTCACATCCCTTGCGCAGATTATAAATCATATTCGATCTCTTGTGTCAGATACTATGGGCATACTCACACTTTCCCTACGCAACAGCACCCAGGGTTGGCGGCAGGAACGCAACATTATACTGAAGCCGCACTGCCGTGCAACCCAGCTGTCGCTCTTTTAAAATGGGGATTATTCCTCGCCGAGAATGCGGCGAACAGAAATGAAACGGCGCGCATAGTAGGCATCATCCGGATAGGTGTCAATGCGCACTCCGCGCGATGTGGAGGCGTGGATAAACTTCACCTTGCCGGTTTCGGGATTGGATTCAACCACAATTCCCACATGGCCTATTCGCTTGCCCGCTCTGCGACCGGAGAAAAATATCAGGTCGCCCGGCTGAGCCTCGTCAAGTGTGATATGCTCGCCCTGAGTGCCCTGCGAACGAGAATCGCGCTTGAGCGTAACGCCAAACTCACGGTATACGTAGCTTGTGAAGCCGGAGCAGTCAAACGCCTTGGGGCCGCTCGCACCGATACGGTAACGGGTGCCGATAAACTTTTTCGAATACTCTATCATGTCACCGCGCAGCGCCTCAAAGTCATCAAAATCATCGATTTTTTCGCCAAGCAGCTCCTCCAGAGTCGGCATAATGAAGTCACCGGGACGGATATCTGCGAGTTCCTCGCTCACCTTGATATCCTCCTTGTCAACAGACACGGCAGAGAGCGGCGCCGGTAGCAGCGCAGCCATAGATATCGCAAGTGGGATGAATATTTTTGCCGGTGACATATAATTACTAATTCGCACTGCAAAATTAACAATTCCACTCCATATATATAACAGGCTGTCATCTGCATATTTAGTAATAAAGTATTATGTTATGTAATAAATTGTTAAGACAACCGGCCACTTTTATCCCTAATTAATTCACCCCTTTGTATATCAACAGATTAGGCGGCTTATCGCTTGGATTTAGCCGCCCAATAGTTAATAGATATAAATATTTGTATAATTTCAGTCGTGAACTTTAACAATCCGCTATACTTTGAAAGCAGCTTTACATATTTCGTTATATTTCAGCTACTTATACAGCATCATTGCACACTCGTCAAAACAATGTGCGTACTTGTTTAACACTCATTAAGTCACACATCTGTAACAACCGTCTATAATTTGCACAGTTGCTTGAGAATATCGGCCTTGATAAGGTCGGGGCGCAGACGCATTGCAGCGGCAAGCTCGGCGGCATTGTAACGGTCGGCAAACTCTTTCTTTATGCCATAGCACTTCACCTCCATCGGCTTGGCGCCGTAGAAGCGGGCAATCTTCTCGCCGAAGCCGCCGTCGAGCACACCATCCTCAAGTGTCACAACAACGCGGTGGTCAGCTTCAAGCTCTGTGAGCAAAGGCTCATCAAGGCCGCTCAGATAGCGCGGATTTATGAGTGTGGCCTCAATGCCATCCTCTTTCAGCGCCGCGGCTGTCTGCTCGCCAATGCCGTAGAAACTGCCTGCTGCGATGATAGCGACATCCTTGCCACGCTGAGTCACCTCGTAGCGGTTGAGCTCTGAATAATCATCCGGAAATTCCCTTCTGGAGGAAACCACCTTGCCACCCGGCACCCTCACAGCCACCGGATATTTGTTTTGCTTGATTGACCATCTGAGCATGGCGATATACTCCTCCTTGCAGGTGGGCGCAAGGTAGACAAAGCCCGGTATGTTGCTCACGAGAGCTATGTCGAACCAACCGAGATGGGTGACATCGTTCATACCGTATATGGAGCCGTAGAATATCGGCAAACTTATCGGCGAGTTGTTTATTGATACATCCTGCGACAACTGGTCGTACGCGCGCTGAAGGAAAGAGCTCACAACACAGAAACAGGGCTTGGTGCCACCCTTGGCCATACCGGAAGCGAGCGCAACAGCCTCCTGCTCCGCGATGCCGACATCTATAAACTGCTTGCCGGCAGCCTTGCGCCGCTCAGGGGTGAAGCCAATTGCGCCGGGGGTGCCCGCTGTAATAGCTGCAACAGTGGGGTCGGCGGCCATCATCTTGAGCAGCTCATCGGCGGTGATGTCGGTGTAGTCCTCGCGCTCATCCATGCTGCGGGGATTGCCTGTCGGCAGATCAAACGGGCCGGTGTAGTGGAAATGCTCGCGCTCGGTCTCGGCCGGTGCATAGCCTTTGCCCTTCTGTGTGCAGATATGAAGCACCACCGGATGGTCTATATTCTTTACGCTGCTGAACACATCTACAAGAGTGGCCACATCATTGCCATACGCAACATAACGGTAGTCGAGCCCCACAGCCTTGAAGAAATTTGGCTCGGCGTTGCCGTCGCTCTCGCGCAGCAGGCGCAGGTTCTCATAAAGTCCACCCTCATTCGGGGCAATGCTCATATCATTGTCATTGACAATTATAATGAAATTGCTGCCAAGTGTAGCGGCGTAGTCGAGTCCCTCGAAAGCCTCGCCGCCGCTCAGCGAGCCATCGCCTACAACAGCGATGATATTTTCATGGTCGCCTCTCATGTCACGTGCCTTTGCAAGGCCGCCGGCAAGACTCACTCCGGTGGAGGTGTGGCCGATAGTAAAGAAATCGTGCGCGCTCTCGGCGGGGTTGGTAAATCCGCTCACCTCGCCATAATGGGCGGGGTCGGTGAAAGCTTTCATTCTGCCGGTGAGCATCTTGTGGGCATAGCACTGGTGGCTCACATCAAACACAATCTTGTCCACAGGACTGTCAAACACATAGTGCAGTGCCACAGCCATCTCAATCATGCCGAGGTTTGGTCCCACATGGCCGCCGGTGGCGCTTAGCTTGGTGAGCAGAGCCTGCCGCATCGCTGCCGACAGCTCCTTGAGGTTTTCCACCGACATACCCTTGATGTCTGCCGGAGAATGAATGTCATTCAGATTCATATACTTGTTTTTTGTTTATTCATATAACACCCGCATAATATATATGTTGGACAGTATTGCCTAACATTTCATAAAAAAGCGGGGCAGCTGTTGGTGCTGCACCACAAATTTACTAACTTTATCTGACAATTGCACTAAAGCACTCACCGCCATGAACGAGATAGACCGTAAAATTTTCAACATAGACATTCCGTCATCCTCCCCCGCACCGGGAGCGCTGCTGATTGCCGAGCCGTTTCTGCGCGACCGCAATTTTGCTCACGCGGTGATATGCCTTGTGGACTATGAGCCCCACGGCACAGCTATGGGAATTGTGATGAACCGCTCCACAAGCTATACTCTCGCCGAGCTGGTCAAGGATATTACGCGCAAGGAGGAGATAGCGGTGTACTGCGGCGGCCCTATGTCATGCGACCGCCTCTACTACATCCATACCCTCGGCGACATACTGCCCGGCAGCAAGGAGATAGCTCCGGGGCTTTTCATCGGCGGTGATTTTGAAGCGATGACCGAATACATCAACGCCGGCTATCCGGCAGATGGACACATTCGTTTTTTCATCGGCTACAGCGGCTGGAGCCGGAATCAGCTTGACGAGGAGATAGCCTCCGGAGTGTGGGCGGTGGGGAGCACCGCCGTCGCTCCCACAGCGCTCACCGGCGAGGAGGATGCTTACTGGCACCGCGAGGTGCGACGCCTCGGGCCTGACTTCAGCGGCTGGCTCTATCATCCGCTCAACCCCCACGCCAACTGAATGATTGCAGCTGATTGCGAAAGAAAAGCACCGCCGATGGGCGGTGCTTTTCTTTTGCGGTAGTTATCGCGATGTCGATATTACTCTGCGGATTCAGCTGCGGGAGCCTCTTCAGCTGCGGGAGCTGCTGCTTCCTCTTCGGCTTTGGCGGCAGCCTCAGCCTCAGCTTTTGCTGCTGCGATCTCAGCTTTCTTCTTGGCTACGAGCTCAGCTTTAGCTTTGTTCTTAGCCTCTTCGTCGGCGAGACGCTGCTTGGCCTCAAGTTCCTTGCGGTCAGCCATAGAGCTGCGGAGAGCGTCAACGGCAGCCTGCTTTTTGTTTTTCCAGGCCTCGAAGCGACGCTGAGCCTCAGCTTCGTCAAAGGCGCCTTTCTTCACGCCACCCTGGAGGTGCTTCATCAGGAGCACGCCCTCTTTGGAGAGGATGCTGCGCACGGTGTCAGTGGGCTGAGCGCCTACATTTACCCAATACAAAGCCCGTTCGAAGTTCAATGTTATTGTAGCAGGATTAGTGTTCGGATTATAAGAACCTATCCTTTCAATAAATCTACCATCTCGTGGTGCCCTGCTATCGGCGATAACAATAGGATAGAACGCATAGTTTTTACGACCATGACGTTGCAGTCTGATTTTTGTTGCCATTATGAAAAATGTCGGTTAAAATTTGGTTTTGTATGGTTTTGTGGCTGCAAAGGTACTATTTTTTTTCAAATCAACGGCTATTTCGCTGATATTATTTTCAAAAGATGTCAATTTCAGCGATTGCAGCCACTTTGCTGCCGCCGGCGAGCTCAACTGGAGTTACGCGCACAAAGCGAGCGTCAACCGGTTTGGCGAAGAAATGGTAGCGGGTGGAGGGGTCGTTGACAAGGTTACCAAACTCAAATTCCTCTACCTTTTTCCATTTTTTGCCGTCGTTGCTCACTTCAACCACTCCCTTGGCTATCATGCCCTGCGGGCCTGCAGTCTGCGGGGTGTAGGCAAAGCCGGTGAGTTTGTTTTTAGCTCCGAGGTCTATCGCAAGGGCTTTTGTACCGGTGGTGTCGCTCACCCAATATGTTGAGTTCGAGGCATCAAAGGCTTTCTCAGCCTCATGTCCGGGCTGTGACGCAACAATTCCGGCAACCTTCCATGCAGCTTTGGGCAAGCCTGTGCGCTGCTCGGCCACCGGACCGTTTTCGCCATGAAGCACAGCCACAGCCTTCACTACCGCCGGGGCGGCTGCAAACGGAGCTGTGTACTCCTTACTGTGCACTGTCGGGGTTGAGCCGTCGGTAGTGTAATACACCTTATAGCCGGCAGACAGGTTTTCAGCAGCGTTATAATTACCGGCTTTCCAGCCGAAGCCGCTGGTGCGTGGGGCGATGGTGACCATTCCCTTGGCATCGCATTTCACAGTCAGCTCGGGAGCATGCGCTTTATAATAATGTGCGCTCACCTCGCTTATGCCCGGTTCGAGGCGCGATGAAAGCACACGGATGCGCAGGCGCGAGGTTGTGACATCGGGGAACCGGAGAATGCGTTTGTAGCCAACATTGGTGGCTTTCGCTATCTCTTTCCAAGCGCCGTTTTGCCAGGCATCCACAGACACCTCCTCGATCCGCTCACCTGACACAGTCACCGGCTCATGAAGCACAAGGCGGTTGATGGTTGTGGGTTTGGAGAAGGTGAGTTCGATTGGCTTGGCCGCGGACACTGCCGTGCTGAGGTCTGAATCGAGCAGTTCAGGCGCAGCTTTAGCACCGGCAAGCAGATTCACACCGTATGTTTCGCGGATACGGCGGCCCGCCTCCAGGAGTGAAGCCACATCGCGGTCAGAGAACCGTCCCTCGCGGTTAGGCGGAATATTGAGCAGGAAAGTGGCGTTGCCACCTACAGAGCGCTCGTAGATGTCAAACAGATCATCGGCGCTGCGCACTTTCTGACGGTCGTCATCACGGTAAAACCAACCTTCACGTATGGAAACGTCAGTTTCGGGGTGCTGATAATGGAGGAATTTTCCTGCATACAGCTTTTCGCGGCTGCCGAGGTCCATATCTGTTAGGTCGTGGAAATTTGCCGCGGTGTCGGGATTGAACTCGTAGGGAATGACATTCCATTCGGTTGAACGGGTGTCACCCGACTCGTTGCCACACCAGCGCGCATCCTCGCGTCCAAACACAATCGCATCAGGAGCGAGGGTGTGTATAAGCTCCTTCCAGGCGGGGTAATTGTAGGTCTGGCCCCCTTTGCGCTTGGGGTGGGCGCCATCGAGCCACACCTCGTGGATGGGGCCATACTCGGTCAGAAGCTCAAACAGCTGGTTGAGATAATACTCGTTATAGTCGTCAACCACGAATTCAAAGGTGGTTTTATTTTCAAAGGGTCTGCCCTCCACTGCCCGCGGAATAGTGCGCAGAGTCTTGGGGCTGAGATTGCCGTACAGACCCTCCTCGTTCTCAATCTGGTAAAGGTCGGCGGGCGAAAGGTACACACCGAGTTTCATGCCATACTTAGCGCAGGCATCGGCAACGGCGCGCATCACATCGCCTTTGCCGCCGGCATAGTCGCTTGACATTATGCCATGCTTGGTGTAGCGGCTCTGCCACAGCACAAAACCGTCATGGTGCTTGGCGGTGAGAATCACCTTTGTCATTCCGGCATCCTTCATTGTCTTCACCCACTGGTCCGCATCAATGGTTGCGGGAGCAAAAACTTTCGGATCCTCGAACCCGGTGCCCCACTCGCGGCGGGTGAAAGTGTTGGGTCCGAAGTGGAGAAAGCCTATGAACTCATCCTTCAGTGCCTCATACTGCTGCGGCGTAGGCACCACATGGGCAGCTTTGGCAACGATTACCTCCTTTGAGTCTGTCGGCCAAATCTTTATGGTGTTGGCGTATGGTATGGAGTCGTTTGCACAGACTGCCGATACCAAGCCCAAAGCCATCGGTAAAAAAATCAGTTTTTTCATTCAGTAAAGAATTTAAGTTAAAAAAAGCACCCCGGCCGATTGCCGGTCGGGGTGCTCCATTTTCAATCTAACCTTATTTCTAACTTATAGATTGTCGAAATATTGTGTGCGATGTCAAATTATTGCCATCCGGGGTTCTGCTTGAGGTTGGGGTTCAGGCGCACCTGATCCAGCGGTATGGGATAGAGCCAGCGCTTGTCGTCCTGAGTCCACTTGCGGCCGTCGGAGAACATTGTCTCGGGAGTGAACACACGGAGATAGAGCTTTCCTTCGTACTCATACACCTCCTGCTTGTCCTTGCCGAACTCAATGCCGCCGTTGTCGGGATCGCCGTAGAAAGCCTTAGCCTCGTCAGACACGTGGATACCGAGCATGGTGAGGGGGTTTTCGAGAAGCTTCATGGCATTCCAGCGCTTGAGGTCGTCCATACGGAAGCCTTCGTTGATGAGCTCGATGGCGCGTTCACGACGGATTTCGTAAATGAGCGGAGACACAGCGTAGCCATAGTCAAGAGGCTTGGCGTCGGCAACAGGGCTAACTGAGAGGTGAGCCATGTCAACACGGTCGCGGAGCTGGTTGATGGTAGCGTCGAGCACAGCCTGGGTGCAGGTACCGAGCTCGGCATTAGCCTCGGCGTTGATAAGGAGCACTTCTGCATAGCGGAAGATGAACCAGTCAAAGTATGAGTTGTTGGGCTGCTGCTGGAGGTAGTTTGAAGAGTGGAACTTCATGCAGGGGTAGCCGGTGAGACCTGCGGAGGGTGTGACGCTTGCGCCGTAGTTCCACCCGGTCATCTGCATATCCTCGCTGATGTATGTCCAGTTGGGACGGCGGTCAGTGGGGATGATCTGCCACAGACGGGGGTCGCGGCCTTCGATTTCATCGGCAATTGTATTGTCGCCCTTGTAGCCTGAGCCGGCATTGTAGATAGGAGTACCGTCGGCCATGAGGAAAGACTCGATGAAAGCCTTTGACAGACCGAAGCCCTGACCACCTGCCTGACGGCCGACCTGATGTGTTACAACATCCACCTTGTAGTAGCGGGGAAGGATAGCCTCGTCACAGTTTCCAAGATTGTCCTGAACAAACAGGTTGGAATAGTTTAACGGCCATTCCTCGAAGCTCTTTGTGTCGGCGGGGTTTGCTGCCTTGACGATTGCATACTTGTTTGAGTCGATGATTTCCTGCGACACGGCGCGAGCTTTCTCGAGGAGGTTCTGCGATGAGTAGCCGTTAGCCTCAGCCTCGTTGTGATACTTCATGTATGTGCCGTAGTAGAGGCAAACACGTGCAAGGAGGGTCTTTGCGGAGTCCTTGGTGGGACGGCCGCTTGACTTATCCTCAACACACCACTGAGCGGCGAATTCAAGGTCCTCGATGATTTTGCCGAGCACAAAGTTGCGGGGATCGCGGGCTTTGTAGAGTTCCTCGGTGTCGGTTGTCTTGAGTACATGGTCGTAGTACTGCACATCGCCGAAGTTGCGGATCATCGCGTAGTAGCGCTGTGCGCGGTAGAAACGGATTTCACCGACGTACTGGTTCACGGTAGCCTCGTCACCACCCTTTTCAAGAACTCTCTCATAATTGTCCATGAAGTAGTTGCACTGGCGGATGGTACCGAAGTCCCAGCCGGTGGCATTGTTCACGGTCATGTAGCCGAAAAGGTAGTTGTCGGTGGAGCTGTTCACGAACACGTCGGAAAACTGGTCACCGTTAACGAGAGCCTGGCCAAGATTGCCGAGAAGACCGTTCGCATAGAGCTCGAGGTCCGCGGTCGAATTCCAATAGCTCTTGTCGGTCATTGAGTCAAACGGACTCAGTTCGGTCACGTCACAGCTCTGCATCAGCGCGGTGAGTCCGAGCGCAACCGCCGGTATATATTTGAATTTCATATTGTTAGTGCGATTAAATTGTTATTAGAGAGTGATATTCACGCCGATAGAGTACTTTTTCTGGATAGGATATGTCATTTTGTTGACAGTTTCCGGGTCAGCGTACTTTTTGAGAGGTGAAATAGTGAGGAGGTTCTCGCCCTGGACGAAGAAGCGCACCTTCTGGATGCCGATACGGCCGGTGATGTTCTGGGGCAGAGTATAGCCGAGAACGATGTTTTTCAGACGTCCGTAAGCTGCGCTGAGGAGGTAGCGGGTAGATGTCTGCTGATTGCGGCCGTTGTTGCCGAGGTATGTGCGGGGGAAGTAAGCGCCGCGGTTGTCCTCGGTCCAGCGGTCCATGCTTGTTGCGAGCGGGGTCTGCCACTTGTTGGGGAATGCCCAGAATTCGCCTACGCTGCTGCCGAAGAGGTCGCGTTTGCCGACACCCTGCCAGAACATCTCGAAGTCGATTCCTTTCCATTCAGCACCTACAGTGATACCGAACATATAACGGGGCTGGTCGTTACCGATCACCTTGTTGTCGCCCGGATCCTTGAGGGTCCATTCGCCGTCGTCGATCTTGCCGTCGCCGTTGATATCCTCGTACTTCACGTCGCCGGGGTACCATGTGCCGCCGTAGATATAAGACTGGTCAGCGTGGTTCTTGATTTCCTCCTCGCTCTGGAAGAGACCGTTTGATTCGAAGCCCCAGATTTCACCGATGCGCTTGCCCTCGTAGAGGTAGCCGAGGTTGATATCCTCGGGGTTTGGGTTGTCAAACTTGGTTACAGTAGCCCAGTTGTCAGAAAGGCTGAGACGGGCATAGTAGCCGAGGCCGATAGAGTTGATACGGTCGTTCCAGCTCACTGAGAGTTCCCAACCGTTTGTGCGGATATTGGCGGCGTTTGCCTGGGGTACAGAGGTGCCGAGTGTGTTGGGGAGCGGAGTTCCTGTGGTGAGCGCACCTTTTGTTTCGCGGCTGAACCAGTCGAAGTCAGCGACAAGACGGTTCTGGAGGAAAGACACGTCGAAACCTACGTCAACCTGGTCAACCTTTTCCCATGTGAGGCTTGCGCTTACAAGTCCGGGAGGTGTCACTGAGATCACCTTGTTGCCGTTGATGAGATAGCCGAATTCAGGATTGAGACCATATGTGAGAAGGTAGGGGAAGTTACCGCTCACAGCCTGGTTGCCGAGGCGGCCGTATGAAGCGCGGATCTTGAAGTTGTTCCACCATGAGCGGATCGGTTCCCAGAAGCTTTCCTCAGACACACGCCAGCCGATAGAACCGGAGGGGAAGAAACCGTAGCGGTCGCCTTTGGGGAATTTGGAAGTACCGTCATAGCGGCCTGTGAATTCAACGAGGTATTTGCCCATGAAGTCGTAGTTGATACGGCCGAACACGCTGTTGATAGCCCACTGTGTGCCACCTGAGTTGGCGGTGAGCTGACCTGTGCCCTGGCTGAGCATGAGAAGCTCGTTGGTGATCATGTCCTGACGTTTTGCCCAGAAGCTGTTGTTGATTTTGCGTTCCTGGTTGTAACCCACCATCACGCTGAAGTTGTGCTTGCTGTTGATGCTCCAGTCATACTGTCCGAATGCGTTGAAAGATGTGTAGTAGTCGTTTGCATTCTGGTACTGCACTCCTGTGGGTGATGACCACACGTAAGGAAGCGCATATCCGCCGGGCTGGCCATACTCCATGAATGAAGTGTTGTGGTTGCGGATATTGTATGAATAGAAGTTCCAAGTGTAGTCGGCCTGGAACATAAGACCCTTCATGGGTGTGATTTTCACCACGCCTGAGAGCCAGAGGTCGTTGTACTTGTATTTTGAAGTACCGCCGAGCTCAGCCATTGCGATGGGGTTTGTGTAGCTGCCCTGACCGGCATAGTTACCGTCCGGGTGACGCACCGGCATCAGCGGAGAAAGGTCGTTTTTGAACATACCGCCCATGGAAGTGACGCCCGAGTTGGCAGAACCGGTGGGGTGAGACTGCGAGATGTATGAGTTAGTGATGTTTGCGCCTACATTGAGCCACGGGGTGAGCTGTGTGTTTACAGCCACTTTGGCGTTCCAGCGTTTGTAGTCCTCGTTTGCGCCGACACGGTTTGTACCCTGGTCAAAGAGACCGAGAGAAGCGTAGTAGGTTGTTTTGTCGGTGCCACCGCTGATGCTCACATTGTAGTTCTGGTTGAAAGATGTCTTGTAGAGGGCATCCCACCAGTCTGTGTTGCCGCAGTAGGCATACTTGCCGTCTGTGGAAGCGGGGTCGATATATGTGGGGTCATTGCGGCGTCCATAGTAAAAGTCCTCGATCATCTGACGGCGGAGACCTGTGTATTCGGCAGAACCGCCACCGTTGATGCTGGCCTCATCATAAAGGTTGATGTAGTCGAGAGAATTCACTTTATGGAATTCGAGAGCTGACTTTGCCCAGTAGCCTGTAGCCGAGAAGTTGATGACCGGTTTTTCGCCTGCCTTACCCTTCTTGGTGGTGATGAGGATAACACCGTAAGCGGCGCGCGCACCATAGATGGCAGCTGAAGCACCGTCCTTGAGCACAGAGATGCTCTCGATGTCATCGGGGTTCACGAGGTTGGGGTCCATCTGCACATTGTCGACGAGCACAAGGGGACCACCCTGGGAGGCACTGTTGCCGCTGATAGAGGTGACACCGCGCACGTTGAACGAAGCGCCCTGGCCGGGAGCACCGGAACCGGGAGAAACAATAAGGTTGCCGACAACACCCTGGAGGGCCTGGCCGACATTGGTTACGGGACGGTTTGCGATAACGTCGCCATTGACGGCGGCAACCGCACCGGTAAGATTCACTTTTTTCTGAACGCCGTAGCCTACTACAACTACTTCGTCAAGATCTGAGGATGTGTCTTTGAGAACAACACTGAGAGGCTGACCGTTCCATATCACTTCGACGGTTTCAAAGCCGATGCTTGAGATTCTCACTTTAGCACCGGGCTTCACGCCTGTAAAGGAGAAGTGACCGTCGATGTTTGTAGAAGCACCCTTTGTGGTTCCCACCACAAGCACGGAGGCACCCACAACCGGTTCACCCTCTGAGTCCACAACTGTGCCTGTGCATGCGCCGGAGGTCTGGTTGGCACTCACGGCCTGCTGCGCATAGACAGTCTGATAGCCGCCCCCTGCTGTGAGAAGGCAGACCAGCATTGCTTTTGCTAACTGTTTTGGCATAAGATTTATAAATTGGTTAAAACGTATATTTTGCATTATTATGCAATTTTCTATCCTGATCCGAGCATAATAACGTCACAAATGTAAGACAATTTAAACCAAATTTCAATAACATATTTTAATACCCCCCCCCATTTTAACTATTATTAACTAAAAACAATAGTCCTATGGGTAATTATATGTTAAACAACATAATTATTAGGCAAATTATCGATACAATGCAGAGAGTGCCCCGCGGCGTGGCTGCGAGTTCAGGGCTTCAAGTTCGTCAAGACAGTGGAATCACCAGCTGCCATGCGCGGCTTTGTGCTCGACAAAGTCGGCCGCTCGGTTGCAATCACCGTTGTAGCTCCATGAAATGATGTCGGAATATTGCTTGCCGGTGGTGCCTGCCGTGGCCTGCAACCGATTTTCACCGTCATCGAGCCTCACATTCTCAAAAATATAATGTACATCGGTGTTGCCGCGTTTCGGCGTGCCGAGATTGCGGCCGTTAAGGGTCAGACACGGCGTGCCTACATTTGAGTATACGGTAACGGTGGTGGTGCGGCGCTCACGGATATTGTTGCGGCGCTGGGTAATATACACCACCGGCTCCTTGCTCCAGTTGGCCTTGTACCAGTAGTATGAATCCTTCTTTATCTTCCGGTCGATGGTCATGAGTCCTTTCATATTACGGGCCTCGACACTTCCCCTGCGCGAGGTGGGCACCGCGAAGTCAAACATATTCCACAGATATGATGCCACAATCTGCTTATGGCGGGCTATCACCGGCCAATGCTCCTCATGGGTCTTTGTCTGGAAGGTTTCGGGATAGAACGGACTTGTCCAGTCAAGAGCGTCGCCCAACAGCTCTGTCTGGTGCGCGATATTGGCATCCGCGCCGTACTCGCTGAGTATCAGCGGACACCAGGGATATTCGCGCTCGATCTTCTCAATCCAGGGCTCCATATCCTGGAGCTTGCGCTCATACCAGCCGTAGTAGCGGTTCATGCCCTGGATATCCGTGTTGCCGTTTACCGGATGGTCTACCGAGCCGTAGCCGTTTACCGACACCGTGTAGCGGTCCGGATCCTCTGTCTTGCAAAGGTCGTGCAGGCTTTGGGTAAGGGCAGCGGTGTAGCCGTGGGGATGGTACACCTCGTTGTGTATGCCCCATACATATATGGAGGGATGGTTGAAACTCTGGCGTATAAGCTCGCGCATCTGGCTGTGGGCGTTGTCCCATTCCTGACCGCTGACCCTGTTGACGAATGGAATCTCAGCCCATATCACAAGGCCGAGAGTGTCGCAGCGGGAGTATATGTAATCCGACTGCTGATAGTGGGCAAACCGCACTGTCGTAGCGCCTATCTCCATAATACGGTCAAGGTCAAAATCATGCTCCTTGTTTGTGAGCGCGCTGCCGAGCCCCCACCAGTCCTGATGGCGGGTGACTCCATGCATGGGATACCTTCTGCCGTTGAGATAGAAGCCGTCACCGGCCTTGATTTCATACTTCCTCACACCGAGCGGCTGCACCACCTCATCTGTCTGACGGCCATCCTTGTACAGACGCGACACCACCTTGTACAGATACGGATCCTCGCGACCCTGCCAAAGGTGAGGTTTGCTCAGCCGGAATGATGACGCCACAGACCGTACACCCTGCGGGGAGAGCGTGAAGGAGCGGCTGTCGGAGCACACAATGCGGCCCTCCATGTCATAAACCGACACCTCCAGACGCATCGGGGCCGGAGCCTTGGTGTCATTACCCACCTTGACTTTCACCCCTATGGCAGCCGATTTTTGAGAAACATCGCTCTGGGTAATGTATACTCCTGACGACGCGCAATCATCCACGGCTATGGAGCAGGGATCTGTCACCACCAGCCATACCGGACGGTAGATGCCGCCGTACACGCCGAAAAGCACATGGTTTACCGGAATGACATCCGGGCGCGCGGAGTTGTCGGCCTTTACTATGATTTCATTCTCCTGACCATACTTGAGCTGCTTGCCTATCTCGCACACAAACGCGGAGTATGCCCCCTTGTGCGACCCGACGAGATAACCGTTGACATACACCTGCGCACAAGAGCCCACACCCTCGAAACGCAGGAACACCCTCTTGGCCGCCATAGCGGTGTCTGGAGTGAAGTGCTTGCGGTAATATGCCTCGCCGGCATAAAACGATGAGGCTTTTTTCTGCATATCATCGGCATTCCATGTGTGTGGTATTGTCACCGGCTGCCATGCGGAATTAAACTTGCGGGCGGCAGCCATGGCATCTGCCGTAAAGGGACCCTTCATAAACTCCCAGCCGCTGCAGAAGGATGTGACTTCGCGTGCCGCTGCCGGCATCGACAGCAGAAGGATACAGAATATGCTGATTATTGTACGGATTTTCATATATGTGATGAATCGGTATTGTAAGTTATGTCAGGGCATCGCGATAGCGGTCCTTTTCACCTGATGAATCCTCTATTCTGAGTTTGATGACAAAGGGACCGTCAGGAGTGTTTTCAGGCACATCTACGAGATATTCGTTTCTGGCGGCTTCGGTGACAGGGGTATCCTTGCCACCTATGAGTGTTGCTCCGGTGACTTTGACATTTTTGGGGGTGACAACAGTGAGATGGCGCGAATACGGCACATTGAACACGGCCATATACACATCATCGCCCTTGCGGGTATAGTACCCCCAAGGCTGTTTGTCCCAACCCGCATAGTCACAGCCGTAAATGCACTCGCCATACCGCTTCATCCAGCGGCCTACCTCCTGCGCCATCAGCTTTTCCTCCGGGCGGAAGTCGCCATCGGCCTGCGGCCCGAAGTTCACAACCATATTGCCACCCATCGACACTGCGTGGACAATACGCTCTATCACCTCCACCGGGCTCTTGACATAGCTCAGCGACCAGTCTTTGTGGTAGCCCCACTGGTTTTCGGGCAAAGTCATGCAGGCTTCCCAATCCCAGCGTGTAACCTTGGTATCCCTTACCGGGTCAGGCAGCCGGCGCTCATAGCCCGACTCATAGTCACCCATAAGATGACCGTTGCTGTCAAAATGGCGTTTGCCGAAGTCATCGGCTCTCAGACGGCTGTTGACAGTAACCCCCGGCACAAGCTCCTTGAGCATCTTTTCGGCGCGGGCGGTCCACCATGCGTTTTTCTTCATGCTCGCGTCCCATGTGCCGTCAAACCAGAAATCCTTGACCGTAGGGTAGTTTGTGGCCAGCTCCCGGAGCTGGTTTTCGGTAAATTCAAGGAATCTGGCATACGCCGCGGCGTCATCATCAGACTTGATGTCGTAGCGGTAGTCGGGGTGGCTCCAGTCCAGCACCGAGAAATAGAAATGCACATCAATGCCCTGTTCATTGAATGCCTTGACCAGCTCGCCGAGAATATCTTTCTTATATGGAGTGTTTGCCACGGTGTACTTGGTGTACTTACTCGGCCACAGGCAAAAACCCTCGTGGTGCTTGGTGGTGATTTTCACATATTTCACCCCCATTCGCCGGGCCATGTCAGCCCATTCCCGGGGTTTGAAGTTGACCGGATTCCACTGCTCCATCAGCCCGAGCCATTCATCGGCGGGCACCTTGGCCCATGCCTTCAGCCACTCGGCGGCACCGGGATATACCTTGCCGTCCCATTCGCCGCCGGGTATGGCATAAAGCCCCCAGTGGATGAACGCTCCCAGACGGTTGTCACGGAAACGCCGCATATCGGCATCCTGCCGCTTGCCTAAACGCTCCGCGCCGTATCTGAGCGGTTTTTCAATATCAGCCGCAAGAGGTGTGGACTCATTTACCTGAGCGGATGCACTGCAAGCGGCGAGTAGCAGTGCGAGGGCAATTGCTGTTTTTCTCATCTCGTATTGAACCGGTATATTCAGAAAATAGGCCGACATCTGATGCCGGCCTATATATAATAAGGTGTATATCAGAAGAGGTAGGCGGCTGTCACTGTCCAGTAGCGGTTTTTGCCATCGATGGCGTTGTCGGTTGTCTTGAACGCCTTATTGAGGCCGATGCCGTAAGATGCGCCTATCTGCACGTGGCGGAGAAGCTCTGCTCCAAAGCCGAAGTTCCATGCTATATCGCATTTTTTGTTGCGGAACTCATCGAAATTCTTTTTGCTGGTAAGGAAAGCGAAAGCGGGACCGGTAGCGAGGTACGGACGTACTATGTTGTTAATCACCGGAATGTTGAGCTTGTACTTGAGGTTGATGGGTATATCGATGTATGAGCGGTTGTTTGTCACTTTTTCCTCTCCGGTAGTGAAAGAGGCGTTGCGGCGCACATACATTACCGATGCATCGAAGCCTATGCCGACGAGGGGCACTGTGAACTCGGTGAGGATACCTGCATTGAAGCCAACACGATTGTTGCTGTCAAATGTAGCCTTGTTGAAGTGGAAAGAGTTGACATTGATGCCAACTTTCGGACCGATACGGAACTGGGCGTTGGCAGGCAGAGCTACCATTCCGCAAGCCACTACTATAGCGGCGATGAGAGTCTTGATTGTTTTCATATTCTTAAAAATTACGGCGCAAAGGTAGTGATTTTTACGCTTAATCTGAATAATATGTCAATAATTTACATTCGGGTTGTTGCCGAGGGTCATGAAATCATGGCGAGGAAAGTAGTTTCATCAATGATCGGTATGCCGAGTTTAGATGCCTTCTCGAGCTTGGCCGGCCCCATATTTGCTCCGGCGAGCACATAGTCGGTCTTTGAGGATATCGACCCCACATTCTTGCCGCCGTTGGCTTCAATCATGGCCTTGTATTCATCGCGGCTGTGGTGGGTGAACACCCCGCTGATAACAAACGAGCGGCCGGCGAGTCTGTCACTCCCCTGCCCCTGCGCGGGTGCGTCAATCTCCATCCTCACACCGGCGGCTGCCAGACGGGCGATAATCTCACGGTTTGCCGGAGCCGAGAGATAGTCGACAATGCTTGCCGCGATGCGGGGGCCAATGTCGTCAATGGCAGTGAGCTGCTCGGCATTCATTGCCATCAGGGCATCCATGCTCTTGCAGGCACGGGCCACCTTCTTGGCGACGGTTTCGCCCACAAAGGGAATCGACAGAGCGAAAACCACCCTTTCAAAGGGCACCTTCTTCGACTCTTCGATACTGGATATTATTCGGTCGGCACTCCGCTCGCCAAAGCGGTCGAGAGCCATGATTTTCTCTTTGGTGAGCGAATAAAGGTCGGCTATATTGGCAACAAGTCCGCTGGCAAAGAGCACTTCGGAGGTTTCCTCACCGATGCCGTCGATATTCATCATGCGGCGGCTCACAAAATGCTCCACGCGCCCGGTAATCTGCGGTGTGCAGCCATATTTGTTGGGACACATCCAAGATGCCTCACCCTCCACCCGCACAAGCGGGGTGCCGCACGCCGGGCAGCTTTTGACAAACTCCACCGGAGCGCTTCCGGCAATTCGCGCGGAGGTGTCAACACCTGTGATTTTGGGAATGATTTCTCCACCCTTCTCCACATACAGCGAATCGCCCTGGTGAATGTCAAGGCTGCGGATAATATCCTCATTGTGAAGCGATGCACGCTTGACAATGGTGCCTGAGAGCAGCACCGGTTCAAGGTTTGCCACCGGGGTGACAATGCCCATGCGCCCTACCTCGAACGACACGAATTTCAGCGGAGTGAGCGCCCTCTCGGCCTGAAACTTGTAGGCTATCGCCCAGCGGGGTGACTTGGCTGTGTATCCGAGATTGAGCTGCTGTACAAGGGAATTGACCTTGAACACCAGGCCGTCGGTGGCCACAGGCAGATTCTTGCGGGCGGCGTCCCAATGCGATATGTAAGCATCCACCTCCTCTATATTATTAAGGAGTGTCATCGCATCGCTCACCTTGAAGCCCCAGGAAGCTGCGGCGCGCATATTGTCAAGATGATTGTCGGCAGGCAGGTCCTCGCCGAGCAGATAGTAGAAGTATGCATCGAGGCCGCGGCGGGCTACCTCGGCGGGGTTCAGAAGTTTAAGAGTACCGGATGCGGCATTGCGGGGATTGGCGAAAAGCGGCTCCTCGTTAAACTCGCGCTCGGCATTCAGACGGTCAAACTCTTTCCAGGGCAACACAATTTCTCCTCGTATCTCAAACTGACGTGGCCAGCCGGAACCGGACAGCACCAGCGGAATGGACTTGATTGTCTTCACATTTTCAGTAACTACATCACCCTTCTCGCCGTCGCCGCGGGTCACTGCCCTAACCAGACGGCCATCCTCGTATATAAGGGATATGGATGTGCCGTCAAACTTCATTTCTCCGACAATAGCAAAATCCTGTCCCATAAGCGATTCGCGGGTGCGGCGCACAAAATCGTCAACCTCTGCCACGCTGTAGGTATTGCCGAGCGACAGCATGGGGTGGATATGCGGGGCCTGGACAAAGCCCTTGGATATATCGCTGCCCACCCGCCGGGTGGGAGAATAAGGGTCATCGTACTCGGGATGAGCCGCCTCTAGAGCCTCCAGCTCCTTCATAAGTGTGTCAAACTCCCGGTCGCCAATCTCGGGAGCGTTTTTCACATAGTAGTTATAGTTATGGCGCTCAAGCTCTTGCCTAAGGTCAGCTATGCGCCGGCCAACTTCGTTGGAATCAGTCATAATCATTGAAATTTGAGTATGCAAATATAGTCAATTAACAAAGTTTAAACAACTTTGAAGTGTTAAATGACAGAAAAACGTAATATTGTCGTAACAAAACCGTAACTTTGCCGCACAATATCATATATCGAAGCATGCAATCATTATTCCACATACTCGTTGCGGCAGCCATCATCCTATGCTCATGCAGCAGCAATAACAGCGCCAGTGACAACAACGCCGCCACCGCCCAGGCCTCCACTACCGACCCTAAGCTGAAATTCAACGCCGACAGCGCATATTCCTACATCAAGGCGCAGGTGGACTTCGGGCCGAGGGTGCCGGGCACCGCAGCCCACAAAAAATGCGCCGAGTATATAATGAGCGAGCTTGTGCGCCACGGAATAGACACCATAGTGACGCAAAACGCGATTGTGACCGCATTCAACTCCGACCAGCTGCCGATGAACAACATCATCGGCAAAATCAATCCTCATGCCAAAGACCGTGTCCTTATAGCAGCCCACTACGACACCCGCCCCTGGGCCGACAACGAGGATGATGACAGTTTGAAAAACAATCCTATAGATGGCGCCAACGACGGCGCGAGCGGAGTGGGTGTGATGCTTGAGCTGGCACGTACACTCTGCGATAACCGCCCGGAAATCGGGGTTGATTTTCTGTTTGTGGATGTCGAGGACTACGGCACAAACGAAGGCTGGGGCTCGAATGAGGAATCATGGTGTCTCGGCACGCAGTACTGGGCCGAACATACCGGATATACTCCTGACAACAAGCCCAGATACGGTATTGTGCTCGATATGGTAGGCGGCACAAACGCCCGCTTCCACCGCGAATACTATTCCAATCAGGCAGCAAAAAATGTTGTTGACAAAGTGTGGGGTACCGCCGCAAACACCGGTTACGGCGCATTCTTTCCAAACGAAATTGGCGGAGCGCTCATTGACGACCATCTGTTCATCAACCGCGCCGGCATACCCTGCATCGACATTGTGGAGTGCAACAACACCCTCACCCGCTCCTTTCCCCCGACATGGCACACCCTGCGCGACAATATGGCATCTATCGACACCCGTCCGCTCAAGGCAGTCGGCCAGACAGTGCTCAACGTCGTGAGCTCTGAAAAGAAATCCAAATAGAGAAACATAGCGGCCGGTTTCAATTTTTTTGCTTATCTTTGCAGAAATAAGTAGACTACCTATGACCATAGACCAGCTGCAAGATAAGATTATCGAGGATTTCGAGGGCGTGGACGACTGGATGGACCGGTATTCCATGATTATTGACCTCGGCAACACCCTCCCCCCCATAGAAGAGAAATACAAGACACCTGCCCACCTCATCGAGGGGTGTCAGAGCAGAGTGTGGCTCAACGCCGAATTGCGTGACGGACTGGTGTACTACACCGCCGACTCCGACGCCATAATAGTGAAAGGCATAATAGCGCTGCTGATAGAGGTGCTTAACGGCCATACCCCGGCTGAGATAGCCGACTGCAAGCTATACTTCATCGACCGCATAGGCCTCGCCGAAAACCTCTCGCCTACCCGCTCGAACGGCCTGCTCGCAATGGTGAAACAAATGAAGATGTATGCCATAGCATTCAAGGCAAAGCAGCAATCGGAAAATTGAATTCTAACCCCAAACCAATACCATTATCATGTTTAAAAATCAACCTGCGGGGCTGTATGTGCTGTCGCTTGCCAATACCGGCGAGCGCTTCGGCTACTACACCATGCTCGCAATCTTCCTGCTCTTCCTGCAGGCCAAGTTCGGACTTGACGCCACTGTTTCAGGACAAATCTATGCAGGTTTCCTCGCCCTTGTTTATTTCATGCCGCTTATCGGCGGTTGGGTAGCTGACAAATGGAGCTTTTCCAAATGTGTGGTAACCGGCATAGCCGTGATGTTTGCCGGATACGCTGTCATGGCGATTCCCACCTCAATCCGTGAAACCTCCTCGCTCATCATCCTGTGCGCCGCGCTGGTGCTGATCGCCGCCGGCACCGGCCTGTTCAAAGGCAACCTTCAGGTGATGGTCGGTGACCTATACAACGAGGCACGTTTCAGCGGACAGCGCGATGCCGCTTTCTCGCTCTTCTACATGGCCATCAACATCGGCTCCATGTTTGCCCCCATGGCTGCGACAGCGATGTGCAATCTCGCCCTCAACGCAAAGGGCCTCGCCTACGCATCATCACTCCCGGCCCTGTGCAACAGCTTCCTTGACGGAGTAAGCAGCGCCGGCAGCCAGATTGTGTCCGTGGCCGCTGAAAACGGCATGTCTGTCGAAAACACCCCCGCCGCACTTACTGAGTTTGCAAACAATTACATCACCACACTCACCACCGGCTACTCCTATGCGTTTGCCATTGCCTGCGGATCGCTCGTAGTATCTTTCCTCATATACTTCCTCGGCCGCAAAACATACGCCCACATCATCACCGACAAGAAATCCACTGCCAAAAACACCGGTGCTACCAATGCAAAAGAGCTCACCCCCGCACAGACCAAGCAGAGGGTCATTGCACTGCTCCTGGTGTTTGCTGTCGTGATTTTCTTCTGGATGGTCTTCCACCAGAACGGCGCCACCCTCACAGAATTTGCCAAGAGCTGCACATCGCCTGAAGCCGGCGGATGGACCCGCATCGGATTCAATGTGTGGGCACTTCTCAGCATCGCTGTCGGAGTTTACGCCCTGTTCAGCCTCTTCCAGAGCAAGAGCCTGAAGGGTCGTGTTATATCAATTGTGATTCTCGCTCTTGTAGCGTGGGCTCTCACATACTTCTACAACACCACTCCCGAACCTCTCACCGGCATCCAGCCGCAGCAGTATCAGCAGTTCAACCCCTTCTATGTGGTTGCTCTCACGCCCTTCTCGCTCGCTATTTTCGGATGGCTTGCCAAGAGAAACAGCGAGCCTTCAGCACCGCGAAAAATCGGCTACGGCATGATAATGGCCGCTGTGGCATATGGTGTCATGGCATTCGGCTCAATGGCAATAGTCGGCACAAGCGCGGAAGTATCTCCCAACTGGCTCATATCCACCTACCTTCTCCTCACATTCGCCGAGCTGCTTCTGTCGCCTATGGGCATTTCGTTTGTCAGCAAGGTTGCTCCTCCCAAGCTCAAAGGCTCAATGATGGGCGGTTGGTTTGCCGCAACAGCAATAGGCAACTACCTTGTGAGCATACCGATGCTGCTGTGGGGCAAAATCTCCATCGCCACACTCTGGCTCATACTCGTGGGCATCTGCCTTGTGAGCGCACTCTTCATCTTCTCAATCATGAAGAAACTCGAAGCCGCCACTTCTGACTCCGAGCCCGCTCCCGCAGCCACCGCTCTCGAAACCGTTGAGGACGAAGCCATATAATCCTCATACAGATATATTCAAGGCACCGTCATCCGAGCAATCGGGTGACGGCCTTTTTTTTACGAACATTGCCGCGGCATCAGGCGTTTTCAGTGTAGATACTTAACGGAAATGAGATTATGCAACCATATAGCGAACACCAGATAATCGGCTGGCTCATCATCATCGGAGCCGTGTGCCTCACCATACTTATCGGAGCGGCCATCAACAGGCTGTACCTCAACCGCCGCCTGCACCGCCAGTGCGCTCCCGCGCGCAGGCAGCAGACCCAGCGCCGATAAAATGCGGCCGGCCGCTTGCGAGGGTGATTTGAAACAACTATATTTGCATCTAATTGTCCCATACAATCGGCCATGAAACATCTGATAACAACACTTCTGCTATCTGCCGGAGTTTTCTTCTGCTCCGCTACCGAAAAACCTGACACCATCCACGCCTCGGATTTCGGCGCACTTCCCGACACATACACCAACTGCACCACATCCCTGCAAAAAGCCATAGACGCCTGCCGCCGCCACCCCGGCGCCGTGCTGGCGCTACAGCCCGGAAGATATGACATCTGGCCCGAGGGGGCTGTTCGCAAGGAGATTTACATTTCCAACACCTCGTCCGAAACCGAGTGTCCCGACAAAACCAAAATCATCGGACTCCACTTCAACGGCCTCGAAAACATTGAGGTCGCCGGCAACGGTGCATCCCTCATAATGCACGGCAAACTCACCCCGATAGCCATAGACAGCTGCCGCAACATCAGGCTGCAGGACCTGACAATAGACTTCGAGCGCCCCGGTGGCTCCGAACTCACATACCTCAGTGTGCAGCCGGGCAAGGTGACTCTGAAAGCCGGCGCCGATTCCCGCTATGACATCCGCAACGGCAAGCTAAACCTCATCGGCGAAGGCTGGCGTTCAAACAGAGTTCACTGCATAAAATTCACCCCTTCCGACGGCCACATGAGATACTCTGGCGACTGGGGCATCCTCGCACAGTCCACTGTCACCGACAAAGGCTGCGGCATCCTAGAATTTGAAACACCGGAAGATTTCACCCCCGAGACCGGTGCAACCCTCACGCTCCGCGACATAATACGCGACCAAGTGGGAATGCTGCTCCTTGAAAGCGACGGCATAGAGCTGACTGACATCAACGTGCGCTATATGCACGGACTCGGCATTGTCAGCCAATACAGCCGCAACATCACCATGCGGAGAGTAAACTGCCGCCCGGATGAGCACTCGGGCCGCATACTCGCGTCATCTGCCGACTTCATGCACTTCTCCGGCTGCAGCGGCCACATAGAAATCACCGGCTGCAACTACTCCGGAGCCCACGATGACGCCATCAATGTTCACGGCACAAACCTCCGCGCGGTCAAAAAGCTGTCTGACCGCTCCCTGCAGCTTCGCTTCATGCACCATCAGACATACGGCTTCATGGCCTACCATCCCGGCGACACTGTAGCTTTTGTCAACCCCGCCACAATGCTGCGCACCACCCAGGCGGTTGTGACCGAGGTGAAAAGAGATGACCCACGAAACCTCACAGTGACATTTGACCGCAACCTGCCGTCTGACCTGCAACCCGGCTCAACCTGCGTTGAAAACCTCACCTGCACACCCACTCTCCATGTCAGCGACTGCTCATTCACCCGACTCAGCACCCGCGGCATACTCGCCACCACCCCGCGCCGCGTGGTGATTGAAAACAACACATTCACCGCCCTCGGAATGGCCGCGATACTTATCGAGGGCGACGCCGAAGGGTGGTACGAATCAGACCCGGTGACAGATGTGACTATACGAAACAACACATTCACCGACTGCGGCTATGCCGGCGCAACCTCAGGCGCAACCATAGCCATAAACCCCTCGAACACCATTGTTGACAACCGCCGTCCCGTCCACTACGGCATTTCAATCACCGGCAACAGTTTTTTCACCGCCGGACGCCCGGTGCTGAAGGCTAAATCGACAGCCAACCTGAGCTTTACCGGCAATACCGTCAGCGACAACCCGTCACCCGAATTCATTCTTGACGGCTGCCGCAACATCACCATTTCAGGCAACAATATGGACACCCCGAAACTCATCGAAACAAACTGCGCAAAAGTGCGGGTTAAATGAAAAAAAGCACTTTTTTCATCAAAAACACACTTTATTTCAAAAATAATGCCTAACTTTGTGGCCGCTGACTGAAAACGGTTAGTCCGGGGTGTAGCACAGTTGGCAGCGCGCCACGTTCGGGACGTGGAGGTCGGAAGTTCGAGTCTTCTCACCCCGACTCATTTTCTCACAGCGACCGGAGTCATACGGCTCCGGTCGCAAACTTTATAAACTATACAATGGATAAAGAACTGGACTGGAGCAACCTGTCATTCGGCTACATTCCCACCGACTATAATGTACGCTGCCGCTATGCCAACGGCCGTTGGGGCGAAATCGAAGTGTCAAGCTCCGAGATTATCAACATGCATATCGCAGCCACCTCGCTGCACTACGGTCAGGAAATTTTCGAAGGCTTGAAAGCATTTCGCGGAGCAGACGGCAAGGTGCGCATATTCCGTCTTGAAGAGAATGCGCGCCGCATACAGTCATCTGCCGAAGGCATCAAGATGGCTCCGGTGCCGGAAGAAATCTTCCGCAAAATGGTTATCGAGGCGGTGAGACTCAACGCCCGCTTCATACCGCCTTACGGCAGCGGCGCTTCGCTCTACATCCGTCCGCTCGAAATAGGCATGAGCGCCCAGATAGGCGTGCATCCCTCGTCCGAATACCTCTTTATTGTAATGGTCACCCCCGTGGGCCCATACTTCAAAGAGGGCTTCAAGCCGACAAACATCTGCATAATGCGCGAATTTGACCGCGTGGCGCCCAAAGGCACAGGCCGCTGGAAAGTGGGCGGCAACTATGCCGCAAGCCTCGAAGCCGGTGAGCGCGCCCATGAACTCGGCTACAGCGCTGTGCTTTACCTTGACCCCAAGGAGAAAAGATACCTCGACGAGTGTGGCCCGGCAAACTTCTTTGCCATTAAGGATGGTGTTTACATCACCCCCGCCAGCGAGTCTATCCTCCCTTCCATCACAAACAAGAGCCTGATGACCCTTGCAGAGGATATGGGCATAAAAGTAGAAGCACGTCACATTCCCCTTGAGGAACTTGCCGAAATCGACGAGGCCGCTGCCTGCGGCACAGCCGCCGTGGCATCGCCTGTCGCTGAAATCGATGACCTTGACAACGACATAAAGTATATTGTGGCGAAAGACGGTCAGCCCGGCCCTGTAACCACAAAGCTGTACAACAAGCTCCGCGCGGTTCAGCTCGGCGAGGAGCCGGATGTTCACGGATGGAACACCATTGTTGAAGGAATATGACCGGCTTCAACACCATAATCGACAAATATTATCCCGCGGGCTCACCCCTGCGGGATATTTATATGCGCCACTGCCGTGCTGTGGCTTCCAAGGCTCTTGACATTGCCCACCGCTGCCGCCTCGACATAGACCCCGCCGATATCGAGGCCGCGGCCATGCTTCATGACATAGGCATATTCGCCACTCACGCACCGGCTATCCACTGCAACGGCTCCGAGCCATACATACGCCACGGCATAATCGGTGCCGACCTGCTGCGCCGTGAGGGAGCAGACGAAAAAACAGCTGCCGTTGCCGAGCGCCACACCGGAGCCGGAATCACAGCCGACGAGGTTGCCACCCAAAACCTTCCCCTGCCGGTGGCCGACTACTGCCCCCGCACTCAACTCGAAAGACTGATATGCTACGCCGACAAATTTTTCAGCAAAAGCGGTGACATGACCGAAAAGAGCCTTGAACGCGCACGCTCATCCATTGCACGGTTCGGTGCTGACTCCCTCGCACGGTTTGATGCCATGCACGCCGAATTCACAAATCCGAATACTCAGCCGTAGCATCAAAGCAGGGACACGCCTTTGCGGCAAAATCCCTGTGGCCATGGATTTCAGCCTGCGGATAGCGGGCTTTAAGCTCCGTTAGCAAGCTCCGCAATGCAACCTTCTGCTGCTCCGTGCGCGTGTCGGCCGGATGCCCTTTTCCATCAAGTCCTCCTGCATACACCACCCCGATGCTTATGCTGTTGTGACCCACGCAATGCGCCCCGGTCTCACTCTCTCCTCTTCCCGGCTCAACCCGCCCGTCAAGCCTCACCACATAATGATAGCCGATGCAACGCCACCCTCGCTGACGATGCCAGTTGTCAATATCCTTTGCGGTTACATTTCGCCCCTCTGGCGTTGCTGTGCAGTGCACTATTATTTCTCTTATGTGTTTCATAGCAGTTGCAAAATTACAGCTGCCACACCCCCGTTTTCATGCGCAAAAACACCTAACGGAAGTTAAAAATCCTTTCATTTAAAGGCCGGAAATCCGCTTGACGCCACTACTTTCCACTCTCCCTTTTCGCCCATAACCACTAACAGCGCGCTCACATCGCGCTGACTTTCAATCATGGCTACCGCGCTGTCCGCCGGCATGACCATGCAGGCTGTGGCAAACGCGTCTGCGAGCATCGCCGTTGGCGCGATGACAGTGGCACTGAGCGTGGTTGTGACAGCAGGCCGGCAGGTGCGCGGGTCGATGGTGTGCCATATTTTTCCCGACGCAGTGGTCTTGAAGTTTCTGTAATTGCCCGAGGTGGCTATGCCGCAGTCTGTCAGCTCCACAACCGCGAATTTTTTGTGGACAACAACTGTGTCGGCCTCAATCGGGGCATCAATCATTATATGCCAGGGCTCATTGCGGCTGTTCATGCCCGACAGCGCAATCTCTCCGCCTATCTCAACCATATAATCCGTGCAGCCGTTGCGCTCCAGCATCTTGCCCACCATATCGCATCCGTATCCCTTGGTGATAGCGCTGAAATCATATTCGGCTCCGGCTATCTCACTGACTACACGACCATTATCAACCGCACACAATCCAAACCCCACAAGCGGGCTCACACTGTCAACCTGAGCCTGCGAGGGCTCCACTCCGGTTTTCTTATAGCCGAATCCCCACAGGTTTACCGCAGGAGCAACTGTAGGGTCAAACGCTCCGCAGGAGGCACCGTGCACCATCTTCGCGCCCTGGAACACCTTTAATATATTGGAATCAGCCTCAACCGACTCTCCTCTGTTTATTCTGCTGATTACAGAGGCCTCACTGAATGGCGAAAGGCTCATCTCCACGCCACGCATCACAGCCCTTATACTATCGTGCAGATCTTCGCCGCCGCGATACGACACATGATACGTGGTGCCCCACACCGCACCATCCGCGCTCTGCCACTCACGGCTTGCGCACGAGCTCATAAAAGCACACATTGCTGCCATTAAAATCAATGCAGCCACCATATTTCTATTGGTCATCTTTATCTGTTTTATTGGCAAAAATAGCACTATTATCGCTACTGAAAAAAATTTAGTCAAAAAACTCTGCTGAAAAATTTGGAATTGCGATACTCTTGATATTATATTTGCAAAAAAAATCAGGGATATTACCTATCAAACCATAAAATACTTATATATTATGACACAACTACACTCTTTCTTGTTTCTCGCGCCGGGTTTCGAAGAAATTGAAGCCCTCGCCACCGTTGACGTTCTCAGACGCGCAGGTATGGCCGTCAGCACAGTTGCAGTCAATGGTGGATCCAAATTTATCAAAGGTGCCAAAGGAGTAACTGTCGAGGCCGACATCCTTGCCGAAGATGCCGACTTCTCGGCTGCCGAATGGCTGATTTGCCCCGGAGGAATGCCCGGAGCCACAAACCTTGCCAACAGCCCTGTTGTCAGCGCCGCGCTCACCACCCATTTTAAAAGAGGCGGCAAAATAGCTGCGATATGCGCTTCGCCCGCTGTTGTTCTCGAGCCGCTCGGCATTCTGCAGGGACGTGAGGCCACATGCTATCCGGGCATGGAAAAAATGATTTCATCGGCAAAGACAAAAGATGCCCCCGTTGTTATCAGCGGCAACGTCATAACCGGTAACGGTCCCGCATCGACAATCCTTTTCGCTCTCGCGATTGTCAAGAGCTCAAAAGGCAAGGAAGTTGCCGGCGAAGTTGGCTCAGGACTCCTTTTCTACCCCAACACTCCCGAATTCTACTTCTGACAGATACTTCACACGAAGGCTTGAAGTTGCAATACCATACCTTTGAGGGCGCATCGGCTCCCTCAAAGGTTTTTTGCTCTGATTTCGCCACTTTCTGAGCCTTTTGCGCCAACTGTTCGTTATATATTTTGTACATCAACTGCGACAAAATGAATTTCTTTTTCTAATTTTGCCGCTGAAATCACAAAAAGAATTGCTACGATGATTAAAAATCTTGTCATAGTGGAGTCGCCTGCGAAGGCCAAGACAATCGAAAAATTTCTCGGCAAGGACTACAAGGTTCTGTCGAGTTACGGTCATATCCGCGACCTGTCCAAAAAGAATTTCAGCATAGACAAAGGGCAGGACTTCACCCCGGTATACGAGATTCCGGACGACAAGAAGGCTTTGGTCAAAGAGCTCTCGAAGGCTGCCGCCGACTCCCGGATGGTATGGCTCGCTTCCGATGAGGACCGCGAGGGAGAGGCCATCGCATGGCACCTCTACAATGTGCTCAATCTTAAGCCTGAAAACACAAGGCGCATTGTGTTTCACGAAATCACCAAAGACGCTATTCTCAACGCTATCGAAAATCCCCGCTCCATTGACTTGAATCTCGTTGACGCCCAGCAGGCGCGCCGTGTGCTCGACCGTATTGTCGGTTTTGAACTCTCGCCCGTGCTCTGGAAAAAAATCAAGCCCGCACTCTCGGCCGGACGTGTGCAGAGCGTCGCTGTCAGACTCATTGTCGAGCGCGAGAACGAGATAAAGAATTTTGAATCCACACCCTATTTCCGCGTCACCGCCGTGTTCACCACCCCGGACGGCGCTGAAGTCAAGGCCGAGTTGCCCGGAAGGCTGCCCGATGAAGCTGCCGCAAAAAGCTTGCTCGAGCAGTGCAAGGATGCTGCCTTTGCCGTGAGCGACATTGATGTGCGGCCTCTCAAAAAAACACCCGCACCCCCTTTCACAACCTCCACCCTGCAGCAGGAGGCGTCGCGAAAGCTCGGTTTCACTGTGAGCCAGACCATGATGGTGGCCCAGCGCCTTTACGAAGCAGGCCATATCACATATATGCGTACCGACTCGCTAAATCTCTCCTCGCTCGCCCTCAACTCCATAGCGGCCGAAGTGAAATCATCGGTTGGCGACGAATACTACAAGCGACGCCAGTACCACACCAAATCAAAAGGTGCCCAGGAGGCTCACGAAGCCATCCGCCCCACATATATAAACAAGCACTCAATCGATGGCACCGCTCAGGAAAAACGCCTCTATGCCCTGATATGGAAGCGCACAATCGCCTCCCAGATGGCCGACGCCGAGCTTGAGAAAACAACCGTCACAATAGCTTCCGCCGACCGTAACATCCAGTTCTCGGCAGTGGGCGAAGTGGTGAAATTCGACGGTTTCCTTAAAGTATATTTTGAAGGCACCGACGACACCACCGAAACCGAAAGCTCATCTTTGCTGCCGGCTCTCGCCAAAGGTCAGCAAATGGCTCCCCGCGACATTGTCGCACAGGAGCGCTTCACCCAGCACCCGCCGCGCTACACCGAGGCTACCCTCGTAAAGAAAATGGAGGACCTCGGCATTGGCCGCCCGTCAACATACGCCCCCACAATATCCACCATCCAGCAGCGCGGATATATTGAAAAGGGGGACCGCCCCGGCGAAAAACGCAAATGCGTGAGCCTCACCCTGGCAAACGGCGCCATCAAATCATCGTCAAAAACCGAGACTACAGGTGCCGACAAAGGCAAGTTCATGCCCACCGACACCGGCACTATTGTCAATGACTTCCTCACGGAATACTTTCCCAACGTTCTGGACTTCAACTTCACAGCATCGGTTGAATCACGCTTCGACATGATTGCCGAAGGCAAGGCTAACTGGAACAAGGAGATAGGCGAATTTTACGATGTGTTTCATCAGGAGGTGGACCACGCCAACGGTATGCGCTTCGAGCACAAGGTTGGCGAGCGTGTGCTCGGCAACGATCCGGCGACAGGCAAACCGGTGTCTGTGAAAATAGGCCGCTTCGGCCCCGTGGTGCAGATTGGCGAGAGCACTGACAACGAAAAGCCGCAGTTTGCATCTCTGCGCAAGGATCAGTCTGTTTTCGACATCACTCTCGAGCAGGCGCTGAAACTATTCGAGCTGCCACGCTCGCTCGGCGAATTCGAAGGCAAGGAGGTGACTGTAGGTGTAGGCCGTTTCGGCCCGTACATCCGCCACAACAGCAAATTCGTGTCGATTCCCAAAGAATTTTCTCCGCTCGAAATCACCGCTGAAGAGGCGCAGCAACTTATCCTCGCTAAGCGTGATGCCGACAGCAAAAAAGTAATAAAGACTTTTGAATCCGAGCCTGAGCTTTCAATTCTCAACGGCCGGTTCGGTGTGTACATTTCGTACAACAAGCAAAACTACAAGATACCCAAATCGGTGGAGGATCCCGCATCCCTCTCGCTTGAGGAGTGCATGAAAATCATCGAATCACAGCCCGAGCCCGCCAAGAAATCCGCTCGCCGCACATCCAGAAAGAAAGCATGAGCAAGCCACGCACCTCCAAACCCGGCGCGGAGAGAAACTCTTCACGTCCCGATGTCATAGAAACATACACCGTTCCTGCGGACTCCACTCTCCTCAACTTTCTCTTCGAGGCTATGCCGCAGAGAAAGCGCACAAACGTCAAGGAACTCCTCAAGCACAACCAGGTTGCGGTAAACGGCACACCCGTTACCCAATTTGACACCCCCCTTGCCAAGGGCACCGAGGTGAAGGTCAACCTCACCCGCGAGTTCCGCGTGTTTTACCACCGCAGGCTCAAAATCGTTTATGAGGACGATGACATTATCGTGGTAAACAAAGGCTACGGACTCCTGTCAATGGGCAACGACAAGGTGACGGATGGCACAGCATACTCCATTCTCAAGGAATATGTCAAATGGGGCAACCCCGCCAACAAGATTTTCATTGTCCACCGTCTTGACCGCGACACCTCCGGGCTGATGATGTTCGCCAAGAACGAGGAAGCTAAAATAACGCTCCAGCACAACTGGAACAACATGGTGCTCAACCGCAAATATGTGGCGGTGGTTGAAGGCGAGATGGATCCTGACTCCGGCTCAATCAAAAGCTATCTGGCCGAGAACTCGCGCCACGAGGTATACTCCACCGACAACCCCGCCGAGGGCAAGCTCGCGCTCACCCGCTACTCGACAATCGCCGCAGGCAACGGATTCGCGCTGCTGGATGTGGAGCTCGACACCGGACGCAAAAACCAGATCCGTGTTCACCTCAGCGAGCAAGGCCACCCCATTGCCGGCGACAGACGATATGGCGCGCAGTCAAGCCCCATTCACCGCCTCGCGCTCCACGCCCGCACCCTCCGCTTTGTCCATCCGGTAACCAAAAAAGAGATGAACTTCACAACGCCAATCCCCGCTTCATTCCTCTCAATGGTTAAATAACGCCGACTTTGCCTTCCATAGTTGCACAGCTCTATATTTTTGTATAATTTTGCGGTGCAAATATAGACACCTCTTGAGGCACTCTCAACAATATATAATCCCTGTAATCGCTCTGCTGTGGGCTATCACTGCGGCTGCATCCCACTCCTACTCCTCCGGGCGCGCTAAGCTTGAAGATGATTCGCTGTCGGTGGCCACAATACCCGTAGATTCTCTCCTTTCCATTGATTCTCTGAGAGTTGACTCCCATTCCGCCCTCTCCGACGCTCAGAAACACCGCACAAGGCTTGCACCCGACACCACCTCTGCTCCCAAATCCAGAATCAGGCGAGTGAAAACCGACATCAACACCAATGTCGACATCTCCGCAACCGACTCACTGGTGCTCGTGGGGCGCAACAACGCCTTTCTCTACGGCAACAGCGAGGTGAAATACGGTGAGCAGCAGATTTCCGCCGCCGAAATTGACCTTGACATGGCCACCAACACCGTCTACGCCGTCGGTGCCCCCGACTCTTCCGGCGAAATTGCCGGAAACCCTGTGTTCGAGGACAAAGGCGCGCAGTACCAGGCCAAGACAATGCGCTATAATTTCGAGACAGAAAAGGGCATTATCTCCGACATCATAACCGAGCAGGGTGAAGGCTACCTCACCGGCGGCGTGACAAAAAAGAATGCTGACGGCACTTTCTTTCTGCAGGACGGCAAATACACCACCTGCGACAACCACGACAATCCCCACTTCTATTTCCAGATTACAAAAGCCAAAGTAAAGCCGCAGAAAGATATTGTCACAGGTCCCGGCTACATGGTGCTCGCGGGGCTACCCCTCCCCCTTGCACTTCCGTTCGGCTACTTCCCCTTCTCCGAAAAATACTCATCTGGCATAATCTTCCCCTCATTCGGCGATGACTACAACCGCGGTTTCTATCTCGCCGACGGAGGATACTATTTCGCCATAAACGACAATATCGACCTCGCCCTCACCGGCGAGATATACACCAAAGGCTCCTGGGGACTCAAAGCAAGGTCCGCTTACGTGAAACGCTACAAGTTCTCAGGCTCATTCGACCTCAGCTACATCAAGACAAAGCTCGGCGACAAAGGCGCGCCCGACTACTCCGAGTCTACAAACTTCCAGATTCTCTGGTCGCACTCGCAGGACCCCAAGGCAAACCCCAACCTCAACTTCTCGGCTTCGGTAAACTTCACCACCGCCGGCTATACAAGAAACGACCTCAACAGCTACTACAGCAACGCCTTCACCGAAAACACAAAGAGCAGCACCGTCAACATGACATACCGCCCCGCCGGCTCAAAATGGTCGCTCTCTACAACCGCGAGCGTGGCTCAGCGTACCCAGGACTCCACTCTCTCGGTCTCATTCCCGAACATCACCGTGAGTATGTCGCAGCTCGCTCCGTTCAAACGCAAGAGGGCTGTCGGCGCCGAAAAATGGTATGAAAAAATCAAACTCTCATACAGCGGCGTGTTCAACAACTCGCTGACTGCCCGGCAGGACCAGTTCTTCAAAAAAAGCCTAATAAAGGACTGGCGCAACGGTATGCGCCACTCGATACCCATCTCCGCCACATTCAACGCGTTCCAGTACATCAACGTCACCCCGTCCATCTCTCTCACCGACAGAATGTACACCACCAAGGTGCGCCGCCAGTGGGATCCGAATGCCTCCGTCGAGGTGTGCGACACAAGCTACAGCCTTTACAATGTATGGGACTTCAACGCTTCCATATCATTCGACACCAAGGTTTACGGTTTCTTCCAACCTCTCCCCTTCCTCGGCAACAAAGTGAAGATGATACGCCACGTTCTCACCCCCACTGTGTCCTTCAGCGGTGCGCCAGACTTCGGCTCGCCATTCTTCGGCTACTACGGCAGCTATATGCGCCCGGATGCTAACGGCGTGATGCAGAAACAGACATACTCCATGTTCCCCAACAGCCTCTTCGGCGTGCCCGGACAAGGCAAAAGCGGCACAGTTAGCTATCAGCTTGCAAACAATCTGGAGATGAAGGTGCGCGACGACAACGACTCCATCGGCGAGCGAAAAGTGTCGCTCATAGAGAACTTTGCCGTTAGCCAGAGCTACAATTTCGCCGCCGACTCGCTCAACTGGAGCAACATAAACACTTCGCTGCTGCTCAAACTCGCCAAAAACTTCAACCTCAACCTGTCTGCCACATGGGATGTGTACACCTATCAGCTCAACTCCGCAGGAAACCCCGTGCGTGTCAACATTCCGCGATGGAAAGTAGGCAAAGGCATAGGCCGACTGTCAAGCACCGGCACATCATTCTCCTACACCTTTAATAATAACACCTTCAAGCGCAAGAAGGACCGCACCGACGATAAGGACAAGGACAAAGGCAAATCATCGCAGGACAACACCGCCGACGACCCGATGGCCAACGGTGCCGCCACAAACGAATCGCACGAGCAGCAGTCTAACGACATACAGCTCAACCCCGACGGATACATGGCCTGGGATGTGCCCTGGAACTTCACTATCAACTACAGCGTGGGCTACGGTTACGGCGCCTTCAACAAAAAGAAAATGGAGTACGACGGCAAGATTACACAAAACCTCAGCTTCTCCGGCAACATACGTCCTACCAAAAACTGGAACTTCAGCTTCAGCGCAAGTTATAATTTCGACACACACAAGCTTGCATACATGAACTGCAATATCACCCGCGACCTCCACTGCTTCTCCATGCGCGCAAGCTTTGTGCCCGTAGGCCCTTACAAGTCATACAACTTCCACATCAGCGTCAACTCCTCACTGCTATCCGATGTGAAGTACGACAAACGCTCGTCGCTCAGCAACGGAGTCACCTGGTATTGACAGCCGGCACTTCTCTTCCACGGCATTTTTGTTTGCGCACGCAAACAAAATACACCCGTTTGCGGTTGTATAGTCAGAGTAAACATACTCTAAAAGCCCGAGGGGCATGAACTCTATTCATCATATTGCATATTTTTGTGGCACACCATCTGACATCAAAAATACTTAAGGTTTTCGGTTGGGTAATCATTTCGATTGTTGCCCTCGTTGTACTGCTCACCGCTGCCCTTTACATCCCTGCCGTCCAGACATGGGTAAAGGATTTCGCACTCGATAAAGTCAACTCATCCACCGGCATGAACATATCAGCCGGCAGGTTCAGGTTAAAGTTTCCGCTAGATATCAGCCTCGGCGATGTTTGCGTCATTGAGCAGTCGGGCGACACAATGGCTACCCTCGGCAACCTCTCGCTCAGCGTCAGGTTGCTTCCGCTCCTCAAAGGCGATATTGACATTGACGGTGCCGACGCCCGTCAGCTCTACTACGCCATGGGCACTCCAGACTCCGCGATGATGCTCAGGGCAAGAATAAATGATTTCTCACTGTCTGAGGCAAACCTGAATTTTGCCAAAGGAAACATCGGCCTTGGCGACGCCGAGGTCAGCGGCGCGGATGTAACCCTGCTGTTCAATGACTCTGTATCTGCTCCGGTTGACACCACCACCTCCGAATCCTCCCCGCTCAGAATCACCGCCGGCAAAATCACTCTCGCCGATGTGACCTACCGCATGCGCATGATGCCGGTCATCGACTCGCTGTCGGCTTCCGTGCCCGCCGCAATGCTGAGCAATGCTGTGGTTGACATGGGCTCACGGCGCATACACGCCTCGTCACTCAGCGTCGACTCCGTTTCCGCCACCTACCTCACCCCCGATTCCGCCTATATCGCCGCTCACCCCGCTGACGGCGTCGACTCTGTCGCTGTAGCCTCCCCATCCGGCGATATGTGGACAGTCACTGCCGACAGAATCACACTCTCCGGCAAAAACGCCACTTATGCCATGCGCGGAGCCGAGCCGATGCCCGGACTCGACTTCAACTACCTTCAGGCTTCTGACATTGAAATAGCTGTGGACTCTTTTTTCAACTGTGGCCCGGCTATCACTGTCCCCCTCCGCACTCTCAAAGCGCGCGAACGCTCCGGCATAGCCCTGTCGGCTGACGGCCGCTTCTCTATGGACTCCACCCTCATGCGCGCTTCCGGTTTCAATATCTCAACTCTTTTCTCCCATCTGAAACTTGACGCAGCAATGGGCATGGGCGACCTCGCTTCAAATTCCACTCTCCCTCTCTCCCTCTCCGCGCTCGGCTCAATAGCCTCAGCCGACATTGCCCTCGCATTCCCTGCCCTCGCACCCATGCTGCGCTCCATCCCGAGCCCCGAAATTGCCCTGAATGCTGACATCAAAGGCACATCCGGCAAGCTAAACATAAACGACCTCTCGGCTAAAATGGCCGGATTCGCATCGCTGCAGGCCGACGGCTCGGTAAGCAATCCTTTTGATTTCAACTCAATGGCCGGACGGGTTAACATCGACGGCTCGTTCTCAAATCTCAACTCGCTCAAACCCACAATTCTGGAGGCTAAAATGGCTAAGGAAATAAACATCCCGGCCATGACCCTCAAAGGCCAAGTGAACTACAACCCCGGAGTGATTGACGGCAACCTCGCCCTCACGACTTCCGGCGGCAGAATGGCCATGAAAGCGGCATGGAAGGAGAAGCAGCAGGGCTATCACGCCGACATTGACCTTGACAAATTTCCCGTAAAGGCTTTCATGCCGGCTCTCGGACTCGGCGACATAACAGCTACCCTGCAGGCCGACGGCTCGGGGCTCAACCTCGCCGACCCGCGCACACGCTCGGACATAAACCTCAATATTGAAAGTGCCGACTATCTCAACCGCATCTACTCCAACATCACTGCTCAGGTGCAGCTGCAGGATTCCCACGCCGTGGGCTCGCTCGTGAGCAATAACAACGATGCCGACCTTGACTTCGACTTCACAGCCGATTTCTCAAAACAAGGCTATGACTGGAACATCGACGGCCAGATTCACCATATCGACCTCCGGGTCCTTCAGCTCTCACCGCAGGTAAATTCCGGCAGCGTCGCTCTCCGGACCACCGGCTTCATCAGCACTGACGCTTCCACCATCAACGCTACCGCCACTATCCACTCCCTCGACTGGGATATAGCGGACAAACGGATATATGCCGACAGCGCGAATATCGAATTCGCGACAAACGACTCCTCGCTCACCGCCACAGTATCCTCCGGCGACCTCATAGCCCGCGTTGCCTCTCCGGCTTCGCTCGACTCGCTGCTCGCCCGCTTCACAGCCACCTCTGTTGTCATCGATTCGGTCATCGCCCACAAAAACATCGATGTGGCCCAGCTCCAGCGCGCCCTCCCTCAGATTAGCGTCGAGCTATCCTCCGGCCAATCCAACTTCGTGGCCGACTACCTCGCCCAGAATGGCATAGCGTTCAAAAACGCCTCAATCGAGTTTCACAACGACTCTCTCATAAACCTCTCCGCAAACCTGCTCGCCTTCAAGACCGGCGACACCCGAATCGACACAATATCCTTCGGCGCTGTTCAGCACGGCAAGTTCCTCGCTTACAAGGGTGCCGTCAACAACCGTCCCGGCACTTTCGACCAGTTTGCCCATGTGAATCTCACCGGCTTTGTCGCCGACCATCGCCTCGCAATGCTCCTGTCTCAGAAAAACATTCAGGGCGAGCGCGGATTCCTCCTCGGACTGAACGCCGACATGACCGACTCCGTGGCCACTGTCAAATTTGTGCCATACACACCCACCATCGGCTACAAGAAATGGCAGCTCAACAAAGACAACTTCCTCTCCTACAACTTCTCCACACGCCATATCGACGCGAACCTCGCCCTCGCCAACGAAAAGAGCTATCTCAAGGTGTTCACCGAGCATAAGGAGGGCCACTCAGATGAGCAGGAGGATCTGATTGTGCAGATTTCTGACATCCAGATTCAGGACTGGCTCGCAATTTCACCCTACGCACCACCGATGAAGGGCAACCTCGGTGCGGATATGCGCATCCACTGGAACCGCGAACAGCTCACCGGCAACGGCACCGTGTCGCTCAATGACCTTTACTATGGCCGCGACAAGGTTGGCTCCTTCGACATCGGTGTCGATGTGGCCGCCGAAAGCTCCGGCAGGCTCCGGGCCGACGCCTCGCTGCTTGTCGACAGTGTGAAGGTTATCACCGCTAACGGTGTGCTCAACGACACCGCCTCTGCAAATCCCTTCCTGCTCGACTTCTCGATGATCCACTTCCCGCTCAGGGTCCTCAACCCGTTCCTGCCCAAGGAATATGCCTCCCTCTCCGGTATGCTCAACGGACAGATGGATATAACCGGCAGCCTTGTAAAACCGGTGTTCAACGGCTTCCTTGACTTTGACAGCACCGCCGTGAGCGTTGGTATGCTCGGCACTGTGTTCAAATTCTCCGAAAACAAGATTCCGGTTGACAGCAGCGTTGTCCACTTCAACGATTTCGCGATTTCCGCCATTAACGAAAATCCCCTCAGGGTCAACGGCACAGTGGACCTGCGCGAGCTCACAGCGATGAAGCTCAACCTCGACCTCAACGCCTCCAATATGCAGATTGTCAACTCCACCCGACCCAAAAAGGCTGACGTCTACGGCAAGGCTTTCATCGATGTCGACACCAAGGTGCGCGGCGGCATGTCGCTCCTCTTCGTCGACGCCAAGCTCAAACTGCGCGCCCCCTCGAATATCACATACGTGATGTCTGACGCCCAGAGCGCACTCGCCTCGCAGTCTACAGGCGATATGGTCAAGTTCGTGCAGTTTGCCGACACTGCCGCGGTGGTGCAGGCCGACTCCATCACTTCCTCCTCTATGGCTCTCAGCCTTGACGCCGAGCTGACAATCGCGCAGGGAACAACCATCAATGTCGACCTATCCCCCGACGGCAAGAACAAAGTGTCTGTCCTCGGTCAGGGCGAGCTCGATTTCAGTATGTCACCGTTCAACGACATGCGCCTAACCGGACGCTACAACATAAACGGCGGCTTTGTGCGCTACACACCCCCTCTGATGTCCGAAAAACTATTCAACTTCAAGGAGGGCAGCTTCATATCCTTCACCGGCGATATGCTCAACCCTATCCTGAACATACAGGCGGTGGACAAACTCAAGGCAAATGTCACTCAGCAGGGTCAGAACTCCAGGCTGATAAACTTCGACGTGCTCCTGTCGGTGACAAACACCCTGCAAAACATGAACGTGGCCTTCGACCTCTCGACCACCGACGACATAACGGTTGAAAACGAACTCTCTTCCATGAGTCCGGACCAGCGCGCCAACCAGGCCATGAACCTGCTGCTCTACAACGTCTACACCGGACCCGGCACTAAAGCCAGCTCCAGCCTCGGCGGAAATCCGCTGTACTCGTTCCTCGAATCGCAGATAAACTCCTGGGCTGCCAACAACATCCGCGGTGTCGACATCTCTTTCGGCATTGACCAGTATGACAAAACCACCGACGGGGTGTCGCAGCAGACTACCAGCTACAGCTACCGCGTGTCAAAAACCCTGTTCAACGACAGGTTCAAGATTATTGTCGGCGGCAATTACTCCACAGATGCCAATTCCGACGAAAATTTCTCACAAAACCTCATCAACGACATCGCATTTGAATATATGCTCAACAGAAGCGGCTCTATGTACGTGCGACTCTTCCGCCACACCGGCTACGAAAGCATCCTCGAAGGCGAGATTACACAGACCGGCGTCGGCTTCGTGCTCCGCCGCAAGGTCAATTCGCTAAAGGATCTGTTCCGCTGGGTAGGACGCTTGAAAAACTCCATCTCAGGCAAAAACAAGGCCGCCGCTGTTGAAGATACTGCAAACACACATACACCTAACCAAAAATGAAACACCTGAAGCTGAATAGTTTAGCCGCCTTTATCCCTGCAATCGCCTTTCTCATGGCCGTTGCCTCATGCTCCACTACAAAGAGGCTCGGCAGCGACGATGTGCTCTACACCGGTGTGAAGAAAATTGCAATCAATTCACCTAAGGGAGCAAAACAGGCTCCGGGGCTCGCAGCCGATGTGAAAAACGCCGTCAACGTGGCCCCGAACAACTGCCTCATATCCCCCTATCTCAGATACCCCTTCCCACTCGGACTGTGGGTGTACAACAACTGGAGCAATCCACCGAAAGGATTCAAGCACTGGCTATACGAAAAGCTCGTGCAGGAACCGGTGCTCATCAGCGATGTGCGCCCCGAAGTGCGCACCAAGATGATTGACGAGATTCTCGACAACCACGGGTATTTCAGCGGCTCAGCTTCCTATGAGCTCATCAAGGGCAAAAACCCGAAGAAAGCGCGCATTCTTTACACCGTAAACACCGGACCCGCCTACCACATTGACTCCTTGCAGCTGCTCCCGGACACCTGCCGCCTCAACCACCTCATCGACTCTATCGCCCGCAGAGGCACATACCTCACTCCGGGGGTGAGATACGACACCGACTCACTCTCGGCCGAGAGAATCCGCATTGCAAACGCCCTGCGAAACCGCGGCTACTATTTCTTCAAGCCCGACTATGTGGAATATCTCGCCGACAGCACCATCAACAGACAGAAAATAGCGCTGCGCATGGTCATAGCCTCAAACACCCCGAAAGCGGCACTGATTCCATGGCGCACAGGCTCCATCACCACGCTCATAAACCGCAACAAAGGGGGCGGCACACCCGACACCACCGAAACCCGCCGCGGCGACCTCATCGTGATGCAGCCCACACGCCTGCGCAAGAAACTCATACCCGAGTGCATCACCTTCCGCGAAGGCAAAACTTTCTCCGTGCGCGATATGAACAACACCCAGACATACCTCTCGCGTACCGGCATTTTCAACAGCATCGAAATAAACGCATTCCCCGACACAACCGGCGGCAAGCGCAATCTTGACGTGTTCATCAACTGCACCATCGACGCCCCAATCGAGGCTTCCCTTGAGGTCAACGTCACCTCCAAGTCAAACAGCTACCTTGGCCCGGGCCTGATGTTCGGTGTCACTAACAGAAACATCTTCGGCGGCGGCGAGCAGCTCAGCTTCAACCTCACCGGCAGCTACGAATGGCAGACCGGCAGAGACAAAGGCAAATCGGTGTTCAACTCCTACGAGGTCGGATTCACCTCCACACTCGCTTTCCCCAGGCTGCTCTTCCCCGGCTTCGTGGCCCGCTCGCGCAGACACCTCAACTGGACAAGGATAGCCCTCAACATCGACCTCCTCAACCGCCCGCATTACTTCCGCATGGCCCAGTTCAACGGCTCGCTCAACTACGACTGGCGCCTCAACCGCCATGCCAGCAACACCCTCACCCTATTCAAGCTCACATACACCAAGCTCATGAACTCCACCGAGGAGTTCGACTCCATAATGCACGAGAATCCCGCGATTGCCGAGAGCTTCAAAAGCCAGTTCATACCGCAGATAGCTTACAATTTCGTATACGACAAGGCTCTGGACCGCGACAACTCCATCAACTGGCAATTCACCGTACAGGAAGCCGGAAATATCTTCTGGGGCATATACCGCCTGTGTGGCAAAAAAGGTGAGAAAGAACTCTTCGGCACACCCTTCTCGCAATTTGTGAAGGGCAGCACACAGCTCGTCTACAACCGCCGCCTGTGGGGCGACAACTGGCTTGTGACACGCGCTGCCGTCGGTGCCGCACACGCCTACGGCAACGCCAGCCAGGTGCCTTACAGCGAGCAGTTCTATGTCGGCGGTGCCAACTCCATCCGCGCATTCACCGTCAGGAGCGTGGGTCCCGGCAGCTACAAGGTGCCGCAAAATCTCATCAACGGCTACTTCGACCAGACCGGCACATTCAAGTTTGAATTCAATGTCGAATACCGCTTCCCGATTTTCGGCCCGCTCCACGGCGCGCTGTTCTTCGACTCCGGCAATGTGTGGCTACTCAAGGATGACCCCCTGCGCCCAGGCGGCAAGCTGCGCGGCAAGTCATTCCTCAAGGACCTCGCCACAGGCACCGGATGCGGACTGCGCCTTGACATAGGCATGCTCGTGGTGCGCGGAGACCTCGGAATAGGCATACACCTGCCTTACGACACCGGCAAGCGCGGCTACTACAACATGACCTCCTTCAAAAACTCCCTCGCATTCCACCTCGCCATCGGCTATCCATTCTGAATCAACCTATTGGCCCTCTGCTAACAACTGTTAAGGCGGCTCACCGGCAGTTTGCGGCATTCGCATACGTCAAAATAGCAAATTGTCGGTTTTATGCCGGGTTTGCGGCAAATTGCCACCTTTTAAGGCCGTTTTCAGGAATATATCTGTAAAATAACGTTAATAAGACTCATATTTTTCAGTCATGCGCTTGCATGAACCCGAAACTACCCTTAAATTTGCACCGTGTTTTTCATGGTATTAGATTTAAGGTTAATAAAAGATTGATTGTCGCGACGACAATCAATTTTTTTTTTGCCCTCCCCTCAGTCTATAAGAATTATAAGAATTATAACTCCTATAATACCCTCCCTAACGATTAGCAGACAATTACACGCATGGTGCCGGAGGTACCACACCTTCTCATCACATTTGCATTTTGACGTCGGAGACGTCCGAGCGCCGGATGCGCGATGTCATGTACAACCCCTGCACGAGCGCACAGCGCGAGGCCTGGGGTGCATAGCCCCCCTCTCTCCTCCCTCTGAGCCTCGCGAGAGGCGATGCCGTGAGAGCTTCTCGCGACCCCCTCACAGGGGTCTTATTTGGATGGGTGCGACCGTATCGCGTGGTCTCGCCTACGGCTCCACCAACGCGCTATTCTCTGACCACCCGCTCACCGCGGGTGGGGCCACCGCGCTGCGGTGATGGCCTCGGCGAGGCCCAAGCGTCCGGAGGGTGCGATTATATCCCCATCCCTGTAGGGGCGCCGATATATCGCGCCCACCCCATCCTATCCACCGCAGATGGCGTCGGAGACGTCCGAGCCCCCGGAGGGTGCGATTATCTTGTTAGCCGCACACGCAGTGTGCGGATTAGCAGACAATTACACGCATGGTGCCGGAGGTACCACACTTCTCATCACATTTGCATTTTGGCGTCGGAGACGTCTGAGCGCAGGATGCGCGATGCCGTCAGAAACCCCAGCACGAGCGCGCAGCGCGAGGCCTGGGGGATGGCGGCCAAGTTAGACCGAGAGCCTCGCGAGAGGCGATGTCATGCGGGCTTCTCGCGACCCCCTCACAGGGGTCTTATTTGGATGGGTGCGACCGTATCGCGTGGTCTCGCCTACGGCTCCACACACGCGCTATTATCTTAACACCCGCTCATCGCGGGTGGGGGCCACCGCGCTGCGGTGATAGAGCCCCCGGAGGGTGCGATTATCTTGTTAGCCGCACACGCAGTGTGCGGATTAGCAGACAATTACACGCATGGTGCCGGAGGTACCACACCTCACATCACATTTGCATTTTGACGTCTCCGACGCCCACATTCTCTCGCGCCCCCAACTAAAAACTAATAACTAAAAACTAATAACTAAAAGCGGGTGAACCCCGCTAAAGGGTTCACCCGCTCTGATTTTATGAACTTGCCGTTTACCTCACGGCCACCTTCACGGACTTTCCGTCGGGAAGCACAACGATGTATATGCCGCGGCTCAGGCTGCGGCCGGCATTGACGCTGCGGCCGTTCATATCATATATGCGCGAGCCCTGCGGAGCGGTTATCACACCACCCTCAACTCTCACAGCCTCACTGCTGTCTGACTCTATGCCGTCGATATCGGTTGTCACCCACACCTGGGCGAAGCATTCATCGCCGGGGGTCTTACCGGTTTCCACCAGCATGGCGCGCACTGTGGCGCTGGCTGTCAGCTCGATAGGACCGGTGTACAGCATGGTCTCATCAACTGCGAGCGGCAGGGATGACGACAGGGTGAAATAGATTTTGCCCTCTGCCCCTGCTTCCTCGGGCTCGATTGTCACAAGCGGATTGCCGCCCTCGCTTTCGCTGACGGTGAACTTCACACGGCCGCTCACCTCAGGAGCCGCGGGACGCTGCGGTATTGTCACATTCAGCACAGCCTCCTGGCCGGGAGCCTTGTCCTTCTCAACAAGGATGGCACGGACAGTGCAGTCAGAGTCAACCTTGAACGGTCCGGCATACAGGGTGCCGGTGGTGGCGGTAAGCTCAGCAGAGGTGCTGAAAGTATAGTAGATTTCATACTCGCCCTGAGGGGTCTGCACCGGAGTGATGGACACCACCATGCCGTCATCGCTGTGGGTGGCGCTCATGGCGAGGTTGCCGCTGCGCTCCTGTCGTGTGAGAGTGAGGGTAACAGTCTCGCCGGGCACTCTCCCCTGCTCCACTATATATGCGCTCAGGGTGCATGAGCGGTCAACAGCTATCTTTTCGCCGGGCGCGCAGCTGTTCCACACATCCGAGCCGAGCGAGTAGAACACCTCGGTTGTCTCTGCATCCACTCCCTCGGGCACATCTATATGGAAATATGTCTCAGGATAGAACACCCCGTCGGCTGCCTCACATAATATATTAGGTGTGCGGCTCACAAGCGGAGTCACATCCTCGGCATCGCGCACCCACATCACCGGAGTTGCATCGGCGGTGTTGTCCGAGGGCATCACTATGCCGGTTATGTCATATACACGGCCTTCGGTATTGCCGTGAATCAGAGGCAGTTCGCCAAACTCGGTGTGCGACATCAGGAATCCCTCGCCGGCAGCTGTGGTGCCTGAGCAGAAATCACCGGCAGCGCGGGCAGCCTGCGAATCGTCAACAGCATCCACCGCTACGGAGCGTAGCTTCACAAGGCGGCCGTACTGGGCGGCGGTGAGGCTCTCAACCGCCTCAGCTTCAATCTCATCGCCGGCGCCTGACACAGTGTAGTAGCTGTCATAGCCGGTGGCGTCTGCCATGCGGAAATTCTCCGCGCCGGCATTTTTGAGCACAAAGCCTTTGAGCTTGCTGCCGGGGGTGAACACCCCGCTGAGCTCTTTCCAGCCGGCGGTGTTGTAGATGGGCAGCACATTGCCGAGCTGACCCTGCACAAAGAGATAATTGGGGCTGCAGGCAAGCACAGTCACCTCACCGTCAACAGAGTAGAGAATATCGGGGTCGGCATTGTCGTAGATAAAGTTGGCAAGGAAATTCACCGGCACGCTCTTGCGTGTGAACTGCTCCTGAGCCTCGGCGCTCACGCCGGTGCCCCTGCGGGCAGAGTATGCGCGCACAGTCACAGTGGCATTGATTTTTTCGGGAGCGTCTGGGTTGTACTTGCGGCGGGTACGGTTTGTGTTGTCAAACGGATTTGAGCCGTCGATGGTATAGTAAATCTCCGCGCCGGCGGGAATCTCGTCCATACCCTCGATGCCGAAGCGCAGGATTGCCTCCGTTAGGAATTCCGAATCTCCGGGCTGCTCACCTATGTATATATAGGGCTTGTCGGCATTGTCGCCGCGGTTTGGCAGCTCGAGGGGGCAGAAGGCGAAGTTGTCGGAGCCCTTGCGCACCACCACACCGGTCATCTCATAGGGGGTGTTTTCATCGGCATAGCGGGTGTTCCAGCCGCCGGTAAATCCGAAGAGGTCGAAGTACATCTCCATCGGCGGATTGGTGCGCAGGGTGTATGTGAAGCCCTGCTCCTCAGTGCCCTCGCGCTCAACATACACATTGGTCATGTTGAAATAGTGCGCCAGGTCGCTGTTGTCAAAGGTCTTGGAGTCGGTTGCTATGTCAAGCTGCTGAGGCTGTATGGCCGACGGATCGGCATGATCAACAACCTTGAATGTGCGCGAGAAACCGGTTGCATCGCCCACCCAGTTGCCGAGCGAAGTGCGCATCGGCTTGATGGCGAAGTCAGTAACATCATCGCCCGGCTGCAGCTGTGAGGCCTCCCAGCCGTTGGCGTTATACACCAGCATATAGTCATGGCCGCCGTGGTCAAGCGGCTGAGCGAGATAAATCCAGTTGCCCTGCATGCGCACGACTGTTAACTTCGCGTCAGAGAGCTTGCCGGCAGTCATGCGGCACACCGGCACCATCTCATCCTCAGGACGCTCATAGCACTGCAGTCTGAACATGGCGACAGTCTCCACCGGCATAATGAAGTCTACCGGCTTGAACACCACCTCCACAACCTGGCTGAGCGATTTTATGCCGGTAGCCGGGTCGGTGCGCACGGCCACAAAATTGGCATGGCTCACATCATCCTTCTCAAGCGAGGCTTTGATGCAGTGTATCACAGTGCCTTCAGTATACTCTGTGGCTACCGCCTCAATATCATCATAAGGATACAGCATCGAAGGTCTGTTGCCTGTCTTGTAATACAGTTTTACATTTGGATCGTCAGGCAAATCTATAGTCATATCCACTCCCGTGGGCAACACATATTCCACATCGACGGTTTTATGTCCGGCGGAAGTGTATGTGGGGTCAAGTTCAAGCCGATGCGCCTTCTCCGGCCCCTCCACATATTCAGGGAACAGGATGTTGGGAGCCTTCACAACCGGGTTGAGCGGGCAGCGGTATATAGCAGTGGGATAAAGTACCATGCCGACACCCACCTCGTAGCCCACAAAACCCTCTATGTCATAGCGGGCTGCGGCGCTGAAGCCCTCTGGCACAAGGTCGTTTAGAGTATGCCCCTCAAACTTGCTGTAGAGCTGCACAGTGGCGCCGCTGCCGTCGTTGAGCACAATGCGGTTTGAGGCCACTTTGGTGTAGGGATATACAACGTGGCGAGCATAGTCGGCTGTAGTGAGCTGACGCTCAATGCGCTGCACATGGGGGCGCGGCTCCGGATGATACGCATGCTGGGCATCGTAATCAAGGGTTAGCACCTTCGCCTCATCGAGATACTGGCTGTAGCCGGTGACACGGCACTCAGGCAGTCCGTTATTATATGAGAACACACCGAGCAGACCCACAGCGCCGGAGTTCATATCCTTGATATAGCGCACCTCATCGCCTTTTTCGTATGTGTGGCGGCCGGTGAAGGTGTCGTAATATGACTGCGGAAAATCCTCGCCGTTGAGCGTGTAGAGCATATTGCCCACTTTGAAGCCCTCATAATTATCCTTTGTTTTCCACTCATAGTCAGAGGTATAGAGGTATCGCATCTCGGAGTTGAGCACCTTGAAGCACCCCTCTATGGTTACACCATAATCTTCTGTGGCAACTTGGGCTCTGTTTTTGGCTGCCATCACAAGTTTGCCGTCAAGCGACTCACCTGCCTCAACCATCTGAGTGAATGGCAACTGCTCTGTTTCGAGCACGGAAAGTTCGCGGCGCACCACCGCGCTGGCACTCTTGCCGCTCTCCACCGCTATAGCCTGAATGGCAAAACCGGGCTTTATATCACTGCGATACAGCTCAATCTCGCCGGTATATTCTTTGGTAGAGCCGCCGACAACTGTTTTTGGTGTTGTACCATCAAGTGTGTAGAAAATAGTCGCATCCGGATTAAGAGTACTGTTTGTAATCTTAATCTTGGTCATGTTGAAAACCGGGTCGGTATAGCCCTCCGCCAATGAAATCACAGGGGGATATGAGAACGACACATCGCCACCGCCGGGGAGTTCGTACTCAATCTCAAAATTGATAATATTTGTAGGTCCTGAGGCAGTGAAGGATACTGATTCTAAATTTTCCTCGTCAAAAGTCCACTCCCTAAGTTTGGAGTTCGTATTTGTTAATGTCCCAGACTGACATGTTAAAGAACTCAGTGGGGTTGAATACGTTTGACCCAAAGCTCCATATACTGCAACTCTACGAATAATTGCGCCCTCTACTTCTGGGCATGATATTGTGAAGCCATTTGGCGAGGTCAGATTTAGACGACCATCCTGCTTATAATAGGTTGTCTTATTATATGTTTTAAACAATATCTCACAATCGCCGACTGTAAACTTTGTAACATTTGCTTGTGACCCGGAAGATGCGTAAGAGGTTTTAAACTCTACATTTGGTCTGCTGCTACTAAGGTAATAATATCCGGTAGTTGAAGTTCCGAATCCGAAATGTGCATTTACAATTTGTCGGTCTGCACTGCAAAACTGCGTGATGGCAAAATAAGCCAGCAGCAGCGAGATTATTCTTTTCATTATTCAATTCCGTAAAAAATTCCTGTTAAAAAACTATTGATTGAAGAGGGAGTGGGTGTGTGCAGTGTGTGCGGTTTATATCATGGGGGCGCTGCTTCCGGCGCAATGCGGATGCCCACATCTCCACAACACACTGATTTACAGCGAGTTATGGGGGGGGTAAAATTCCCTCCCGGTAGCATTGATTCCGGCTGTTAGTGATTTAGTCAAGAAAAATCCCTGTTTATTGATTGAGAAGCAAGTTGTTTTATCGACTGCGCGCCGCAAAAGGCAGGCAGCCATTTGATTTTGCAAATATACACCCTTTTAAATACCAACCGCCAATTTAAACATTTTTTAACCTTAAAAATTATAATACCACCCCCTCCGGGCCTCTTGAGAGGCGATGTCATGCGGACCTCTCGCGATCCCCTCACAGGGGTCTTATGGGATTGGGGCTGCATGAACGCGTGGTCTCGCCTTTGGCTCCACACACGCGCCACTGCCTCGCGACCGGCTCACCGCCGGTCTGACCTGGGAACCGCCATACGGTAATTTCCACCCGCGGCATGTAGGGGCGTCGATATATCGCGCCCACCTCTTCGTAACCACTGGGGTGATTCCCACCCGCGGCGAGCGGGTGACCGGAAAATGGCGTGTCGGTGGAGCGCAGCGACACCACACGATAGCGCATCCCCAAAAAAAAGACCCGCGGCGAGCGCGGTCGCGAGAAATGCAATTGATTAATGGTGATTATTACGCACCACAGCGTGGTGCACAGGGAGATAGCTTTTACCTTTGCAACGGGATTCAGAGTTAACATTTTCTCTCTGAAT
>CAJUPZ010000016.1 GCA_910588065.1 uncultured Muribaculaceae bacterium
TTTTTTAACACTTCAACCCTTGCGCAGGTCCTAGATTTCCCCGGGTAAGGGAGCGCAGCGACCGCCACCCGGGGTAGGGTAGATGGTTTATAAGACGACCCCGTAGGGTGTCGAACATCCAATATGATGGTGTGTGACCCCGACGAGGTCATCGGATGTGGGGACGCTTTTCCGGGGGTGGCGGTCGCGATGCTCCCTTACCCCCGGCTATCTGTCTGAGCACCACGCTGTGGTGCGATGATGAGGTGGTATGGGTGGCGAGAAGCTCTCATAACATCGCCTCTCGCGAGGCTCGGAGGAGAGAGGGGGCGCTCTCCCACCCCAGGCCTCGCGCTACGCGCTCGTGCCGGGGATATCCATGACATCGCACATCCTGTGCTCAGACGTCTCCGACGCCATCAGCTTTCCTCTCTCCTTCTCGCGACCACGCTCACCGCGGGTCTTTTTTGAGAGGATGCGCCTAACGTGTGGTCTCGCTACGCTCCACCGACACGCCATTTTCCGGCCACCCGCTCGCCGCGGGTGGAAATTACCACTAAGCATGTGAAGGTGTGGTACCTCCGGCACCATCTGCGTATGTGGTCGATAATCCGCACGCTGCGCATGCGGTTAACAAAATAACCGCACCCTTCGGGCGCTCATGTGTCTCCAGCGCCAAAATGCCAATGAGATTAGTTTGTGGTGTAGCCGTTGAGCGACAGTCTTTCCGGTAAGGGAAGCTCGTTGAAAAAGAGGTCGATAGTGCGGCTCACCGGAGATGCGGTGCTGTCGGCAATGTATGTCACTGTCACCAGGGCTTTTTCGCCGGTGCGGATCGTGTCGCGGTCAATGTGGGTCACGGTGCAGTCGCAGGATGGCACAATCTCCTGCAGACTGAGGGTTGTGTCGGTGGTGTTGATGAGCTGGAACCGTTTTATAACTGTGTCACCGGCGGCAACCGCTCCCATGGCGATGTGTGGTTCGCTGCACAGGCGCGTTTTATTGGTGGGGCGTGTTTTGTCACCACGCATCATCCGGTGGTAAATATCGCGGATTTTGGGGTTCAATGCCGGGTTTCCGGCTGCGATGACATGGCTGTCGCTGTCAAGAAGGAAGGTATGGAATGCGTTGTCATCAGGCAGGTTGTTCGCTTTTGAGAAAAGTCCATCTTTATCGAAGGCGATGGGATGCTGAAAGCCGTCGCGCTCGATGGTAAATGTCATGTCGCGGTTTTTGGCGGTGTTAAGAATCATAAGAAAGTCCACCTCGATGTCTTCGCTTTTGAGCGAGTTGACAAGAGCCTGCCATATTGGGAGCTTCATCCGGCAGGTGGTGCAGCCCGCCGAGTCGAGATAGGCAATGATGGTGAAGTCTGGGTCGGTGCTGCGGGCATTCACGGCAGTGCCTCTTACCTCGAAGTTCAACTCTGCCGGGATGGCTATTTCGGTGCCGATAAATTCGGACAGCACCTTTTGCTGTGCCTGTGAGCCGCCGGAGCAGCTCCACAAGTTCACAGCCACTGCCAATGCGATAATCTTTCCAATCAGTTTCATTATATATAATGCTGTCAGTGACTTAACTGAGTAGAGGCACCTGCAAGCATGGCACGCCCAAGCTTGCAGATGCCTTTGCCACTCAGTTTTTTTGAAGCAAATTAGTCTTTTAATCAATAGGATAACGAATAAATTTTAAATTATTGTTTCCATCAAAACTACTTAATAACAAATTGGATGAGTCATTATAAGTGTATATGCCTGTACAATAAGTGTCAAGAACGTATTTCTTTTTCAGGTTTCCGTCCCAATCATAGACCTCTACAATGTTACCAAAACGTGAATCCTCAAAAGAATTCGACTTATGTCCGTCTCGGTTACTATCAGTAAGCAAAATATATATATATGAACTGTCCGCGCACAATCTCAAACTTTCAGCAGAAGGTTTTCCCCTGAAATTCAATCCATCTGCGGTGGGATTGTATTCGAAAGGGTTATTGTATAGTATTCTTTCGATATTCACATGTTCCTTTTCTATCGTGAATATGAAAACATTACGATTTATAGCTGTACTGAATACATATTTCCCATTTGAATTAGAGTATAATCTGGAATTGTCAGAATATATACGGTGCTTTATAAAATCATTTCCATCAAAACCATCATCCGGCCAATAGTCAAGCGGGACAAAGTCCTTTGAGTTAGTATTTATTACCGCAAAGATATTTTTTGGAGAATTGAGAGGAGCTGCCGCTAGCAATATGTTGTAGTTTTCATCTGAAACGATATTTCGACTTGTGAAATACAATCCTTGCACAATTGAGTCTAAAGGGGAATAAGTCCAAGAAATAGGAGTCTTTATATCGGTTATTTTGACTATTGATTGTCCACCGGAAGTTGTGGCAATGAGATTTAGACTGCCATCGGATGCGCAAAAAGCAGCGGCTCTACTGAATTCATAAGGGCCTTGACCTACATGGCAGAAATACCCAGTTGGCTTAAGACTATCATCCTGGATAACGGCTCCTTCAAATAATTCATGAGGGTCAAATGATGAGAAAATCAAGGTGTCAGCGTAATTGCATTCATAAACGGCTCCTGTGAATTCCTCAGGGACGTATATATCTACCCCTTTCAATGCAACTGTTTCTGTCATTGGGTTACGTTTATTATGGCAACTTTGTGTTGATATTAAAAGGGCGATAAGTGATAATAAGTGGCAGAGTCTCATGATGAATAAATATATATAATATGCTTATTAAAGTATTGCGGCAATTAGTAATCACTAATGGCCGCAATGCTTAAGACCTGAATCAATAGTGGTTCATGGCTTGCTGCACTTCTACGAATTTAAGTTCTCCTTTGCCATCACGTGCAAGATACAGACATTTATCGTCTGCAGATACGCAAGGGATTACTGGAAGTGTGGACTCGTCGTTTGCGATTGCTTCGGCGTTTTCGAGCTGGATTGGAGATAGCTCGGTTTGGGGCGTGAAGGCCTTGTGGCCGTACACTGCCGCTGCTCCCATTAGGAGCACTGTTGTGCAAGATAAAAAGACTTTTTTCATTGCATTTGGGGTTTAAAGGGTGAAAAATTATTTAGTGTGCCAAAGGCACGTATTGTCACAATACTATGTGTCGGTTAACAAAGTCCGGTATAGATATATTGATGAATTGGCTATATCACAGGGATGCGGAATATGTGCGATTGTTGAACACAACGGTTACGCTTATGCCATCCGTGCCGTCAGGCAGTTCGATGGAAATACCTTCGGAAAGCTCGGCTGTTTCCGAGGCGATGGTGATTCCGTAAGCGTTGGTTACGGAAATTTCGCCGATACCTTCAGAGATTGAATATATAACAATTTCATTGTCATACACGCATGCCCGCACGGGAGAGTAAGCCGGCATTTTGGGTCTGTCCATTGTGCCACCATTATCGGGTAATGGGTCAATCACAATTTCGTGTGGCTTCTTCGGGGTATCGGTACCGGCCACACAGTAATAAGAAGATGTCAGTGCTACAATAACCAGCAGTAGGGTAGAAATAATACGGTTCATATTTTTTTGATTTTGATGTCGCAAAGTTGGGGATTTCAGATTTATTATCCAAATTTGTTTTAAAAGCGTAATTTATGGGTTTAATGGTTTGTAAATCAGTGATTAATGTGTAAAATATGACAAATTTTGCTTACCTCATGTGCCGGTGGTAATACGCAGATAATTAGTGAGTTATATAAATTTCTGTCATGTTTTTAGATAGATGAGCTTGTAAAGAGCAGTATATCAGAGTGTTATGTTGAGAATTGCGGACAAAATTTCTGTCAACAGCCCAAAAAAGCGATATCAGGCTTTTTTCGGGTCGACTTCTTCAAGACCGGTCCGGGGCGGATGCGGGTGTATTCTTTAGAGTTTTACACCTAATTTTATAGTGAATTCATCCTTTTTACCACCACATATCTCTTTTATATGTTCTCTCAATCTTTTCTTTTCAATGTAAACTTTGTTTGGATTATCTTTGCCAATCAATGTTGCAATAGCCTCTGTTGATAAATTTAAGTAGATGTATGCTGCAAGAGTGTATTCTTTGTCTTTCAGCCCAGGGTAGGCATTTCTAAATCGTGTCATCCATGAATTGTCATGAATGTCGATAAGGTTCATTATTCTTTCAGCAGTTTTTCCGTCGGTCAGTTTTCTCAGTATAGTGCGGAGCGCTGTTTCGGCAGCTTTACTACCGGTTTTCGATCCGGCAGCTCCATAATATGCGCGGCAGATATCATCAAACATAGTGAGATGCATTGACAAAATCTCGTTTATTTCCGACGAAAGTGTTTGTATTATTTTTTTGTGCTCATGGTTAGTCGTTGTAAGTAAATTGTTTTCGCTTTTAATTTTTTCAGTAGCAATGGCACCGGAGGCCAACTCGGTTTGCTTTGAGGCAATTTCTTGCTGAAGGGTTTTGATGCGCGCGATATTGCGATCCATCTCAATGCGCTTGATTTTAATACGTGCTCGCAGATATAAGACAGTAATACCTGCAATAACGATTATTACGCAGCAGATTGCAAGCAATGAGTGTATTCTGCTTTTCTGTTTGTCGACAATAGCACGGTATTTCTCGCTTTTAAGTTCCAGATTCTCCAACAGTACGGAGTTTGCCGGGTTAAGAAGGATGTTATCGGTTGTCTTAGCCATGCCAAAGTATGCATTTGAGGAGGCCTCGGCGGCTTTCTTGAACTCACCTATATTATATAGGAGTATAGACGACAATTTTTGAATGTGCATTGAATCGACAGGACGCCTGGCATTATCAGAGGCGAGTCCGAGCATTACAGCAGCTTCGTCAAAGTTCTTTTTGTTGATGCTCACCTGAGCCAGACGGCAGTAATCATGCGCTTTCAGTTTATAGCCGTCGCGTTTGAGGGAATCGTAGCAGAAAGTCATGTCATCGAAGTCGCTCAGCTGGTTGGCCAGTTCAATCCTTTCAATGAGCATGTGGTGTCTGAAAACGGGGGCTGAACTATATGTTTGAGCGTCAATGCTGTCCCAATATTCCTTAGCGTTATCGAATTGGCCTGTAAAAACTAAAGCATGCATGATCTCAATGCTCATCCACGCAGCATGAACCGGCTTGTTGGCAAGAGTGAAATGCTCTTTAGCAATCCTGCTCCATTTGAGCTGTTCGGTAGGGGTGTATGTGTTGGTGTATACCGAGCAAATTTCGCGGGCGCCCATGGCAGCGTAGAAGTGGTTTGAGGTGGTGATTGCTTTGTCGTAGGCTTCGTGGAGTGAGTACAGGGCTTCGATGAGCTCGCCGCGTTGCGATTGGCCGAGGCCACGGTAGTACAGTGCCTGCACCTCAATGGAGTCGCCCTGCCATCGGAATCGGTTGACGGCAATGCTTAAAAGCGAGTCGCCGGGCTGAGGCAGCGAGGCTTTGTCGCAAGCTTTGGCTGTGAGGAGAGCCATGAGGGCAGCCTGTCCGCGCGATAGCGAGCGGGGGTCGATTGACTGAATGATGGATAGTGCGCTGTCCGGGTGTTCGGATAGGGCGGCGTCTGCCGCAGCCAGCAGCCGGTCATTGCTGTCCGGCCGGTGGCTGCATGCTGTTACAGACGCTGCGATAAGGATTGAATAAAGGAGTTTTCGCATTTTGTTCAGTGAATGGAATTGAGGGCTGCGGCAACAGTCTCGCCGAGTGTAGGATGGCCGTGGATGGCGCGCAGCATCGCCGCTGCCGGCAGGGCGGCGCTCATCACTGTGACAGCTTCCTGCACAAGGTCGGCGGCGTGTGGGCCGCAGATGTGACACCCGAGGAGGGTGCCGTCATCGCCGACAAGGAGCTTGACAAGGCCGTCGGTCTCACCCATTGCCATAGCCTTGCCGTTTGCGCGGAAGGTGGCTTTACCCACCCGGAAGGGGATGCCGCTTTCGGCGCACTGCTTTTCGGTGGCTCCCACCATGGCGCATTCAGGGGTGGTGAACACCGCAGCGGGTATATGGTCGAGATCTACCTGCTGCCCTAACACTCTCTTGCCCTGGGCGGCCGCTGCGTGTGCGAGCATGCAGCGGCCGTTGACATCGCCGATGGCATATACTCCATCGATGTTTGTGAGCATGTTGCTGTCAACGGCTATTGCACCGCGGGGTGTGAGCGCTATACCGGCCTCGGCGGCTCCGGGAGGAATCACGGGGGTGCGTCCGACCGCCATGAGCACCATGTCGGCGGCATAGCTGCGGGGCTTGCCTTTTACTGAGCATTCCACCCCCTGAGGTGTTATCGCAGTGACAGGGGCTGAGGTGACAATCTCCACTCCGGAGCGTTTGAGGCTCATGCGCAGACGCTTGGCAATCTCCTCGTCGAAGGTGGGAAGAATCTCGGGACAGTATTCGAGCACGGTGACTTTGACGCCGAAGGCTGAGAAGATACCGGCAAACTCCATGCCTATTACTCCGCCGCCGATGATGGCGATGGATGCGGGCAGGGCGGTCATGTCGAGGGCAAAATCGCTGTTGACGGCGAGTTCGGCTCCGGGAATGGGGAGGGTAGCGGGGCGCGAGCCGGTGGCGATGATGATTTTGGGGGCGGTGAATGTGTCGGAGTCAACCTTTACGGTGTGGGGGTCGACAAAGGAGGCTTCGCCATTTATCACAGTCACTTTGGAGAGTACGGACGCGACACCTTCGCGCAGCTGCGTCACAATGTCGTTTTTGCGGGCGATTGCGCGCGGGTAGTCAAAGGTTATCTCTGTGGCGGTAACTCCGAATTGGGCCGCGTCGCTTACCGTACGGACAACCTCTGCGCTGCGGCATAGAGCTTTGGTGGGGATGCACCCGCGGTTGAGGCATGTGCCCCCGAGCTCGCCGCGCTCTATGAGCAGCACGGATGCGCCGGCGGCAGCGGCCTCGGCGGCAGTCTCATAGCCGCCGGGGCCGGCACCGATGATAATGATGTCTGCGGTTGTCATTGTGCGGAGGTTTTGAGGTCGTTCCATGTCACGCGCGGGTTGAGAGCGGCGGCGGTGTCGTCAGGGCGTCTCACCGGGGTTGTCAGCGGCGCTTCCTTGAGACATTCAGGGGCTGTTGCCGCCTCGCGGGCGATAGAGCGCATCGCATCGATGAAGCTGTCGAGGGTTTCCTTGCTCTCGGTTTCGGTGGGCTCAATCATCAGCGACTCATGAAACAGGAGGGGAAAATAGATTGTCGGGGCGTGGAACCCGTAGTCAAGCAGCCGCTTGGCAATGTTGAGGGTTGTGACGCCGGTGCTCTTGTCTATAAGGCCGTCAAACACAAATTCGTGTTTGCACACTCTGTCAATCGGCAGCTTGTAGAGGTCGCGCAGACTCTCTTTGATGTAATTGGCATTGAGAGTGGCGAGGGGGCCGGCCTGGCAAAGCCCTTCGTTGCCGAGCGACATGATGTAGGACAGCGCGCGGAGCTGCACGGCGAAGTTGCCTAATGTAGCCGATATGCTGCCGAGTGAATCGGGCGATGTTGTCACGGCAAATGAACCGTCGGCTTTTTTGACAACGCGTGGATTGGGGAGGAATTTCTCGAGTCCGGCGCACACGCCCACCGGTCCGCTGCCGGGTCCACCGCCACCGTGGGGCGTGGAGAAGGTTTTGTGGAGGTTGATGTGCATCACATCGAAGCCCATGTCGCCGGGGCGTGCTATGCCGAGCATGGGGTTGAGGTTTGCGCCGTCGTAGTACATCAAGGCACCCGCTTTGTGCACCATTTCGGAGATTTCGGCTACATTGCTTTCGAAGATGCCTGCGGTGTTGGGGTTGGTCATCATCACGGCGGCCACGGAGTCGTCGAGCAGCGCGCCGAGAGCCTGCACGTCAACAGTGCCGTCAGGCAGACTCTTCACCTCCACCACCTTCAGCCCGGCCACCGCCGCGCTGGCGGGGTTGGTGCCGTGGGCGCTGTCGGGCACAATCACTTTTGTGCGCCCTTTGTCGCCCCTGCTGTCGTGGTAAGCGCGGATAACCATCAGCCCGGTGAGCTCGCCGTGTGCTCCGGCAAAGGGGTTGAGTGTGAACTCGGCCATTCCGCCGATTTCGGCGAGGCATCTCTGCAGGGTCCAGTAAGCCTCGAGAGCGCCCTGAACGCTTTCGTCAGGCGCAGCGGGGTGTAGGCGTGTCATTGCGTGGTGGGCGCACACCTCGTCGTTGATTTTGGGGTTGTACTTCATGGTGCATGAGCCGAGCGGGTAGAAGCCGGTGTCCACTCCAAAGTTGTTTGTGCTCATGTTGGTGTAGTGTCTCACCACAGTGGGCTCGTCAACGCATGGCAGGTTGACGGTGTGGGCGCGGGTGAGATGGGTCGGGAGGTCCACCTGCGGACATCCCGCATCCGGAATCGCGGCGCCACGGCGCCCGCTGCGTGACAGCTCAAAAATCAGTTTCCCGTAATATTCGTTGTTCATGGCTCATTCTAAATTTGAGGTTGCGACTAATTGTACAAGTTTGTCGATTTCGGCCTTTGTCTGCATCTCAGTCACGGCGATGAGGATGGTGGAGGCGTCGATTTTTATACCGCCGAGAATCTCGTTTTCGAGGCAGAGACGCAGCAGGTTGTCGACATTGAAGGAGCATTTCATTGCAAATTCGTTGAGGAACGGTTTGCCGGGATATGCGAGGGTCATCTTGCCTGTAGCCGTGAGCCTGTCAGCGAGGTAGTGGGCGCCGTTCATGCCGGCGTCGCACACCTCTTTGAGGCCGTCCGGGCCGAGCAGGCTGAGGTATATGGCGGTATGGAGAGCCATGAGTCCCTGGTTTGAGCAGATGTTGCTGGTTGCTTTGTCGCGGCGGATGTGCTGCTCGCGGGCCTGGAGAGTGAGCACAAAAGTGCGGTTGTCGTTCTCGTCTGTGGTAGCTCCGACGATGCGTCCGGGCATCTTCCGTATCAGAGGCTTGGTGCAGCACAGGAATCCGAGATACGGGCCGCCGTAGTGGAGCGGCATTCCGAGACTCTGGGCATCTCCGGCGGCAATGTCGGCACCCCATTCGCCGGGTGAGCGGAGTACCGCGAGGTCGGCGGCGATGCAGTTCATTATCATCAGCGCGCCTGCGGCGTGGATCTCCTCGGCGAATCCTGTGAGGTCCTCGATGATACCGAAATAGTTTGGCTGCGGCAGAATCACTCCGGCCACCTTGCCTTCGGCGAGCTTGACCCTGAGGTCGTCAAGCGAGGTTACGCCGTTGTCTGCCGCAATCTCCCTGACCGTCACGCCGTGATAGCGTGCGTATGTGTTGATGACAGCACGCACTGCAGGACTGAGGGTGGCGCTGACAAGCACTGTGTCGCGCTTGCGGGTGGCTGCTGCAGCCATCATCATAGCCTCTGCGGTAGCCGTAGCGCCGTCGTACATGGAAGCGTTGCTGACCTCAAGGCCGGTGAGCTCCGCCATCATGCTCTGGTATTCGAAGATGTACTGGAGTGTGCCTTGTGAAATTTCGGGCTGGTAGGGGGTGTAGGAGGTAAGAAACTCCGAGCGGCTGAGCAGGGCGGGTATCACCGCGGGGGTGTAGCGGTGGTAGAAACCGCCGCCGGCAAAGCATGTGAGCTGCTTGTTTTTAGCACCGAGAGCGTCAAAGAAATCGCGCACCTCTTTCTCGGTTTTTGCCGCGGGGAGTGCATAGCCGTTTTTGAGTCGCAGCTGCTGCGGCACGTCGGCATAAAGCTCTTCGATAGAGCGCACGCCGCAACGCTCAAGCATATCTGCCAAATCTGCCTGAGTGTGGGGGAAATAACGATGTGTCATGACTTAAAGTGTTATCAGTGGGCTGCTTCCGAGGCGCAGAATGCGGCGTAGGCCTCCGCATCCATCAGGTCATCGAGCTGTGAGGGGTCGGAGAGTTTCACTTTGATTATCCAGTTTGCCATGCAGTCTTCGTTTACCAGGCGAGGGTTCTCCTCCAGGGCTTCGTTGATTTCGATCACTTCGCCGCTCACAGGGGCGATGAGGTCGCTGGCGGCCTTTACGCTCTCAACAGCGCCGAAATCCTCGCCGGCCTCAATTTCGTCACCCTCTTCGGGCATGTCAACGTACACAACGTTGCCGAGGGCTTTCTGTGCAAAGTCTGAGATGCCGATTACAGCGTTTTCGCCGTCTACGGTCACATACTCGTGGGTCTTGGAAAAAAATGTCTTGCTCATAGTGGTTTGAATTTTATTTTTTATAGCTTTTCTTGAAAAATTTCTTTGCGGTTACAGTTGCGGGAAATATTTTTTTGCGGATGCGCACGGCCACCGGAGTGCCTTTCTCTGCATATCGGGCGTCGATGAGAGCCATCGCAATGCTCTTGTCAACAGATATGCCTCTGTAGCCTGTTGTGACGGCGCCGATCACCTCTGAGCCGTCGGCAGTGAGCACCTCATAGCCGTGGCGGGGAATGGCGCGGTCGGCGAGCTCGAGCCCCACCAGCTTGCGCCTGAGCCCTTCTGCTTTTTGTGCGGCGAGGGCATCGCGCCCTATGAAGCCACCCGGTTTGTCAAGCTTGACAAATATTCCGAGGCCGGCCTCGAGCGGAGTGATGTCGTCGGCCAGCTCATCGCCGTAGAGCGGCAGCCCCACCTCGAAGCGCAGGGTGTCGCGGCATCCGAGTCCGCATGGCTCAGCGTTGCCGCTTGCCATGAGAGCGTCCCAGATATCCACGATTATGCCGGGATAGGCATAGATTTCAAAGCCGTCCTCGCCGGTGTAGCCGGTGCGGCTCACAAGAATAGCCGACCCGTTTGGCAGAGCTGTCTCGCGGAAGGTGTAGAAGGCGAGGTCGGCGCATTTTATGCCGAGCACATTTTCCATGACAGACTCGGCCTCCGGCCCCTGGATTGCGAGCTCGCCGAGTTCGTCGCTGAGGTCTTCAATCCTCACATTGTAGCATTCGGCGCATTTGAACATCCAGTCGATGTCTTTGTCAATGTTTGCGGCGTTGATGACAAGGAGAAAGTTGTTTTCGCCTCGGCGGTACACCAGCAGGTCGTCCACAGTGCCCCCGTCGGGGTGCAGCATCATGCCGTAGAAGATTTTGCCGTCTGGGGCTCCGGTGATGTCGTTTGTGAAAATGTGGTTCACATACTTTTCGGCGTCGGGGCCTGATATGAGCACCTCGCCCATGTGGCTTACATCGAACACACCGCAGGCATTGCGCACAGCGTTGTGCTCCTCAGCGATACCCTTGTACTGGATCGGCATATCGAATCCGGCAAAAGGGCTCATCTGCGCGCCGAGGGCTATATGCCTCGGGTACAGACAGGTTTTTCTGATATTTTCCATGATAATTTAAATTAGGATGTTAATGAATTTTTCGTTGTCAAGGCCTGCTATCACCGCCCGCACATCAGTATCTGATAAAGCGTCGGCAATGGCGGTGCGGGTGTATTCAACCCCTCTCAGTTTGTCCAGCAGGGCAGTGTCGAGTTCGGCGATCAGAAAGAAGTCGCCGCTCAGGTTGATGCTGCGTATCAGGCTTCCGTCAGTATCGATATGGGCAGTGAACTCTCCGGCTCCGGCCACAAGCGAGTGGCGGCGGACAGCAGCGTCGGAGGTCTTGCGGAACACCCATGCATCGTCGGTGAGTTTTCCGGCCAGCAGTTCGATGTCGGCGACATCTGCCGCGCTCAGCACGAGGTGCCTGTCGCCGCACAGCTGGCTGCGTGTATGGCTCTTGAAATTCTCAAGGCTTATTGCGGAGTGGCTGCGTATGGTTGTTATCCGGGAGGCCACACTGGCAACTCCTTTCGATTCGAGTTTGGCCCGGGAGGGGGTTATGGCTCTGCACATAGCTGTAATGTCAGCATCGTACAACATCGTGCCGTGTACAATGCATCGCCCGCAGCCGGGCAGGTGGTAGAAGGCGTTGCCGCTGACCTTAAGCCCGTCTATGAGCACATCGTTGCGAGAGGTGGATGAGGCATTCATGCCGAGGTCGCGGAGCATCGCGGCAACCATGCCGGTATAGGCGGCGAAGGTTGTTGTGACGGAGGATGAGGATGTTATGAAGGAAAACATGATATTGTTGCGGTCGGCGAACACGCATCCTCCGCCGCTTTTGCGGCGACATACATTGATGTTGTTTTTGCGGCAATAATCCAGGTCAACCTCAAGGTCAACAATCTGATTGCGGCCGCAGATAACGGTGGGGTCCACCTGCCACATAAAGAAGAGGTCATCCCTGCTGTTGCGGGCGAGCCATTCCTCCATGGCCAGATAAAAAGGGAGTGGCCGGGGAGTATTGTCCGGTAGAGAAACGTAAATCATTATGGTATTAGAATCAATACCCACAAAAGTAAGACTTTTCCGCAAAAATAAAGTGTCAGCCGGCTAAAAAATAACCGGCAGAATATTTATTCATCACCACAACTCCGTTATTCTTTTGGGAGATAGGTGAGAGTGCATTCGCGCTGCGGATTGAGAATGAGGCGCGCGGCTGTGTTGACAGTGTCGGGGGTGAGGGCTCTGTAGCGCGGCAGCAGCGAGTTTATGTCCTCGCCGTGCATGGCGCACATTGCCAGATTCTGGGCTTTGCTCAGGCAGGTGGAGTTTGAAAAGAGGTAGTTGCTCTCGAATTTATTTACGGCGCGTTCGAGTTCGGCAGGCTCCACTCCTTTTTCAACCACCAGTTCCATCTGCTTGCGAAAAGCGTCAAATGCTTCTTTGACAGTGGTTTCATCGCTGTGTTTGAGCCTGCCGTTGAGCAGAAAATAGCCGGGGTCGTCGCTGCCGAGAATAGAGGCGTCAGCCTCGGTGAATGGGGTGTCGGTAGCAATCAGGTTGCGGTAGAAGCGCGATGCCTTGCCGACGGCGAGAATGTCAGAGAGAATGTCGGCGGCCTCATAAAGCGGGTGGCCATACTCCATCATAGGATACGCAATGGCAATCATTGCCTGCGGCACGCTGCGGCGCACTGTGACTGAGCGGGGAGTCTCGACAGGCGGCTCTGCCGGATAGGTGCGGGGCGCAATGGGGCGTGAGGGAATGTCGCCAAACCATTTTTCGGCAAGCTCACGGGTGCGCTCCGCTGAAATGTTTCCGGCAACGGCAAGCACAGCGTTGTTCGGCGCGTAGTGTGAGTAGAAAAAAGCCTTCACATCCTCATGCGTCACGGCTCTGACATGGTCGGGAGATTTGCCGAGTGTCTGCCAGGCGTAGGGGTGCTTTTTGAAAACAGTGGAGCGGAGCAGGGCGCTGAAGTCGCCATAAGGGCGGTTGAGGCATGTTTGCTGAAACTCCTCGCACACAACGTTTTTCTGCACGTCGAGCACTTTGTCGGAGAAAGCGAGGGCGAGCATCCTGTCGCTCTCCGCCCAGAATGCTGTCTCGGCATTGCAGGCCGGCATCACTTCGTAGAAGTTTGTATAGTCGTTAGATGTCCAGGCGTTGTTCCATCCTCCCGCAAGTTCAATGGCGTTGTCAAAGTCGGCCACGTTTGCCGAGCCGCCAAACATCAGGTGCTCGAACAGATGGGCGAGCCCGGTGAGCTGCGGTGACTCATCCTTGGCTCCCACCCGGTATAGTATGTTGACCACAACAGTGCTGCAGGTGGTGTCATGGTGATGAACCACCCTCAGGCCGTTTGGCAGGGTGAACGATGTGTGGTCAATCATCTGTCAGCGCACTACTTTGGCAGATATGATCTTTATATCGTCAAGAGGGCGGTCGTTGGGGTCGGTTTCCGCTTTCTGGATTTTGTCAACCACCTCCATGCCTGAAACCACCTCGCCGAAAACAGTGTATGAGCCGTCGAGATGAGGTGTGCCGCCTACTGTTGAATATGCTTCTCTCTGTTCGGCAGTGAGGGTATCCGGCGCGGCTGCTGCTGCGCTGTCGGTCTGGGCTATGAACTTATCCTGCAGTTCCTGTAGCGCGGCCTGGTTTTTGTCGCGGCGAAGTGCCATGATGGTGTCTCGGTGCTGCATCACCAGCGAGTTGAAAATCTCCTGTTTCTGCTGCTGGATGCGGCGGGCATCCATCTGGTTAAGCTGTCCTTCGTTGTACACCTTGCCGGTGACAATGTAGAACTGCGAGCCGCTGCTCTTCTTCTCGGGGTTCACCGAGTCGCCCTCTCTTGCGGCGGCGAGTGCACCGCGTTTGTGGAAGTGCTTGGGATAAACGAATTCGGCCTCTATTTTATAGTCGGGGTCTCCCATGCCGAGCATTTTGCCTTTCGGTGCGTTTTTTGAGGTGGGGTCGCCGGTCTGGACCATGAAGTCGTTGATAACGCGGTGAAACAGAACGCCGTCATAAAAGCCTGAGTCAACGAGTTTTACAAAATTTTCGAGGTGGCGTGGGGTGTCCCCGTAGAGGAGTATGCGGATGTCGCCCATAGTGGTGTTGAGATCCACAAGCACATCCTTATTGCTGTCGGTAGATGGAGCCATTGCTGAAATATTGTGGGTGCCGGCGAAGATGGCAGCGGCAGCGGCCACGGCGGCGGTAAGTGATTTGAATGAAAACATTGTATTGGTGCGGAGAGGGGTCATATCAGGCTCGACGGGTGGAGCCGTTTGTATATTCTGCGGAAATTGTCATCGGCAGCGCTCAGGGAGTCAGCCTTGTCGGCATAGTCAGCGCCCCAGATGCCGGCGATGAGGTCGGGCAGGTACTTGCGCTCGCGGTCTTTGTCGATGGCGGCGGCGATGAGGGTGCTTATCTGCGGAGCGTATGCCTCGGAGCCGATTGCTGCGAGATAGCGCGCGGCGCTTGCCACAAACTGGCCTGAGGCGTCAACGCTTATCATGTTGGCGATAAGCTCGTCCATGATATCATCGCACAGCCCTATATGGTTGGCTATGTATTCGTATGTCAGCAGTCCGTCGGTGTCCTTGGACAGTCGCTTTTTGAGTTCTTCGTCCATTTGTTTAGAATGAGATGTTTGCAAAAATCGGTTACAAACATAGCTATTTTTTTTGAATAGTTGGTGAAATATTTCGTAGTAATGACAACTTCAGCTAACTTTGCCATGTTTTTCATTTAAAAAGACACACACGCACTAATGATTGAACGCATTGTTATAATCGACCGGGTTGACCCTGTAAGTTTCTATGGGGTGAACAATTGCAATATGCAGCTGATACGCAATCTCTTTCCGAAACTGCGCATGGCCGCCCGCGGCAGTGTAATCAAGGTTATCGGGGATGAGAACGAAACCGCCGAATTTGAAAAGAAAATCCATGAGTTTGAAGACTATTGCGTGAAGTATAACAAACTCACTGAGGATGTGATACTTGATATTCTCCACGGTGACGCGCCAAAGGATGTCAAGAGCGACGGCGTGATTATATTCGGCGTAAACGGCAAGCCTATAAGCGCGCGAAATCCCAACCAGCAGCGCCTTGTGGAGGCGTTCAATAAAAACGACCTCACTTTTGCCCTCGGACCTGCCGGCACCGGCAAAACATACATTGCCATAGCGCTCGCCGTGAAGGCCTTGAAAAATAAGGAAGTGCGGAAGATTATCCTTTCACGCCCCGCCGTTGAGGCCGGCGAGAAGCTCGGTTTCCTGCCCGGAGATATGAAAGACAAGATTGACCCGTATCTGCAGCCGCTGTATGATGCGCTTGAGGATATGGTGCCGGCTGTGAAGCTCAAGGAGTATATGGAGACCAATGTCATCCAAATCGCGCCCCTGGCTTTCATGCGCGGACGCACCCTCAACGATGCCGTGATAGTGCTTGATGAGGCGCAAAACACCACCACCCATCAGATAAAGATGTTCATGACCCGTCTGGGCATGAATGCTAAGATGATTGTCACCGGCGATGCGACGCAGATAGACCTTCCGCGCAGTGTGCCCTCCGGCTTGATCCGGGCTCTGCGCATTCTTGACGGGGTGGAAGGGATAGGCAAAGTGGAGTTCGGCAAGAAAGACATTGTGCGTCATGCGCTTGTGCAGCGCATTGTCGAGGCTTACGAGCGCTTTGACCACGAGGCTGAGGAGAGCCGCCGGTCAGAGTCCGCCGGAGATGCTGCTCCCGGAGTCTAACAATCTCCTCAGGCTCCTTATGCTGTCGCGCATCTCGGTGAGGTGGCGGCGCATGTCGGCTGTAGCGGGCGATTTAACCTTCGGCTCAAGACTCAGCGCCACAGAGCATTCGCGCTCAAACGCTGCGCTGTCGAAGCTGGCCGGAGCGGCGTGGAGCTTTGCAAGCAGGTAGTGGGGATATAGCCGTGACGGCAGCCGGTTTGAGGCCCGTATGAACCATTGTTTGGCCTGAGCGGGATTGCCTGTATCCTGACTGTTGCGGCCAAGCAGGTTGAGAAACATAGGGTCGGAGCTTACCTCCACGCCACGCAGCAATATGCTGTCGGATTTGGCATACATCCTCGAATTGCGCAGGGCTTTTCCGTAGTCAAACAGAAAATTGTGGTTCCAGCCGAGAGTCCCTGCAATGGAGTCGAGGGTGCGGATGTCGCGCGGTGCGAGTTTGTGGACGTAGGCATAGCGCATGCTGTTCCACTGCCTGACTTGACTGCCGCGCCGCTCGGTGGTGATGATAGCCGCAGCCGCTGTCAGCGCTGTGACCACGCACACTGCCAATGGCAATAACCGTTTCCGGCTCATGCCGGCAAGTATTCCGGAAATGACCAACGCCGCGGCGCTGCCCATGAACAGGCTGAACTGCAGCGGGTAGGAGCTGAAACAGACTATGCCGAAGGCTATAATGCTCCCGGCAATGCCGTAGCGTGCCGCCAGCCACGATGATACGCCGCCCCATATGAGCAGCCCCATGAAAAGAGCTGCGGCGGGGAGACCGAAGGCTATTCCTATCTGAAGAAATTCGTTGAAAGCATATTCCGGCGAGCCGGCAACTTCGCTGAATGAGCTGTCAGGCCGTGCTGTGAAGTACGCCTCCTGGGCTTTGCCGATAGCACCGGCAACATGATTCCATCCTACTCCGGTCAAGGGCGATTCGGCACATGCCGAAAGCTCTGTGCGCCACAGAAACAGCCGTCCTATCGCTGACGCCGGTTTGAGATAGTAAGCGCACGCTAATGCCGCAACAGTCAACAAACTCCATGCTATGACAGCCTTGCGCCCCGGGCGGCACAGACAGCCGGTGCCGAAGGCCACGGCAAGACAGCCCGCTGCCGCCGCTATCCATCCGGTGCGACCCATCAGTACAGGCATTATGCCGATTGCGAGCAGCAGATAAGCTGTAGCTATCCAACTGACAGCCCTGGCGCGGCAGCGCAGAGCGGCGTGCATAGCCAAAGGCATTGCCATTGCAAGAAAGCCGCAATATGGCCCCGGATTGAAAAACGACCCTGTTGCCGGATAGCGCGAGTGGAGACTGTGAGCAAGTCCAAACAGCTGCGCCCACCCGAGGAGGCATTGCCACAGGGCCACCGCAAGAACGGCCGCGCAGAGGATATTGACGACCAATGACTTGCCGCTCAGTGGATTCGTTTGAGTATTCTGTCCCATTTTATTTTGTCATTGCGCTCCGACCACCATATAAAGGCTGCACGGCCCACTACAAACGGCTCAGGCACGAGCCCCCAGTAGCGCGAGTCAAGCGAGGCAACAGCGTTGTCGCCCGCAGCAAAATAGTAGTTTTCGCTGAAAGTGTACTCCTTTACCGGCTTTCCGCCAAGACTCACACCCGAGCTGTCGATGCCGAGGCTCTTGCCGCTCTCCCATTCGATTATCTTGCGGTAACGGCGGGCGTCTTGTGGAGTGAGGGTCAGCGTCATACCCTTTGCCGGCACTGTCAGCGGACCGAAATCGCGTATCGTCCACCGGTCGATGCTGTCGCTGACGTCACACATATATCCGCGCAGATTTTCAGCACGGGCGGTTGAGTCATCAGGGTAATAATTGCGGAAAACTCTCTCGGAGGCATATCCTTTCAGAGTGTCGGAATTTACTATATACCTGAACCGGCTTATGGCTACTGTGTCACCCGGAATACCTATCGCCCGCTTGATATAATACCTTGGCCAGTTCATTGAAATTGTGTCCCAGCTGTTGCGGTACACAAAGTTGAAAACAATGACATCCCCGCGCTTTATTTTGCGCAATGACGGCGAACGCCACACCTCTACCTTTTCGCCACGTGCGGCCTTGTAAAAATCAAAAAAGCGCGATCCGGTGACAATCTTGTCCACAAGCACTATGTCACCCGGCACAATCTCCGGCTGCATCGAATCGCTCGGTATGGTGAACGATGAGTACACCACACTGATGCAGAACAGATAAAGCGCAACGAGCGCCCCGGCCGATATTACCAGCCGGCACGCCACGTCAATAACCTTCAGGGCTATCTTCTTGTAATTGAGGTTTGACATCACCCTGCAAAAATACTAAAAATCTGCATAATAATGCGCTAAGACTCAATCTTAAAAATATATTTGAAAAATGGCGGGAAGGGTGATATTTAACACTGCAAATTTGCAGTAGCGGGCTGCTATGTTGTATATTTGTGGCAAACAATTTCAAGCGCGGTCTATGCCGAAGTATCTGATATATTCAATTTGCCTGTCGGCTTTATGTTTGCTGTGGGGGTGTGGCTCCCGCGGCAGTGTTGATGCTGTGCTTGACGCTGCGGGCGATAACCGCGCCGAGATTGAGCAGGTGATTGCCCGGTATGAAGACACGGATACAGCCGAGGCTGCCCGATGGCTTGTCGGAGCGATGCTTGGCAGGAATGGGCGTGTCGGAGCGGGGATGGATTCTCTGGAAGCGATATATGCTCAACTGCCGAATGGCGCCACATGGCAGCTTGACTCGGCGCAGCTTGCGCGTGGGCGAAATTTTGCAAATCTTCCTCTCGAAAAAATCAGCGATGCGGCGGCAGTCAGCGGCGATTATCTTATTTCAAATCTGCGCGATGCGTACCGGCTCCGTGACTCGCGAAAATGGAACGCACAGCTCAGTGATGAGCAATTTTGCGAACTGTTGCTGCCATACCGTATAGGCGATGAACCGCTCAGCGACTGGAGGAGGGCTTACCGTAGATGGCTCGCGCCGATTGAAGATTCGATAGCGTTGCTTGACAATGCGGTGGATGCCGCACGGATAGTGTCGCAGTTCATCGGTTCGTGTCCTTACAACGACCAGCTCTCAACCCCTCACCGCAGCGCAATAGCCCTGCTGGAGCACCCTGTGGGCTATTGCCGCGAAGATTGTGACCGCACTGTCTATGCAATGCGTGCTGCGGGGATTCCGGTGGCTGTGGACATGATGCTTGTGTCGCCGGAAAACGGCGGGGGTCATCAGTGGAATGTGGTTTATGACAACGAGGCGGGAATAATGCGGATGTTTGACAATCTGCGCTATCCTCCCACGCGCGACAGAATTCACAACGACGGTCGCCGCAAAGGCAAGGTGTATCGCTTTGTCTCTGAGCCACAGACCAGGCGGCTTGATATACGCAAGAGTGCGCCTCATGCCCCGGTGGGTCTGACAAATCCCTGGCTGCGCGATGTCACTGCGGAGTATTTCGGCCATAATGAGGCTGAGATAAAGGTGGATGCCCCCTCCGGCGAGGTGTATCTCGGATTGTTCACCCCCTCGGGCTACAAGCCGATAGATATCGCGCGCGTGAGCGGAGGCAAGGCCATGTTCAAAAATATCGAGCCGGAGCTGATATATTTTCCAATAGAGTGGCGAAGTGGCGGATTCAGACCCTGCGGCATGCCTTTTTTGCTGTCAACGGATGGCTACATACGGATTTTTGAGGCAGACACAAGTGTTGTCAGCAGTGCGCGGCTCACCCGCAAGTATCCGCTCCGTTTCATGAACAAGGAGCGGCTTGCCTCGGTTGTGGGGCTTCATGTGCAATCTTCATCATCAGCCGCAGGGTCGTGGAGAGATATTCATGTGATAGAGCGTCCGGCAACCGGAAACTACCACCGCATTCTGTTGGAGCAGCCGATTGGAGACAGATATATACGATTGTTCAAGGAGGGTGCTCCGGGAGCGAATATCAGCGAGCTGGTAGCGAGTGATGATTCCCTTGCTCTGCTCACAAGGCCGCTGGAAATAGCGGGAACTGAAGAGACGAGGCTTAGATACCGCACTCTTGCAGACGGCAATATCATGACAGGCACCTTGCTTGCAGCGGGCGCCGAAGACCTGGTTTTCAGGGTCGGAGGTGCTGAGCCGGTGACGAATCTGTTTGTAGTGCCGGGCAATGATGACAATTTTGTAGTGCCGGGTCAGGATTATGAACTATTTTACTACACAGCGGAGGGTTGGAAATCGCTCGGTCGCAAGGTCAGTCAAGGGTTTGATGTGGAGTTCGAAGTGCCTGACAATGCGGTGCTTCTGCTCCGCAATCACACCAAAGGAGTTGAGGAGCAGGTGTTTGTGATGGGCGGAGGACGTCAGCTGTTCAGCACCGACCTGCAGAATACCGGTTGCCGCCAATAGCTTTTCGAGTTTTACCCAAAGCAGTTGATACAACCCTCTTTGGGTTGAAACTCATATTCACTCGGATTATTTTTTTACAACCCACCGCCCGGTTTTATTCGACCCTTCGCGAGATAACAAACCTAATTTTCGCAATTTAGCGACAATTCGGTTTACCTTACTTTTTGAGTACCCAAGTTGCAAAACAATTTTGGGCTGGGTTATGGTTGGATTCTTAGAGATGAGGTCTAAAACTTTTTTTATCTCTTCATTTATCTCTTCATTTATCTCTTCATTTATCTCCTCATTTATCTCCTCATTTATCTCCTCATTTATCTCGTCATTTATCTCGTCATTTTGTGGTCGGGCGAAAATCACCTTGACCATATAGCCGTTGTCGTTAATCTTAGGCTTAGGCAGACCGACATTCTTACATTTGTTGTTCATCATAGACAGTCCGCGGCCCCAATGCTCAATCAATCCTCCGATGAACATGACATTGGCAATATCAGGATTCGGTGGCAAAGATGTGTTGTCATTCGCCGAAGCCTCCTCAGCTGTCAGACGTTGAGGAGATAAGGTTGCAGGAAACCGACCTGCAGAATTCACTTTTTTAGAATGTATGGCAGCGGTGAGCGGAGTGCTATCCGAGCGTCGCCCTTCACCCGCTCTATTGCTTGCGCGGCCTCGGCGGGGGTGGCGCAGGAGAGAGCTATGACGTAGTACACCGGCTCGCGGTTCTGCACAATCATTGCATCAGGGTAACCGTTGTCCATCAGCCGCTGCCGCATCTGGCGGGCGTTGAAAATCTGGCGGAATTGCCCTACCACCACATTGTATGTCTTCACGTTGTCGCGGGTTGCTCCGCCATCTTTCGGATAGGCAATCGGCTCTGAACGCATCATTAGTGTCACTCCGTCCACTGTGTGCGGCTTCGGTTGCTCGAATCTCTGCACCGGCGCGCCGCCTATGCCGTCTTCGGCTTGTGTCTGTTTGTTTTTCGCCACTTCGTAGGCGGCGCGGTAGTTTGCTTCGTTTGTTTTGCAGCCGGTTGCCAGCAGAGCCACCGCTATTGCGGCGAGGAATATCTGTTTCATTGTATTATAAGTTTACCGAGGGTTATCACGTCGAGGTCTTTTATTGTTCCGCAGTCGAGAGTGAGCTTCACCAATGTGCGCACTTTCTGCCAACCTTGCTGACCGGCGGCTCCGGGGTTGACATGGAGCAGCCCTAACTCAGGATCCGGCATCACTTTGAGAATGTGGGAGTGGCCAACTACCATCAGCTTTATGTGACCCTCCTTCAGAAGCCGTTTTGCGCCGGGTGCGTAGCGGCCGGGATAACCGCCGATATGGGTCATCCACACCTTCACATCCTCGCATTCAAACTCCTGGATTTCAGGGCACACGCGCCTCACTTCCCCATGATCGACATTGCCGCATACAGCTCTCACTGTCGGGGTGATTTCCTTCAGCCGCTCAATGATGGATATGTCGCCGATGTCGCCGGCATGCCATATCTCGTCGCAGTCGGCAAAATGGGTAGCGTATCTGTTGTCCCAGCATGAGTGCGAGTCGCTGAGAATTCCTATTCTTTTCATCTGAGCCGGATTATTTGAAGGTAGTCATACAGCAGGGTGTGGGCATCGCTGCCGGGTGGATAGAGGTCCGGGTCATATTCCACGGTTATCTCATTCTCACCTCTACGTAGCTGAACCGCGAGAGTGTTCGACATATCGGTGGCGAGCCACCATCCCTTCCCTTTGCCGGGCATCACAAGAGTGCCGGAATCAACGCCGTTGACAAGCAGTCTGCGCACTCCGCAGGCCGAGCCATCAGGTGCGGAGCCGGAGCCGTTTGAATAGCACAAGGCTACGGAATAGAGAGAGGTTTCCGCCACTGTTGTGGTGAATGACACAGTTCTGTTGGATTTCGCTGAGGATTCCACAAAGCGGCGCGACATGCGGCGTTCATGCACTAACGGCGATGATGCGGGGGCAAAATCCTCGGCCTGAAGCGTTCTTGCGAATGTTGCCGGGTAAAAGCTGTGGGGCTTCGCGGCCAGTCCGGCGTTGTTGCCGTCAGACACCGGCACAATGCACAGGCGGGAGTAGGATGTGCGTTGCGGAACAGCCACCATCGATGAGTCGAGGCGTATGAATTGCGCTCCGTTCACGTACTCTATGTAGTGCACTCCGGGGGTTGCATCAGTAATAGTCCCGGCAGCTTTTGCACTCCATTCTATTTCGGGCACCGCCGGGGACCATATCTGATTTTTCAGGAGGTCGGCATTGTTGGAAATAGAGTTGTTTGCAAGAGTAATCTCAACGGTGTGGTGGCCGTGGAGCGAATTGCTGAGGCTATATTCCGTACTTTCCGCACCATCGATTGCAAAGCGAGCTATTTTATCTCCGTAGCCGGTGATTTTCAAGGAAATGGTGGCATCTCTCCACCGTAGCCGCTCAATTGTGAAGCCGCTTCGGAGAATGCGGGGAACCACAGGACGGAAGGTCATGGCGGTGTGGCTTACGTTGATGCCGGCAAGCACTCTGAGCACGGTCATCGCGGTCATGCGCCGGGATATTGAGGTATTGTCGCCGATAAATGAGGATGACAGCAGGACACCGAGAGGTGCGGCGACGGCAGATTCATCCGGGTAGCGTGCGGCGGCGAGTGTCCATAGGGCCTGCATTTCCGGTGATACTGTGCGCGGGGTCTGAGGAGGGGTGCCACCGGGTGAGGGGTAGAACATCGGCATACCGTAGTTCAGCATAGGGGAAGACTGCAATATCCCATGAGCCATCTCGCGTGTGGGTACGGAGAAGATGATGGCGAGAGCCTGGGCTGCATTGTCGGATATTTCAGATGCTATTGGAAACAGTCCGGTGTAGAGATACTGGCCGTAGCGTCTGAGGTGGGGTTGCCACAGGTACAGGTTTATGGCATCGCTCATCTCCGAGGTTTTGCCGAGCCAGGCTGTGGTGTCAGCGTCCGCGAGCACGAGAGCCATGTCTGCCAGCGAGCGTGCGGCACCTGCTGCCATGGTGTTGGCGAGAGTTGTCATACATTCGAAGCGGTCGGTTTCCTCCATCCAGCGGGGTATTGTGCCCGCCACCGGTTTGCTCAGGAAAGGCATTCCCTGCAGCAGCCCGGTGTCGGCACGGCGACACACCTGCTCGTTGTATTTAAATGTGCGGCCCGCTATGTCATGTGCGTAGCGGAGCCACGCGAGGTTTCCGGATGACAGGGCTGTGGCGTGGGCGGCGACAGTCCAGAGGCCATACTCAGCTGTCAGCGGCATATTGAAATCGACGATACTGTCAGCAACTTGCGCTGTGAGCAGTTTCATGGACCGCTCGGGATCAAGAAGGGAGAGTGTCTGCCATATTTCGAGATTGCGCAGAGGCGTAACCTGCGCGGAGTCGGCATTCAGCAGCGAGTCGCATTGAATCATGGCCTGCGCAAAAGCGTAGTCCAGCAATGGTGACGGAGAGCTGAGCACCGGCATGTGCTGAGGTACCACCGGCAGTGTGGCCGGTGCTGCGGTTGCTCCGGAGGCAATGAAGATTGAGTCAGGAGTCACCCGCATGGCCGGCGATGAGAAGAGGCTGTCAGGCATCCGGTCCGCCTGCGAACAAGATATCAGACCCGCACCCATCGCGGCGGCGATGAGCACGGGTTTGAGAATATTTAGAGGGTTGCCTGACATTATGAGGGTTATTTATCGCAGGTTCCGCCGGTGCGTTCAAGCACGGCGGCGTCAAGGCCTGCAATTACGGCAATGTTCACGATGTCGCGCACAGGGGAGTGGACGCTAGCGAAGTGAACAGGCTTTTTGAGACCCATCTGGATTGGGCCGAGCGAGTCGGCGACACCCATTTCAAGCATCATGCGGTAGGCGGTGCTTGCGCTTGCGAGGTTCGGGAATATGAGTGTGTTGACATCCTTGCCGCTCAGGCGGTTGAAGGGGAACACTTTGTCGCGTAGCTCGGTGTTGAGCGCGTAATTGATGGTCATTTCGCCGTCGATGGCAAGGTCCGGATAGAGCTCGTGCATCTTGCTTACAGCTTCCTGTACCTTTTCGCAGTCTTTGTCCTGCGCCGCGCCGAAGTTGCTGTACGACACCATGGCCATGACAGGAGTTTCTGCAAAGTATTCAACAGAGTTGCGGGCAAGGCGGGCTATGTCGGTGAGGGTTGCGGCATCCGGATTTTTGTTGACAAGGGTGTCGGCGATAAAGAATGTGCCTCGCTTTGTGTTTATGATGTGGAGGGCGGCGAAGTTGTTGTAGCAGGGTCTGATACCGACAACCTCGCGGGCAATCTGCCCCATGTCGTGGGCACCGGAATATGTGCCGCCGAGGAAAGCGTCGGCATCGCCGGTTTCCACCATCATCATGCCGAAATAGTTGCGGTCAAACATCTTTTCCTGAGCCTCCGGCAGGGTGACGCCTCGGCGCTGGCGCTTGGCTGCGAATTCGGATGCATAGCGGCTGCGGCGCTTGGCCTCGCGGTCGTGGCGCAGGTTGACAATCTCCACTCCGGAGATGTCGAGGCCAAGGCGGTCGGCGCGTTTCTGAATCATCTCCTCATTGCCGAGCAGCACAGGAATGTATACGCCCTCCTTGGCTCCCATGACGGCGGCGCGGAGCATATTGTCTGTGTTTGCTTCGCCAAACACCACCCGCTTGGGGTGTTCCTTGGCCTTGTCATATATGCGGCGGACAAACTTTTTGTCGTAGCCCATGAGCTTGCGCAGACGCTCCTCGTATGCCTCCCAGTCAGTGATTGGACGTTTTGCGACGCCGCTCTCCATGGCTCCTTTGGCCACGGCGGGCGACACCCATGTGAGCAGGCGGGGATCGAGGGGTTTGGGCAGAATATAGTCGCGTCCGAATTCAAGACGGTTCATATTGTAGGCAGCGTTGACAACCGACGGCACCGGCTCTTTGGCAAGCTGCGCTATCGCTCTCACGGCTGCAAGCTTCATGGCTTCGTTGATGGTTGTGGCGCCGCAGTCAAGCGCACCCCTGAATATGTAGGGAAATCCGAGCACATTGTTTATCTGGTTGGGGTAGTCGCTGCGTCCGGTGGCAAAAATAAGGTCGGGGCGTGAGGCCATGGCCTTGTCATACGAAATTTCGGGATCGGGGTTGGCGAGGGCAAACACTATGGGGCGTTCTGCCATAGACTGCACCATCTCGGTGGTCACGACATCCTTGACCGACAGGCCGAGAAAAACATCAGCGTCCTTCATTGCCTCGGCAAGAGTGGTGATGTTTCGTGAGGTTGCAAATTCGCGTTTCTGCGAGTTGATGTCGGAGCGTGATTCGGTGATTACCCCCTTGCTGTCGCACATCACGATGTTCTCTCTGCGAACGCCAAGCGCCATATACAGTTTGGTGCAGGACACAGCGGCGGCTCCGGCACCGTTTACAACGAGGCGTATCTCATCAATCTTCTTTCCCTGAATCTCAAGAGCATTGAGCAGTCCGGCGGCTGAAATGATTGCAGTGCCGTGCTGGTCATCGTGCATCACAGGTATGTCGCACTCCTCTTTGAGGCGGGTTTCAATCTCAAAACATTCGGGTGCCTTTATGTCCTCAAGATTTATTCCGCCGAATGTCGGTGAGATGGCTTTTACTATTGATATGAATTTTTCCGGGTCCTTTTCGTTGACCTCTATGTCAAAGCAATCGAGCCCGGCGAATATCTTGAACAGCAGAGCCTTGCCCTCCATCACCGGTTTGCCGGCGAGGGGGCCGATGTCGCCAAGTCCCAGTACGGCTGTGCCGTTTGAAATCACTGCAACAAGGTTGCCTTTGTCGGTGTACTCATACACATCCTCGGGTCTGCTCTCAATCTCCTTGCAGGGGTATGCCACGCCGGGTGAGTATGCGAGTGCGAGGTCATGCTGGGTTGAATATGGCTTGGTGGGCACAACTTCTATTTTGCCGGGTTTGCCCTGACGGTGGTATTCGAGGGCTGCTTCTTTGGTTACGGTTGACATCAGGTCGGAACTTTAATAAGATTAAACGATTCAAATGCTGCGGAGTCAAATCTCCACGTGATATATAAACACCGGCGAGGTGGCATAAAGTTCCGAAACCTCGGTGCGGTGCAATCGCAAAGTTACAAAAATAATTGTTTTATTGCGTTTAAAATTGCTAACTTTGCGTTGTTCTCCGCAACAATACTTAGAAACAACCTAATAATAACAAATCATTTCCATGGCAGAACTTGAAATAGCGGAAGTGTTCAACGCCGCTAAAGTACTGAAGGATGTGGCGCGCCATCCGCGCCTTATAGGAGTGACCAAGCTCAATCCTGAAGCTCAGGTGTATCTCAAACCTGAGAATTTACAACATACCGGAGCTTTCAAGCTCAGGGGAGCGTATTACAAAATATCCCAGCTTACTCCGGAGGAGAAGGCCAAGGGTGTGATTGCCTGCTCGGCGGGAAACCATGCCCAGGGTGTTGCGCTCAGTGCCACAGCAAACGGCATAAAGTCGCTGATTTGCCTGCCAGCCGGCGCTCCCATCTCCAAGGTGGAGGCAACCAAGGCACTCGGCGCAGAGGTGTGCATGGTGCCGGGTGTGTACGACGATGCGTATCAGAAAGCCATTGAGCTGCAGAAAGAGCATGGCTACACATTTGTTCATCCGTTTGATGACCCCAAGGTGATTGCCGGTCAGGGAACAATCGGTCTTGAGATCCTCGAGGAGATGCCTGATGTCGAGGCGGTGATAGTGCCTGTCGGCGGCGGCGGCCTTATCTCAGGTGTGGCATTCGCTCTGAAGTCGTTGAAGCCCGATGTCAAGGTTTACGGCGTGCAGGCCGAGGGCGCACCCTCGATGGTGAAAAGTCTCAAGGACAAGCAGCGCGAGCGTCTTGAAAGTGTGTCTACAATTGCCGACGGTATAGCTGTGAAGGAGCCGGGAGTAAACACATTTGAAATGTGTGAGAAGTATGTAGATGACATTGTGACTGTGAGCGACGATGAGATAGCAGCTGCCATACTTGCTCTGATAGAGCAGCAGAAGCTGGTTGCCGAAGGGGCCGGAGCAGTGAGCGTTGCAGCCGCTATGTTTGACAAGGTGCCTATCAAGGGCAAGAAGGTGGTGTGTCTTGTGAGCGGTGGCAACATCGATGTTACAAGCCTCAACCGCGTTATTACCCGCGGACTTGTGAAGAGCGGCCGTGACTGCACCATCAGCATCAACCTCAACGACAAGCCGGGTCAGCTGTCAAAGGTGTGCAGCATTGTCGGCGACCTCGGTGCCAATATCCTCACCGTGCAGCATGAGCGCAACAGCCGCAACACCCAGATAAACGGCTGCACACTCCGTGTTGAGATTGAGACACGCAATCATGAGCATATCGAGGAGATTAAGAACGGTCTCCGCAATGCCGGTTTCGAAGTAATCTGATTCATTCGTTTCCTATATAAAGGCGGGGCCCGGAGGAGTAATCCTTCGGGTCCCGCTGATTCATATAGGAATTATAAGACTTATAGGAATTATAAGAATTATAGTAGCAGAAAAAAGCAGGCCGGAGGGTTGTCCGGCCTGCTTGGGGATATGAAGTAATGTGGAATTACTTGTTGTCGCTCAGCTTCTCTTTGAGAGCAGCGAGAGCTTCGAGGTCGCCGAGAGTTGTCTTCTCAAGGGGAGTTGTGAGGACGGGAGTCTCCTCGGCACGCTTGTTGGAGCGTTTTTTCTTGTTTTCAGCGGGAGCGGCTGTTGCAGTGCCCTTAGCTTCATCTTCGAAGATGCGGCTGTGGCTGAGGATGATGCGCTTGCTGTCCTTGTTGAATTCGATAACCTTGAAGTTGAGCTTTTCGTCAACCTGAGCCTGTGTGCCGTCTTCTTTAACAAGGTGTTTGGGAGTTGCGAAACCTTCAACGCCGTAGGGAAGGGCTACCACAGCGCCTTTCTCAACCATTTCGGTGATGGTGCCTTCGTGGATAGAGCCAACGGTGAATACTGTTTCAAATACATCCCAGGGGTTTTCCTCGAGCTGCTTGTGGCCGAGAGAGAGACGACGGTTGTCTTTGTCGATTTCGAGCACCTGCACGTCGATGTCAGCACCGATCTGGGTGAATTCGCTGGGGTGTTTCACCTTCTTTGTCCAGCTGAGGTCGCTGATGTGGATGAGGCCGTCTACACCTTCTTCAATTTCAACGAATACGCCGAAGTTGGTGAAGTTGCGCACGCGTGCTGTGTGCTTGCTGCCGATGGGATATTTTGTTTCGATATTTTCCCAGGGGTCGTTCTTGAGCTGTTTGATGCCGAGGCTCATCTTGCGATCCTCGCGGTCGAGGTTGAGGACAACTGCTTCAACTTCGTCGCCAACTTTCATGAAGTCCTGAGCGCTGCGGAGGTGCTGGCTCCAAGACATTTCGCTGACGTGGATGAGTCCTTCTACGCCGGGGGCGATTTCAACGAATGCGCCGTAGTCAGTCATAACCACTACGCGGCCTTTGACTTTGTCGCCGGCTTTGATGTTTTCGTCAAGAGCATCCCAGGGGTGGGGAAGGAGCTGCTTGAGACCGAGGGCGATGCGCTTTTTCTCGTCGTCGAAGTCGAGAATAACGACATTGAGCTTCTGGTCGAGCTGAACCACTTCTTCGGGGTGGCTTACGCGGCCCCAGCTGAGGTCTGTGATGTGTATGAGGCCGTCAACACCGCCGAGGTCGATGAATACGCCGTAGCTGGTGATGTTCTTGACAGTGCCTTCAAGCACCTGGCCTTTTTCGAGCTTGGCAATGATTTCGCGTTTCTGCTGTTCGAGCTCGGCTTCGATGAGAGCTTTGTGAGAAACAACGACGTTTTTGAATTCCTGGTTGATTTTGACAACCTTGAATTCCATGGTTTTGCCAACGAAGATATCGTAGTCGCGGATGGGACGAACGTCGATCTGAGAACCGGGCAGGAATGCCTCGATGCCGAATACGTCCACAATCATGCCGCCTTTTGTGCGGCATTTGATGTAGCCCTTGATGATTTCGTCTTTTTCGAGGGCTTCATTGATGCGCTCCCAAGAGCGGGCAGCGCGTGCTTTGCGGTGAGAGAGGATAAGCTGACCTTTCTTGTCCTCCTGATTTTCGATGAACACCTCTACAGTGTCGCCGATCTTGAGGTCGGGGTTGTAGCGGAATTCGTTCATGGGGATGATGCCATCGCTCTTGTAGCCGATGTTCACAACGGCTTCGCGCTTGTTGAGAGCGATGATAGTGCCTTCAATCACCTCTTTGTCCTTGACTGTGTTAAGAGATTCGTCATAGGTTTTGGTGAGTTCTTCGCGAGTTTTGTCGCAGTTGGTGTCGCCTTTTTCATAGGCGTCCCAGTCGAAATCAGCAACCGGGGAGTTTTTTACTTCTTCAGTCATTTAAATGGTTAATAAATAATAGTTTGGGGTTTCTTAATAAGTTAGACTTTATATTGCTTATACTTATTTGCGGCGCAAAGGTAGTGAATTTTTTTGCTAAAGTCAAGGCTCTCAGCTATAAAAAGCTGAAATTTCCGGGATTTACTGCGTTTCTGCCTCGCGCGCGTATTATACTAAGGTGTAAAAATCTTATAATTCTTATAAAAAAACTCCTGCGGGGCTGTTGCCCGCAGGAGTGTGGTATAGGTGCAGTGTGCTAAACAGCTTACTCTGCGTTGTTGCCTGAGTTGTTGTCGCGGCGGGGGCCACGGTCGTTGCGGTTGAAGTCACGGCGGGGACCACGGTCATTGCGGTCACCATCACGACGGGGACGGTCACCGTCACGGCGCGGACGTTCGCCACGGGGAGCGCGCTCACGCTCTACATAGCCTTCGGGTTTGGGCTGGAGTGCGCGCATCGAGAGGCGGTATTTGCCTGTTTTCTTGTCTATTTCGATGAGCTTGACCTCAACGGTGTCGCCCTCTTTAAGTCCGGAAGCGGCCATATCGTCGAGGCGGTTCCATGAAATCTCGGAGATGTGGAGGAGGCCGTCGCGGTTGGGCATGAATTCAACGAATGCACCGAATTCGAGAATTGAGCGCACTTTGCCGCTGTACACCTTGCCTTCTTCGGGGAGCTCCACGATGGCGTTGATCATCTCGAGGGCTTTGTCGATGGATGCTTTGTTTGATGCGGCAACCTCGATGTAGCCGCCCTCTTCGATTTCGTCTATGCTGACAGTGGCACCGCTTGCTTCCTGGATGCCCTGAATGACTTTTCCGCCCGGGCCGATAACAGCACCGATAAGCTCTTTGGGAATGAGCATTGTGACGATGCGGGGCACATGGGGTTTGTAGTCCTCGCGGGGAGCGGGGATGGTGTTTTCGATGATGTTGAGGATGTGTAGACGACCGTCACGAGCCTGAAGGAGAGCGCGTTCGAGAATCTCGTAAGAGAGACCGTCGCACTTGATGTCCATCTGGGTGGCGGTGATGCCGTCGCGTGTGCCTGTGACTTTGAAGTCCATGTCGCCGAGGTGGTCCTCATCGCCGAGGATGTCGGAGAGCACTGCATATTTGTTGCTTTCGGTGTCGGTGATAAGACCCATAGCGATGCCGCTGACGGGCTTTTTCATTTTCACGCCGGCGTCGAGAAGGGCGAGGGTTCCTGCGCAAACGGTAGCCATGGATGATGAGCCATTGCTTTCAAGGATGTCGCTGACAATGCGGCAAACGTAGGGGAAATCATCCGGGAACATGCGCTTGAGTGCGCGGTGGGCAAGGTTTCCGTGGCCTATCTCGCGACGGCCTACGCCGCGCTGTGCTTTGGCTTCGCCGGTAGAGAAGGGGGGGAAGTTGTAGTGGAGGAGGAAGCGCTCGCGACCCTGGTTGATTACATCGTCAACAATCTTTTCGTCGAGCTTTGTGCCGAGAGTCACTGTTGAGAGGCTCTGAGTCTCGCCGCGGGTGAACACTGCAGATCCGTGGGGGCCGGGAATGTAGTCAACCTCGCACCAGATGGGGCGTATCTCTGTTGTCTTGCGTCCGTCAAGGCGTGTGCCTTCGTCAAGGATGCAGCGGCGCACAGCCTCTTTTTCCACATCGTGGTAGTAGCGCTTTACGAGGGGTGTCTTTTCATCGCGCTCCTCTTCGGGCATAGCGTCGATGTATTCCTGGCAGATAGCGTCGAACTGATCCTGACGCCAGTGCTTGTCGGCGCAACCGGCCTGAGCGATTTTGTATGCTTTGTCGTAGCACTTGTCATGAACATCCTTGCGGAGCTCCTCGTCGTTGACTTCGTGGCAATATTCGCGCTTTTCGATGCCCAGCTCTTTGGCGAGCTCCATCTGAGCCACGCACTGCTCTTTGATGGCAGCGTGGGCGGCCTTGAGGGCGGCGAGAAGGTCAGCTTCGCTCACCTCGTTCATTTCGCCTTCCACCATCATGATGTTGTCGTAAGTGGCGCCGACCATCAGCTCCATATCGGCCTTTTCAAGCTGGTCGAATGTGGGGTTGATGACGAACTGTCCGTCGATACGGGCCACACGCACTTCGGAGATGGGGCCGTTGAAGGGTATGTCGCTCACCGCGATAGCTGCGGATGCAGCGAGGCCGGCGAGAGCGTCGGGAATATCGACGCCGTCTGTTGAATATAGGGTGATGTTGACAAAAGTGTCAGCGTGGTAATTGTCGGGGAAAAGAGGGCGGAGCACACGGTCGACGAGGCGAGATGTCAGAATCTCGTAGTCGGAAGCGCGGCCTTCGCGCTTGAGGAATCCGCCGGGAAAACGTCCGAATGATGAGAATTTTTCTTTGTACTCAACTTGAAGGGGCATGAAATCAACGCCTTCGCCTGCTTCTTTCGCAGACACTACAGTGGCGAGAATCATTGTGTTGCCCATACGCAGCTCAACCGCTCCATCAGCCTGCTTGGCGAGTTTTCCGGTCTCCAGGGTAATGGTGCGACCGTCTGCCAGTGTGATGGTTTTCTTTACTGGATGTAACATAAATGTTCTATATAATTTTTTATACGTCGTAAAAATCGCACAAAGTTAGTGAAAAAATACGAGGAATTTGTCAAAATGAGTGCATAAAGTTTCACTAAATAGGGCGTTTAGCAGTAATTTTGCGGCTGTGAAGCAAAAAATGAACATAATTTGTCTGCGTACGGTGCGCTACAGCGACAGCCGTTCCATCCTCACGGCCTACAGTCTCGAGGGTGGCAGGGTGGCGTTTGTGGTGAATTCGGGGAGCGGACGCGAGGCGCTGCGGCGGCGTGCGCTGACGCAGCCGCTTGCGCTTGTTGAGTGTGTTGCGGATGTGAGGGCGGGGAGCGATATCCACCGCATCGCCGAGCTCAGGGCTTTGACTCCGCTGGCCTCGCTGAGGTCCAATCCGCTCAAGGGGGCTGTTGCGTTGTTTATCGCCGAGGTGCTCGGTGCGCTGCTGCGCGAGAGCCAGCCGGATGAGGCCGCATGGCATTTTATAGAGCGGTCCATCATGGCGCTTGATTTGCTTGAGATGCCTAAGGTGGCGAATTTTCACCTGTGGTTTCTGTGGGGCATAGGCGGTTGTATCGGGGTGAGTCCGGATGTGAGGGCGTACAGTCCCGGCAATGTGTTTGACATGAGCGACGGCATATTCCGCGGGTCAGCTCCGCTTCACGGCGAGTTTGTGCCGGCGGGTGAGTCGGCGACGGTGGCTCTTCTTGGCCGAATGTCGCTGGATAATCTGCATCTGTTCCGCTTCACACTGCAGGAGCGCAATGCTGTTCTTGACGGAATTCTGCGCTATCTGTCCATCCACATCACTCCGCTCGGCTCGCTTAAAAGTCTTGATGTTCTCCGCTCATTACACTGAGTATGTATTTCGCTACCGAGTCTTCTGAATTCGGCCCGATGATTATGTCGGCGGCCTCGAGCACCTGCGGCATGGCGTTGGCTGTCGCCACCGCGGTGTCTGCAACGGCCATCATGGGCAGGTCGTTGAGGTTGTCGCCGAACACAGTTAGGTGGCCGGCGCCGGACATCTCCTTGAGGCGCAGCACTGCGGAGGCTTTTGACACACCGGCCGCGAGTATCTCCATTATTCCGGTGGAGTGGTTGTAGTTGTCATGGTAGGCGGAGATTGACAGTCCGTGGTTGGAGCCGAGAATCTGAGCCAGCTCGAATATTTTGTCAACCGGGCCGATTGCAAACAGCAGAATGGTGTCGGGAATCGCAGGAGCGAGTCCCGCGGGTTCGTTGAAATGAAACCGTTTAAGGGTTAGTCCTTTACGGTCATTGGCGAATTTTTCTTCTTTCGGTGTGGGGTTGCCGTTGTAGAACACATCGAGCATATTGTTGCCGCTGAGCGAGTAAATGAACGGGTTTATGCCGGCGCTCCGCAGGGTGTCCACGGCCAGAGCAGCGGCTTCCGGCGCTATCAGGCGGGTGTCGCGGTAGCAGCGGTGAACGCGGTTCCACATAGCTGCTCCTGTGAGCACAATTGCCGGGAGGGTTGTGAAAGTATGTGCAAGCAGCGGGTCGACGGTGGCCGGAGTGCGTGCGGTGGCAACGGATATCAGCGCACCTCTGTGGCTGAGCTCGGAAATTATTCTGGCAGAGGTGTTTGTCACTCTTGCCGAGGGGTCGAGCAGGGTGCCGTCGAGATCTGTAATGAAAATATGGTCTTTAAAATCGTCGAGTGATGGTTTCAGGTTGGTAAACATGTATCTTTTGTTTGCTTAACAGCCAGTGAGGCGGGCAGCTCAATGCGGATGGTTGTGCCGACGCCGGGCTCTGATGATTTTACAAATATCTTTCCGTGGTGGTATTCCTCTATTATCCTGCGCGCGAGCGTGAGGCCGAGCCCCCATCCGCGCTGCTTGGTTGTGAATCCGGGGCGGAAAATGGTTTTGAACATTTTACGGGGGAGTCCCTTGCCGGTGTCTGTGACCTCTATGGCTACTTTGCCGGCCGGTTCGGAGCAGGATGTTGTCACGGTTATGTTTCCGGAGCCATCCATTGCGTCCACTGAGTTTTTGATGAGATTTTCCATCACCCATTCCATGAGCGGGCTGCAAAGGTTGCATTGCGCCTGCGGGCAGGAGGTGTGGCAGGATAGGTTCACCCCGCGGGATATACGTCCGCGCATATATTCCACGCTCCGCTCCACCAGGGTGTCCGGACTGTCGGGCTCCAGTCCGGGCTTTGAGCCTACTTTGGAGAAGCGCGAGGCTATTGCCGCGAGCCGGTTTATGTCCTTGTTCATTTCGGCTATGACGGCTGAGTCGGTGCCGGAGGCTTCCAGCATCTGGGCCCAGGCCATGAGAGAGGATATTGGAGTGCCGAGCTGATGGGCGGTTTCCTTGGAAAGCCCTACCCACACCTTGTTCTGCTCCGCTTTTTTTGTTGATGTGACTGCGAAATAGACGGTGGCCACGAAGGCTATCATGACGAGGGTCTGAATATACGGATATATGCTGAGCCGGCGCAGCAGGGTGGAGTCCTCGTAGTAGAGATATTGGCGCGACTGCGGGTCAATCCGGATATCTATCACGTTGCCGCTCTTGCGGAGATTGTCGAGGCGGGCGGACAGGAAAGAGAGGTTTTCGGGGGAAATGTCGGTAGGGTTTGCGCTGTCCGCCGGCGCCGGCAGGTTGAAATTGCGGTGTAGCAGAATATTGCCGTCGTTGTCGGTGAGCATTACCGGAATGGTGCGGTTGGCCTCGATTACCGACAGCATGAAATCGACATCGGCGCCTTCGCCGCTTTGCATATCGGTGGCGAGGCGGCGTGTTGCGTCAGCCCAAATCTCCATTCTCTGTCGCTCCTGCTCGGAAAGGTCTCTTACAAGAGAATCGCTGAACCAGATGAACAGGGCCACAACGGCAGCTGCTGCAACAATGAGGAGCCAGGCTCCACGTCGGCGTGTCACATATATATCTTTCAACATGGGAAATAACGGCTGTACGCGGCAAAAAATTGTGTACGGCCATTGTTTATATATGCGAAATTAATAAATATATATGAAAAATAAGCTGATAAAAAGGAGAATTGTTGAGTAAGTTGTTGTATCTTTGAGGCTGCAAGAGTTTCAGTAGGCCGCGATGAAGCGGCCGGAAGTGCAGCAATTGCTATTTTAAAAACATATTTATAATGAAAACATTTGAAGAATTAGGTGTAAGAGATGACCTGTTGAAGGCTGTCCAAGAACTCGGATTCGAAAATCCGATGCCCGTGCAGGAAAAGGTTATCCCCCACCTGCTTAACGAAGATACAGACGTTGTTGCCCTTGCCCAGACCGGCACCGGTAAGACAGCCGCATTCGGCTTGCCGGTGCTACAGCGTATCGACCCCCGTGTGAACCGGCCTCAGGCGCTGATACTCTCGCCCACCCGTGAGCTTTGCCTGCAGATAGGCAGCGACCTTGCTGATTTTTCCAAGTATATGCCCGATGTCAAGGTGCTGCCGGTATATGGCGGCTCGAGCATTGAGAGCCAGATACGCACCCTCAAAGGGGGAGTGCAGATAATAGTCGCCACCCCCGGACGACTGATAGACCTTATCAACAGGGGAGTGGTAGACCTCAGAGGGGTACACACAGTGGTGCTCGATGAGGCTGACGAGATGCTGAATATGGGATTTCTCGACTCTATCGACGCTATCCTCGCCAATGTGCCCGACGAGCGCAAGATGCTGATGTTCTCGGCCACAATGCCAAATGAGATTGCAAAAATAGCCAAGAAGTACATGCACTCGCCGGTGGAATTCGTTATCGGCAACAGAAACGAAGGCAGCGCCAATGTGAAGCATCTGTACTACATGGTCAATGCCAAGGACAAATATCTTGCCCTCAAGCGCATAGCTGACGACAGCCCCAATATCTACGCGATAATATTCTGCCGCACGCGCCGTGACACCCAGGAGATTGCCGACAAACTGATTCAGGACGGTTACAATGCCGATGCCCTGCACGGTGACCTGTCGCAGCAGCAGCGCGATATTGTGATGAAAAAGTTTCGTGACCGTGTCATAACCATGCTGGTCGCCACCGATGTCGCCGCCCGCGGCCTTGATGTAGACGACCTGACCCATGTGATAAACTATGGTCTGCCTGATGACTCCGCGGTGTACACCCACCGCTCGGGGCGCACCGGCCGTGCTGGAAAGACCGGCATCAGTGTAGCCATCATCCACTCGCGCGAGAAAGGCAAGCTGCGCGAGATAGAGAAGAAGATAGGCAAGAAATTCGAGCGCAAGGAGGTGCCCACTCCCGAACACATCATTGAAAAGCAGCTATACAACCTTGCCGACCGGATTGAGAAAGTGAAGGTGGATGATGATGAGATAAACAAGTATATGCAGGGAGTGAGCCGCAAACTCAGCTGGCTGTCGCAGGAGGATTTGCTCAAGAGAGTGCTGTCGCTTGAGTTCAACCGTCTTCTCGACTACTACCGCGACGCTCCGTCTATCGACCTCATAGACGAAAAGCCGCGTAAGGAGAAGAAGGAGCATGACCGCCCCCGCAACGAAAAGGAGAAGGATCGCCGCACAGCCGAGAAAGGGATGGAGCGCATATATGTGAATGCCGGCAAGGCAGACGGTTTTTATGCCGGCAATCTGATTGATATGCTCAATCATGTTGTTGAGGGCAAGCGGGTAGATGTCGGAAGGATAGACCTTATGCCGGGCTACTCTCTGTTTGATGTGCCCAAGGGAGATGCCCGCAGGGTTGTCACCGGGCTCACCGGAGCTGATTTCCTCGGCAAGCGCCTCTACAGCGAGGTTGCCGATGCGTCCAAGGACTATGCCCGGGCAAGCAACCGCCGCCGAAAGGGAGAGGTTGCCGAGCATCAGGATGAGGAATCGACATACGAGTATTTTCTCAAGAAAAGCCGCGGCGGCTCCAAGAAGCCGAAAACCTCCAAAACCTCTAAAAAGAAAAAATAAACCGATTCATGAAACTGACAAAACCGATAGCTCTGGCTGCGGCTCTGGTACTCGGAACCTCGGCCTGCTTTGCGCGGCTCACTGCCAGACAAGCGTTTACCGAAGCTCCGCAGAGCGTGTTTCCGCTGCTGAATCTTGACGCGCGGCTCGACATGATTGACTATTTCGAGAGCGGCATGGCCAACACTTCAAAAAACGCAATGGAAGGGCAGTCGCGCATCACCGCCATGACTCCCGACAAGGTGAGCATATCAATGTCCGAGGCTTCGGACTATGAGCTGTGTCTGCTGCCGACTGCCGACGGCGATACCGCTATCGTAGTGATAGCGACAGTTGCCACCCCGGCGCCTGACAGCCGTATGAGCGTATACTCAAAGGACTGGGGCAAGAATCTCACTTCCGGAGCATTTTCCAAGCCTGTCCTCTCCGACTGGCTGTCGGAAGAGGGCAAGGAGCGGGCAGCCGAGGTGGAAGGACTTGTGCCGTTTCTGCTCATAAGCTACAGCTACGACCCCGCCTCCGGAGTGCTGACCCTTACCAACAACACAGGCCGCTTTCTGTCATCCGACATTTATGAGATAGTGAAGCCGTGCCTGAAGGGCAGCATCACATATAAGTGGAACGGCAAACAGTTTGTGCCGTGACCGCGCTCGCCCGGGAGTATGCCGAGGATCATGGCAGCAACCCCTCGGCAATCACAGTGCGCGAGCTCAGCCGCCGCATCACCTCGCTGCTGAGTGTGCCCCAGACACAGAACGTGTGGCTCACCGCCGAGTTGAGTGATGTGAGGCAGAGCGGCGGCCACTGCTACATGGAGCTGATTGACAAGAATGAGGCTACGGGAGCTATCGACGCGCGGCTGCGCGGCATTATCTGGGCCGGCAATTACAGCCGTCTCAACAGCCGCTTCGCCGCCTATACCGGAGGGCAGCGTCTTGCCACCGGCATCAAGGTGATGGTGAAAGGCAGCATCAACTATCATGCTTCCTTCGGAATGTCGTTTGTCATCAACGACATAGACCCCTCGTTTACCCTCGGCGACATAGAGCGTCGGCGCATTGAGATATTGTCGCGCCTCAGGCAGGAGGGTATACTTGACCTGAACAAGAGCCTTGAATGGAATGTGCCGACGCTGCGCATCGCTGTCATATCCGCAGCCGGGGCGGCCGGCTACGGCGATTTCATCAACCAGTTGTATGGCAACAGCTCCTCGCTGCGGTTTGTAGCCCGCCTCTTCCCGGCGGTGATGCAGGGCGAGCGCACGGCGGCCTCGGTAATCGAGGCTCTTGACGCTGTGAACGAGCGGATAGATGACTGGGACTGTGTGGTGATAATCCGCGGCGGCGGTGCCACGAGCGACCTTGTGTCGTTTGACAATTACGACCTTGCGGCAAATGTCGCCCAGTTCCCGATTCCGGTGATAGTGGGCATCGGCCATGAGCGCGATGTGACAGTGCTGGACTATATCGCAAACATGAGGGTGAAAACCCCGACTGCCGCAGCGGAGTGGCTGATTGCCAACGCCGAGCGTCAGCTTGAGGAGCTGAGACGCGTTGCGGCGGATATGCTCAGGGCTGTAAACGACAAACTGTCCGGCTGCAAAACCCAGCTCGCCTACATAGAAGGGCAGCTGCCGGTGGCGCCGGTTGCCGCTCTGGACCGGATGAAGGCCCGGCTGCGCGGGGCATCATCATCGCTCATTGCCGCAACAACAGGGCGTATTGCACCCGCACTTGCCCGGCTCGACCAGGTGCCGGCCTCCATACAGCTTGCGCTGGCAAACACCCTGGGCCGCCGCCGCGACAAGCTCTCCGCCGCATCAACCCTGCTCGACGCCCTCTCGCCGATGGCAACTCTCAGGAGGGGATACACGATAACGCGCGTGAACGGCAAGGCTGTCACATCCGTAGATGACATCAAGCCGGGCGACACTATTGTCACCTCTATATATAACGGTGTGGTGCAGTCATGCGTCACAAATATCAAACCGGTCAAACAATAACCCAACAAGCAATGGAAACAACACCAGTAAAAGAACTGACATACAATCAGGCTGTTGCCGAACTCGATTCGATACTGCGCACCATGCAGAGCGATTCATGCGACATAGACAAACTCGCGGCATACACACGCCGCGCTTCAGAGCTGTTGCGCGAATGCCGCAGCCGGCTCACAGCTACTGACGAGGAACTGAAAGCGATCCTCGCCGACCTTGAAAAATAATCATATTCAAATACTTACGCTGATGAATCTGTACCGTGTGGCGCTTCCGGCACTGTTGTTGCTGTCGGCAGGCGCGAATGCCCAGAATGCAGTGCAGGGCTTTGTTCATGAACAATCGGAGGCCAATTCATACGTGTGGCCTGCCGACACTGCCGTGCTTAACCGCCTTGACAAATGGCAGGACCTCAAATTCGGGGTGCTCTTTCACTTCGGGCTATATTCTGTGCCCGGAATTGTGGAGTCGTGGTCGGTGTGCTCCGAGGATGTTGACTGGATTACCCGCAAGGGCAATCTGCCATACGATAAATACAAGGAATGGTACTGGAGCCTGAAGGATTCGCTCAACCCTACAGAATTCAATCCCGACCAATGGGCTGATGTGATGGAAAAGGCCGGAATGAAGTATATGGTGTTTACCACAAAACACCATGACGGATTCTGTAATTTCGACACTCGGTTAACGGACTTTAAGATTACTGATGGTCCCTTTTCGTCTAATAAAAAAGCCAATATTTCGAAAGAAGTGTTTGACGCATTCCGCAGAAAAAATTTCATGATCGGATGCTATTTTTCAAAACCAGATTGGCACTGTAAATGGTTTTGGAATCCTGAATATGCCACCCCCACCAGAAATATCAATTACAAGAAAAACCGGCATCCGGAATGGTGGAAAAATTATCAGGATTTTACCGCCGGCCAACTTGGCGAGCTGCTTGGCGGAGATTACGGTCGATTTGATATACTGTGGCTTGACGGCGGATGGATAAAGGGCGATGATATCGGACTCGACAGTATTCTGCTTGCTGCCCGCGGAGGGCTGCACCCGGGCCTGATAGCTGTTGACCGGAGCATCCGCGGCAAAAACGAGAATTACCAGACCCCCGAGCGCGGCATACCCGAAACCCAGCTTAACTATCCGTGGGAGAGCTGCATTACCCTGAGCAACGACTGGGGTTGGGTGCCTGACGCGCCTTTCAAGTCACCGGCAAAGGTGCTTGCAATGCTGGCCGAGATCACAGCCAAGGGCGGATGTCTGCTGCTTGGAGTCGGACCTACACCACAAGGTCTTATTCAGCCGGAAGTCGTTGAGCGGCTGGAGGTTGTGGGCGAATGGCTCCGCAAAAACGGCGAGGCGGTGTATTCTACACGCACAACGCCTCTTTACAACGATGGATCTACCTGGTTTACAGCCTCAAAGGATGGCTCATCACTCTACGCCATACACATTCCCGCCGAGGAAGGACGAGCCCCTGAAACCATCACATGGAGCGGCAATATGCCCAAAGGTCGCATGACGCTCCTTGACGGCAACCGCAAGCTCGGATATAAGGTTGACAGCAATGGTGTTGTATCAGTTAAACTTCCTGCCGGGCTACCCGCCGGAATGCCGATAGCAATCAAATTCACTCCTGAGCGATGAACCGGATTATCACTGCCGCCGCGTTGGGATGTGTATTGACATCTGCGGCACAAACGCCTGTGTACAAGCAATCTGACGCCCCGGTTGAGGCTCGCGTGGCCGACCTGCTGAGCCGCATGACCATCGAGGAGAAAGCAGGTCAGCTCCTGTGTCCCATGGGCTGGGAAATGTATGTGAAATCGCCCGATGGCTCAGTGGGTGTGTCCGACGAATTCCGCCGGCAGAACTCCGCCGGCATGCCCAGGGGCTCCTACTGGGCTGTGCTCAGAGCGGATCCCTGGACGCAGAAAACACTTGAAACGGGATTGTCCCCGCGCCAGAGTGCCGAGGCGCTGAACGCGCTGCAGAAATACGCTGTTGACAGCACACGCCTCGGTATCCCCATCCTCTTTGCCGAGGAGCTGCCCCACGGTCACATGGCAATAGGCACCACCGTTTTCCCCACAGGGCTTGCCATGGCATCCACCTGGAATCCGCAGCTCATACGCTCCGCCGGGCAGACAATCGGGCGGGAGGCGGCTTTGCAGGGCGCTTCCGTCGGCTATGGGCCGGTGCTTGATGTTGCACGCGACCCGCGTTGGTCCAGAATGGAGGAGACCCTTGGAGAAGACCCCTATCTCACAGGCGAGATAGGCACCGCATATATGATCGGGATGCAGACTCCGCAGCCCGATGGGAGGAGAGTGTTCTCAACACTGAAGCATTTTGCCGCATATGGCGTGCCCGAGGCCGGGCGAAACGGCGACCGTGCTGTCATTGGACCCATACAGCTTTTTTCAGAGCTCCTTCCTCCCTTCAAAAAAGCGGTGGAGGCCGGCGCGGGCACTGTCATGACATCATACAACACCATTGACGGTGTGCCCAGCACCGCAAACCGCTTTCTGCTCACTGATGTGCTCCGCTCAAAATGGGGGTTTGACGGCTTTGTGTATTCTGACCTTTTCAGCATCGACGGCATTGCCGGACATGTGGCGCCGGACAGAATGACTGCCGGAGCAATGGCTCTCAGAGCCGGCACCGACATGGATCTCGGGGCTGCGGCATACGGAGCCCGCTCTATCGAGGCTCTTGAAAAAGGGCTGATAACCGAGGCTGAGATAGACACCGCCGTGGCCCGCGTTCTCCGCCTCAAATTCAGGGCAGGTATATTTGACAATCCGTTTGTAGACCCCGACAAAGCGGCTGCGGGTGTGCGCACAGACAGCGCCAGGATGCTTGCCCGCGAGGTGGCGCGTCAGGGTATCACCCTGCTGAAAAACAACGGTTTGCTGCCCCTGTCAAAATCGCTTGGCCGCATCGCCGTGATAGGGCCCAATGCTGACACCCAGTACAATCAGCTCGGCGACTACACCGCACCGCAGGACTCCGCATATATCACCACTATCCTCGAAGGAATACGCGCGGCGGTGAGCCCCGCGACAGAGGTGGTATATGTCAAAGGCTGCGCCATCCGCGACACCACAATGAGCAACATTGCCGCCGCTGTCGAGGCCGCCCGCGGCGCTGATGCCGTGGTCCTGGCTGTCGGTGGTTCAAGCGCCAGAGACTTCAAAACCAAGTATATAGCAACCGGCGCCGCTACGGTTGACAATTCCTCGCCCGCGCTGCTTGACATGGATTGCGGCGAAGGCTACGACCGGGCCACTCTCGCTCTGCTCGGCGACCAGAACAAGCTTATGGCCGAACTGCTCGCTACCGGCACTCCGGTGGCGGTGGTGTATATCCAGGGGCGCCCGCTGGACATGAATCTTGCTGCCGAAAAGGCCGACGCCCTGCTCACGGCTTGGTATCCCGGAGCCGAAGGTGGCCACGCCGTAGCCGACATCCTTTTCGGCGATGTCAATCCCTCCGGCCGTCTGCCTGTCACCATACCGCGTGCCGAGGGGCAGATTCCCGTATATTATTCCAAGGGTGCGCCGCGTGACTATATGGACCTCTCCGGCAAGCCGCTCTTTCCTTTCGGCTACGGGCTCAGCTACACCACCTTTGACTACTCCGACCTGTTCGTAAGCGGCCCCGGCACCGACGGCAATATCACCGTGTGCTGCACGATAACCAACACCGGCACCCGCCCGGGCGCGGAGGTGGCGCAGCTGTATCTGCGCGACCGCATTGCCTCTGTGAGCCAGCCGCCCATACTCCTCAAAGGATTCAAACGCCTGATGCTCAACCCGGGACAATCAGAGCAGGTGTGCTTCACCCTTACCCCTGACGAACTCGCTATCTACAACGCCGCCCTTGAGCGCGTGGTGGAGCCCGGAGTCTTTGATGTGATGGTGGGCGCATCTTCAGCCGACATACGTCTCCGCTCCTCATTCACACTGAAATAAAACTGAACAACAGATGCTTATCACCATTATAACACTCGTTCTCGCTGCCGCCGGCTTTGTGTGGGGGCGTATCCGCGCCGACATCGTCGCTCTTATTGCGCTGCTTGTGCTTATGCTCGCAGGCGTCATCACCACACAGGAGGCTCTCTCCGGATTCTCAAACCCGATTGTTATAATGATGATAGGGCTATTCATAGTCGGCGGAGCCATTTTCAACACCGGTCTTGCCAAGATGCTCGGTGCGCGGCTGTCGAAATTGGGTGGGGGCAACCCGCTCAGACTCTTTCTTGTGGTGGTGCTCGCAACCGGCATTATAGGTGGATTTGTCAGTAACACAGGCACTGTTGCGCTGATGCTCCCCATCGTGGTGTCTATGGCGGCCGCTTCCGGCGCGTCTGTGTCGCGGTTTCTCATGCCCTTGGCCTTTGCCTCGAGCATAGGCGGAATGCTCACACTCATAGGCACCCCTCCCAACCTTGTTATTGCAGAGGCGTGGGAGGAGTACGGCGGCGAGCCGCTGTCAATGTTTTCCTTCCTCCCCTCCGGCCTGGTGTGTCTTGTTGTCGGCACACTGCTGCTCATACCGATGAGCAAATGGCTTGTGCGCAAGGACCGCAAAGCGGAGAATGCAGGCGCCACAGGCTCGCGCTCCCTGGCCCGGATAGTCGAGGAATACAACCTGAACAGCGACCTGTGGCGCATAGATGTGCCCGCATCGTCGCCGGTTTCAGGTCTGTCGCTTGGCGCGCTCTCGCTCCGTGCCAACTATGGCCTCGATGTGCTGGAGCTGCGCATGGAGGAGTGGAGCAGCCTGCTCAGGAATGTGTCGCAGGAGGCTCCCACGGCAGGCTCGGTGATTGATGCCGGAGATGTGCTCTTTGTGCGTGGACCGCGTGAGGAGGCGCAGCGCTTTGCCGCCGACTATGGCCTGAATATGAGCGCCACCGGGGCAAACCTGCGCTTTTACGATATCGGTCTGGCAGAGATTGTGCCGCTGCCCGACTCCGCGATACTGAAAGAGACAATAGCTGAGCTCGACTTCCGCAAACGCTTCAATATCAACATCCTCGGTGTGAGGCGCGGAGGCAAGTATATAATCCGCAATATCGGTGACGTGGCTGTGAGAAAAGGCGATGTGCTGCTGGTGCAGGGCACATGGCAGTCCATATCCGAGATATCCAAGGACACAAAAGACTGGGTGGTGCTCGGACAGCCTGAGAGCCAGGCCTCGCAGGTGACTATCGACTACAAAGCCCCGGTGGCCGCAGGCATAATGCTCTGTATGATTGCCGCCCTGGTGATGGGGGTAGTGCCCGCGGTCACGGCTGTGCTGGCCGCCGCTGTGGCTATGATTCTCACCGGATGTTTCAGAAATGTGGCTGACGCCTACAAGACAATAAACTGGGAGAGCGTTGTGCTCATCGGAGCTATGATGCCCATGAGTTTCGCCCTTGAGAAGACCGGTGTCAGCGAGGCTGTCAGCTCATCGCTCGTGTCGTTTCTCGGTGCCGCGGGTCCACATTGGCTCATGGCCGGCATATATTTCACCACCTCGCTCCTCACCCTCTTTATATCAAATACCGCTACCGCCGTGCTGATGGCTCCTATTGCGGTGCAGAGCGCTGTGGCGTATGGCGTCAGCCCGCTCCCCATGCTCTTTGCTGTCACATTCGGAGCCTCGCTCTGCTTTATGTCGCCATTCTCAACCCCGCCAAATGCGCTTGTGATGCCCGCCGGACAATACACCTTCACCGACTATATAAAAGCAGGTGCCCCGCTGCAGATTATTCTCGGAATTGTGATGATATTTGTCATCCCCCTGCTGTTCCCGTTTCGATAGTGTATGCCAAAACTTTTTAGGATATTTTATGCAAAATTTTTAAGGTCGAAGAACATTAACCTTGTCTCATCATCCTTATCCCTTATCTTGCTCTGTGAAGAATCGAAAGCCATTCTTCTCATAAAAGTGAGTGGCAGATTTCAGTGCATCAACAGTTAAAAATCGGCATCCAAGTCTCTTCACGGTGGTGAATGCATATTTGATGCTGTCAATCAAAAACGTACCTACACCCTCTCCTGTATAGTTTTCGTTAACTGCGAGTCTGCCTATTTTGAGAGCCGGATAGTTGCGTCGTCGCTTAGGATTGGGAATGTTGCGATTGAGACGATTCCACATGGCCTTTTCATCGGGATTGAACGTGATTTTATCAGCTAAGAGACTGAAATACGCTACTGTCACATTCTCATATTGGTCTTCCAATAAGTATGTAACAGCCATAAGTTCATCTTGAAAATGCTTGGCATCATCAAAAAGAAAGCCATTCAAATCTTCTTCTGCGCATTTGAATGGCTTAATATTAGTTTCGGAAGAAAGTTGTATCTGAGCTAATCTTGAAAAATCCATATTACCATTGAAAGTTACTGATGGATTTCATTACCTCATAGGCCTTCCGCGCTCTCTCCCTCTCTTCCTTTGACACAGGCTTTGGCTGCGAAATCATCTTTTCAAAACGTTCCGCATCCTTACCGTAAAGTTCAGGGGTTTCTTTAATTGGTCTTGCCATAATTGAGGGATTTGGTTCTTGACTACAAAGGTACAACAAATTTTTGACCTAATTTGATTTTGATGAGAAGGAATTTAGAATTTAGAAAAGCAACCGGTTGGCTTTCGCCTATCCTCGGCGGTGTTCGGCATAGCCCTATCCGCCAAAACTTTTTAGGCGAGGTCTAAGAAAGTGATGAGCCGATATTTTTTGAATAAAATTTCAAGATGAAATAGCGGCAATTTTGCTATCTTTGCAACCCGCATTTATCGACACATGAAATTACTCAAATCACTTCCGGCTTTTATTGCACTATGCATCCTCACCGCGTGCCATCCCACCGATGAGCGCCTGCAGCGCATCGACTCTATGCTCAGCATCGATGCCGACTCTGTTGTAACATCCTATACCTCAGCCATTGCCGCACTCGACAGCATCGACCCCGACACCTTGTCGCCCCACAACCGCAACCTCTACAACCTCCTCTCTGTCAAAGCACGCGACAAGGCTTACATCACCCACACCTCCGACTCGGTTGTCCCATCGATGCTCTCCTGGTTCGCAACCCACTCCACCGACCGCTACCCCGAGGCGCTTTACTACGCCGGCAGAATTTACTCCGACCTCGGCGATAAATCAACTGCCATAGCGTTCTTTCAGGATGCCCTTGACAAGCTCCCCGAAGGAAACTCTTACCTGCGCATCTGCCTCACCAGCCAGACAGGGCGCCTGCTCTCCGGCATGATGCTCAACTCTCAGGCTGCGCCATACCTTGAGGAGAGCCTTCGGCTCGCCGAGGAGGCAAACCATCCTTTGGTTGCTTATGACTACCAGTTGCTTGGTGCCAACTATATCGACGAAGAAGATTATGCCAATGCCGAGAGGTACATTGCCGCTGCAATTGAAAAAGCAGCCAATCTACCCGAAGGAGATCAGGCGATTATGCAAGGGTACATGGCTGTGCTCAGATGTAATCAAAAAAGATATGAAGAGGCTCTTAAGCTCATCTCATCGGTGCCCGATCGGGCGCCCCACGAGGGTAATGCCCGAGATTTCTTTAATTCCTATAAAGCAAAGATATTTCTAAAACTCGGGCAGCTGGATTCGGCATACATCTACAGCATGATGAATATTAATAGTCCGGAGATTAGTTATAGAACCACTGCTTATTATCGTCTTTTTTCGCCAGAGCTCAGACCGTTTATCCCATCCGACTCATTATATATTTACTTGAATCGTTACGTTCAGGCTCAGCATGAGAGGTACGAACACCACGATGCCGACGGAGTGATATTGCAAAATGCTGTCTACAACTACTCGCTCCATCAACGCAACAGCGAGCAGCTGCAGAGCAAGAACCGCACCCTTGTCAACTGGCTCTATGCTGCGAGCGCCCTTATTCTACTCCTTATTATAATAGTGCTGGTTTTGCGCCATCGCCATGCCCGGATGCTCCTCTCCCTGCACTCCTCGCTCTCTGCGGTCGAGGCGCTGGAGCATAACGGTTCTCTCCCTCCAAAATCCGATGCTTCCGATGCTGACGCGCTCAGGGCTCAGATTATGGCCAAGCTCGAGCAGCAATCCCAAAAAGGGTTGCCGCAATTGCCGGCATCCCTGCTGTCCTCTCCGGCATATCTCGCTGTCAAGCAACGGCTGGAGAAGGCTGACTCTATCAAAAGCGGCGAATGGTCAGATATTGAGCAAACCATGTCTGAATATTTCCCCTCATTTTTAGAAAACCTCACAATCCTTTCGTCTGGCACGCTTAAACTGTTGGACCGTCGCCTCGCAATGCTTATTAAGCTCCAGTTTTCACCAACTCAAATCAGCACACTCATGGCATGCCAAAAAGGATCGGTCACATACCACCGCAACTCTCTTCTCAAATCTATTCTCCCACATATATCAGAACTGAAGGCTCTCGACCCCATAATCCATATTCTGTAGCATCCTTCATGCCCCTGTTTTGCCCGTAAAAATCCCCGATTTTAAGGCCTGAAACAACTAAAAAACGAGGCAATTTAGCTGAAAAATTCGCTTAAGGCTAATCTGCATTGAATCAGTGTGTTATGGTGAGTTTTTGAACAAAATTTGAACAGATTCATGGCCTGCCCATGCAATTTGAACAAAATTTGAACGGATTTCCTTGACATCCGCTCTATGGCGTTGTAACTTTGCCGAAAAAACAAAATCCAAAACACGCCAAATGCCATGAACAAAATCATCATCGCACTACTGCTCGCCCTCTCCTCCCTGCCGCTGCTCGCCACCAACCCGCAGCCCGTCATCCTCACACCTGAGCCAACGGAAACCGATCCGGATATAGGGGTAGGCAACGGCCACCGTTCCCGCCCGGCTCAGATATTCTGCGAACTCGACTTTGACAACTCCACTATAACAAGCTCATCGCCCCTTGTGCTCGATGCCACCGGCTATGAAATTTGGTCAGAGGATGGTGAGGTATGCTACATCTCCTCCGGTTCTGCCGCCGATATGTTCAGCTCACTCACTCAGCTCCCCGCTGGCACATACCTGCTGCGCCTCGAAGGCCCCGGCTATCGTCTTACAGGCATAATTGAGCTCTGACACGCAATGTAATTATCTCTATGCGCACGATATACTTCATTCCAATCCGTAGCGGCAGCAAAGGCGTTCCCGGCAAAAATATGAAATCGCTGGGTGGTAAGCCTCTTGTTGCATGGGTGCTTGATACCATCACAGTATCCCGGACTGCTGATGATATTTGGGTTGCCACCGACTCCGACGAGGCTGAGCAGTATATCAGGCATAGTCGCCCGCATGTCAAGGTGTATCGCCGCAGCCCGGCCTCTGCTTCCGATTCGAGTAAGGTGATAGATGTAGTGCTTGAATTTATAGAAGCGGAGCAACTGAATTCCGATGATATTCTTGTGCTCGCTCAGGCTACATCTCCATTTACACTTTCGGCCGATTTTATCGCACTTAAAAACGCCGTTGACAATCGTGAGGCAGATTCGTACATAGCTTGTCGAAGATCAAAAAGTTTCATCTGGCATCCTGATGGCTATCCGCTTTCGTATTCCCTTGATACCAAGCCGATGCGGCAGCAGCATGATGGCATACTCGTGGAGTCCGGAGCCTTTTATGCATCTTCGGTAGGCGCAATTGCCGGCTCACGTCAGTTGCTGTCCGGTAAAATCAAAGTCATGGTGTCTGCTACACCATATAATATAGATATTGACGAACCAACTGATTGGCTCCTCGCGGAGGCAATCGTCAAAAACAATCTTATTAACAATTAAATTTTTAAGTTATGAACGACAAATTCAAGTTCATCGAACTCCCCCGCCCGGAGGTGGAACTCTCTCCGGATGGATGCGCCCAGATTCTGGGCGGAGATGTGTGCAGTATTCAATACACCCATTGTAAGGGTGGCAAATCGTCCCCATGTGATACAGGATCGTTAGGAAATGCCTACAATCCTGATATGCCGTGTGGAAGCGGCCCGGTTGGATGCGGAGATGGCATGTTGTGTGCGAAATATAGCGTTGAGTGCTCACCATATGCAAGTTGAATACATTAATACGCTTTCAACTTAACAATGGAGTCCACATCTCTTGTATTCTCGCGTTATAATCGCGTGTTTGAGCGCGAGGGTATCTACTTGTTGTATAACTCTTTGTCCAACTCTTTCGTGGAGTTGGACAAAGAGTCGTACGACTCACTCAAACACCTACAGCCCGGAGATTCACCGGATTCTCTACCTGAATCTCTATACGGATTGTTGAAACAGGTCAAAGGCATTGTGGTTTCAGACTCGCGCGAGGTCGATAAACTGACATATCTGGTACTGAAGAATCGATACCGTTCCGATAGATTGACCCTTACGCTAAACCCTACCACTTCTTGTAACTTCGCGTGTCCATATTGCTTCGAGCATACCCACAATGGAAAGTCAATGACTGATGTGGTTGAGAACTCGATTGTGGACTTTGTTAAGAATCATCCCGAAGTGAAGAATTTGAACGTCACATGGTTTGGAGGCGAACCCCTATTGGCTTTCCATCGTGTAGAAAGCCTTACGGCGAAGCTGCTTGAACTTGATGTCAATTACACTGCGGGAATGATAACCAACGGTTATCTCTTTACTGAGGAAATTGCAAGTAAGTTGGCAAAGCTCAAAATCAGCCGTGTTCAGATTACGCTCGACGGGCCGGAAGAATCACACAACAGCCGGCGCTATCTGAAAAACGGCGGCGGAACCTACGCGCGGATTCTTGACTCAATTGCCCTGCTGCTTAAGCACGCCCCGGAGGTGCATGTATTGGTGCGTGTCAATATTGATGAGCAGAATGCCGATGCGTTTCTTCCTCTTTATGACGACCTTATGGAGCGTTTCTCAGGTAAGATTCAGATTTCCCCGGCTTTTGTTGGGGACTCTACAGAAAAAGGCACATCCTGCCTGTTAGACAAGCAGGCTCAGCAGTCGTTTTTGTTCAAATTGTTCCACGACAGAGGGCTGAATCTGATTGGATTTTACCCGTCGATGTTTCGCACTGAGTGTGCTGTAAGAGGCACAAGCTCATTCATAATTGGCCCGGAAGGAGAGCTCTACAGCTGTTGGAACGATGTGGGCAATCCCGATAAGGTATATGGCTATCTCGGCGGCAAAATGACTGATGAATGGCAATTTTTGAAATTCAAGGTTACAGCTGATGCCATATATGACAAGGAGTGTCAGAAGTGTCTGCTCTATCCGGTTTGTGGAGGCGGATGCCCATACGAGAGGATAAAACGCCATGAACGAGGAGAAAATCCAAATGATTGCCCGCTTCTTAAGCAGGACATTGAGGAGTATCTGTGGAATCATTATCTCTTTAAGAGCTCAAATAACAAAAAATAACTTACTGCATAAAACCATATAAGTTGATATATGTCAAAAACACTATACACCACCCATGGAGCAGCCGGCATCAGTGACCGCAAATACGGACACTCTGTACGGATTCGGACACTGCTTTAGTAGTGTATAGTATTGGGCTTTAAGCGTTTATATATTTGGCACAGTTTATGCTACATTTATTGGCATATTCACTAATTACTAATTACATTCTTTATGGACAGAAACATGTCAAAACGCGCGATAGTCATTCTTATATCTGCCATCATTGCCTTCGGACAGCTCTTTGCCAAAGACCTTATTGTCTCAGTGCAGGCCAAGCAGGAGTTTACCGGTGAGCCTGTCAACGATTTCACAGCGTCTCTGGTGCCGCAAGCCGGAGGTGATACTATCCGTGGTGTTATCCAACGTAGTTCAATGCGCAATGGCATAGGCATGACAGTTCAAACCTCTAAAATGGTGTTTTATGTGCCAAACGAGGATGCCGAATACACCCTTAGCGCGTATGCTCCCGGATTTGAGAATGTGACCTGCCCCGTGTCTATCAAAAAACACGGAAACCGCGATATTGACATAGAGCTTGATGACCTGATTTTTGAGCGCGAGGGCACTCAGCTCAAAGAGGTGGTGGTAACTGCTTCTAAAGTGAAATTCTATGCCAGAGGCGACACAATGGTTTATAATGCCGATGCTTTCTCTCTGCCGGAGGGCACAATGCTTGATGTGCTCATCAAGCAGCTGCCGGGGGTGGAGATCCGTGACGGCGGTGAGATATATGTCAACGGCAAGTATGTGGAGAGCCTGTTGCTCAACGGCAGTGATTTCTTTGACGGCAATAAGCAGCTTATGCTTAAGAACCTTGCCTCATATACTGTTAAGGATATATCGGTATATGACAAAATGAGCGAGCAGGGCAAACTCGCCGGGCAAGATCTCGGCGACAGCGAGTATGTGATGGATGTGAAGCTCAAGCGCGACTATATGTCCGGCTTTATGGGCAATATCGAGGGTGGCGGTGGCACCGCCTCGCGCTACCTCGGCAGACTGTTTACCATGTGGTACACCACCCGCTCGCGCCTTGCGCTCGTTGCTAATGTCAACAACCTCAACGATAGCCGCCAACCCGGCCAGAATGACCAGTTTACAGCCACCAATGCTCCCGGCGATTTCCGCACACAGATGGCGGGGCTATCCTACAATGTCAATTCCATCAATCCGGCGCATGACTGGGAATTCTCAGGAAATACAATGGTGAGCCATGTGCGCAACAATTCCCGCACAGTAATCAACAAAACCAATTTCCTTGCAGGTGGAGACACTTACGAAAACAGTTTTGACAATGAGATATCCCGTGATCTCAGCGTCAGCACTGATAATACCTTCCAGCTCAGACCAAAAAACAAGTATCTCGCTGTAAAAGGAAAATTAAACTACGAGAATACCGACCGCTCAGGCAATTCGCTTTACGGCGCATTCAACAGCGAAATCGCTGATATGAACCAGAAGGTACTCGAGTCTATATTTTCGGGCGAGGCAACATCGTTGGCTGATGTTACCCTAAATAGTACCCTCCATCAGATACTCGTTTCCGGCCGTACCCTTTCTGCCGGTGGCGGAGTGGTGTTCGACACCAAGGTGCCATCAACCCCGGACCTGCTTTCAACCTCATTTAACATTGACTACAAACACAGCAACTATTCCGCGTTTGATCGTTATGACATCAACTACAACCGCGAAAACACCCGCTCCACATCCTACAACTATACTCGCAATCACCCCGACCACAGCGTCAATTTACAGGGAGGTTTAACTTACAGATACATTCCGAGCAAGGACCTTTCAATGTTATTTTCGTCCTATTATTTTTACAATTCGTCCACAAAAGATTCATACTTTTATCGCCTTGACCGTCTGAGCGATGCCGGTATTTTCGGCACACTACCGGAGGGGTATCAGACTGCGCTTGACGATGGGCAGACAAATATGTCTACCTCCCGCACTCACATGGCATATTTTCAATATAACATAACTTACAATAAGACTTTCGCGTCTGGCAATAAACTCGAACTATCCATCAAGCCGGTAGCCCAGTACCAATGGAGGTCGCTTGACTACAGACAGCCTGTCGGCAATCAGTATGTGAAGCACAATTCATTCCAACTTAACTTTTACAACACATATCTGCAATACACCTCCGGCAAAAATTTCTTCAGGCTGAAATTTGACAGAGCTGTTAAAATGGTGCCGCTCGACCGCCTCGTAACTATAGCCGACACCCGAGATCCCCTCAATATTTATGTCGGAGCCTCTGGCCTGAAGAATGCGGCCACCAATGACTTCACCCTTGGTTGGACCCACAGCGCATATCAGCGCCACACCTGGTCCAATTATCTGTCGCTCGCATACTCCTTCACTCAGGATGCTCTGGTGAGCGCCTACAACTTCAATAGCCAGACAGGTGTGCGCACCTACATGATGCAAAATGTCAACGGCAACTGGTATGGCCGAATCCACGACCAGATCTACAAGGCGTTCGGCCCCACCGATCAGTTTGATATCAATGCGACAACGCGTGTTACATACGGTCACAATGCCGACCTCTCATCTGTTGATTCTGACCACTTTACCAAGAGCATTATTAAAAATCTTGAGCTGTCGGAGGATCTGCGCCTGAACTGGCGCCTCGGCAAGCAGAAACTCGGCCTGAGGGCAACCGTCCAGTGGCGCGACACCCGCGGCGACCGCCCCGACTTTGTAAATTTCAAGGCTACAACCGCGCAATATGGAGTTAACGCCACATTTGCCCTGCCTTACAATTTCGGAATTGCCACCGACCTCAACCTCTATACCCGCAGCGGCTACGCATACTCCGCCCTAAATACCACCGACGTTGTGTGGAACGCCCGCCTGACATACACCCTGAAGGGCGGACAGTGGACCTTTATGCTCGACGGTTATGACCTGCTCCACCAGCTGAGCAATGTCACCTACAATGTCAATGCACAGGGTCGTACCGAAACCTACACCAACGTGCTTCCCCGCTATGGCCTCCTCCATATCCAGTATCGCTTCAACAAGCAACCTAAGAAAAAGTAACTGATCTGAAATAGTGTATGGCTCAACCGGATGACTTTGTGTCTGAATTCTTTCAGCAGCTCGAGAGAGTGGTGTCAGACTGGGCACAATCCCTCGGTAGCCATACGCATTTCGGGGGTGCTGACCTGCGCAATCCCTTGGAGGGCTTGGTCAATTATGCTCACTTCCCGAAACGTGATGAATATTGCCGGCAGCGATATCAGGGACTGACACCGCAGTCGGCTCTTTCACATGTCGTCAACCTGCCGTTGCCTCACAACGCGCAGGGTAGCGGCGCACCAACCCCTGCCTCTCAGGCAATAATCGCGAGGTGGAAAGAGATGCTCAGTCCCCTCGAAGGGCAACCGGTGTATTATGCCCATATACCGAGGATGATTGAGTATCTGTTGCCGTTCATATCCGCCGACACCCGAAATGTGGTGCTGGTTACAGAATGCAATATAACCCCCGGTATGTTTGATCTGCCGGACAATGTGACGCTCGTTAAATTCGTGGATAGCGGCTGCCGGTTGTACTCAAACAGTTTTCTCGAGAGCAATTTCCCTGTTCTATGCTCTTTCGCCAATACCATAGCGTTGCTCGACCAATGTATAAAACCCTCGGAGTTTGCATGTATCTGCGGGTGCAATATCCCGGCGAAAATATGGGCGACAATATGTGCCGCCCGCGGAGCAAAGTCTGTATGTTATCAGCATGGGTGGCCCGCATTTATTCACGCGCCATTTAAAAATATGCCCTTTGACCGCATGGTCACATGGGGACCTGGATTTGAAACCCTGTGGCGGCCCCACAATCCGGCTATGGAATTTATACCGGGTAAATATCCTTACCCTGTAAAACAGGGGGCACACAACCGCATCACCTTTTTCCTTCAGCAGCCATACTACATTGCCACTGAAAGAACCCTGGAGCAGATGGTTGACTTGATAAATCAATGTGCTGTGGCATATCCTGACATCATAGTACAATATCGTTCACACCCCGACATCCGGTTGGACAGCCACATCACCAAACTGTTTTCTGACAAACCAAACATTATAGATGTATCATCACATCCCCTTGACGAGGTCTATGCTTCCACGCGTGTTGCGGTGGCACACTTCTCATCTACAATAATGGAGTGTATAGCTCACGGATGTTGCCCGCTTGTGTTCAATCCCTCACCATCATGGAATTACTGTCCTGACCTGTCTGCGCTCGGACTCGGATTCATCTCCACAGACTTCGCTTCATTTTTCAATCTCTTGCCTCTGGCATTGGACTTTCATGTAGCTGAGAATTTGAAAAAACAATGGTTCGGATAAACAGATTATGAGCCGATTTCCCCACTACCGTCAGCTTGATGCCATGGACTGCGGCCCGACCTGCCTCCGCATGATCGCCGCGTATTACGGCAAGGAGTATTCGCTCGAAACACTGCGCAAACGCTCTTTCATCACCCGCGCGGGAGTGTCTATGCTTGGCATAAGCGATGCGGCTGAGTCCATCGGTTTCAAGACAATGGGAGTGCGCATTTCGCTCAGGCAGCTGACAGATGAAATGCCGCTGCCGTGCATACTGCACTGGAATCAAAACCACTTTGTTGTATGCTACAAAATCAAGCGCATCCGTGGAGGCCACAGATTCTACATCGCCGACCCGGCCTCCAAAAAGATAACATATTCGGACGCTGAGATGCACCATTGCTGGCTGTCCACAAAGGTTAACGGCGAGGACAGGGGGACAGCTCTGGCTCTTGAACCCACCCCGGCGTTTTATGACAAGGCCGATGAGCGATGCACCAAGCATCGTTCGCTCGCCTTTTTCATGAAATACCTGCGCCCGTATCGCAAGGAGATTGCCCAGCTGTTTGTCGGGCTGCTGGTCGCGAGTGTGTTGCAGCTCATATTCCCCTTTTTGACGCAGGCGTTAGTAGATGTGGGCATCCGGAACAGTAGCCTAAACTTCATCATGCTCATACTTGCGGCGCAGCTAATTGTGTCGGTATCACAGCTCGCGGTGGAGTTTATCCGCAGCTGGATTCTGCTCCATGTCAACGCACGCATAAACATCGCGCTCATCTCCGATTTTCTCATAAAGTTGATGAAACTGCCGCTCAATTTCTTCGATGCCAAGAATATAGGCGACATTATGCAGCGCATAGGCGACCACAACCGCATTGAGTCGTTTCTCACCGGCTCGTCGCTCAACACCCTCTTTTCTTTTGTCAGTTTCTTCATTTTCAGCGTGGTGCTCGCAATCTACAATCCGATTATTCTGCTGATTTTCCTTGTTGGCAATTCGCTTTACGTGGGGTGGATTTCGATTTTCCTCAAATATCGCCGCGAGCTCGACATTCGCCGCTTTGCCCAGGCATCGGGCGAGCAGAGCACACTCATTCAGATGATTACCGGGATGCAGGAGATAAAGCTCAACAACTGCGAGCGGCAGAAACGCTGGCAGTGGGAGCGCATTCAGGTGAAGCTGTTCAAAATCAGCGTCAAGGGTCAGGCGCTCGGGCAGATTCAGCAGGTGGGATCGGTGTTTTTCAACCAGATGACGAACATCATCATATCATTCATCGCAGCCAAAGGTGTTGTCGAGGGCAATATGACCTTGGGTATGATGGTGTCGCTCACCTATATTGTTGGCGCGCTCAACGCCCCGGTGAACTCGCTCATAGGCTTCATACGCCAGTGGCAGGACGCCAAGATAAGCCTTGAGCGGCTTAACGAAATTCATCAGAAGGATGACGAGGAGATCAATCCTCACGAAAAACACCGGATGCTGCCTGAAAATCGCGATATCGAGTTTCGAAACGTCAGCTTCAGCTACGATGGTGCGGAGCGCAACTATGTGATTTCAAATCTCAGCATGATTATCCCCTCCGGCAAAGTAACCGCCATTGTCGGTGCGAGCGGTGGCGGAAAGACAACTCTTGTCAAACTGATTCTCGGTTTCTACGCCCCGGTCAAGGGCGAGATTCTTGTCGGAGGCGTTCCTCTCGGCAATATCAATCCTCACGTTTGGCGTGCCCACACCGGAGCGGTGATGCAGGACGGATTCATTTTTTCTGACACCATAGCCGCAAATATTGCGGTGGCCGACTACATCCCTGACCCTGCCCGTCTGGAAAAGTCTGTCGAAGTGGCGAATATAAGCGATTTCATAGAGCACCTGCCGCTTCGCTTTAATACAAAAATAGGCATGGAGGGCAACGGCATAAGCCAGGGGCAGCGGCAACGCTTGCTCATAGCCCGCGTGGTATACAAAAATCCCGACTACATCTTTTTCGATGAGGCCACAAATGCCCTTGATGCCAACAATGAGCGAGCCATAATGCAGTCGCTCAACGAGTTTTACAAAGGCAAGACGGTTGTGGTGGTAGCCCACCGCCTGAGTACGGTCCGCAACGCCGACAACATCATCGTCCTTGACCACGGACGCATTGCCGAGCAGGGCACACACGAACAGCTGCTGGCCCTCAGAGGCAAATACTATAATCTTGTAATCAACCAATTGGAGCAATAAACCATGCCTGAAAACAATAATGTGGAACTCCGCAGCGAGGAAGTGCAGGAAATAATGAACCGCGTGCCCCCCGCAATCCTCCGGTGCGGCATCACAATAATGGCACTCATTGTCGCCATATTTTTTTCAATCGCCTTTTTTGTCGAGATTCCGGTTGCAGAGGATTGCACATTCACCATGGATACTGACGAGGCCAAGAATATTATCTATCTGTCACAATCGGCACTTAAATCAGTGCAGTCCGGCGACACAACGGAGGTCCGACTGCATTCCGACATGTTCCCATCTGAGTATTCATCAGGTATTTCAACAGTCATAACCATGAATCAGATTTCATTAGATTCTACAGGAAATTATGTAGCAGTTTTCAGGACACCTCCGGAGATTGAGGCGTATTTGTCCTACAGACGATTTACCATAAAAGGTACTGCCACTATGATAGTGACAAACACAACTCTGTTGGACTCATTTAAATTCTTTGGATTGAAACCTGACGGTGAATGAATCTTCTCGCATTAAAGCTTGTTTGTACAAAGTTGTCAACATTATTTTTTCGGAGCTTTATTAAACTTATAAAGGATATGGAACAATACATATCGTGGTAATACGGATGTGTATGTCTCTGTACGTGCTTGAGCATTGACGCGGTAGAATACATTACTAAGATTGTGAAGTAGATCGAACCCATCAACCATGAATGTCAATTGACCTTTTAGCATGGAGTAACTTGCCCGAGCATTCCAAACAAAGTTGGTTTTGTTTAACGACCGATCGGAATAGCCTTTACGTATATAGGTGTTGAAATCGGTAGAAAGTCCAAATCCGGCAGGGAGAACGAAATTTCCCGTAAGTCCAAGAGTGTAATCCTTTGCCGTAAAATTTCTGAAATTCGGTTGCCTGCTGGAAAAATAGCTCCATCTGCCATCTGCATTTATTCCTATTTCGTTTTTTATAAATTTATACTTAAGTCCTACAGATTCTTTGAAAGAATAATTCTCAACCTTATTTTTCTGTGGAATAGAAGAGTTCTCACTGAGTAAATCCACATTATGAAAATAGTCCATCTTCGTTGAGTTCTTAAACACAAACTGCTCGCTTGACCCAAAATACACATCAATCCTCTGATTTAAACCGATAGAATAGTTTCCATTAACATTATACATTCTTCCTGTCTTGACACCGGTTGCTGGGTCATAACTATAACCATATGCGAGAGCATCTTGAGTCAATGTCGCGTTAATTCCATAGAACTGATAAATTCTCCTCGTTTCATGTCTATAATCCATATCAAGTCTGTGCATACGGGAATCTTTTAGCCCTGGATTCCCTAAGCGAATGTTGAGCGGGTCTAAGCGGTCTGTAAAGTCAATCATATCAACCAGATTAGGCGATAGCAATGAGTTAGAATACACAAATTCAAATATATGTGGGTCTCCAAAGTAATAGAATTGTGCATTCAAATTGCCCAGAAAGAATCTATCGCGTGAGAAAGAGGAATTGATATCGCCTCTAACGTAATCGATGTGTTGGTTGCGATAGGTGAACGGCGCCAGCACATTCATTGTAATGTTTTGTTGAGGCTGCCATTGCCAATACAACACTAATGAGTGCCTGTTCTCTTTTTTGTAGGAATTATAGCTGTTTGAGGCGTCATATTCAAATTGGTGATGTAAGACGGATGGCAAGAAATTCGGTGTGTTTTTATCAAGCAGGTCTGCTAAATTTTCGATACTATAGAGGTTTGACACTTCGCGCGTTTGTTCATGGCTATACTCATACGTCGTGGTAAGAGACATACCTGATTTTAAAGATAATATGTAACCCAGCGCTCCCTCACAAACCCATTTGTAGTTCGGAGTGTCATCGTAATGACGGCTATATTGTTGAGCCGGTGTCGGATTATTCCCGAAATTAAGCGTGTAGTCTTGAAACTTATTATAATGATTACGGTTATAGCTTCCATTTAATCGGTAGCTGATGCCATCAATACCATTGGGCATCTTGAAAATCCCATTTGTCTTAAGGCTCGCATCAAGGCTGTGCCCAGCCATTGTATTGTCCTCGATATATCTATTTATTAACGAAGACAATACATCTGAGGTGGCGCCATTGAAAATATCGTCTACGAAATTTTTGTCGGCATTACTCTGTTCGTCAGAAAAAGTGCCTGACGAAACATTGAGCCAATCATTATTCTTAATATATTTAAGCATCGGATTCACCTTTATATTCCATTTTTTCTTTTTTAGCTCCCAGAAATGATTAGTTGACAAGGAGAATTTTTTTGTATTGGTATGATGATATGTGTAACCATATGTGTTGCCAGCCGGAAGAAAGTTTGTCTGCAGGACGCTTTGGTCATCATCGAACTTTTCGTGGTTTACCATCACGTCTCCGTGAAATTCATTATCACTAAACGGTATTTTGGCCCAGTAGTCCAAACCACCTTGGATCGTTGATACATTGCCGGATTTCATCACACTGGGTGTAAATGTGGTTTTTTGCCCGGGTTTTCTATTGTCATTCAGATTATTGGCATTGCCAATAAGTGTTATTCTGGCATTGTCGGAATACCACATTGCGAAAATTCGGCCAAGATAGCGCTCGGAGGAACCATACCCGACTTCAATATTTGACATGAGCCCTTGGTTGTACTCCTTTTTTAAGCGCACATCCATCGCCAAATGTTTTATGCCATAATCGTCACCCATTATTTTGTCCATTTCGTTTTGCCGCTCATACACAGCTATGTTCTTAACCGTATAAGCAGCCAGATTATCAAGCATCAAACGATTGTTTCCCTTAAAGAAATCCTTGCCATTAAGCAAAAGGCTCTCAACATAGCGACCATTGACATAAATTTGGCCACCATCCTTCAATTCAACTCCGGGAAGTTGTTGAATAAGAGCATCCAACATGCTACCCTCTGCCATAGTCAATGCATTGGCGTTATATATCAGGGTGTCACCCTTGTTGTATAAGACAACCTGAGACGCCTTTACCACAACTTCATCAAGAACATAAGCTTCTCGCCGCATATAGATATCACCAAAATCCATCAAATCTGATTTTGATGATAACGCTGAGGGGTCTACAGTAAGATAAAGAGTCTCATACTTTTTGCATGAGAGCTCAAGTACATATCGGCTGGAGCGATTCAAGTCGTTAAAAATAAAAACCGGGACTCGGGTCAATTCATGGTTACCAGGATTAGAATTACTTCTGTAATGACGTATAGCTTCGGTTTCAGCAATTAAAGAACTGTCTGTTGCATTAAGCAGACGTACATTGACTCCGAATAAATCCGTATCGTTAACGCTGGATTTTACGCGGCCTTGGAGGTTGAATGTGTCCGCACCGGCAGGAATGGCGGCGACAAAAATATATAGAAGTAATGAAATTGAAAATAATACTTTTTGTATCATGGCATATCACTATTGTCAATGGTTAAAAAGCGAAATCTACATTGCTGCTTTGTTCTGTGTTGAAAACGAATCTATTAGCTCCCCAATGACATTTTCATCGATTCTGCCTCTGAGTATTATGAGGATTGCTTTATTCCCGGCCGATTTTGAATACATGAGAACTGTATGATAAAACGAGGTGTCTTTATACATAGGAAAACCATACATAATCACCTCATTTGATGCATTATTATGTAATATGATCAATTCTGCATAATTTGTTTCGGAAATATCGGAAAGATAGGAGTCTATCAACTTTTTGCCTCCGGCTTCTGCCTCTTTACTCCCAAGCTGGAAAACACGTATGGACTCCACACCGCCCTTGTCTGCGAGTATAGCAAGCGGACTTCCGGCCTTGTCCTTTGGAATACGCTGAATCATTGACTTGGTAAGGTAAGTGACTGTTACCTCCGGCAGTTTTGCAAGATAACTCATGATTTCAGTCCTATCCTTCTTGGGTGTAGGATTGTTGCTTAGAGTTATGTTTTGGGCGGTAGCTCCACTTACAAGGGATACAATCGCAAGAAGAAATACAAAAAGCTGTCTCATATTACAAAGTATTATAATCAGTTGTTTGACTTATCTCAAATTTATCTATTACTTCCATCACCTCATTTTGCGCTACATGAATATTAGCCAATACATCGATCAAAGCCTGGTCAGCAATTTGCAACGATTTCTCCAGGTCTTCATTTGCGTTAGAATATGATGGTGGATTGTCATGCGCCACAGATACGACATATGTTGCGTTAACCGCGTCTTTAGTATCTATTGTTTCATTTGTCATTGGCATTTCATGAACAGCAGAAATTTTAGGTATAGGCTCCATATCATAAGTTGACCCATTATTATGAATATGCTGTCCGATGGCTATAAGCGCAAACACAATAGCCGCCGCCGAACCAGAAAACACTATTCTTAGGAATGTGCGATTTCTTTTCCTCCGGCGATCTATTGCCATTTTTAGCCTCTCTTCAAACCCATTCGGCTCAATAGGAGCGTATGATTCAATTGCAAGAAGTATTCTCCGCTCAGCTTCAAGCTCAGGAATCAATTCATCCGCTTCCTTCAACACAGAAATCAGAATCTGATACTCTTCCGGCAAAATATTGCCGGAATAGTACTTGTCTAACATTTTCTTTATTTTATCCACGTCCATATGTCTGATTTTTAGACAATAATTCTCTGATTTTATTACGCGCTCTGCATAGGAGCACACGTACATTTCCCTGAGAGATACCAAGCATATCTGCTATTTCGGCATTGGAGAAACCTCCGAAGGCACTCAGTTTGAAAACCTCTAGCTGATCTGTCTGGAGATGGTTCATTGCTCTGTCAACTATGCCAGATAGATCTTTCCACTCTAATGCAGCGTGTATATTTTCTCCGGAATCCATATCATCAGCTGCCTCTGTTGAGACATAATCCTTTTTGCTGCGTATTCTATTGAGGCAGTCATTGCGCACAGCGTTGACGCAATATGATTTGATGTCCGCTACATCATTCAGCAGGTTCCTCCGCTCATAGAGCCTAAGCAACGCATCCTGCACTACATCGGCAGCCTCTGTCTCACTTCTGGTGACTGAGGCTGCGACTCTATACATGCATTTGTAATGCGGGAGTACTTTAGCTTTGAACTCGTCTGTAGTCATTTCAACTTTATGTTCCTATTTATAAGACACAATAGTTAGTCTGAGCGTTACAAGAAAAAATACCCGTTTTCCCTTTGTGCAAATGTATTTAGCTTGCTCTAGATATATAATTCCTTAATCTATAGAGTTTTTAAGGCTTGGCTATGTGATGGTTTAAGATTGTGCAAGGCTGGAGGGTTGTATTAACCCTTGCATATTCTGTGAAGCGATGCAATATATTGAATCCCCTTTATCATGTTGTATGGTGTACGGTGTTTTCGCTTCGCTCAACATCGCAGCTGATGAGAGCAGTGCTGGGGCACAAAAAACTCCGGCGGCCGTATGGCTGCCGGAGTTTTCGCGCTTCAGGATGGGCTTGAACCAACGACCCCCTGATTAACAGTCAGGT
>CAJUPZ010000017.1 GCA_910588065.1 uncultured Muribaculaceae bacterium
CCGGGCGCTCATCTCCGCGCTGCGTAATAACCAATTCTCGCGCCCCTAATGATGCACACGCCGCGGATGGGAATGCGCCACGCGGGGATTTTTTTTGGGTGGGGGATGATTTTTTGGGGATTTTTGTTGGTGGGTTTGAGACGTTTGTCTAATTTTGCATAATCACACTTACACAATGAGCAACAGGGATTATGCCTACGGGCTGACATACAGGACCCCCCCATCACAACAAGCTAATAATCAACACATTAGCATACACCGCCACACATTCTCGCCACTGCGGGGGTGCGCTTCGTTGTGCCCATACCCCAACAGTTGAAATTCGTTAAACAATAACAGGAACAATATGAAAAAACTACTGCTAATCTTGTTGGCGCTACTTGCCTTCACCCCTCCGCAGGTCCAAGCCCGAATCAGGGTGGACCGAATCTATCTTTATCAAGACAGATCCAATAAGCACACCGGCTTAGTTGAAGTTGTTTATTCCGGTGTTACCACAAATACCAACAAATTGACAGGTTCAAGTAGCTTTACAAAAGACATTACTAGAGTCAATTTCAGGCCTACAACTGCAGCGAGCCTGAACGGAGTGGAACAAACTCAGGAAGAGTATGATGCCTTGACAGCTGCTAAAATCTACCCGTTTTCTATAGTGATTGACAACACTGCAACGGATGGTTTTCTGGATGAAAATCCGGCAGCCGGGGTCAGAATCAACACAACCCTTGGATTCGCTATTCCAGAAAATTGCATGTTGACTTTTCAAACATCAGATCCGAAATATAAGATACATTCTATATTTTTTGATGCGACAGGAATATCCTCTGACAATACTACCACTGACCAATATAAAGCAAGAGCCAACATTAAAACAAAGCTACTTCCATGTACCGGGCTAATAGGGAACCCTCAGCTTATACCTGATGTGAAATGGTATGGAGAAGGAGAGTCCTCTCATCCCGATCCTGCACAGAATGGAGCTTTGTTAACCGAATTACAGAAAAGATATGATGCACCAACTGCTGAAGGCGTAAATTCCATTCAATTCGTCAACAAAAGATACACTGCACATGTCTCAACATATGGTGTATACATCTCCGAACTCATCGTTGTATGGGACGACGGCGTTGTTGAGTATGTGCCTACCCCTCCCGCCACTCCACAGGTGTCGCCTGACCGATGGGGCAACCAAACCTGGGCTGACGGCTCGACTGTAAGCTATATCAACTCATATTCCGATGCTAACGGCAGCCCCTATTTCTACATTCTCCCCAATAAAGATGATGCTGATAACACTGAGCTGAGATACACATGGCGCGAGGATGTTGACGAGATTACGCTCGAAAACTATCTGAACACCACTAATAAATATGACCCCGACGGGGCTGAAGGCATCGGCATCACAATTCCCGAAGGGGGCAAGCGTCTGCGCGTGGTGGCTCTGCGCGACGGCTTTATAAGCGAGCCCGTAACCATCAATTTCAACAAGATAGAGGCAGCTACATTTACAAGCCTCGATGACCTTATGAAGGCCGAGAACGATGGCAAGATTGTGATGCTCAACACCAAGCTGCGCACCCGCGGCGTTCTCGACGGAGCGAATCCCAAAGTGGGCAGCGCTTTCTACGACCTCTTTGCCTACACCGGCGACAAGGCTATCAGAGTGCACTATTTCGACAACACCTACTCTCCATCCACATCCCACCTCAATCCGCTCACAATCAGCTCAGTGTGCCCGCCACACGCCACATGGGCTGAGGACTACGAGCTTACCCGCTCCTACCCTAAAACTATAGCTTCGCCCCACAGATATTACTCCCTTGACAACAAAATCGTTGGCTTATACCGCCACAACGGCGGCGCGGCTCCTGTGATTGAGATTTCGTCAAGCGCCTCAAACAGTGTCAATTACTACACTATCACCGGTAAGGTGAATTACCTGTACAACGCCTGCGGTGACGGTGTGCCTGACAAGAATCCCACAGACAAGACCATACCCCTTGTAAAGGAGGTGGCCAAGGTGAAATACCTCACCGAGGGCGATTTCAACCATCAGCGTATACTCAACCCCGCGCGGTTCCGCAACCACATGTTTGAGCTCACCGGCCCCGACGGCGAAATTCAGCGCGTGAAGATTGACGACACCTATTCCGCAGGGGCAAATCTGCTCAAAGGCCTCACCCTCACCGAAGGCGAATATTATCAGGTTGAGGGCATGATCGGTGCTTCAGGTGTCAATTACGCCGTTTATCCGTTGGCTGTCAGCAAATGTCCGGTGTCTCCGGTGCTCCTCGCGCCTAACAAAATCGACACCGACGCGGTGAACATGATCTCTCCCAGCTTCCGCATTACAGTGGATGCAGAAGGAGCTGACCCCGCCACCAAGTATTCCTATAAGTTCGAGGGCCTTGTGACCGGCTCCTTTGTCGATGGCACCCTCTCGCTGGAGGAGGCTACCGACCGCACAAAGGGCATACTTGTTGACGCAGCGCGGTTCAGCGGCAGCAGCTGCACCCTCACCGTCACCTCATCGCTCAACGGCATTGAGTCTGAGCCGGTTGTGATCACCATCACCAAACACTCCGCCACTGAGTATGCTACAATCGCTGCATTCAAGAAAGAGTATCTGGGCAAAGAGACAGACCTTCCCGAAGTGGATGGCGATTTCACCGGAGCCAATGTGCACTACGGCCGCATCACAGGCAATGTGGTGATTGTGAAGAAAACTCCGGAGTATCTCTATGTGCGCGATGTTGACAAGACAGCCGGCAAAGATGAATTCGCATCGGAGAACTATCTGCTTATCCACAACGGCAACGGCTGGCACAACCCGCAGATTGATGACAACGGCACCGAACGCAAGCTCGCCGAGGGTGATGTCATCACAGGATTCGCCCTTGTGCCTGCGGTGAGCCATCTCAAGAACCTTATCAGCGAAACAACCGGTTTTGCCCGCACAGTGCGCTACACCGGTTCCTCAATCTCCACCGCTGAGATTAAGCCCGAGGTGATAATTGTCAACAACACCAATGAATCGGATGCCGACTATTACACCAACAGCTCCAAGCGCTTTGACGACTCCTCGGACCGTATGCGCTACTACACCCTGAAGACCGTTCAGGTACTCCGCCGCCTCAGGCCCGAGGCCACAGCAACTGACGATCCCAACGCCAAGTGGATATACAAACTGATGCTCGGCTCTGACAAAGAGGAGGAGTGGCCGGAGCTGACACTCAACGTATTTACCGTGCGCGACGGCTGGGCAGCCGCCTTCGGCAACGACAACAGCACAGACGGCCTTGTGTATCCGTTTGAGATAACCGGTGTTGCGATGCGCAACGGCGAGGCCGGCAAGTTTGCCCTCGCCATGACCGAATTCTCCGGTTCTGAGGCTCCCGCAGCGCCCTCCATCAGCCTGCGCGGCTCTGACGACAACGGCGGCAGCGGCACAGCGCAGTATGTCTATACCGGTGTGATCGACATCACCCCCGCCGACAGCGAGGATCAGGTGTGGTACACCACCGACGGCAGCGACGCGCTGCAAAACCCCGAGCGCAAGCTCTACACCGGCTCCAACAGCGACCTTCAGCTTGTAGGCGCCCGCGAGCAGGTGATTGTAAGCGCATTCTCAATACGCCCCGGCTCATCGCCCAGCCCGGCTACCGTGAGAGTGTTTGAGCGCCTTGCGGTTGAGCGCGAGTTCATAGCCAACATCCTCAAAGGCAGCGCCGGACAGTGGTATCACTTCAACGGTGATGTGAGAATTGTTGCGGTAGGACCCAACTATATGTTTGTGCGCGGCGTGCTCGGCCAGTATCTGCCGATTTACTCTGCCGACGGCTTTGAAGGTATCGAGGTCGGCAAATACCTCACCGACTTTATTGTTCGCCACGCTGTGAGCAACGGCAATATTCAGGTTAACACCACTGACGAAACAGTCTTCACCCCCGCCGACAAGGGCCAGACCGACACTGAGATAGCAACCGACGCTCCGTACGAGGTCAACTCCCTGTCCAAAGCCAACCTGCGTCAGTATGTGACTCTGCGCCGCGCCCAGCTCAGTGCCGACGGCGAGTCATGGACAATCAAGGGTCAGGATGACCAGGCCAGCACACGCCGCCTCAACATAGGCATGGCCGGCCCGATGACCGGCGACGAGCTTGTTGACCAGGGTGTTTACGACATCACCGGTTTTGTGATGTACGGTACCGACGGCAACCTCGAGCTATGGCCCGTGAGCGCATCGGCTGTAACCACCTCCGGCAGCGTATCCGCAGTATTCAGCGCCGGCACCGAACAGAGTGGCAGCGGCTCTGAAATCAACGCCCGCTTCTATCCGATGTCTCTCGTCACCCTCACCGCAGAGGCCAACAACGCAACCATCTACTACGCTATCTACGATGAGAAAACCACCCCGGAGAGCGCAGTTGTGTGGTCGCCTTACGTAAGACCGATAACAATTGTTGAGAACGGACGACTCCACGCCTACGCTGCCGAGCCCGGCAAGGAACCCGGCGAGCACCTGCACATCAACTTCACCCTCGCGGAAATGAGCGGCGATGTTGAATTCAAAGTCAGGGAAGAGGAGGGCAAGACATTCGTTGAGCTCACCCCTGCCGGCACAGCTCCCGAGGGCACGGAGATACAGTATGCCATCGGTTCTTACAAAGAAGACTCCTTTATTATATATAAGGGCGAATTCAGTGTGGAGCAGACATCCATTGTCTATGCCCGCCTCAAAGAGCCCGGCAAGATAGCCGGAACCATAAGCCATGTGCTCGTGAGCGTGACACCCGCCGCCGAGGAGACCCCCGACCCGGATAAAATCAGCGGCAAGGTGACATTCTCCATCGACGACACATCTGACCCGACCAAGGTGACAGTATATCTCGCCCCCGAGGAGGGTCATGCCGGCACAATCTACTACCTCATCAACCCCACCGGTCAGGTGACACCCGAAAACGGCACCAGATATGAGAACCCGATCGAGATGAAAGAGGGTGGCCGCATTGTCGCAATCCTCGTTGAGAGCGGAAAGGTTGCCGGCGAGCCCACCGACATCGCCGTATGGCTCATTCCCACAGATATCGACGGCATCGATGCTGAGGAGAGAGAGGGCAATATCCGCGCCGAGGGTGGCAGCATCATCGCTCCGGAAGGCAGCGAGGTGTTTGACATCACCGGAAGGAGAGTCAGCGCTACAGGCCTGAGAGCAGGCATCTACATTGTGCGCACCCCCGGCGGCAAAGCCGTGAAAGTAAAAGTTGACTGATTGTCAACCTGTTGATTAACGCTACAGGGCGCGGATCCGCATGGATTTGCGCCCTGCTTTTTGATATACGCCGAAAGTTGGCTAACTTTGCAGCGCGAAAAAGAATCACAAACAGCGTGTTCATGACGGAAACTCAGACAAATAGCGCAGCCAATACCGCTGCCGACAAAAATACTGTCACCGCATCCTTTCAGATAGAGGAGCGTCTCTCCACAATCGAAGCTATCAACGAAGCCAAAAGATGTCTCCACTGCAAGGTGCCGATGTGTGTGAAAGGTTGTCCCATAGGCAACAATATTCCCGAATTTATCCACGAGCTCTCCAAAGGCAATATGGGAGCGGCCATGTCGGTTATCAATGAAACAAGTACCCTCCCCGCCATCTGCGGCCGCGTGTGCCCCCACGAAAACCAGTGTCAGGGCAACTGTGTGCTCGGCAAAAAGGGCGACCCCATAAAAATCGGCAAGCTCGAGAGCTTCATCGCCGACTTTGACACCGAGATGAGCCTTATCCGCGAAACCCTTCCCCAGAAAACAAGAGGCAAGGTGGCTGTGATAGGCTCGGGTCCCGCCGGACTCACCGTCTCAGGCCAGCTCGCGCGTCAGGGCTTCCATGTCACCATCTTCGAGGCCCAGCAGCAGGCCGGCGGAGTGTTGCTTTACGGCATTCCCGAGTACAGGCTGCCGAACTCAGTGGTGCGCAATGAGATAAAGAAAATAGAAGCCCTCGGAGTGGAATTCCGCAACGGCATAACCATAGGCCGCGACAACCACACAATCGACAGCATCTTCAAAGAGGGATTCGACGCCATATTCATCGGCACAGGCACCGCCCGCCCGCAGTCGCTCGACCTGCCGGGTGTCACCCTCCACGGCGTGCACCAGTCCATCGCCCTGCTCCACCAGGTGACCGCCTACAACGACGGCGCGGTGAGCAAACGCCACATTCCACTGAGAGAGGGCGAGCGGGTGGCTGTGATAGGGTGCGGCAACGTGGCCATGGATGCGGCGAGGACAGCCATCCGTTTCGGCACCGACGTAACCGTTGTGTACCGCGGACTGCCCGAAAATATGTCGGCCTCAGAGCGCGAATATCAGGAAGCTGTTGCCGAAGGCATAAAATTCCTGTGGCAGACAGAGCCGCTGGGCTTTGCCGGAGATGAGAAAGGGCGCCTGAAAGAGATGATTGTGAGAACCCCCGAGGGTGAGAAATCGCTGCGGTTTGACAGAGTGTTCATGGCTGTTGGCTCGCGCCCGGCAAACCGTATAGTGTCCACCACCGACGGCATAGAGGTTGACGCAAAGGGCTATATCATCACCCATGAGCACCCCTGCGGCATGACCACCCGGCGCGGAGTATTCGCCGGCGGCGATGTTGTTCACCGCCCGCAGACAGTTGTGCTCGCTGTCAAAGCAGCCAAGGAGGTTGCCGACGGTATAGCCCGCTACGTCGATGCAATCAAGCTCATCTACCATGTGAATCAGCTCGAACAGAAATCATAGCGCCGCCGGGGGGCATAATTCGGCACTGATTGTGTAGGAATTAGCCGATTTTTCACTACCTTTGCGGTCTAATTATCAAATAAAGAAAACAATGGCACAGCAAGAAGACGTGTTCAAAAAAATAGTTTCACATGCCAAGGAATATGGCTTTGTGTTTCAGTCAAGCGAAATTTACGACGGACTCGCCGCCGTGTACGACTACGGTCAGAACGGCGTTGAGCTCAAAAACAATATCAAGCGCTACTGGTGGGATGCGATGACCCTCCTCCACGAAAACATTGTGGGCATCGACTCCGCCATCTTCATGCACCCCACAATCTGGAAAGCTTCAGGCCATGTCGACGCTTTCAACGACCCCCTCATCGACAACCGCGACTCAAAGAAGCGCTACCGCGCCGATGTGCTCATTGAGGAGGAGATTGCAAAAATCGACGACAAAATCGAAAAAGAGGTGGCGAAAGCACGCAAACGCTTCGGCGAATCTTTTGACGAAGCCCTTTTCCGCCAGACAAACCCCAGAGTGGCCGAGAATGTTGAGAAACGCGAGAAACTCCACGAGCGTTTTGCCAAAGCGATGAACGACAACAACCTCGAGGAGCTGCGCCAGATTATCATCGACTGCGAGATAGCATGTCCCGTGTCCGGCACACGAAACTGGACCGAGGTGCGCCAGTTCAACCTCATGTTCCGCACCGAGATGGGCAGCACAGCCGACGGTGCCATGACCGTGTATCTCCGTCCCGAAACAGCGCAGGGTATTTTTGTCAACTATCTCAACGTGCAGAAAACCGGCAGAATGCGCCTTCCCTTCGGCATAGCCCAGATAGGCAAAGCATTCCGCAACGAGATCGTTGCCCGTCAGTTCATTTTCCGCATGAGGGAATTCGAGCAGATGGAAATGCAGTTCTTCGTGCGTCCCGGCCAGGAACTCCAGTGGTTTGAATACTGGAAACAGTGGCGTCTCAGCTGGCACAAGGCTCTCGGACTCGGCGACACCAAATACCGCTTCCACGACCACGACAAGCTTGCCCACTACGCCAACGCCGCCACAGACATCGAATTCGAGATGCCTTTCGGATTCAAGGAGGTGGAAGGTATCCACTCACGCACCAACTTCGACCTGTCGCAACACGAAAAATTCTCAGGCAAAAACATAAAATATTTCGACCCCGAACTCAACGAAAGCTACACCCCATACGTTATTGAGACATCAATAGGTGTTGACCGCATGTTCCTGTCAGTGCTCTGCTCAAGCTACGAAGAGCAGAAGCTCGAAGGGGGCGACACCCGAGTGGTGCTCCACCTCCCCGCGGCGCTCGCCCCGGTGAAATGCGCGGTGATGCCTCTTGTCAAGAAGGACGGACTGCCCGAGAAAGCCCGCGAGATTGTGGATGACCTCAAATTTGACTTCGCCACACGCTACGACGAAAAAGACTCTATCGGCAAACGTTACCGCCGTCAGGATGCAATCGGCACCCCCTACTGCATCACTGTCGACCACCAGACCCTCGAGGATGGCACCGTCACCCTCCGCGAACGCGACTCCATGGAGCAGACACGCGTAAATGTCGCCGACCTGCACAAACTCATCCACGACCGCGTGAGCCTCACTTCGCTGCTGCGCAAGCTCGCATGACATATACATTACTAACCACCCAATATGCATCTTATGAAAACACTCAAGACCCTCGCAATCGCAGTGACAGCCCTGTTGGCTTCATCGCTCACATCATGCAACTACAACTCACTCGTTGAGCAGCAGCAGACCGTGGACCAGACATGGGCCGAGGTGGAAAACCAGTATCAGCGCCGAGCCGACCTGATTCCAAACCTCGTCAATACCGTCAAAGGATATGCAACCCACGAGAGCGAAACTCTTGAGAAAGTTACTGAAGCCCGTGCCAAAGCAACATCCATCACCATCAACGCCGATGACCTCAACGAGGAAAACCTCGCCAAGTTCCAGAAAGCGCAGGGTGAGCTGAGCCAGGCACTCAAATCGCTCCTCGCTGTCACCGAAGCATACCCCGACCTGAAGGCCAACGAAAATTTCCGCGACCTGCAGGTGCAGCTCGAAGGCACCGAGAACCGGGTGACTACCGCTCGCGGCAGGTACACCCAGGCTGTGGCTGAATACAACACTTCCATCAAAAAATTCCCGACAATGATATATGCCGGATGGTTCGGATTCAAACCCAAGCCGCAATTCCAGGCAGAAGCCGGAGCCTCCACAGCTCCAAAAGTGGAATTCTGAACAAATTCACACCCCGATTCATGAAAAAGATTTTTGCTATACCGTTTTTATGCCTTACCGCTGTCATCGCAGCAACATCTTGCTCCGATGACAGTGCGTGGGACACATACGAGGACTGGCGCAAGGACAATGACACCTACTATCAGCAGCAGGTGAACCTGAAAGACCTTGACGGCTCCGCATACTACACTCCCCTCGCCCCCTCATGGTATCCCACCTCAGGAGTGCTCATCCACTACTTCAACGACCGCTCCAAGACCGAAGGCAACCTTGTGCCGCTCGTCACCAGCACCGTTGACGTGAAATACAAGGGATGGCTTTACAACGGCACCCCGTTTGACTCATCCTACACCGCCACAACCTACGGCGACAGCATCTTCCGCTTCCGCCCCACCGAAACCATCGCAGGCTGGCAGATAGCGCTCACCAACATGGCGGTAGGCGACAGCGCGAGAGTGGTTATACCCTGGGCGCAGGGCTACGGCACAGAGACCTCCGGGCTCATACTCCCTTTTTCAACCCTTACATTCGACATCAAGCTTGTTGACATAGCCGCCTACGAGACAAACGACAATTGACGGCACTGACAAAGCAATTCCAAACAGACAAGGCGTGGCAATTGCCACGCCTTGTCTGTGCTTATACCGGCTATCAGCGGGGAGTGTGCTTGCCGGTGCAGATGTGTATCTTGTTCATTTGCGGAGGTGTGAGCACCTTGGCTCCGGGCAGATTTATTTTAGGAATCTTCTTCATATCATTCAGCAGTACGTTTTTCTATAAAAGTAACAATGCGGTTGATTGTTAGCAGAGCCACCACGAAAGCCGCCGCCATGGCAAAGAACGGCACCGACAGCGGAAAAGCATAGTGCCACCACCCGCCGAAAAAGTAGCATAAAAATTGCAACCAGAGGATGCACTGGGTCATGACGCAGAGAGTACACCATGTGTGCAGACGGAACCGCTGATACCAGATGCTCCACACCGTAAACGGCAGGCAGCAACCGTTGATAAGAGCAAGGTAGCCGATATGTTGCGGAAAGATAAAGAGCAGCGCGGTGCATACCGTGAAGTAAGCAAACCCTACCTCGCTCCATCCGAACAATCCGAAAAATTTTGACGCTTTCTGTTCCAGCACTGTGTCACAACCATGCTCCTTGAGAATACCGCACAGACTGTCGGCCGACTTTGAACTGACCTTAAGCGATTTGAGAATCAGCAGCCATGTCACTCCAATGCCGGCGAAATCAACCAGCACAAGCAAAACGGTAGACAGATTCGACCACAATCGTGATGCCACAAAGCCGTACACCAGCAGAGCTGCAGTGCATAAGACAAGCACCCACAGCTTTGCCTTGGCTGCGAGAGAATAAAACCGGTGTGATGCATAGTCAGGCTCCGCCGAATTGTCATCGGGATATGCAAGAAGCACAATTCCGGTTGCATCATCCTCAAAATCAGCCATTTCAACCGTCTGCTTCCCATTCTTGCTGCTGAAGGTATAGCCATCCGGGCTGATACTCTCCACCACCACAAACCCGCCTGCCGTCTGCGCCATGAACGGTGTGGGAATCTGCCGCAGCTGCGAGTTGTCGGCCAGTTGCAGCGCTTGATTCTCAATTCCGTACGAAGTCAACAGGCGCGACAAGCCGAACAGCGACTTGAAAGACATACCATCAAACGCCTTGGCCGAAGCCTCGGGCGTGAACGGCACACCCAACGCAGTGAGATAAGATGTGAAAAGATTCGGTGTTGTCATGCCTCAGGGGTCATAGGTACTCCTCAACCTTTGAATAGAGCGTATTGCCGTCGAGTTCACCGCTCACTCGCCACATCACTTCGCCGTTTTTAAACACCATGAATGTGGGTATAGTCTCAACCTTGAGCTCATCCGCGAGGTCCTGATACTTATCCACATCGAACTGATACACAGGCGCGCGGCCGTCGATAAGAGCCTTCACATCCTCCACCACCGGCATCATCTTGCGGCAGTGAGGACACCATGTAGCATAAAATTCCACGAGCACCGCACCCTTTTCGGCGGCAAGCTTGTTTAACACATCTTTGTCCATATATTCAAATTTTGGTTAAGTTCTCATGTTTTCAACCCGTCAGAGAGCCACAATGTTCACCACTTTGATTATCTTTGCACAATTAAAATCTTAATAACATCATTTTTATGTTTCATATCTCAGACCGCGTTACCAACCTCTCCCCATCGCAGACACTCGCCATGTCACAAAAGAGCTCAGAGCTCAAAGCACAGGGAGTGGATGTTATAAACCTTTCTGTCGGCGAGCCCGACTTCAACACCCCTGCCCACATCAAGGAGGCGGCAAAAAAAGCCATCGACGACAACTTCACATTCTACACCCCGGTTGCAGGCTATATGTCGCTGCGCAAAGCCATAGCACAGAACCTCAAGGAGGTGAACGGTGTTGACTACGCGCCCGAGCAGATTGTTGTTGGCGGCGGTGCCAAGCAGGCGCTCTGCAACGCAGTGCTGAGCATAGTGAACCGCGGCGATGAGGTCATTATCCCCACCCCCGCATGGGTCAGCTATGTGGAGATGGTGAAGCTTGCCGAGGGCACCAATGTTCTCGTGCCCGCCGGCATAGAGCAGGATTTCAAGATAACACCCGCCCAGCTTCGCGAAGCCATCACCCCCCGCACACGCCTCATCATCATCTGCTCGCCTTCAAACCCCACCGGCAGCGTATATACCCACGCCGAGCTCCAGGGTCTGGTGGATGTGCTCAAAGATTATCCCGACATCACCATCATAGCCGACGAGATATACCAGCACATCAACTTTACCGGCAGCTTCACATCCCTTGGTGCATTCCCCGAAATAGCGGACAGAGTGGTTGTTGTAAACGGAGTGAGCAAGGCATACGCAATGACCGGCTGGCGCATAGGTTTCATAGCCGCGCCCCTGCCTATAGCCAAGGCGGTGAGCAAACTCCAGAGCCAATACACCTCAAACCCCTCGTCCATAGCCCAGAAAGCTGCCGAGGCCGCTTACAGCGGACCGCAGGATTGCGTCGAGGAGATGAGAGTTGCCTTTGAGCGCCGCCGCAACCTTGTTGTCGAACTTGCCCGTCAGATTCCGGGGCTCGAAGTAAATGTGCCGCAGGGTGCGTTCTACCTTTTCCCGAAAGTCAGCGCCTACTTCGGCAAGAAGTTTGGCGACCGTGTGATAGCCAACGACACCGACCTTGCCATGTATCTGCTTGAAGAGGGACATGTGGCCACTGTTGCCGGTGAGGCATTCTGCCTGCCCGGCTACATTCGCCTGAGCTACGCTACCTCCGATGACAATATACGCGAGGCAATGCGCCGCATAGCGCAGGCTCTCGCCAAACTCAGCTGAGAGAGCCGATGACCCGCCTGCCGGTAATTCTGCTGTCGCTGCTCGTGCTCGCCGGAGCCGCATCATGCGGCTCCGGCAGCGCGTGTGCCGACCGCATCGACACACTTCGCCTCGCCCCCACCCTGCTCGCAGGAGATGAATCCTTTCATGAGCCGCTTGGCATACTCGCCTCAGATAGCCGCCTTTTTGTCCGCAATTCGGTGAAATGCGACACTATAATAGATGAATACGCCACCGATGGCAAGTACCTCCGAAGCTTTCTGGTCAAGGGTATCGCCCCCGGGCAGATGCCGTATCTCACCGGATGGTGGTATGAGTCGGAAGGCAACCGTCTGGTGGTGGAATCGGATGTTGCGCGCCGCAAACTCCTTGCTGTCGAGAACCTTGACAGTGCCGAGCCGCAGCTACGCCTCATCATGTCGCTGAGAGACAGGATTGTAGGTGCTCCGGACGACTCTGTTGTGCCCGCATCGCTGATGAAGCTCCGCAATGGCGCGGTGCTTGCTCCAAACCTCAATAAAGCCGGCCTGCTCAACGCCTACGACTCAGCCGGGCGGTTTGTGAGAACCGTTGTCGGCTATCCCGAGGTGTTGAGACAGAGTGGATTACCTGAATACGCGCTTGCAAACTTCTTTCATCTCACCGGGCGTGTGAGTCCCGACGGCAATCATTTCGCGGCCGCCGGTGCGCTCGGCGATATTCTTTGCTTCGGCACAGCCGACGGTGACTCAGTCCGCATAACCGTTGTTGCCGGTCAACCTCAGAAAGGTATAGAGGTTGAAGCCGAGGATGGAAGCTACTCCACCTTCCGCTACACCGACAGCCTGCGATACTTTCACCCGGGCGGTGTTGTGGTGTCAGACAGCCATGTCTACACAATTGCCGGCGGACTCGCCTCCGAGGTCAACGACAGAAATAAAAAAATGGCCGCAGGAGAGATAGAGCCGCTGACAGAAATCCGGGTACATGACTATGACGGTCACCTAAAAAAAATCATTTACATACCGGTTGGCCGATGCCTGTTGGCTGTCAGACCGGACGACTCGGCACTCTACGCCCTCGAGGAGAGCAATGAGTACGGCTACCGGCTATTTCAATTTGAGCTATGAACTACAGAATATTTCCTCCGGAGGAGCTGCTTGACGTTGAAATCAAGCTTCCGCTGTCAAAAAGCATAAGCAACCGCGCGCTGATTATCAACGCATTGACACCCGGAGCCGCACCGCTGACAAAAGTTGCGGAGTGCGATGACACAAAGGCAATGCAATCAGCGCTGTCATCTTCTGAGCCGATTATAAACATCGGTGCTGCCGGCACTGCAATGCGTTTTCTCACAGCGTTTTATGCAGTTGCAGAGGGCAAAATCATCACCCTTAACGGCAGCGAGCGTATGCGCAAACGTCCCATCGCTCCGCTTGTGGATGCGCTGCGCAGCCTCGGCGCTGATATTGACTACGCCGGCAATGAGGGGTTTCCTCCGCTGACCATTAAGGGTAAAAAACTGAGTGGCGGAACTGTGGACATCGACTCATCCGTGAGCTCGCAATATATCTCCGCGCTGATGATGATTGCACCTACAATGGAAAATGGCCTTGCCATAACCCTCTCAGGCTCAACCATCTCGCAGCCATACATCAGACTGACAGCCGACATAATGAGCCGTTTTGGAGTTGAGGCGACCATTGAAGGCAACACCATCACCATTCCGGCAGCAACATACTCTGCTCCAAGCGGTTTTGAAATTGAGGCTGACTGGAGCGCCGCATCATATTGGTTTGAGATACAAGCTCTTACATGTGGCTGGACAGCTCTTGACGGACTATGGGAACAGAGTTCGCAGGGGGACAGCGCCATTGCCGGTCTGTACAGCCGCTTAGGAGTGGAGACCAGCTTTGAAACCGCCCCTGTACGCGCCCAGCTCGAAGCATCGCCTGAGCTGTCACCACGGTTCACTGCCGACATGAGCGACACACCCGATGTAGCGCAGACAGTAGCTGTCACTTGCTCCATGCTCGGTGTGCCGTTCAGTCTCTCCGGACTGCGCTCGCTGCGCATCAAGGAAACCGACCGTATAGCTGCCCTCGCCGCAGAGCTGCTGAAAGTGGGTGTGGTGCTCGAGACTGAAAAGACAACTGACGGCGATGAAATAATATCATGGGACGGTGGCCGCCGCCCTGTGGGTGAGGTGCCGGAATTTGACACTTATGACGACCACCGCATGGCCATGGCTTTTGCACCTGTGGCTGTATATATTCCCGGTATAGTTATCAACAACGCCGAAGTGGTGAGCAAATCATATCCCGGATTCTGGGACGATTTACGCGCCGGCGGATTTACTGTTGAAGACGCATCCGTTCAGGAGGACAACGTATGATTGTAGCCCTGATACTTCTCTCAGCCCTTGTTGTTACCGGCACGCTGCTGTATTATCTTGACAAACGCTCAGCCGGAACTCAGCCCGGCGAGGCGGAAACAGATGACAGACCGCAGCCCGCGGATGAAGGATGCTGCGGCATGCATATCACCTGCGAGAAAGATTCGCTGCTGGCCGCAGTAAGCCCTGAGATAATCTATTATGACGACGAGGAGCTCGATGCTTATGCAGGCACCGGTGCTGACGACTATTCTGAGGAAGCGATAGAGGAGTTTCGCAATGTGCTCCTTACCCTGCTTCCTGAAGATATAGCAGGCTGGGGTCGGAGCATACAGTTGCGCGGCATCACCCTCCCCACCCCTGTGCGCGACGAACTTATGATGATAGTAAGCGAAGCCCGCGCTGCCGCCACCGCCACCGTACACAATGGATAATTTACTGACATACAGCTTCTTTACAAACGCCCTGATTGGACTGGTGATAATCAGCATCGCCTCGGCGATGATCGGCACATATATTGTTACCCGCCGACTTGTGGCAATAAGCGGCGGGGTGACCCACGCCTGCTTCGGTGGACTCGGACTCGGCTATTATTTAGGCATAAACCCGATATTCACGGCAGCGGTTTTTGCCGTGGCCTCCTCTATGGGGGTTGAATTCATGTCGTCAAGAGGCAGGGTGCGCGAGGACAGCGCTATAGCTGTGATATGGGCCATAGGCATGGCGGTGGGAATACTGTTTGTGTTTCTTACCCCCGGGTATGTGCCTGAGCTGAACTCATTTCTTTTCGGCAATGTGCTCACCATAGCATCAGCCGACCTGTGGATGTTCGGTGGCTTCGCAGTGGTTCTGGCATTGTTCTTCGCTGTTTTTTACCGCAAGATAGTTGTATGCGCGTTCGACCGCGACTTCGCCACTGTCATCCACCTGCCCGTGAGATTCATCTCCTATTCCATGACCGTGCTTGTAGCGGTGTGTATTGTGCTGACAATCAAACTTGTGGGCGTGATGCTGCTGATGTCTATGTTCACTCTTCCTCAGATGATAGCCGAACTGTTTTGCCGACGGTTCGGCACCATAATGGCCTCATCCACAATAATATCGCTGATTTGTTGTATCGGCGGGTTGCTGCTGTCTGTGGTCATAGATGTGCCCTGCTCCGCCCTTATTGTCATTGTGATGTGTGCCGCCTACGCCATCATGGCTGTGGGTGTGCCTGTTGCAAGACGCTTCCGTTCATCCGACTGTTGACGCACACATGAAGGTGAGGCATTGCATATTGTCAATGATTATTCTGTCAGGAATAGCTCTCATATCGGGCTGCTCCTCCAGAAAAAACACCGCCGCCACACGCAACTATCAGGCCTTCATTACCCGCTACAACATCTATTTCAACGGCGACGAACACTACAAGCAGACCCTCAAGGATATGGAGAGCGGCTATGAGGACGACTTCACCACCCTGCTGCCGATGCACCCCGCCGAAGCCCGCTCGAACCCCAAGGCGCCGCAACCCAGCGGCTCATTCACCCGCTCAATTGAAAAAGCGCAGAAAGCGATACAGCTACGCTCAATAAAGAGAAAGCCGCGACGCACCCCCGGCAAGAGCCGCGACCCCGAATATCGCGAATGGCTCAAACGCGAGGAGTACAACCCTTTTATTCACAATGCCTGGATGATGCTCGCCAAAAGCCAGTATATGGACGGTGATTTTCTCGGAGCAGCATCCACCTTCATGTACATAGCGCGCCATTTCGGCTGGCTCCCCGCAACAGTTGCCGAAGCGAAGATATGGCAGGCAAGGAGCTACTGCGCCGCCGGTTGGGTGACAGAGGCTCAGGCCATCCTTGACCGGGTGAGGGAAAAGGAGCTGTCAACCGATGCGCTCAAAGGGCAATACGCTTTCGCAGATGCCGACATAAAGATAGCGTCGGGACACTATGACGAGGCTATCGCTCCGCTGCGCACAGCCATAGCATCCGCCTCCGGCATCCAGAAAACAAGGCTTACCTTCCTCCTTGGGCAGCTGCTGCAGCGCAAAGGGGATAATGCCGCAGCTTCTGAAGCTTTCAAAAAGGTGAGCGGCAGCATATCCGCGCCATACCGCACCAAATTCAACGCGCGCATACGTCAGGGCGCAACCGCCTCCGGCTCTCAGGCAGATGCCGAGCTGAAGGCAATACGCCGCATGACCCGTTACGAGAGAAATAAACCTTATCTTGACCAGATTCATTACGCCGAAGGAAATCTGCTGCTCGCCAAAGGTGACACCCTCGGCGCTGTCAAGGCTTATTCCGATGCTGTGACCAAGTCCACCCGTCAGGGCATTGACATGGCCATAGCAAATATCGCGCTCGGGGAACTGTATTTCGCACTCGGCGACTATGACAAGGCCCAGCCATGCTACTCAGCGTCGGTGTCGCTGTTAGGTGACGACTACCCTGACCTCAGAAACATACTTCTGCGCTCTGATGTGCTTGACGAGCTGGCTGTCCACTCACGCAACGTCCATGTGCAGGATTCACTCCTGCAGCTGGCCGATATGCCGCGCGAGGAGCAGCTCAAAGTGATTGACCGTATTATCAGCGAGCTGAAAAAGCGTCAGGAAGAGGAGCGCCGCGAGCTTGAACGACAGCAGCGCGAGGAGGAGGAATCAGCAGCTTCAGGCAATCAGAACACCTCTGCAAACGCCCAGGCGCCCACAGCCTTCACTCTCAACTCCGACAACTCATGGTATTTCTACAACCAAAGCGTCAAAACCGCCGGAGCCGCCGAATTCAGGCGACGTTGGGGCGGCCGCAAACTGGAGGATAACTGGCGCAGAAGAAACAAAAGCGATTTCGCCGCCATCGGCGAGGAACCGGTTGCAGATGAATCACAAACAGACACAGTGGCCGCTGCCGACACCCCGGAGGAGAATACTCCAGCCGCAAACGACCCTCTGGCTCGCGAATACTACCTCAAGGATATCCCCGCAACCGATGAACAGCGCACCGCCGCCCATAGCATTATCCAGGAGGGACTGTACAACATGGGACTTATACTCAAGGACAAACTCGAGGACTATCCCGCCGCGGCAAAGCCCTGGCTCCGGCTGCTGGAGGAATATCCCGACAATGTGTACCGCCTCGACACATATTATAATATGTACCTCATGTATATGCGCGCGGGCGATATAGCGCAAGCCGAGAAATACCGTGCCCTGATAACCGCCGACTTCGCCGATTCACCCCTCGGCTCAGCGATGACCGACCCGCAGTATCTCGAAAATCTCAAGGCGATGCCCCGCCGGCAGGAAGAGCTTTATCAAAAAGCATATTCCGACTTTACAGACAACAACATCTCAGGGGTGCGCACAGCAGTAAGCGAGGCCAAGGAGAAATATCCCCTGAGCCCGCTGATGCCAAAATTTCTCTTTCTTGAAGCTCTAACCTTTGTGAATGAGGGCAATACCGATGAATTTGTATCATCGCTGCGCACCATTATCGACAAATACCCCGATGCGGAGGTGGCTCCCCTCGCCTCCTCTTACCTCAAAGGTGCCACCGGCGGAAGAAAAATCCACTCCGGCTCCGCCACCGGCAGCTCCATGATACGCTCCACCCGCCTCATCGCCGCCAATGGCGATGCCGCTCCTGAAGCTCCGGATTCGGTGAAACTCAACCTGAACCCTGATGCGGCCCAGATGCTGATGCTCACCTATCCCCTTGACAGCGTCAACGCCAACGAAGTTCTTTACGAAGTTGCCCGTTTCAACTTCAACACCTTCACCATACGCGATTTTGACCTTGAACAGATGGAGTTCGGCAATCTCGGCATACTGCTCATCAAAGGCTTTGCCGACATAGGCGAAGTGTCGCGCTACATGTCGATTCTCAACGGGCCGGATGGACTGGAATTCTCCCCGGCAATTGTGCCGATGGTTGTGTCAGAAGAAAATTTTGCCGTAATTTTGCAAAACGGGCTCACCCTCGAACAGTATCAGCGTGCCTACGACGATGCCATGACCCGCGGGGTGCATGAGGCAGTGCTCACCCCAAGCGAGTATCCCGATGAAAATGAGATGTATGGCACCGATACCGACAACCAAACCCTGACTCAGGATGAATAGCAAACCCAAAATACTCTGGGCGGATGATGAGATTGACCTGCTGAAGCCCCATATCATGTTTCTCGAAGCGAAAGGCTACGAGCTGCTGACAGCATGCAGCGGCGTCGATGCGCTGCATATCTGCGCGGAAACAGCGGTTGACCTTGTTATTCTTGATGAGAACATGCCCGGCATTTCAGGCCTCGACACCCTTGCCCGCATAAAGGAGAACAGCCCCCATATACCGGTGATAATGATTACCAAGAGCGAGGAGGAAAACATCATGGATCAGGCTATAGGCAGCAAAATCGCCGATTATCTCATCAAGCCGGTGAACCCCAACCAGATACTGCTGTCCATAAAAAAGATACTCCACTCGGGACAGCTTGTTGCGCAGAAATCGCTCTCAGCCTACCGCGACGAGTTTGCCAGAATATCTTCCATGACCTTCTCGGCCTCCACGCTGAGCGACTGGTATGAACTGTACCGCAAGCTGACCTACTGGCAAATGGAGCTCGAGGCACCGGATTCATCCTCCGAGATGGCCGACATACTCGCCTCGCAGATCAATGAGGCAAACAGCGCCTTTGCCAAATATGTTACCGCAAACTACCGCTCGTGGCTTGACGACACTGCTGACACACCGTTGATGAGCCACCGGGTGATGACCCGGAGAATCATGCCCCAACTTAAAGAGGGCAAAAAGCTGTGGCTGATTATTGTAGACAATTTCCGCCTTGACCAATGGCTGAGTGTAAGCCCGATGCTGAGCGATCTGTTTGCCATCGACACCGAACTGTACTGCGCCCTGCTGCCAACCGCAACGCAATATTGCCGCAACGCAATCTTCTCCGGACTTCTTCCTGCCGATATAGCACGCTCATTTCCTGAACTGTGGGTTGACGAAGACAGCGAGGAGGGTAAAAACCTCAATGAATCGCCGCTTATAGAGTCGTATCTCCGGCGTATGAGACAAAACTTCACTTTCTCGTACACCAAGATAAACGATTCAGATGCAGCCTCGCGGCTCGCCGACAGATTTACAGACCTTAAGTCCAACGATCTCAATGTGGTGGTTGTCAACTTTATCGACATGCTGTCCCATGCCCGCACCGAGTCCAAGACATTGCGCGAGCTCGCCGGAAGTGACGCCGCATACCGCTCAATCACAGCATCATGGTTTGTCCACTCCCCTCTTAAGGAGCTGTTCAGAAGCATCGCCGCTTCGGGAGCAAGCGCCGTCATCACCACAGACCACGGCACCATTGCGGTAGATAACCCGGTGAAGGTAGCCGCCGAGAAAAACATCAACAGCAACCTGCGTTACAAAATCGGCCGCAACCTCGGTGTGAATGCCTCCAAGGTGTTTGCTGTCACCAACCCCAATGCGTACGGACTCCCTTCCACCGGGGTGTCCTGCGAGTGCATATTTGCCAAAAACCGCGATTTTTTCGCTTATCCAAATAATTTCAACCACTACAGCCGACATTTCAGGGGCACATTCCAGCACGGAGGGGTGTCCATGCACGAGATGCTTGTGCCGTTGGCTGTGCTTACCCCTAAAAACCAACAACTTATATGACTACAAAGACAATAACCATCGCATCGGTAGAGGATCTGCCCCGCGCAGCCAAGGAATTCGCAGCACTGATGGATGACCGCACCGTCTACGCATTCAGCGGCGAGATGGGGGCCGGAAAAACCACTTTCATCGGGGCACTGTGCAAAGAGCTCGGAGTGGAGGATGACTTTGCGGGCTCACCCACATTCTCAATCATAAACGAATACCGCTCCGACACAACAGCCGAGCTTATCTATCATTTTGACCTGTACAGAATTGAAAACATCGAGGAGGCCTTTGACATAGGCGTTGAGGACTATTTCGATTCCGGAGCGCTGTGCCTGCTCGAATGGCCCGAACGCATAGCCGATATACTGCCTGACGACACTGTTGATGTGACCATCACTGTCAATGAAGATGGCACCCGCACCACCACCGTGCCTGTAGAGGAATAAGCGGCTTGCGTCAGTCTTCCGAGTAATGCCGGAGCACGCGGCGGTATGAATTGAAGATTTTTGACTTGGACACGAAACCAACATATTTGCCGTTTTCCACCACAGGGAGATTCCAGGCACCGGTGTCATCAAAAATCTTCATTACCCGCTCCATGCTCTCCCCCACCTCGATGCTTGCGGGGGGAGTGCTCATGAAGGTGTGCACAAACATGCGCCGGTACAGGTCGGGGCGGAACATGATGTTTCTGATCTCATCGAGGAGAACCACACCGAGCAGCCGGCCGTTGTCGTCAACAACGGGAAAGAGGTTGCGGTTTGACTTGGATATCACCTCCACCATCTCCTTCAGACTCATCTCCGGCTTCACCGACATGAAGTCTGTTTCAATGACACTGTTGATTTTAAGCAGTGTCAGCACAGCCTTGTCCTTATGATGTGTGAGCAATTCACCACGCTGGGCAAGACGCATCGCATAGATGCTGTATGGCTCGAAAATCTTGATGGTGCCATACGACAGCGTGCTGACAATGAGCAGCGGCAGGAACAGTTCGTAGCCACCGGTGAGCTCCGCCGTGAGGAAGATAGCCATCAAAGGCGCGTGCATGACACCGCTCATCACCCCGCTCATGCCCATGAGGGCGAAGTTTTTTACAGAAAGGTCAAGGCCGAAAACATGGTTTGTGAGCGAGGCGAAGAAGAAGCCCGCCATACATCCCACATATAGCGAGGGGGCGAAGGTGCCACCCACACCGCCGGCACCGTTGGTGGCCGATGTGGCGAATACTTTTGTAAGGATAATGAGTGCCACAAACACAAGTATGAACCACATATTGTCGCGGTCGGCATAGAAAATGGAACCATCGAGAATGCTCTCCACATTACCTCCGAGCAAGCTCACGATGGAGCCGTAGCCTTCACCGTAGAGAGGCGGAAAAATAAAGATCAGCACCGACAGGAGCGCTCCGCCGATGCAGAGCTTCAGCCATTGGTTTTTGATGGAGCTGAAGTAATTTTCCATCATGTTCATCACACGGGTGAAATATAGCGACACCAACCCGGTGAATACACCGAGAAGTATGGCGAAGGGTATGCGCGATGTTGCAAAAGGCTCGCTCTGTATGAAGAAAAACTCAACATCGTAGCCGGTGAACACGTATGCTATCGTAGCTCCGGTGATGGAGGATATGAGCAGCGGCATCACAGACACTGTGGTGAGGTCAATCATCAGTACCTCCAGGGTAAACAGCATCCCCGCAATCGGGGCCTTGAATATTCCGGCTATGCCGGCTGCCGCGCCGCACCCCACAAGAATCATCAGCACCCGCGGGCTCATGCGCATCCACGACCCTAAGTTTGAGCCGATTGCAGCGCCGGTATAGACTATCGGACCCTCGGCTCCGACACTGCCGCCAAAGCCGATGGTGATGGAGCTCGCAAACATTGAGCTGTACATATTGTGGCGTTTGAGGCGGCTCTTGTTTTGCGAGATGGCGTATAGCACCTTGGTGACACCGTGGCTTATGTTGTCCCTCACCACATACTTCACAAAAAGCAGCGTTATGAGGATACCCACCACCGGGTAGATGAAGAAAAGATAGTTGCCCTCGGTGATGTCGAGGTGCGAGGTGAGCGCGGAAGAGATGAGATGGATGAGGGTTTTCAGAATCAACGCTGCGAATCCTCCGAGGGTGCCCACTACAAGCGACAGGAGCACCACGAATGTTTTCTCCTTGATATGCTTCTCGCGCCAGAGCAGAAAAGCATTGAAGTATTCATTAGCCCGTTGTCTGAATATGGAGCCTGCTGCCATCACTTGCGTATTATACTTATTAAACCGCCGCTACCGAGCTTTATTACCGAGGATGGTTTTGAGCCGGGAGCCTCGTCGCGTCGCGAAGCGGCAACATAGTCGGCCGCAGAAAGTATCTGCGGGTCAATATCCGCGAAGCATCCGGGCGCGGGTGAGCCGCTTATATTTGCCGAAGTGCTCACTATCGGTTTGCGAAATGCGGTGCACAACGCACGGCTCCACTCCTCTGAGGTGACCCTCACCGCCGCGCTGCCATCTTCGGCAAGCAGTTCGGGAGCTAATCCGCAGGGGTGGTCATAGACAATGGTGACAGGATGCGTGGCCGCCTCTATAAGCTGAAATGCCACCTCCGGCACATCATCCACCCAGCGCTCGAGCGCGGCTGTGCTTCCAACGAGCGTTATAAGAGCCTTTGAATCAGCTCTCCGCTTGATTTCAAAGACTTTTCGCACAGCCTCGCTGTCTGTCGCATCGCAACCGATACCCCACACGGTGTCGGTGGGATAAACAATCACCCCCCCGGCACGGAGCGCACTCACAGCAGCTTTTATGTCGTTATTATCTACCATTGCATTGCAAAGATAAGATAAAAACCTATCACGACCAATTGAAAAAGCAATAAAAAAGACCCGCGGGCACAGCTCTCTCACTTAATAATGCTTGGATATTACAACTATCGTGATTTACAAGTCTTTTTAGCTATACAAATTATACGCCAGTTATCATCAGTTGGGTAAACAATTAATATCAATAAGAAACTTATTGAAAATCTGCGCATTAGACACTCTCCCTTTAATTCTCCTTTCAATAAAAGATCCATGAATCAAAATAAAATCCATGAGAGACAATGCTACTGGATGACATAAAAAGAAGGCTGCCTAAACTTGTTAGACAGCCTCTCTACACGCTTTACCGGAGCAAGTTTTTTTATTAGCCCCAATTAACGTTATTATTTAGCCTTAACCGTTGCTTTGACAACCTTACCCCAAGCTTTTTTCTCCTGATCCTTTAGATAAGATAACGAGTAGGGACCATCTGGAATGTCTGACAGGACATATGCATTGCATTCTCTACCTGCAACTACCTTATCAGTTGTAGCAGTATTAACAACAGTAGCAATCAAGCTACCCAATCCACCCGAATCATCTGAAGTATCAAGAGCAATCTTTCCCTCTTTTTGATATAGAATCTCACCAGTGTTCGCGGATCGAAGGACGTATTCAATATTTACATTGATTTTGCCGAGCAACGCCTTCTTTTCCCATTTTTTTATACGTGTAAACATCACAGCATCACAATCCAACACATTTTTGAACTGTGTAAGATCGCCATTTATGAACATCTCGCTGTCATATGCACCTTCTGACTGGAACATTTCCATTGTGAGATAAGGAGAGTACACATAGTACCCCTTCTCTATCAAAGGTAATGCCAAAGTAGTATAGAAATAGTCTTTTGCTCCAGTGAAATTCGTCTCGTTTATTGGAGGCATAACAACAATAGTCTTGGGATGCTCGGTATAGAAAGAGCCATATTCACCACCTCTCGTAAGGGTTGATGTCGCACAGGACGACACTATGAATGACAGACATGCCATACATATAAGTTCTGTTACTTTTTTCATTCCTCTATCTGTTTTATGATTCTGGTTATGTAGGCGTTTGCCTCTGGGTACAGTTCAATCTCCTTGCGCATCATATCCAACGCATCTTGCTTCTGTCCTTTTTTATAAAGATAGAAACCATACTCGGCATAAATACCGGGGGGCACAACCTTACGCACACCATCTTGCACCTCGATAACTTTGGTGATCTGCTTCACAAAGTTCTTTTCAGTCTTCTCTGTCTGCTTTTTATTGTTCTGATACGCAGCATCATCATACTTGTGCCAAGAATATAGGTTCTTGGAACCAGAACAAGAAGCGATACTCAACGTCAGAGCTATAAAAGCTGAGATACAAAGGAGTTGACGTTTAATAAATGATTTACTCATGGGATCTGTATTATCTTTGTTTCTTGCTGACTTATAAAAATAACTCCGTTATACAACGTTTTGCCGTCATGTCGCACGGTCACATGTCTTTTGCCTGGAATAATCTGATAGGCTGTTCCTTTTTCATGGTCATGTTTATGTTTTATAGCCTTAGCGGTAAAACGCACTTTGTCATCCACTAATACTGATACTTTTTTACCCACATTTTCTCCGGTGCTTGATACCAAGAGATAGGCGACATCATCTTTGCCTCCTGATTGAGCAACTGGCATCGTTGTCGAACAACCATAAAAACAGAAGATGGCTGCAATAAACACACGAACAAGAGCCGAATCATTGATATTTATCTTCATAATCAAAGTTCTTCTATGATATAATTACTATAGTTCTCAACGTCTATTCCATTATCCTCGACAATGGAAACAAATGAATATTCCGTTTCAGGCGTATCTCCTCCGCACTCATCTACCCTCAACCTACCTATTATTTTTCCCGGCAACTCAATCTCTATACCAGTCTGCGGATTTTTAACTTTTCGTCCACGGGTTTTAATCACAAATTCATCATTTTGAGTAAGTCCTTGACTATTCCCGCCAGCAATGAGAACGCCATCTGAATCATATGATAAGAAATATGTCCGCCACGGCTTGTCAGTACATTTATTTATTATGTTTTCAACAAGCTGCCCTATCGCCGCAGATATTGCTTTGTCGCTCAATGTCGCATCAAATTCGGCAGATTGACTCTTAAAAAGATTGTTTTTTGTGGTCAATGCAGCCTCACCTTTACCCTCATCAGAATAAATGATAAGCCCCGTAGACAAATCTATCAAACGGATTGAGACTGCCGCTTCAACTATTTGCGATTTCTGACTGCTGAACCCATTTGACTTTCCAACTGTTTTCCTTCCAAATTCAGTCACGGAACCAATAATAAGGTAATCAGCACCGATACTAGAAAAGTCTTTTCCATTACTCTGACACTCTGCAATGATCTCCGTTATACTTCCGCTCTCTAATAATAGAAATTTTCCAGATGAAGCGAGCTTAGCTGAAAGTATATCCAATGCCTGCTTTCCTACAGGATCATTATTCTTATCATAGAAAAGACCTTTGGCATACTGGGTCTCATTCGAAAAACGCCCGATTGCGACCTTTCTTTTTAACACCCTAGGATTTGTTGTAGTAGTTTGTACCGTATCCTGCTCTGCAATCTCAACCGTTCTTTGAGAGTATAGTTTGCACGGGCTACAAAAAAAAACATAGGCAATTAATGCAATTTTCACCAAAACGTGTCTATACATAAATAACTCTATGCCTCCGTCTTCCCCTCGTTGGCAATTAGTCTGCATAAGCAAAAAGCGTAGGAATCTGTATCTGTCGCCATCCTACTTTCTGAGGCTTCTCGCATTGCCCATTTCCTGTCGGACGGCAACGCAGAAGCCCACGCTCATATATGCAACAATAGCACTGAGTATATCTTTCTCAAGACACACTACCTAATGCTTGGTATCACATATCCACGGGCATCTACCGTTGCTCAACCCCTGACAGGAAATGAAATTTTGCGAGAATTTCAGAAAGTCAAGAATCAGCGCGGATAAACGCTTTCTTTATATAATGTTCTCTATAGTCCCACCACACATTACCCTAGACCGGGGCTTCTGTAGTGACGGTCTGAGCCACAAAATTATAAATTGTTTTTTACATTTGCAAACTTATATATAAAATCTCACAAAACCTAAGCAATAAAAAAGACCCGCGGGCAGTGCCGCGGGTCCCTATATATAATAAGGTGTGATTATTCCTCTGTTTCCTTGATGTTGTGAAACACATTCTGCACATCCTCATCCTCCTCGAATTTCTCGAGCAGTTTGTCAAGGGTTGCGCGCTGCTCCTCGGTCACCTCCTTGAGGTCGTTGGGTATGCGCTCAAACTCGGCGCTGATGATTTCGAAGCCGTTCTCCTCAAGATACTTCTGTATGTTGGCGAACTCCTCGAAAGCACCGTAGATATCGATCTCCTCCTCGTCGGCAACGAGCTCGTCCACACCGTAGTCGATCAGTTCAAGCTCAAGCTCCTCGAGATCTACACCCTCTTTGGGCTTGATTTTGAAGACACTCTTGTGGTCAAACATAAACGAGAGGCTGCCCTGTGTGCCGAGGCTGCCGCCGTAGCGGTTGAAGTAAGAGCGGACGTTTGCAACAGTGCGGGTGTTGTTGTCGGTAGCGGCCTCCACGATGATGGCAATGCCGAAGGGACCGTATCCTTCGTAAACAATCTCCTTGTAGTCGCCGGCATCCTTCTCGGTAGCCTTCTTGATGGCACGCTCAACCGTGTCCTTGGGCATATTCGCAGCCTTGGCGTTCTGCATCAGAGCGCGCAGACGGGGGTTGGTGTCGGGGTCAGGACCACCGGCTTTTGCGGCGATGGTTATCTCCTTGCCAATACGGGTGAATGTGCGGGACATATTGCCCCAGCGTTTGAGTTTTCTTGCTTTGCGGTATTCAAAAGCTCTTCCCATTGCGGTAATATTTTAGTTGTTGTTTATCGGAGTGACGCGCCAAGTTTTTTGGCGAGGTTTGCTGTGATTTTATCCATCACATTCTCAATCTGTTTGTCGGTGAGGGTCTTCTCATCGTCCTGGAGCATGATTGCGATAGCGTATGATTTCTTGCCCTCCGGCAGATTCTTGCCTTCGTACACATCGAACAGCTCCACCGATTTGAGGAGCTTGCGCTCGCTTTCTCTCACTGTAGCCTCCACCTGCTCCATGCTCACAGCGGAGTCGAGCAGCAGCGCGAGGTCGCGGCGCACAGGCTGTGTGCGTGGCAGGGCTGTGTATAGCGGGCTGCGCTTTGCGACAAGGCTGACAAGGGCTGTCCAGTTGAGCTCGGCGAACACCACCTGCTGGCGCACATCGCACTTGGCCAACTGCTTTTTAGCAACAATGCCCATCACGCCGAGAGGCTTGCCGCTGCGGGTGGCGATGGTGATGGATGCGTCGAAAAGTTCATTGTTTGCAGCGGAGAGCTTTATCTCACGGGGCGACACACCAAGGCGCGCGAAGATATTTGCCACAGTTGCCTTCAGGTCAAAGAATGTAGCTTCGGCAGCAGGACGCGCCCAGTTGCCCGGACGGAGCGCACCGGTGAGCCATATGCCGAGGTGAGCCTCCTCGCTGTAGGGAGCGAGCGGTTTCTCTGCGGTGGATTCGGCCTGCGGATTGCGGCTGTAGACATTGCCGAACTCATACATGAGCAGGTCAGGCAGCTTGCGGTTGATGTTATGGCCGAGCGATTCGAGGCCGCCGAAAATGAGAGTGCGGCGCATCACTGCGAGGTCGCCGCTCAGCGGGTTGAGCAGACGCACACAGCTGTCGAGGTTGAAGCCGTCAAGGTCGGCATAGTAGCTTTCGGCTGTGAGCGAGTTGTTCATTATTTCATTGAAGCCGCAGGCCGTGAGCTGCTCGCTGATAATGTTGCGCAGACGGTTGTCCACATCGGCAATGCTCTCGGAAGAGAGCGCCGAGCGCACTGTTGTGCCGGTCTCCACATTGTTATATCCGTAGATGCGGAGCAGATCTTCCACAACGTCACAGGGACGGCGCACATCCACCCTGTAGGTCGGCACAAGTAGCTGAGCCTCAGAGTCGTTTGCGCTGACGGTTTCAATTTCAAGCGATTTGAGTATGGAGGCGATGGTGTCGCGTGGTATCACCTTGCCAATGAGCGCGTTGACATAATCATATTCTAAAGTGACCGGATAGGGATTCACCACCGAGGGGTAAATATCCACCGGCTCGCCGCATATCTCGCCACCGGCAAGCTCTTTTACAAGGAGAGCGGCGAGCTTGACAGCCCAGAGAGTTGCATTGGGGTCGGTTCCGCGCTCGTAGCGGAAAGAGGAGTCGGTTGACAGGCCGTGACGGCGGGCGGTCTTGCGCACGCTCGTGGGGTTGAAATATGCGCTTTCGATGAAAATATCGGTAGTGGTGTCTGTGACTCCGGAGTCAAGACCGCCAAACACACCTGCGATGCACATAGGCTCCTCCGCGTTACAAATCATCAGGTCGCGGCTATCGAGCGAGCGCTCAACACCGTCGAGTGTAGTGAATTTGGTACCCTGCGGGCAAGTGCGCACAACAATCTTTTCGCCTTTCACCTTGGCGAGGTCAAAGCAGTGAAGCGGCTGACCGATGCCGTGGAGAATATAGTTTGTGATGTCAACGATATTGTTGATGGGTCGCTGACCAATGACGCTCAGGCGGTCGCGCAGCCACTTCGGGCTCTCGGCCACCTTGACGCCGCGGATGGTTACTCCGCTGTAGCGCGGGCAAGCATCGGAGTCTGCAACCTCCACTGTAACAGCACCGTCGGCCTTGTCGGCCTTGAATGAATCGGGCTGCGGCTTTTTGAGCGGCGTGGCTGTGGCGTGGGCGGCAAGCCAGGCGCAGAGGTCGCGGGCAACACCGTAATGGCTTGCCGCATCAACGCGGTTTGGCGTAAGGTCCACCTCAAGCAGATAATCGCTTGACAGGCCGTAAAGCTCGGCAGCGGGTATGCCGGGCTTCACAGAGGGGTCGAGCACAATGATGCCATCGTGGGAGGTGCCTACCCCTATTTCATCTTCGGCGCATATCATGCCAAAAGATTCGACACCGCGTATCTTCGATTTTCTTATCTGAAATTCTTTGTCACAGTCATATAGGGTTGTGCCTACTGTTGCCACCACAACGCTCTGCCCTGCGGCCACATTGGGTGCACCGCAGACAATCTGCGTGGGATTGCCGTCGCCGAGGTCAACTGTGGTTATGTGGAGGTGGTCACTGTCGGGGTGTTCCACACATGTGAGCACCTTGCCTGTAACAATGCCTTTGAGTCCGCCCTTTATGGACTCCACTTCCTCAACCGAGCCGGTTTCGAGTCCGACAGAGGTGAGTGCAGCCGCGAGCTCATCGGGAGTAAGGTTAAAGTCAATATATTGCTTTAGCCAGTTATAAGAAATATTCATGCAACTGTTGTTTTCTCAATAATGCCACAAAGTTACGAATAACGCCTAAAATATGCAATAATTGCAGCGCCGGGCGTTTGAATACGTCCGGCGCTGTGGGTTATTTTTCGCGTACAGGTCGCACCTGGCGGGTTGATATCGACCATTCTCGTCCGGAAGCACGGGAGTCATAGCCACCCATCTGTGCCGTCGCGCCGTTTGCGCCAAGTCCCGAGCCGGGATTTGTTACAAAATCACCGGTGATATTGTAGAATGACGGTATGACGAAGGAACCTGAGCTCCAATGCAGAGGAGCGACATCTGCGGTCCAGAATGTACATGTCATGTCAAACAGATCCGCTTCCATCGGGAAACAGTAGACGTAAGGCAGATAACCGTCCGCTTCGCGGCCCTCATCGATGTCCCAATCGGGAGCACTTGTACTATAGTTCAAACCGCCGGCCGCCTTTCGGGCTGTCAGGAACGGCATGGCCGGGAACTGCAGGTCATATTTGAAAAATTTGTACACCACATGCGATTTATAATCGATATCAAAAGTGCCTGTTGAAGCATTGAGCTTGTCAAACGCTCTGTTCGGTGGCACCATGAAGTCCGGCGGACATGGGTCAAACACGGTTTTGACCACCTGATGCTCTGCAGATCCATTCTTTTCATCAAGATAGCCCGGGCCCAATAGGCCTTTAGGTATACCTATACACCACAAATCATTATAAACGTCAAAGTCTGTCTGAGTTGAGATAGCCCAATCACTGTTTTCTCTTCCGGTGGGCCATTGTCCGGGCGCGTCTTTATATTCTTTCTTCAAAGGTACCGGCCCAACACTCGTCATACCGTCATATTTTCCGGTCCACCATGTAACACAATAAGCATTGGTTGTAGCACCCTCTATGGTACCGTCGAGGGTTGTATTTTGCTGAATACGGTAAACTGTACCCATAGCCCACGGCAGACGCACGGATTCATCCATTGTGAACTGCTGGAAATACCAGTGCCCGGCACGGAGGGTCTGGCGCTTGTTGTCGCGCCCTGTGCTTGTCAGATTCTTATTGTCAAAAAGCCAGCGGTAGCTGTACTCCGGATATGATATCGCGCCGTTTTTGTACACACCGCCGGGCTTGTGGATAGTGCGCATGAGCGCATCCTTACGACCCCAGTTGTAATACGGAGCATGTCCGGTTCTGGTCGAGATATATTCATCCTGCGATGCACGGTAGCGGTTTTTGGTAACAAACTCGCCGGGTTCCTCTTTCGGGCCATCAGGCTGCGGGTAGCCGGTGCCGCGTTTCTGGGCGGGACGCCAGTATGTTGTGCGTCTTCTGTCACTGAAAGAATTCTCGGCATATACCCATCCGAGATTAGCCTTCATGAAATCATACGTCTCGCCGATATTGTTAGGCACCGGCGATGTGCCGGAATTGGAATTTCCTGTTACTCCATACGGGTCGTAGTCGGTTGTCCAGAGGTGCCAGCTCCACATGATGTCGCCGGCAGCATCGCGCACCGCAACAATGGTATTGCCCTGCACTATGAAATTGTGATCAACATATATTGTGAGGAAATCCTGATCGACATGGACAAGCTGCACAGTGTGTTTGGCGTTTGTTGTCACAATCGCGGCATCAGCAATGGCAGCTGTGTTTTTGAGGTAAGGATTGTCAATCCGCCGTGCCTTGATGTGAGTCATAAAGGGATAGTGACCCTGATTGTTCTCGGAGCCTGCCCACGACTGCGGGTTTGCGCCGCCGTTTTTGATAGCGTTGCCATACACAAGAGGTATTTTGTAGTAGCCGGGAGCGTTGATGATGTAGCTGTTTGATGTGGACCAGGTGTCATACGGCTTGCCGGCCCAATATCCGGCAAGGTTTATCGGTTTGTCGACAGAGCCTATCGTGGCAGCGCTGCGGAGAGCGGCTGTGTGGGGGTCATCCATCAGGGCTGTCTGTGGATTCACGGTCACATGGCCGCAGCAAACAGAGTCTTCAAGTTCATTCTGGAAGAATTCCACAAACTTGTTGGCATTGTCGCCTGTAAAATTCTTTTCCGGATAGTCGCCGGGACGGTAGTCCTTCTTGCGGCCCGGGGTACGGTCGTAGGTAACAGTCACCCAGTCGGGTTTTTCCACTTCATTGTTATCCTGATCGTAGAACACCGGAGTCCATTCCACCGGCACAATCTTGCGGATAGTGCCACCTTTGTCATAGTAAAGCGCGTAGCTCACCACAGTGTGGTTGTCGTATCCTCCATTGTGAGGATATGCGCCACCCTCTTTGACGAGTTTGAGCACATATTCTATATCGTAGGTTGTTATGACGTATGTCACAATGGTGCCCTGCACCCATTCGCGCTGTACATCGTCGGCATCCTTGCCTCCGATTTTGCCGCGCATGATTATTGTTTCGCCATCGTCGACAAACTCAGCCTCAATGAACGCGCTCTCGGGCAACTGCTGGGGCATGAGCATGAACATACGGTCCTGCTCGGTGACGCACCAGTATTCGTCTCCCCCCTCCTCGCTCCATTCCGAAAGAATAGGCTCCTTGTCCTTGCCGAAGAAATCGTCATCCACAAGGTTGTATTCGGCAACATGCTCTCCTGTAGGAGTCCATGTGCCCTTCTCAATCTCCTGGTTTCCGGGAGTGACACCGGGTTTGCCGGGGCGGTTGTCCGGGTTTATATTGGGGTTTGAGGTATCGTCAGGGTCAGTGAAATCGTAAGGTTCTGTAGAGTACTTGTAAGTGCCGCTGCCATAGACGCCGCCAAGTGTTACTCTGCGCAGGCAGCTTGCCATGTGGGAGTCATCGACAAGAAACCTCACGCCGGTGAGAATATGGTCGAATCTCAACGGAACAGTGCGCTGGAAATTGCCGGGCGTTGTGACAGTAATGGCACCGAGGTCTACCTGCTTGTCCACATCGGGGTCAACAGCATAGTCAAAGCGCGGTGTGCCGTCGGTATCATCCTCTGCGGGGGTGAGTCCGGGAGTGTTGTATGGCGCGTGGGCAAAGAAACGGACACGGTTATGATCCTGCCCCCACACATTCCAGTAGTACTTATTCTCAGTTGTTACCCATCGGTCTGCATTAAGGCTCACAAGCTCATTGTCAATGGTTCTCACCCGGTCGTTGCCATACTCAAATCCGAGGTTGCCGTCGTAGCATATCGCCGTGACATTGACATTTGCATACAAATCGGCTACATTGGTTTCATCCACTATGGTTGACCGGCTGCCCGAGCGGTGGGCATTCGCGAGAGCGCGGAGCTCGGAGAGAGCTTTGTCGGTCATCTCCACGGTGTTAACCTGCAGACGGGCGTAGCGGTCGCTTGTGCTCTGAACATCAAGAGCCAGCGACTGCTTGAGTTCATTGCGGCGCACAGCATCCTTGGGTGTGACATACTGAGGATCATCATCATTTCCGGGCATATATGGAGCCATTGTGCCGGGCACGGTGTCATAGACAACCCCTGCCTTGATGAACAGGTTGGGGTAAGGAATCATCACGCTGTCGAGGCGAAACAAGTCGCTCCATTGCGGTTCGTCAGCGCGGCTGCCGGCAGAACGCGATGCTTTCCATCCGTCGGAATAGTTCTGCACCAGGAACTGCACGGTTTCAGAGACTTCGAGTTCCGGATCAACCGGCACATCCAGTTCATCCTTGCAGCCGGTTGCCGCAAATGTCATTGCTGCCACACACAGGGTCAGCAGCTGATTTCTCATGTATGTAAAGGCAATGCTTCTATTCATTTTCCTGATTGAATCGCCGGCACAGAGAGCCGCTTTTTCCATTATGCCACAAAATTAGCAAAAATCATGCTAACAACAGCACCCCCACGCTGTTAAACTGCAAAATAAATAGAAAAAGCGGGTCCGGAGCAACTCCGAACCCGCTGATTCAGCCGACAAACGGCTTATTTTTTTGATATGCCCATTTTTTTGGCAACAGCTGCGGGCACAGCCTCTTTGTTTACATAGATATCCATTGTCTTGGCAAGGAAGTAAGGCTCTGACACATAGAAGAATCCATCATATATCTGGTTTGCTGTCCATGAGTTCTGCACCTTGTAGTATTTGTTGCCTTCCTGGTCAACAGCCTTGCCTACAATCACCATGCCGTGGTCGTCGGTAGTTTCCTGACGGTCAAACATTTCCTGACGCATCTCGGGAGTAACGACAATTTCCTCAACGGGGCCTTTGATGTCATACTTGGACTTTTCCTTGTCGGCGGCGCTGAGTTTCACCCAACGGCTCAGCTCAGTGCCCTCCATGTCGGCCTCCTTTTTGCCGGCAGGCATCACAGCGTAGCCCTTGGCCCATTTGAAGCCACCTTCGCTCACATCTGCAGCCCACGCTACAGAATAGCCGTTTTCGATAGCGTTGTCAACGATAGCCTTCATCTCTTCGAGGGGCACATTGTGGTACTGACCTGAGAGCCAGTTGTCTGACACCTCAAGCACAAACGGTTTGTAGTACGGGTGGTGGGTGAATGAAGTCACAGCCACATAGTCGTCAGGATTAATCTGGAGCGACTGCGCGAAACTCTTGGGAGTGTATGTTTTGCCCTCATACTCAAATGTTTCGGGGAGCTCACCGAAGTAGGCGTTGAGTATTCCCTGAAGACCTTTGCGCCATGCGGTTGACAGACGGCGGTTTGACTTGCGGCCCACACCGTTGAGGTAGCCGCTCATGGCAGCTTCGAGCTCACCGTGAACATGGTTGTCCTCACCGTAGTTGAGTCCGGCATACACGCTTTCGGGCACGGCACCATACTCTGCCCATACGTAAGGCACATCAAGGCCGCTTCCGCCCTGGCTGAAATTGATTTTGCCATTTGTGCGGATGTACTTGTCGGCTTTGTCATCGTATGTGTGCCATACAACAAACATTTCGCTGAGGTCTACAGCCTTGCCTGTTTTGCGCAGGATTTCGTTTTCAAAGAAAGTGTTGCTTGAGAAGCACCAGCATGTTCCCGACTTGTTCTGGTCGCGCACGGGGCTTGTCTTCACAAGCTTCACATCGGTGAATTTGAAACCGGTACTGTCCGGATGTTCCGGGGCAGCCCAGAGAGCGGTGGCAACAGATGCCGCCATTGCACAGCATAGTAACTTTTTCATATTGCTTTTGCTAATTAGTGAATTTTCTTCTGCAAAAATACTCATTTTTACGGTATTTTTCTCAAATTTGCAAAAAATACCGTCAAAAGACCTCAGTATGTTCAAAATATTAGACAAAGAGCACTTTTCGGAAAATGTGGTGAAATTTGTGGTGGAGGCTCCCCTGATAGCCCGCTCCCGCAAACCGGGCCATTTTGTGATAGTGCGCGCCTGCGAGGGAGGCGAACGTATACCCCTCACGATAGCCGATGCCGATGTAAAGGCCGATACGATAACTCTGATAGTGCAGCAGGTGGGTGTGAGCACCCGCAAAATCTGCGCCCTGAATATCGGTGACAGTTTTACCGATGTAGCCGGTCCGCTCGGCAAAGCCACCCATATAGAAAAGGTGGGCACAGTGGTGTGCTGCGGCGGAGGTGTCGGTGTGGCTCCGCTCCTTCCTATCATCAAGGCGATGAAGCAGGCCGGCAACAGAGTTGTGACCGTGCTTGCAGCCCGCACAAAAGACCTTATCATATTGGAGCAGGAGGTTGCTCCATGGAGCGATGAGGTTGTAATCATGACCGACGACGGCTCATACGGCCGCAAAGGTCTTGTTACCGAGGGGGTTGAGAGTGTGATACAGCGTGAGCCGGTGAACCTTGTGGTCACAATCGGTCCGGCTGTGATGATGAAATTCGTGTCAATCCTCACCCGGAAGTACTCCATCCCAACCATGTGCTCGCTCAACACCATCATGGTAGACGGCACCGGCATGTGCGGCGCGTGCAGGGTGAGTGTGGACGGCAAAACCAAATTCGTGTGCATCGACGGCCCCGAATTCGATGCCCACAAAGTGAACTTCGACGAAATGATAATGCGCCTGAAGGCCTATAATTAAATATTGATATGTCAACAGAAAAGAGCGGCAGAAACGCCGGATGGCGCACTGAACTCAGAAGCGCAATGAACGCAAAGGAGCGTGGAGCTATTCCACGCGTGCGCATGCCGGAGCTTGATCCGGCATACAGAGTCACAACATTTACCGAGGAGGTGAACAGCGGAATATCCGCCGAGCAGGCAGTGCTTGAGGCAACAAGGTGCATGGACTGTCCTGACCCGCAGTGTGTCACCGGGTGTCCGGTGCATATCGACATACCCGGATTTATCAAGAATGTGCAGCGGGGCGATTTTGCCGAAGCCGCCACCACAATACGCCTGAGCAGCGCTCTGCCGGCGGTGTGTGGCCGCGTGTGTCCCCAGGAAAAGCAGTGCGAAAGCAAGTGCATATACCATAAAATGAAGAAAGAACCGGTGGCGATAGGCTATCTTGAACGCTTTACAGCCGACACCGAAAGGCTCACCGGTACAAAGAAAACAGAGAAGCCCGCAAGCAACGGCATCAAGGTGGCTGTTGCAGGTTCCGGTCCGGCGGGACTCTCTTTTGCGGGAGATATGGCCCGCAGGGGATTTGAAGTGACTGTGTTCGAGGCTCTTCACGAAATCGGCGGTGTGCTGAAATACGGCATACCTGAGTTTCGTCTTCCAAATGTGATTGTCGATTCAGAGATTGAGGCACTGCAGACTCTCGGTGTGAAATTTGTAAAAGACTGCCTGATAGGCAAGACAATACCATGTGACGAACTCACAGCCATGGGATTCAAGGGGCTGTTTGTAGCTTCCGGCGCCGGATTGCCCCGCTTCATGGGCATACCGGGCGAAAACCTTATAGGTGTGATGAGCAGCAACGAATATCTCACGAGGGTTAACCTTATGGGAGCGGGCCGTCCGGGCTACGACACCCCGGTTGCCCACGGCAAGGTTGCAGCCATCATCGGCGGCGGCAACACAGCGATGGACTCGGTGCGCACCGCCCGGCGCATGGGCGCGGAGAAAGCATTTGTTGTTTACCGCCGCAGCGAGGAGGAGATGCCGGCACGAATCGAGGAGGTGAAGCACGCCAAAGAGGAGGGGGTGGAATTTCTCACGCTCCACAACCCGGTTGAATATCTCGGTGACGAAAAGGGCCATGTGCGCGCCATGAGAGTGCAGCGCATGGAGCTCGGAGAGCCTGACGACAGCGGCAGACGCGCACCCGTGCCGGTGGAGGGAGCTATCGAGGAGATACCGGTGGATATGGTCATAGTCAGCGTAGGAGTGTCGCCCAACCCCCTGATACCCGACAGTGTGGAGGGGCTTGCGGTGAGCCGCCGGGGCACCATAGAGGTCAATGACACAACGATGGAATCATCCGTACACGGGCTCTACGCGGGCGGTGACATTGTTCGCGGCGGAGCGACAGTAATCCTGGCGATGGGCGACGGCAAACGCGCTGCCGAAGCGATGGCTGAAGCGCTATTCAGCTGACACAGATTTTGCATTTTAACAAGGGGACGGTAAACAATACCGCCCCCTTGTTCATTTTATAATAAATGACAAAATTAAACACCCTTTAATTATGATACGAAAAATACTGTCCTTAGCCTTTGTTGTCATCTCCGCAGCTATCCTATGTTCATGCGCGGAATCGCAGAAAAAGACCTGCACACGCATTGCCAAAGCTTTTGAGGAGGGGAAAGAAGCCGAGGCTGCCGAGCTGTGCGACAGGCTGTACGCCAACCTCGGCGAGTGCTCCATGGAGACTTTGGGCGACCTGACCGTAAGCTATTTCACACTCTCGGTAATCCACTCCACAAACTCCGAGGAGGATTCAACCTACGAAGCCATGAGCCGAATGGTAAACTGCTACGACGCCGCCATGAAGCAGGATCCCACAGCTGCCAAAGCCATGTGGCAGCAGATGGCCGATGAGAGCATGAATCACGGCAGCAACTTCGATGTGCCGATGATAGCGGATGCATTCCGCACCCAGCTGCAGCTTCATTCGCTGCTTGAGCATTAACAATTCCCCTTTTTCAGACCTTTTTCAGATATGAAGACTGTGATACTGCTACGCCACGGCGAGAGCGAATGGAATCTTGAAAACAGATTCACCGGATGGACAGATGTAAAACTAACCGAAAAGGGGCGGCAGGAGGCCGCGCACGCCGGAAGGCTTATAGCGCAGGCCGGACTCACCCCTGAATATTACTTCACCTCATATCTGCGTCGCGCAATCCACACCCTGCAGATTGCCGCAGCGCAAATGGAGCGTGATTGGGTGCCTGTGGTGAAAGACTGGCATCTGAACGAGCGCCATTACGGCGCCCTGCAGGGGCTCAACAAGGCTGACACAGCCGAGAAATACGGTGCCGAACAAGTGAGGCTGTGGCGACGCAGCTTTGACTGCCTGCCACCGCTTCTCACTCCTGACGACCCGCGTTTTCCGGGCAATGACCCGCGCTACGCCGCGCTGGCAAGCACCGAGCTGCCACTCGCCGAATCTCTGCAGGACACTATAGCCCGGGTGCGCTGCTGCTGGGAAGAGGTGATTGAACCGCGGCTCCACAACTGCGGCTGCATACTCATAGCTGCCCACGGCAATTCGCTGCGGGGACTTGCCATGAAGCTGCTGAACATGACTGCTTCCGAGGTCATCGACCTTGAGATTCCAACCGGCGCGCCTTGGGTGTTCACCCTCACCGACAGGATGGAGGTCACTGCCAACCGCTATCTATAGCCCGGCAAATGCCTGCTATGGCAGCTGTCAGCCTTTGATGGGGTCAAGAATCTCCGCGATACGCTCGAATATCCGGTCGACATGGCCTGAGCCGGGAATGGCGTGATATTTCCCTTCGCCCTGATAGAAATCCTTAAGCGGCTTGGTCTGTGAATGGTATACGTTAAGACGGTTGCTGATAGTCTCGGGGGTGTCATCTGCACGGCCTGTTTCCCGGCCTCTGTTCAGCATACGCTCTATAAGTTCCTCATCCTCAACCTCAAGGCCAATCACCGCATCCAATGCTGCACCGCGCTTTGCAAGCATCTCGTTGAGTGCCTGAGCCTGCGGGATAGTGCGGGGAAAACCGTCGAAAATCACACCGTTTGCAGCGGCAGGGTTTGTGTCGAGCACATCCGAGAGAATGCTTATCATAAGTTCATCAGGAATCAGCTGGCCTTTGGAAATGTATTGGTCGGCTATTTTACCAAGCTCGGTGCCGTTCTTGATATGCTCGCGGAGCACCTCGCCTGTTGAGATATGATGTATGCCGTAACGGTCAATCAATCGTGCGCTCTGTGTACCTTTGCCACTTCCGGGCGCGCCAAAAACTACAATATTGAACATTTTGATATAACGTTAGTACTCGTGAATAAAATCATTTAGTATCTTCATCGACAACCCAGATATCACGGAGATTGCGTGCAAGCCCGTCAATATCAAGACCATAACCTATTATAAAGGCCGGCGGAATATTGAAGCCGACATAATCGGGAGTGATCGGGGCGGTGCACACCTCCGGCTTGTGGAGCAGAGTGGCCACCTTCAGCGATGCGGGATTCTTGGCCTTAAGATCATCAAGCAGCTTCACCATTGTGCGTCCGGTGTCGATAATATCCTCAATAACAATGACATCGCGGCCTGTGATATCCTCGCTCAAACCGGCTATCTCCTTGACGCATCCGGTGGAAGATGTACCGCAATAGCTCTGCAGCCTGATAAAAGTGATTTCCGCATCAATGCTCAGATTTCTGAAGATATCGGAAGCAAACGGAAAAGCACCGTTGAGAACACACAGCAGCAGGGGCACCTTGCCCTCATACTCGCGCGATATCTCGGCAGCTATCTCACGCACACGTCCGTCAATCTTTTGCTCCTCCAAAAAAGGCTTGAAGGTCAACCCTTTATATGTCACTCGATTCATTGTCTGAATTTGGATTTTTCATTTTTGCCACGGCTATGACGCGCAGTCCGCGCACCTCCGTTATTGTCTGCAAAATTACTAAAAAAAGAGTGGTGGAGCTAAAAGATTTCTAATTTTTTATTTTTTTAATCGGTGGCCCGCTCCAATAGGTCTATTTTTCGTAACTTTGTGAGCAATTTTCCAATCCAGCCACAATCAGCATGAAAATATTCAACTCCGAAGATATACGCGCCATTGACAGACGCACAATGGAAACCGACGGCATAAGCTCGCTCGAGCTCATTGAGCGTGTTGCCCAGGGCGTTGCGTCCGAAATAGCATCACGCTGGCGACCAAACAAGCCGGTAATGGTTTTTGCCGGAAGCGGCAAAAACGGTGCCGACGCACTCTCCGTTGCCCGGATTCTTTCGCTGCTCGGGTTCAGCGTCACAGTGTATCTGCTGAATATCGGCGGCAACCGGCTGGGGCGCGACTGCCGCGACTGCCGCGACAAGCTGATTGCTGAGGCACCCGGTGTTGCTTTCAAGGAGATTACCGGCAACTTCACCATGCCGGAAATCAATTCTTCACACCTTGTTATAGACGGACTGTTCGGCACCGGACTCAAAGGCGCGCTTACCGGCGGCTTCATGATGCTGGTGAGGTATATCAACGACAGCGGGGCTACAGTTGTGAGCATCGATGTGCCCTCAGGTATGAACGGCGACCTTTGCACTGATGCGGTGAACCGCAATATTATACACGCCGACCTCACACTGACAGTGCAGTTTCCCCGCCCCGCGTTTTTCATGAAGGAGAATGCCGAACTCATAGGCGAATGGAAAGCCCTTGACATCAACCTCAACCAGGAAATCATACGCTCCACCCCCACCGGCTTTCACCTTGTGGAGAGCAACGAGGTGAGGTCGCTGCTGCGTCCCAGAAGCTTATTCTCCTCAAAAGCCGACTACGGCTCAGCACTGCTTGTGGCCGGCAGCTACGGCATGATGGGTGCCGCAGTGCTCTCGGCCCGTGGCGCGCTGAGGGCCGGTGCCGGAAAGGTGTCGGTCCATGCCCCGATGTGCGGCTACGAAATTCTGCAATCATCGGTGCCGGAGGCTATGTTCATCGCCGACAGCGACAGCAGCAAGCTCGTTGTCGGCTCGATAAAGCCTGAGCACGATTATTCAGCCATAGGACTGGGATGCGGGCTCGGCACTCACGAAAATACTGTCAACGCCCTCGAAAAATTCCTGCAGTCGCGCACACGCCCGGTGGTTCTCGACGCTGATGCCCTGAACTGCATAGCAAAGCGACCCTCGATGCTTTCAGACATACCCGTGCTATCCGTACTCACCCCACATGCAGGTGAATTTGACAGACTGTTCGGTAACAATCCCACCGATGAGGCCCGCCTGCTGAAGGCTATCGATGTTGCCCACTACTACAATATCACCATACTTCTCAAAGGCCACTACACAGCATTGGTAAGGCCTGACCACAAGGTGTACTTCAACTCCACCGGCACCCCCGCCATGGCCACCCCCGGCAGCGGCGATGTGCTCACCGGCGTCATAACCTCGCTGATGGCCCAAGGCTACAAACCCGAGGTGAGTGCCCTTATAGGAGCATTTGTGCACGGCCTCGCCGGAGAAATCGCCGCCGAGGCAAACGGCGATTATGGTGTGACCGCCGGCGATATCGCAGCCAATATCGGTGTCGCTATCAAATCATTAATGAGAAAATAAGGAAACAAACGATGAATAAGCTCGCTATTACTATCGCCGCACTTGCATCGGCCCTGACACTCGGCGCACAGTCGACACAGAAACTCACAGCAGGCAAAATGAATGAATATGGCCTTATATACACCCTTCCCACCACGGCCGTAAATGTCACCGTAGAAGCTCTCCGGACTGTGAAAACCCCGGGGGAATTCAAACTGTATTCTAAAAAATACCTTGATATAGACCCGATTCTCGAACCGAGCGACACATGGTCGGTGAAATCTGTCACCCTCACAACCGCCGGAGTGTCAGACAATGCCGAGAGCTACCTCGTTCAGTTCAAGAGCGGCTCCACTCCTTATATTATTGTAGATTCGAATAACTGCCCGCTTGCTGTCAACGATGAGGAGTTTACCCCGGCTACCTCCCCCGCCCTGCCGGTAGCCGTGGAGCAGCAGCCGTCCATTCTCCAGACACCTGCCGCCGCCCAGGCAATGACCGCCGAGATGCTGCAGAGCCAGTCCACAGCCAAGCGTGCCCAGCTCGCCGCGGCAAAAATCTATGAGCTGCGCCAGAGCCGCAACGACATTATTTCCGGTAACGCCGACCAGATGCCGGCCGACGGCGAGGCCATGAAGCTTGCCCTTGACAATCTGGAGAAGCAGGAGGAGGCCTTGACAGCAATGTTCACCGGCACAGTGCAGACCTCCACGGCTGTGCGCACCTATCCCGTAGTGCCCGGAACATCCGACTCAAAAGTGGTTGCAGCCAGAGTGAGCGCAACGCAGGGTCCGGTTGACACCGACGACCTCAGCGGAATGCCGGTATACCTCAGCTGCAAGGTCATAGCCAAAGGCTCGTTGCCGACAAACGAGAAAGGCGAGGAGAAAAAATTTCCCAAGGGGGGGCTTGCTTACCGTATTCCCGGCCAGGCCTCGTTCACAGCGATTGTAAACGGCAACGAAATGGCATCACTCAGCGCCGACATAGCCCAGCTCGGCATTGTGTTCGGCATCGACCCGGCGCTCTTCTCGGATAAAAAAGCTCCGGCCTACGTGATATTCAATCCCGCAACCGGAGCTATAACTGAAATCGGTACCAAGTAATCAGTTGGCAGGTACTTCGCCAAAGCGGTTTGCCTGAGGCTCGCTCGGCTGTGCGCACCAAATGATGAAGAGCACGGCACCTACCAGCGGAATAAAGTTGATGAACCACCAACCGCCGGCTTTGCCCATGTCATGCAGACGGCGCCAGCTCACAGCAAGTGTGGGGATAAGGAGGGCGAGGCCTGCCAGTCCGCCAATCCAGCTGAAGAACGATGCTACATTGCCAAGCACACCGAAAACAGCGTTGACTATGAAGCAGAACAGGATGAACCACCAGAATTCGGCGCGGCTTGCACGGCCGTTGAACTCGGCATACTTGTTGAACACTCTCTTTACCGCATCCTGAAAAGTGAGCGGAGCCACAGGGGCATTGTTGTAATTCATATCCATAATTATTTATTGTGATTGATTGGAGATGCAAATTTACAACTTTTATCGTATTTCCTAAAAAAAACTTATAAGGTAAGAACTTACATCACCTATTGTGTGTTGACATTCTAAATAACAATCCTAACATTTGTCACACATATTATGGCTAACGAAATCATAGCTTCCCATCAGGTGGCCGGTTGGCTGCTCACAAACATCAAACACTGTCTGGACCTTATCGGCCTGAACCACGACAAAACCCTCGAAGAGGTGATATATGTTGCCGTGATTGTAGGCGCGGCTCTGCTGATAGGCTGGCTGATAAGGCGCGGCATTCTGTGGGGAGCACGCAAGTATGTGCAGATGCGGGACAGCCCGGGCGCCAGGCTCTTGCTCAAGCAAAGGGTGCTCACAAAGTGCAGCCATATTATTCCCCCGCTCGTAATCCTGGCTCTGCTACCGTTCGCATTCGACTCCGACAGCAAGCTGCTGAAGATTTTTGAAAAGTGCCTGTATGTCTACACCGTGGTGGTGACCGCAATCGGCATCAATGCACTGCTGACATTCATATGGACACGCATCGATGAGCGGGACAACACCAAAAACCTGCCGCTGAAAGGAATCCTTAATATCGCGGTGGGGCTTGTGTGGGCGATTGTGGTCATCATCGCGATATCCATTCTTGTTGATAAATCGCCGGCCATGCTCCTCACCGGACTCGGCGTGCTGGCATCCGCACTGCTGCTGGTGTTCAAGGATACAATACTCGGATTTGTTGCCGGCATACAGCTCAGCGAAAACGATATGCTCCATGTGGGCGACTGGATTGTGGTGCCCTCTACAATAGCAAACGGTATTGTCGAGGATGTGTCGCTGACTGCCGTAAAGGTGCGCAACTGGGATAACACTATCGTCACCATGCCGCCATATACACTCATCTCAACATCTTTCCAGAACTGGCGGGGCATGAGCTCCAGCGGTTGGCGCCAGATTTGCCGCTCGGTAATCTTCGACTCCTATTATATAAAAAGGTGTGATGACGAACTGCTGGATAAAATTTCCAAGCTATACCCGCAGATGGCCTCATTTATCGAAGAGTCAAGAAAACGGGGCAAACCGAATTATGATCCGGGACTCGCCACTGTCAACGGCACTATCGAGACAAACCTCGGCTTGTTCAGGGCATATATGTGCCAGTACCTCCTGAACCACCCGCTTATCGGCACAGACCAGCAGATTCTTGTGCGCGTGATGGTGCCTACCGGTGTCGGTATTCCCCTACAGCTCTGGTGCTTCACAACAACCGCATGGACAGCTTACGAAGCTGTGCAGAGTGAGATTTTTGAACACATCGCCGCAGTATGCTCCGACTTCGACCTACAGCTGTTCAACTATCCCTCAGGCACCGATACCGAAATCATCGAGATGCACAATCCTGATTCCGACGGTGCACCGGTGGCTCCTGCCATGCCCAAGGCACAGGACGCGCCCAAAGCTCCGCAGGCTCCCACCGCATGACACTCTTTTGAATAAAAAGCGTATCTTTGCGCCATGAACCCACTGATATTTCTCCGAAGCCCGGAGTTGAACTACATAGGAGTAAAACTGTCAAACCCCTTTCAGGCCACGGTGCCGGAGGGGGTTACAGTTGTTATTGGACCCAACGCCGCAGGCAAGTCTACCCTTACCCGCATTATCGAGAAGGGATGGAATTTCACTACCAATTCCATATCCTCGCCTCGCGGCAAGCTCACTGTAAGCAGAATAGAATTCTCAGACATACACACACTCACCGGCTTCAAGGCGCAGTATTATCAGCAGCGCTACGAAGCGTCTATGAACGATGAGGTGCCAACCGTTGGCGATATTCTCGGCACTGCGACCGATACACCGCGCTGGAAAGAGCTGTGTACACGTCTGGATATCACCAATCTACTGAATCATAAAGCCAATTTCCTGTCAAGCGGCGAGTTGCGCAAAGTGCTTGTTGCACGCACCATGTCGGCCCAAATGCCTGACCTGCTGATCCTTGACAATCCCTACATAGGACTTGACGCATCCGCTCGCTCCACACTCAACTCCACCCTTGAGCAGATTGCCGCCGAAGGGGTGTCTGTGATGCTCGCTGTCAGCGACCCCGCTGAGATTCCCGACTTCACCGACACTCTCATCCCTGTAAGCGACATGGCCGTGGGGCAGCCCGTGGGCAGAGACGGCAGCAGCGTCGGTACTCTCCGAGCCTTTGCACAGTCGCTCTTCAGCTTTGCTATTGACAGCAGCCGCATTCCCGCCCCGCCGACAACATATCCGGCTGATGGAGCCGCAATTGTGGAGCTGGTTGACTGCACAGTTGCATACGCCGGTGAAACCATACTGCCGAGTGTTAGCTGGACTATAAAACGCGGCGAGCACTGGGCTCTGAGCGGACCCAACGGTTGCGGAAAATCGACCCTGCTGAGCCTCATCCATGCCGATAATCCGAAGGCTTATTCAAACAGTGTTACTGTTTTCGGCACCCGTCGCGGCTCAGGCGAGAGCATATGGGATATAAAGAAACGCATAGGCTACATATCTCCGGAGATGCACCTGTACTTCGGTGGAGGATCTTCAACAGTGGTAGAAATCGTTGCCCGCGGACTAAACGACACTGTGGGTTGCTACACCCGCCTGCGTCCCGACCAGCTAAGCCGCGCCTCAAAGTGGCTGTCATTGCTCCATATCGAAGATATTGCCGGACGCCGATTCAACACCCTGTCAAGCGGCGAACAGCGCATGATACTCCTTGCCCGCACTTTTATAAAAAATCCGGAACTGATGATTCTGGATGAGCCTATGCACGGCCTCGACTCCTGCCGCAAAAAAGCGGTGAAAAGCATCATCAATTCACTCGCCGCACGCGACAACACCTCTATTATATATGTGACCCACTGCCCCGACGAGTTGCCCGAGTGCATCACCCACACCATGACTCTCCGGCGCCGTTAAGACCTCATATCATAAATTTCAGCACCGCTGAAATTTTATGAGATGCGGCCTCCTCCCCCCTCACAAAAAAAGAGGTTGCGCCGAAATCGGCACAACCTCCGTAAGGTCCACATCAAAGGATGCGATGAAACTCCGGATGACAGGATTTGAGTGCTCGCCGGCCTTTGTAATCCGCCTGGGCAATGATGCCTCCCCTAAGGGATGGGGCCCGCCATCGGTCGACTAAGCTTGTCTCGGCATTTCACTTATAATTGATGAGTTTCCCAATCAACTTTGATGTGGTATGCTTTGAAGCTGATATTGTTTTAAGCTTTATGAAGCTCTCGCGCTTCATTTCTACAACACAAAGATAGAACAAGTGGTTCAAATAACCAAATTTTCACCCAATCTTTTTTTCAACATTTTTCCGGAGTAACTCATTGGCTCCATCCTATTGCCATCTGTCACACCCACACAACACACCCTATCGGGTATAAAATAGATTATATGGCAAAAAATTATACCCTTAATGGTGTAATTTAATTGCATTTCATTATATTTGCACCCAAAAGGGTATATTATGACTCTATTAGCTAAATATATAAAGTCCAAGCGTAAAGAATTTGGACTCACACAAGTGGAGCTGTCCCAAAAATCAGGGGTAGGTCTGCGATTTGTCCGTGAAATGGAGCAAGGAAAAGAAACGCTGCGTCTTGACAAAGTTAATCAGGTACTCGCCCTGTTCGGCGCAGAAATGGCACCTTCAAAAATCTCTGAATCATGAAGCAAGCTAAAGTACTTGTTGGCAACTCATTTGCCGGAATACTTACCGAAGATGATATTGGCTACAAATTTCAGTATGATACGGAATATCTTTCTTCAGGAAAGGCTGAAGCGGTAAGTCTGACAATCCCATTGTCTGACAAACCGTATAGAAGCAATGTGTTATTCCCTTTCTTTGACGGACTTATTCCTGAAGGATGGCTGTTGAACATTGCCGAACATAGCTGGAAGATTTCTGCAAAAGACAGATTCTCTCTGTTACTTGCCTGTTGTAACGATTGCATCGGAAATATAAGCGTGATGCCATTTGAAAGAAAGGGGAATGAAAATGTGTAAGTGTCTTTATTGCTATAAGCCATTACTCAAAGGAGAAGTGGATTATCATAAAAGTTGTGCTCGAAAGATTTTTGAATCCGCTGTGGTTCCAACACTTCCATATACACGTGACAATATCAAAGATTTGGCGCGCGAGATTGTAACGGCGAGCACTACCGTGACAGGAGTTCAGGCAAAGCTGTCTCTTGATATAGCCCGAGGCGGCAAAAATGAACCGCAACGATTTACCATCGTTGGGTTGTGGGGGCGATTCATACTGAAGCCTCAGACGGACAGATTTGCCAATCTGCCCGAAAATGAGGACTTGACAATGCATTTAGCACAATCAGCTGGAATAAAAACCGTCCCTCATTCTCTCATCAGATTTGCTGACGGAGAGCTGTGCTACATAACCCGAAGAGTTGACCGCGCTAAGAAAGGAGACAAAATCGCTATGGAGGATATGTGCCAGTTGTCGGAGCGATTGACAGAGGACAAATATAAAGGTTCGTATGAACGCATTGCCAAACTTATACGTGAATACTCATCAGCGCCATTGTTGGATATAATAAACTTTTGGGAAGTGGTTGTTTTCTCATGGTTGACAGGAAACGCCGACATGCACTTGAAGAACTTCTCGCTTTTCAAACCCAAGGATGTATATATGCTTACTCCAGCGTATGATTTACTATCTACCGCCATAGTAATGCCGGAAGACGATGAGGAATTGGCGCTCACTCTAAACGGCAAAAAGAAAAAAATTAAACGTGAGGATTTCGAGAAAGCCATGCGCGACAATGGCATTGATGAGAAATCAATATCCAAACTCTTTAACAAGTTTGAGAAGGTGCTTCCGAAATGGTACTCTATCATTGAAGAATCTTTTCTGCCGGTCGAGAAGCAGAAAGAATACCGGAAGCTGATTGAGTGTATGGCAGCACGTATTGGATACACAGTATGAAATTATCCGATGACTGCTTGCTTTGCAGATCAAAAAGCCCCCCCGTAACCCCGGACGTTTTTGGAGTTTAAGCTAAAAAGTGAGGCAAAAAGTTGCATTCTCGCCCGCTACGGTATTATCTTTGTATTCTGAATATCCACAAAGGATTTCTTTTTTTTGCTAACACTATAACGATTATCATGAAAAAAACATTGTTGGGCGCAATTGCGCTTGCTGTCGCCGCCTCGGCTTACTGCGCATCGCCCCAGCTCAAGGGCTTTTACTACGGCAATGCCGCAGCTCCCGGTGGACACGAATGGCAATCGCCTGACTCCCTGGCCTATAACAAGGAGCAGCCCAGAGCTACATTCTATTATTTCGATGACACAGAGAGCGCGCGTAAAGTGCTGCCCGAAAACTCCAAGTATTGGATGAGCCTTGACGGCACTTGGAAATTTCACTGGGTGCCCGAGCCTTCCCAACGTCCGCAAGACTTCTTCAAGCCTGACTACAGCACCGCTTCGTGGGAGAATATCGAGGTGCCGTCAAACTGGAATATTGTCGGTCTTCAAAAAGACGGCTCGCAGAAATACGGCAAGCCTATCTACGTGAACCAGCCGGTGATTTTCTGGCATCAGGTGAAGGTGGACGACTGGCGCGGCGGTGTCATGCGCACTCCGCCGGAAAACTGGACAACATACAATTTCCGCAACGAAGTTGGTTCCTACCGACGCTCATTCACAGTGCCCGCAGATTGGGCCGGACGCGAAGTGTATATCAGCTTCGACGGTGTTGACTCATTCTTCTATCTGTGGATCAACGGCAAGTATGTGGGCTTCAGCAAAAACTCTCGCAATGCCGCCCGCTTTGACATAACCAAATATCTCGTCAAAGGAGAAAACACAGTGGCTGTGGAGGTGTACCGCAACAGCGACGGTTCTTTCCTTGAGGCTCAGGATATGTTCCGCCTCCCCGGCATTTTCCGCAGCGTCGCACTCTACTCCACTTCGCCGGTGCAGGTGCGCGATCTTGTGGTGATACCGGACCTGACAGATAATTATACAAACGGGCTGCTCAACATCACCGCATCGCTGAGAAACCTCACCACCAAAGAGGTCAAAGGCTGCAAAATGGTATACACCCTCTACGCCAACAAGCTCTACAGCGATGACAACACCCCTGTTGCCGGAGTTGAGGCAACTTCCGCCGCCGTAAATATCACCAAGGGGGGTGAAACTGATGTAAAAGCCACACTCCGCCTTGACAACCCCAACAAATGGAGCGCGGAAGCACCCTGGCGATACACCCTTGTCGGTCAGCTCATGGACAAGAAAGGCAAAGTGCTCGAAACTGTATCGGCATACGTGGGCTTCCGAAAGGTTGAGCTTAAAGACACCCCTGCGAATGAGGATGAATTCGGTATTGCCGGAAGATATTTCTACGTCAACGGCAAGCCTGTGAAGCTCAAAGGTGTCAACCGTCACGAAACAAACCCGACCGTAGGCCACGCTGTGAGCCGCGACTGGATGGAGAAGGAAGTGATGATGATGAAGCGCGCAAACATTAACCACGTGCGCAATTCCCACTATCCCGATGCTCCATACTGGTATTACCTCGCCGACAAATACGGCATTTATCTTGAAGATGAGGCTAACCTCGAATCTCATGAATACTACTACGGCAAAGCGTCACTCTCCCATGTGCCCGAATGGCAGGCCGCACATATTGCACGCGACATGGAGCTTGTTCACTCCACCGTCAACAGCCCCTCGGTTGTAATATGGTCGCTCGGCAACGAGGCAGGCCCCGGCGACAACTTCATTGCGGCATACAACGCAATCAAGGCTTTCGACACAAGCCGCCCGGTGCAGTACGAGCGAAACAACAGCATCGTGGACATAGGCTCAAACCAATACCCCTCCATCGCCTGGACTAAAGAGGCGGTGAAGGGCAAAATGAATATCAAATACCCCTTCCATATCAGCGAATACGCCCACTCTATGGGCAACGCAGTCGGCAACCTTGTTGATTACTGGGACGCTATCGAAAGCACTAACTTCTTCATGGGAGGCGCTATCTGGGACTGGATTGACCAGTCGCTGTACAACCACGACCCCGAAACCGGCACCCGCTATCTCGCATTCGGTGGCGATTTCGGCGACAATCCCTCTGACGGCCAGTTTGTGATGAACGGCATAGTTTTCGGCGACATGAGCCCCAAACCCCAGTACTTTGAGGTGAAGAAAGTGTATCAGAATGTCGCTGTCAAGCCCGTAGACATGGCCAAAGGACAGATCGAGATTTTCAACAAAAACTATTTTGAGCCGTTAACCGGCTACAACATAGCATGGGAACTCCTCGAAAACGGCACTCCGGTGCAAAGCGGCGATGTCCTCATTGGCCCGAAAATGCCGCTCGGCCCCAGAGAATCGCTAACCTACACCATTCCCTACAACCTCTCAGCCCTCAAACCCGGAAGCGAATACTACGTCAATATTTACTTCAAGCAGGCGGCCGACACTCCGTGGGCTCCTGCCGGTTATGTACAGATGGCCGAGCAACTGCCGGTAGCGACTGCAGCCCCCGCCCCCGCTCTCGCAGCCGACGGTAAAATCAAGTCTACAACCACAGACTCAACCCTCACTGTGAGTGGCGACAACTTCTCTGCAACCTTCAACACCCTCACCGGTGCCCTCTGCGGACTGAATTATGATGGCAAACAGATAATTGCCGATGGCAGCAAGCTTGCCCTCGATGCATTCAGAGCTTACCTCAACAACGACGCTTGGGTGTATGGCGGATGGTTTGCCAACGGTCTCTACAACCTCAAGCACAAGGTGCTGTCATACAAAGAATTCAATGATGCTGACGGACGGAAGATTCTCAGCTTCACAGTTGAGTCGCAAGCTCCTAACGGCGGCAAAATGGTGGGTGGCAACGGCAATTCCACCGGCACTTATACAATTGACGAAAGCGAGGCAACCCCGTTTGGCCCCGATGATTTCAAGTTTGTAACAAACCAGGTGTGGACAGTAAATCCCGACGGCTCTATCGAGCTCAACTCTGTCATCACTTCAAACAACCCCTCCGTGATTCTGCCACGCCTCGGCTACTCCGTTCAGATTCCCCGCAACCTCGACACATATACTTATTATGGCCGTGGCCCGCAGGAAAACTACAATGACCGCAAGACCGGCCAGTTCGTAGGACGCTACTCATCTAAAGTTGCTGACCAGTACACCGATTACACCCGCCCGCAAAGCAACGGCAACCGCGAGGAGGTGCGCTGGGCGGCACTCACCGATGGCAATTCCGGTGCAGTGTTCATCGCACCGCAGATGATGTCGGCAACAGCTATCCCCTACTCCGAGATGGAACTCTTTGCCGCAAACCACCCCTACAAACTGCCCGACTCAAAGGCTACAACCCTGCATCTTGACCTCGGCGTCACCGGTCTTGGCGGCGCAAGCTGCGGACAGGGAGGCCCCCTCGAACCGGACAGAGTGAAGGCCGGCGAACACCGCTTCAACTTCATCATACGCCCCGCTGCCGAAAAATCTGTTGAGGCCGCAGCCGCTGTAAGCCCCTCAGGCATTCTGCCCCTCGGCATCAGCCGCTCTCGCAACGGCATGGTAACAGTAAGCTACCCCGATTCATCTGCCGTGATTCTTTACTCGGTCAACGGTGCGAAAAAGCCGCGCACTTACACCGGCCCGTTTGAAATGAAAGAGGCCGGCACAGTGAAAGCCTGGCTGAAGAACACCCCGGGCATTTCAGCCTCCGACTCATTCTCTAAAATAGAGACTGTAAAAACCGAAGTGATTCACGCCAGCAGCTTCGAGCCCGACTACGGCGAAGGCCAGAACCTTGTTGACGGCGACCCGACAACAATCTGGCATACAATGTACTCTGTCACCGTTGCCGGTTATCCCCACTGGGTGGACTTCGATGCCGGCGATGTGAAATCCATCCGCGGCGTGCGCTACCTCCCCAGACAGGACGGCAACACCACCGGCAATGTCAAGGACTATGAAATATTTGTGAGCAACGATGCCGAAAACTGGGGCACCCCGGTTGCCAAAGGCACATTCTCCGGACGCGGACAGCAGACCGTGATGTTTGACTCTCCGGTCAAAGGACGCTACATCCGCTTCATGGCGCTCAGCGCCCAGGATGGCCGCGACTACGCCTCCGGCTCGGAATTTGAAGTAATTGCCGAGTGACATAAGTAAACACACTCTTAAACACCACGCAGCCGCTACGGAAATCCGTAGCGGCTGCGCTGCTTATAAGGTAGTTAGGTCAGTGCTTACTTAAGGTTGGGATTTATCAGGCTCCACTCGCTGATAGGAGGAATGATGCCGAGGCTTATCACCTCATCTCTCAGCTTGCACAGATGGTGGTAGCTCTGGTCAAGTTCCTTGACCTCCTCAGGTGTTCCGCCAACAGGGTGCACAGTCACACCGTTTTTGTCAATGGTGGTTTCCATCGCCATCATGATATGGTTGTACTTGCCGTTGTTGACGTATGTACCTACCGGCCATGTGAAAGGTTTGCCGCCCATCGCCGCGCCAATCATCTCGATCGAGAGATATGCCGGGCTCTGGAATGAGGAGCGGCCGCGCAGGTCAATGATATTTTTGCCACCCTGAATCACTCGCTGTTTCATCTCTTCCCACTCTTTCTCGGGAAGTGCATCGGTGCCGATGATCTGCGACAAAGGCTGGCCGGCAACCGTTGTGGTTGATGCGAATACAGCCATCTGCTCGCCGTGGCCGCCATAAGTGCGGCTGTTCACAATCTCATCAGCCGGAATCTTGAAATACTTGGCAAGTTCATTGCGCAGGCGGGTTGAGTCGAGGGCAGCGAGGGTTGACACCTGACTCGGCTTGAGGCCTGAATAGATGAGTGTCACCAATCCGGTAATATCCGCCGGGTTGAATATCACCACCACATGCTTCACATCAGGGCAATAAACCTTGATATCCTTGCCGAGCTGCTCCGCAATCTCAGAGTTGCCGCGCAGAAGGTCCTCACGCGTCATGCCGGCCTTGCGGGCTGCGCCGCCGGACGACACAATGTACTTCGCATCCTTGAACGCTTCAGCAACATCCGATGTGGTAGTGAAGTTGATTCCTGAGAATCCGCAGTGGCGCATCTCCTCCGCAACCCCCTCAAGACCGGGAGCGTATGTATCAAAAAGGCAGATGTTGGGAGTGAGGCGCATCATGGCGGCTGTCTGGGCCATGTTGGAGCCGATCATGCCGGCTGCGCCGACAATCACAAGTTTTTCGTCTGTAATAAAGTCCATATATTCTTGGTGTTATAAGGTTATATCGCATTGGGCCGGAAATCAGTCGACCCGGCTATCAATATAACATCCGGAATATATATATGTTCACGCTCAACCCATAGCGCTGCCGGCAACAAGAATGGCAAGACTGAGCATCAGCAGCATCAGGTCAATTGTCTTTGTGCGCAGGTTGCTCTCATGGAGCACCAACGCTCCGTAGAGGAATGGCACCACCACGCTGCCGCGCCGTATCATCGACACAATGGATATCATCGAACCCTCCAGCGACAGTGAGTAGAAATAGGCAATATCCGCAACCGTCAGAAACACCGAAATCATCGGTATGCTCCACCGCCAGCTGAACTTCGTTGATACTCCCGCCGCGCCTGCGCCAAGCCTGCGCAATGTGAATATAGCGCAAGTCATCAACAGACATTGATACAACGAATACCACGCCTGCACCTCAAGCGGCCTGTAGCTTCGCAGCAGGTATTTGTCATATAACCCGCTGACAGCTCCGAGCACAGCCGCCCCGATAGCCATCCATATCCACCGCGAGCCGCACAGCGAAAATCCCTCGTTAGCTCCCGCTCGGGATATGAAGTACAGCGAGGCAAATCCCAGCACAATGCCCACCCACTGCAGCCAGTTCAGGCTCTCGCCGTAGATGGCCACCGCCCCGACAAGCACCATCACCGGACGGCTCGCATTGATGGGTCCCTGGATTGTAAGCGGCAGATGCTTGATTGCAAAATATCCCAGCAACCACGAGCCAAGCACTATCACTGCTTTCACCGCTATCATAAGGTGGCCGTGGAGAGTGTTGCCGAAACCGAAATTGCCCTCCGCAGCTCCCGCCCCTATCACCGGAAGCATGAACAGAGTGCCGAACACTGTATTTAAAAGCAACACTGTCAGCACGTTGTTGCCACGCACCGACAGTTTTTTCATCACATCGTAAAATCCCAGACACAGCGCCGATGCAAGCGCGCAGAGTATCCACATGGCTATGTCAACCGTATTTGCTTATCTTGCGCAGGCTCGCCTCATCTATTATTTTAATCTGACGACCATCCACAATCAGCAGTTTCTCGTTCACAAAACTTGTGAGGGTGCGGATTGCGTTGCTCGTGGTCATGTTTGACAGATTGGCGAGGTCCTCACGCCCCATGTAGATGCGCAGCGTTGTCTCGTCATCCTCATAACCGTAATTATCCTTCAACACTATCAAAGCCTCGGCAAGACGACCGCGGATATGCTTCTGCGTGAGATTCACAATACGTGTGTCAGCACTGCCGAGATTGCGCGACAGCTCGTGGATGAAAAACCAGGCCAGCAGTCTGTTATGGTCAATCATATCCTCGACAAGGCTCATAGGCAGCGCCCCGAGCACACTCGGCTCAATGGTAGCGGCTGTGTGGACATACCGCTCCTGGGCAAAGTAAGCGCGATAACCGAAGTACTGCACCGGCCGGATAAGGCGGGTTATCTGCTGACGTCCGCCAACTCCGTCCTTGCACAGCTTTGCCTTGCCTTTGAGCAGACACCACAGGTATTCAGGCTCCTCCTGCTCGGCATATATTATCTGGTTTTTATTGAAGTTATATATCTTGAAATTATCGGTGATGCGCCGCTTTTCATCCGGACTCAATATTGTCCATATCTCGGACAAATCGTGGCTCATCACCTTTTCAAGTGCGCTTTTTATCATCTCGTACTATTGTAAAACAGTGTTCTATAACAGATTTTCTGCAAAGATAACAAAAAACATCTCAAAACTCAAATAATTAACATTCACTCCCCTCGCCTGATTTACAATTCTATCTGACTGAGGTGCCGTAGTAAAACGCGAGAATCCGCTTGCGGAGCACACTCTCGTATTTTGCCTGCACAGCATCGCTCACAGCTTTGATATACGCTGTTTTTGCCTGCTCGAATTCGGTGGCGTTGGCTTTGCCGTAATCATATTTCAGACGCATGGCTTCGAGTGCTGCTTCGGTGGCGCTGCACGCAACTGCGCTGGAGGCCTTGCGCTTGTCGGCAGCTACAGCCTGTGTGTAAGCCTGCTGTATAGCCTTGTATATTCTGTTGCGGGTATCCGACAGCTGCAGCTTGGCGTTGAGTTCCTGCACCCGCGCTTTTCTCACCGCGTTGCGGGTTGAGAAAGCATCAAAAATAGGGATATTGAGCGAAAATCCGAGCGATTTGCTGAAATTATGGCGCATCTGCCGGCCAAACCCCTCTGACTTGTAACCGGAGGTGGTGTAGTAGTTGCTGCCTATGCCGGCATTGAAACTGAGGGTAGGCAGCCAGCCGCTTTTGGCAAGGGACACCGCCTTCGACGCGCTCTCTACCCCATAGCGGGATGCAAGGATTGAGTGATTAGTCTGCAACGCAGCCTCATACACCCTCTCTGCATCAAGCAGCGGCATCGGTTGCTCTGTGTCCACCGGAGCTATGGCAAACCCCTCGGTGCTCTCAAGTTCAAGCAGCTGGCAGAGGTCTACAATCGCAAGGTCGTAATTGTTCTGTGCGGTAACAGTGGAATACTCATCCTGCGCAAGCTGTGATTTTGCCTGGATCACATCCAGCTCAGCTATCTTGCCGGCGGCAAGCAACTCCTCGCGGCGCTTCAGCTCTGTTTCGGACAGGCGCTGCTGCTCGAGAGCCACCTTGCGCATCTCATCATAGTAGAGGGTCTGCAGATACTGCGCTATCACATTGAGGGTTATATCATCTTTTGCGCTTTCGAGCTGTTGCACAAGGGTGCGCATATTCGCCTTGGCATACTCCAGATTGCGCACATTGCGCAGTCCTTGAAACAGCGGCAGGTTGAGGCCGGCACTGGCGCTGAAGTTACTGGTGTTGCGGTTTGCGTATGTGTTTTCCGCAGTCAGGCCGCGACCGAAGCTGAAGCTCTGGGTGGCACCGGCAGATACAGTGGGAAGAAACCGGTCCTTTGCCTCGGTGATATCGAGCTCTCCGCTGACAGTGCTGAGCTCGCGGCTTTTCACTGTAAGATTGTGTTTGACAGCGTATGTTATGCAACTGTCGAGGGTCCACGTCTGTGCATTGAGTGCGCAGAAGGTCATGGCTGCGCCGAGCAGCGCCGCTATATATCTCTTGTTCATTGACGTCTGTTTTTATTTATTTGAAACCACATCGCCCCTGAGCTTGGCGTCAGAGCCTACACCATCCTTGATTTCTATATTTATGCCATCACTGGCTCCGGTGGTCACGGCTGTGCGCACAAAGGTCTGCTCAGGCACACTGTCGGTAAGCACATACACAAAAGTGCTGTCGCCGGAAAATTCAACCAATCCCTCAGGCACTGTGAGCACATTGGTGCTTTTGCTCAGGCTCACGGCAGCATTGGCGCTGTAGCCGGCGCGCAGGCCGGTTATGGAGTCGATCTGCAGGGCGGCTTTTATCTCGAATGTGTTGGCACCATTCTCCTCGGTGCCCTTGGGCGCGATATATTCGATTGTGGCGGCGGGGGATATCTCCGGAAGCGCGCCGATGGTTATTATCATCGGCATGCCAACGGCAAGCTGCCCCACCTCTGTTTCGTCAACCTTGCCCTTGAATATGAGGTTGGTCATGTCGGCGATTGTGGCAACAGTTGTGCCATCGTTGAAAGTATTTGCCTGAATCACGGATGTACCCACCTTCACCGGCACGTCAAGGATGAGTCCGCCGATTGTCGCACGCACAAGAGTATTGCTCTCGGAGGCATTGTATTTGCTCACACCCTCGCGCACGATATTATAGGCATCGGTGGCTGCATCAAGCTCGCGCACAGCCTGCTGCCATGCGGTTTCCGAGGTTTCGAACTCCTCGCGGCTCACTATCTTCTTTTCATAGAGGCTCTTGTTGCGTTCATATTTGTTTTTGGCATCCTCGAGCGATATGCGCGAGCTCTCCACACGGCTCTGTGCCGAGGAAAGGGAAGATGCTTCGGGTATCACCTTGATTTTCGCGATGATATCGCCCTCCTTCACCACATCGCCGGGCTCCACATTGATTTCCGTTATGATACCGGATATCTGCGGCTTGATGTTGATTTCATCGCGGGGTTCAATCTTGCCGGTAAGCACTGTGGTGCGCTCTATGTTGCCGGTTTCGGGCGACACTATTGCATACACCACCTTGTCAGGCTGTGAATTCTTGTACAGGAACACGAATGTGCCCACAAACAGCACTCCTACGAGCACCCAGAGAAGAATCTTGAAAAACTTTTTCATTTTGCAGGTTATGATTTGCTTGTTATAATTCGGTTTATTTGTCGCGCATAGCCTCTATCGGCTTGATACGCATGGCTTTTATTGAGGGTATCAGTCCGGCGCAGGTGCCGAGGATCAGGAATACAACCATTATAGTCATGGCGTGGCTGAACCGCAGCTGGAAATTGGCGCCTCCGAGTATGGGGTCGTAGGTGGCGGTATCCACCGCAAAGAGCACAATTGTGGCAAGGCATATACCCGCTATGCCGGCTATGGCGGTGAGCACCATGCCCTCCGATAGTATCTGTACGATGATGTCTCTCGGTTTGGCGCCGATGGCGCGTCGTATGCCTATCTCCTGGGTGCGCTCCTTGACGATAATCCACATGATGTTGCCGATGCCGATAATACCGGCTATCAATGTTCCGGCTCCCACAAACAGGGCCAGGATGCTTATGCCGAGAAATAGATTGTTCACCATCTCAAACTGCTCGGCCACATTCATCATACCTATAGCGGAGGGGTCATCGGGATGTATCGGGTGGTTCTGGCGCATGGCTCTCAATATATAGGGCTTGGCTTCTGCCGGATTGATGCCGGCAGGTGTTGTGAATATGAAGAAATCCACATTTGTGCCGAGGTTGAACGCCCTCCGCATAGTCTGTGCCGGAATCTGCACATTGTCATCCAGACGCGAGCCTATGTTTGCCTCGCTCAGCTGGGCCACAACACCTATCACCTGAAAATATATACCGTTCACACTGATGAATTTGCCTACGGGGTCCTCGCTGCCGAACAGTTCATCGGCAAGGTTCTTGCCTATTGTGAGCACCTTTTTGCGGCTGAACACATCGTGGTCGTTGAACACACGTCCGCTTATAATCTTCGGAGTCTGCATTTTATAGAAATCAGGCTCGGCTCCCATTGCCATGACGCTCTTGCTCTTGGTTTTGTAGGCAGCCGTGGCTCCGGTGTGGGTCATACCCGAGGAGTATTCTATATCCTTGGCTATGCGGCGTATGTCAGCGAGGTCGGTTTCGTCCATTATCACTCTCATGCCTTTGTTGAATCCCTTGTAGGGCATTGTTGTGCGGCTCGGGAATATGACACCCATGTTGGTGTCCACGCCGTTGAAATTGCGCATCAGCATACCCTTCAGTCCTCCGGCACCGCCCCACAGCATGGCGAGCATCGCTGTGCCCCAGAATATGCCGAAGGCTGTGAGAAATGTCCGGGTTTTGTTTCGGGCGAGAGTTGTTCCAATCTCGCGCCAGTTCTCTATATCGAAAATCGGATTTTTCATTGTCAGGATTATTCGTCGCGAAGAGCCTCGACCGGTTTCACTTTGGTAGCTTTGAGCGCGGGGAAGAGTCCGGCAAGTGCACCGGCTATCACCAGCACAACAGTCACCTCAATCGCTATCGATATGTCTATGGTGGGATTTTTCATGAACACGGCATCGCGTGTGGCATAGTCCACAACCTGCATCACAATCATGCCTAAAAACACCCCTATGTAGCCGAACAGAGCTGTTATGGCCACGCTTTCAAGCACTATCTGCACAAGGATTGACCGAGGCTTGGCACCTATTGCGCGGCGTATGCCTATCTCATGGGTGCGCTCCTTCACGCTGACAAACATTATGTTGCTCACACCCACAATGCCGCTGAGCAGGGTGAAGATACCGATTATCCATATCGACATATTGAGGATATTGAATGCGGTGCGCTCGCGCAGATATGAGCTGAAGCGGTTGTACATATACAGGGCGCTGTTGTCGTCGCTGTCAAAATCATGGGCCTGGGCAAGGGTTGTGCGCACAGCCTGCGTTGCTGCCTCGGCGTCAGCTTCATTTTCCATTCCCTTAAGCTTCACCTGCAGATTGCTCACCTTGCCGTCTGTTCCGGCGAGAGCCATGGCGGTGGTGAAAGGCAGGTAGATATCCGACAGCCACTCGTGGTCATATACCCCTACCACAAGCCATGAAAGCCCCATGGCGTTTACGCGCTGCCCGACAGCATCACCGGCATTGCCGAAAAGAGTTTCGGCATCAGTCTTGCCTATCACCAGCACCTTGCGGCTGTAGTTCATGTCCGCATCGTTGATAAAGCGACCGTACGCCATCGGTATGTCATACATTTTCTTTTCGTAAGGAAACACACCCTCAGGTGACTTGGTAACATAGTCCTTGGCCGACGACAAAGTGGTGGAGCCGAGATATTTGTATGAGGCAACATCCTCCACAAGATCCGGATTCTTGCTTTTGAGCAGCTCTATATCGGATGTGGACGGCTGAATCTGGCGCCCCTCCTTGTAGCCCTTGTAAGGTTTTGTGGTGACGCCTTGATACACATTCACGCGCTTGGTGCGGTCCTCGGAGGTGCGCGATGCGAAATTATTGGTGACACCTCGGGCCATGCCCAGCAAAATTATGAGCATGAATATGCCCCAGGCAACGGCAAATCCGGTGAGGAAAGTGCGCAGCTTGTTGTTGCGCATCGTCTGCCCTATCTCTCTTATCAGATCAAACATGGATGGCAGCGGTTTGCGGTTGAATCACTCCGTCCTCAATACGGATTATTCTGTCGGTGGCAGCACCTACTCCTGGGTCGTGCGTCACAATCACTATTGTCATACCCTCCTTGTTAAGGTCGCGAAACACCTGCATCACCTCCTTGGAAGTGTGTGAATCAAGGGCACCGGTAGGCTCGTCGGCAAGGATTATGGACGGATTTGTGATTAGCGAGCGGGCAATCGCCACACGCTGCTTCTGGCCGCCGGAGAGCTCGCCGGGCAAATGGTGGGCACGGTCGGCAAGTCCCATACGGTCAAGCTGCTCCATAGCCATTGCATTGCGCTTGCGGCGGCTCACGCCTTGATAAAACAGAGGTAAAGCCACATTCTCAACCGCATTTTTATAGCTGATAAGATTAAAGCTCTGAAACACAAAGCCAATCATCCGGTTGCGGAGCTCCGCAGCCCGGTTTTCATCAAGATTTTTGATCAACACCCCGTCAAGATAATACTCTCCTGAATCATAATTATCGAGGATGCCTAATATATTAAGGAGTGTGGACTTGCCACTGCCCGACGCTCCCATGATGCTCACCAGCTCCCCCTTGTCAATGCCAAGATTGATGCCCTTGAGCACATGGAGAGGCACAGCACCGGGATAAGTTTTGTTGACGTCGTTTAATTGTATAATCATTGGTTTGTGAATTATGCAGCTGAAAAAACTACGGAAACAGCCATATTTTCAGCCATTTTGTAGATTAGACGTTGAAGTACGGCACAAAGTTACACCATTACAAAAAAAATTATCCATTATTTACCACAAATTATGTTAACCTCCTGAAAACAAGCCCCGCCCGCAGCATATGACTGCCCCACCGCACCGCGGTGATGAGCGCCCGT
>CAJUPZ010000018.1 GCA_910588065.1 uncultured Muribaculaceae bacterium
GGTGGCGCACTTTTCAGTTAGAATCTCTGGCGCACTTTTCAATTAAAATATACATCTTACTCGCCATAACCTTGTCGTATCTTTTCAAAGGCTCTGCCCATTCCACGGAATCTCCTCGGCGTTTATGATAGGCCGACACACGCATGAGCGCAAAATTCGGGAAATTGTGACCATCCACATCTATTATACCGATTCTTTCTGTCATCGACCGCTCTGGTTCTCTCTTCCGTTCACGAGATAGACGAAAGTGCCGTATTTAAGGCTGACCTTGTTCTTCTTTATTGCTTTTGATATTGCGGAAGAGGTCTTTTGATAAGCATTCTGAATTGCGTTCCATCCCCATTGGGCGATGTTACTTTGCCCAGATGTGTTACTATTGATAGTCATAGAGTTATCAAGCGCACCTCCAGCCACATCCTTAGCGGTCTCACGGAACGAACTTGAAGGCACATAAAGCCCTTCCATTCCGTCAGTATCATAGATGGTAAGGTTAACCTTTACAAGCTCATCAGCAACCATAAGGGATTTTACCGATCCCTTGACCCTCTGCTGCCCGAAGCCACTCATGGTAGCGTAAAGATAGCTGCCTTTGGGTAGAAACACATCGTTTATTTCAACATCATCAAGCAATCTGAGTCTGACCCTCGATCCATCGACAGCCTTGATGTCCTCGTCTATGATAGCTTTGATTAGACTCGGTTCTGGTTCGTTCTCAGTCAAAGTGTTGAAGTATGAGGAGGATGGGCGTTTTGCCTTTACCACAGTCTGTGCGGCATCATCTTCGGATAGTGCATTAACTGCATTTTCTTTATCTTCAACAGTCTTAGACGGAGTGATATTGGCTGTGGCTTCTACAGCTCCATTTGCCGACGGCTCAATAGATTGCTGACCTTTGAGACGAGCCTCAGCCAAGGCTCGTTCAAGTTCTGCTAGTGCCACCCGGTTGTTGCGATCTGCATAATCCAGTGGATTCAAAGAGTCCGATGACATCGTCTCTCCCTTTTGCGCTCCCTCGGAGATTCTGTCCTGCATCTCGCGTAAGCGCAAAAGTTCTTCCGTGCGTTTCTGGGCTTCACGGTCAAGCATGGCAAACTCTTCGTCAGAATAACGGGTTGAGTAATCTTCTGTATTTTCTTCATTGTCACGATCTATGTTTTCTACCGCCGAATAATCTTGTATGCGACCATATGATTTCATCATGCTCTCAGTACGCCCTCCGATGCCGTCATCGCGGATCTGAGCCTGTGGAAGTGTCGGATTTAGATACTCTGTCTCCTCAAGATTTCCGTTCGGAATATCCTTTACCTCGGTCTTGAACATGTCTATCACAAGCCATCCTGTACCCAAAATCAGCGGATACAGTATGGCCGGCAACACATATTTCGGTTGGCGGAGGTTAATCTTCTGTAATAGGTTCATTTTCTATGTCGTTATTATGTTTCATTAATTGTGATTGTCTCTTGTTTCGATACTGCTTCTCCTGTTGCTCTACGGCAGTCTGATAGTCGTTGGCACTGCGAGCCACCTGAGACAAGCGCCATACATTCAGGCAAAAACATAATATCACAATACCGAACACAACGCAAAGGAATACCTTTGGCCAACGGTTCGCAAAGCTCTGTGTTGCGGCGGCGCCCTTGTCAATACCAAGGAAGCGGGCGACCTTCCTGCCGAACCCGACCTCTTTCTCATATCGTTCCCTGTACTTAGGATCATTCTTGTCAGGCATCTTTTCTCCAAAGATCAGTTTCTTCCATCCCATATCTTAGTAGTTATTTTTGGATTTTTGTTCGATATCTTTGTTCAATAGGGTGCGCCAGTTGACAATCAGCAATCCGTGGGGATTATTGTCTGTCCGCGGCACTCTCTTTAACTGTCCTGCTGTCACAAGTTCACGGGTAAGAATGGATGTGCGTCGCTCTATGCGCTGACGACCATAGTATCTGAACTCCATCTTCTGAGGGTCGAAGTGTATCGAGTCACAATAGATAGAGAATACAGCAGATGTACCCATGATGTTATTGTAGAAACCTTTCTCTTTCAGAGTATTGTACTGTGCAAGCCCGGTTTCGTCAACAAGGTACATGGCTTTGTCCATAGTATATTTGATATATTTGTCATCCGGAGCAAGCGTGAAGAACAAGTGGTGGAACCTCTCGATATGGCTCTTGGCCTCTACATCAAGGGTCTCATCCATAGTTGTACGTTCCACAAGAATAGGTACCGTACCATCAAGAACATAAATTTTTTTCTGCGCATCGACTACCATGCTCCTTGCAGTCCATATACTGGTCATCGATATGACCACACATCCGATAAGGAATACGCTGCAGACAATCGTAACCAGTTTTATCTTGTTTTCTAAATTTTTTATCACCATTGTTTTGTACTATTTATGATTGGTCAGAATACTTTGCTCATGGCTCCTTGAGCAGACATCTTGGCCTGCGATGCTACACCCTCACCGAAGTTTCGGGTTGAGAATGCTGTGTCTCCCTCCGGAATCATCCAAGCTGCGAGGTCTGGTACAAGGTTGAGACATTTCAATGCCACAATTGACGCTGCCATCAGATAACCAGCAGAAAAGAATGAGTTTTGCAGATAAGCGGCCATTGTCTGTGTGCTTTCAGTAATTGCCGAGAGGTTTTGCGCCTGAATACAGAGTACTATGTCGAAGAGTAATAAAACATAGAAACCTACGAAGTATAGCATAGCTCCGTAGAAGTGTACGGTCAGATAGCGTGTCATCCATTTAGCCCATGCACCTTCCCATTTGGGTAGTAATGAGAACGCCCATTGTATCGGTCCAAATATCGTTAGCATTCCCAACAGAATCTGTTGGCAGTAGATTGTGGCCCACCAACCAATACGGAATACTATCAGTGCTATAACCATGACGATCTTGTCTATGCAGACTACCGCACCCGATGTCAGAGATGTAAACCACAGTTTGGATGCATCCTTCTCCATCTGTGTCACTTCCTCCACACCAGTTGTCTCCATTGTTGACTCTATGAGATTTGGATCTGATGTGCCGGTACGGGCTACGTCTGCCTGGGCCTGAAGATCGGTATAGAGACTGTCTCGGACAAACACTAACTCCTGTACCTCCCGAAACTTGTCCTCTATTTGTGCGGCTTCCGCCGAATAGAGGTCATGTGTATATGAGCCGATGGAGTTAGGTATGTATGACAGAAAATCAAGGACACACCATGAGGAGCCACTGTTGTTAAGTCCGCTGTCTGCCGGCGGATACCACCAGCACATGATGAGACTGATTCCAAGTGGCCTCAGCAGTTTCATAACATCGAGCGGCTCGGACTTATACATCATCTTGAAGGCCATCTGACCTGCGACAATGAGTGAAAAAAGTGCGGCAAGAGCCATGCACATCTGTAGAATCCACCAGAATGGGCCTTGTGAACCGGTGAATGTGGCATCACATAGGAACTCATTAGTCTGGAAAATTACATCATCAATCTCTTCTTCGAGAAGATTGATGCCGAAGTCCGATAAGATATTGTCAGCCACTATTCATAATAATATTGGGGTGGTATCAGCGGACTAATCTGTCTGTAAATTAAATCATTCATTATTATAGAAAATTTTGATTAACGTGGCTACTTCCTTATAGCTGACCATCCGGCTCCACGCCATCTGTTCATTGCCGCCGATGCTATCTGGCCCCTGCTGTCAGGCTTATTGCAGCTTGCCGCCAAAAGTTTTGCGGTCGCGCTCCTGGTATTGAGTTGTACAAGGAATTTTATCAATGTCGCGTTGGCCTGAGTTATGTCGGCGTAAATCTGTAGATACTCTTTCTTCCTGTGAGAGTTTGGCATATATGCCTGCTTGGTGGTGGTGATGGCTGTGACGAACTTGTTGTAGCTTTCCCGCCACAATTGCGTTTGTGCATTGCTGCCACCAACTGACATTATGCGATTGATATTACGTTCAAGATCAGACATCTTTGACTCAATCTTCTTTCCTTCAGCAAGCCATGCTAGGTCAACCTGACGGTCTGCCATATTCAAAGCCTCTATCTCAGCTCGTTTCACCAAGGCGGAATCAAGTTTCTCCGAATCGTCAATCTGATTATAGGCAGAAATCCCAACGGCTGTTCTATACTTCATTTTATTCTCTGCATTTGCCGTTTTCTTGTATCGTTTATGGAGAGTGGAGTAGTACAGATCAGGCGTAAGAGTCCCGGCGCCAGTCTCCTGTACAGTCACTTGATTCATCTTGGCATTGTCGTGGTTGTATGTAATTCGCTGGGCATTGACAATCTGCATTGACCAGACTACAATTACCGATAAAAATATTCGTTTCATTGGTCAGTTTGGTTTACATATCCTGCGTCTCGCCATCTTCCGAAGGCGTCATCTATTATTTCTCTGAGTGATTTGTTGCGGTATATTGAGGCTTTCCAGTATCCAATTCGGACCTGTATGTATCGCCATGTGTCGAAGTAGGCGGCGTTAAGCTGCAATCTGATATTATCAAGGGAGTGATTGATTGAGTTCAGAACCACCATAAGGTCTGACGTAGAACAAGCTGCGCCCCCGGTTGCATAAAGAACAAGGTCTGTCATGGAGCGGTACAAATTCTCAGCTTCATCACCGATTTTTTTGATACACCTCAGGTTTACAGTGATTATCAGAGTATCCGACGGTTCAATGTTGCCACGGTTGAGACATTTCTCATTAAAATCTGTCAGCATGCGCTTGTATTTTCCGACGTTATCAGAAATGTTGTCGTATGTACTCTTGACATTCAATGCAGTTCTGGTAGATTGATACATTATGTCTATGACATCAAAAGCACGTGTGTACCTATCAAGGTCAAAGTTCAACACCTTATATTCGTGAGTCGCGGTGGCAGAATACTCATGAAGCAATTCGTTGCTCATTTCCAATGTCGAACGAGCAAGTAACAGACTTTTCTGGTTTTTGTGATCGGCAATGTATGCCTCTACCGAACCGACATCGAAGCTCCACTGAGCATGAGCGCACATCGGAAAGAATATTGCTATTGCTATAATCAATCTATTCATTGAAGTCTTCGTCATATTTTCCGTTATACATATCAGAGTGGGCGGCATTTGAGGCATTGCGAAGCCAACGGTGGCGAGCTTGTTGTATCAATGTCCTTCGGCGACCTTGTTCATCATTAATGGGTGGTGTTATGGAGAGTAATATATCAATGATTGAGCGTTTGTAGTTCATCATTTTCTCTATCGACACAAGATCTGCATAAATCTTATGGAGGCGCATGTCCACACCTCGGGCTATCTCCAGTCGGTCAGATGACCAAAGAAGATGGTATGTGTCAGGAGTATCATCAACAGCAGCCGGGGCATTCTTGATATACTGTGTGTCGAGGTCACAGTTGGGGTATTCTCGCGCTATTTCAGAAATACGGTCGTTTACCTGTTTCTGTTTCTCAGCATCGGATTTGTTTGTATCAAGATTTATAATCTCCACAACTTGAGTATCAGAATACTCTGCCGTCAGTTCATAATTTATCTGAACTATGGCGCGATGAATCTTGATGCCAAGGAAATACTTGGGTTTCCTCGCAATGCTAATGGTCGCTTTGAAAGTAATAGCTCCATTAATATTGGGGGTTCGAGCGTTACGTATATAGGTGTTGCCTGACCAATGGCCGTCACCGTTCCATGTAAGATTGTAAGCTGTTTTACAATCTTGCATGATACCTGGGATGCGGTAATAGTCATCCGTCTGAATGTCATTGTCTTGAGAGGCATCCTCCTTAGCCTGGAGCACATCTTTCAGCCCGTCCTGAGCAGTTGTCAGTTCGCCCTTAAGACGTGTTATTTCATTCAGATTGGCATTGAACTGCTGGCGGAGTCTGGCTGCTTCTTCTATCGAGGCAGATGCAATCTGTTTCACAAGGTCGCTATTGGCACTTTCTAACTGTTGAATCTGAGATTTAAGCAGGGCTATTTTGTTACGATACTCAGCCTCCATGCGATCAAGTTCAGACGTGTCGTTATTCTGATTGCCGCTCAAAGTGGTGTACATAGCACACTCCTTGGTGTGATTGCTTACCGATGATCCACAGTTCTTACACTTATACTGGGTCGATCCGTTCATCAGCCTGGCACCGTCATGACAAGTGACAGAAACAATCACACTCTCAGAACCGGCTAACTTCTGAGCATCTGAAGATGAGTAATAATTGCGACCATCATAGCCGAGTTGATAAACAATGCCTTCTTCATTGTCATTGAAAGCTGCCAGTTTTACCTGCATCTGCTTTTGGAATGTCGTCAAATCCATGCTGTAGGAGTCAAAGACATCCTCATAGACTTCTTCTTTCCAGTCCCATGATTTTACAACATTGATTGAATAGGCATACGCCTTTCCATATTGCTTGTTGTTGCGGCTAAGTACATACCCGCTTCGATAGTAGTTTATGGCATAGCGGTATCTATTATCCTGCTGATTGAGTTGACTAACCTTTGCACGTGACCAACCGGCGTGGTTCTCTGAATTACTTAATGACGCCTCTACAATCTCAGATGACGGATAATAATTGGGGTCTGTGGTATTGACACGATACCATGGAGTACCATAGAGTATGGAGTTATCATCAGTCGGAGGGTAGTAATTACATAATGTTTCCGAGCCGTTATCGCGACGGTAGATATACCATCTCTGGGTGTAATGTTGGCCGTTGCTTCTGTCAACGTAGTCTGTTGTCCATTGACCGATGTTGTAATTTGAGATACTAAAAAGGCTGTGCACGTTCTCTGGTGAACCGATAATATCCATTATTTTCCCTGCAGTAAGGTTGTTTATGTTGCCATATATACGCTCACAACTAACCACTGCGTCATATATACCGGTTATCTTGCCTTGCATCAGTCCATTGAAGTCAGAACCATGCAGAATTTCGTTCATAATGTTCTGGGCGGCACTTGATGCGATGCCGACAGCTATGTTATATAGGTTTTCTACATCAGCCTTCAAATTCTCTTTTGTAAAATGACTCGGGGCTTCGGTGAGCATACGCTGCATATTGTCCCAATTGACAATGTTGTATTGGGCAAACTCATAAAGTTGGCGGATCTCAGGCGAAAGTTCAAGAAAATTGATGTCGGAGAATCCGAGTCGGGAATTAGTTACAACCGATTCAAACTGCATACATAATGCCTTTGTCTCGTCGCAAATCTTCATAAGATAACTTCCCCAGTACAGGGCGTTCTGAGGTTGTTCAAGCATCAGTCGGGCAACCACCAGAATTTTGGGTATAATCTTAGTGGCGACCATTCGGTAAATGCGTTTGTAATAATAGTTTTCCGTTGAACTGCTCCAAATTCCCAATTCGGTCAAAGCCTTACGCTCAAGAAATTTTGACGAGAAGATTGCAGCTGCGGCAACTTCGGCCGAAGTGTACTTCTCAAGAATCTTCTGTACCTGCTCATTGTAATATGCCTCAGATGCGTTTTCTGCACCATAAGCCGCAGCCATCGCCGCAACGGTCTTCGCGTCATAGTTGATATTCGCGTACTGGGCCGAAGCGGTGGCTCCGGTCAGCAATAGCATAAACATTAGCAGGATTCGGTTCATAAAATAGTATTAAAGGTTCAGTACCTTGCCCTCTTTGTTTACACGCTGGGCAAATGCGAGTGACTTTGAGATGCCGGACTTTGACCAGTCGCGGCAATATACCTCGATGGCTTCCTGATGTGTGCAGCCCAATTCCCGTTTGTAGAGTTTTAGGGCTTCCTTCTCGGCTCGCTCCGTAGTATACGTCATGTAGCACTCTCGGGGTTCCTCTACACCGAACACATTGCCGTTGGCACCCCGGCGGATGAAGACCTCCCGGAAGAATGAGCGTCCGTCCTTGTTTTCAAGCCGGTTGATTGTGAAGATTTTCCTGCAGTCCACATCGGTAAGACCAAGGATCTTTTTGATTTCATCAAAACGTTCCTTGAACTTCGATTGGTCAAGAAGCATCACAACATCGGAGTTGTTGATAATTGCCTCCTTGACAATCTCTGAACCGATAATGTCCTGTATTTCCTGCGTCACCACACCGACTGATGCCCAGAACTTACGGGCGGTCTTGTATAAATACTTGATGTATTCTGCCATGAGCGGCGATGCTATGGCTTTCCAGGCTTCCTCAATCACAAGGACTTTGCGGTTCTTTTTCAGACGCATTTTCTGAAGGAAGACATCCATAATTATTAGTGTGACTATGGGGAACAGTTTCTTGTTCTCTTTGATGGCGTCCACTTCGAACACTATGAAGGTCTCGTCAAAGAGGGTCGAATCGACATTCTCGTTGAGAATCTTCTCATAAGCGCCTCCCTTGTAGAATGGTTGGAGCATAGTTGAATAGGTCGAGTAACTGATTGTAGTGATGTCGTTCTCAGTACATATCTGCTCCAGGCGGTCAAAGGAGTAGTCAAAGAATGAGTTGAAACTGAGTTCGGTGACTTTCAATGCAGCTCGTCTGGCTTCAAGCACCTGAATCTGTTTGCGCACCATCGCATCCACTTCTATTGGTGGCATATTGGTGTTCTTACGGCTTGCTGATGCAAAGAGATTCTTCTGAAGAACCTCGCGCTGCTCGTCGGAATATTTGGTAAATCCGTTGAAATACGCGTCGTAGTAATCGATGATAATCTGTTCCACGATTCGGAACTCGATTTCCGGAATCTTGCTGTCCGAGCCTTTCCAAATCATCAGAATCAGATTCTTCAGAAAGTCAATCTTCTCGATGTTATATTCGTTTCTGCTAATTTTGAACGGATTCATTGTAATAGGCTTCTCCTCTGTATAAGCGATATACTTGCCACCAAGATATTCGCATAATCCTTCGTAGGAGTTTCCGGTATCGACCATTACTACATCGGTATTCTGCTCATGAAGTTGACGAACCACCGAGTTCATGTGGAACGACTTCCCACTTCCCGACGGGCCAAGACAGAAAAAATTGGAGTTGTCGGTCAACTTGTTAGCTCCTTCCTTGCCGGATATGTCAATGGCGACAGGCACCCCCTGGCGATCCGTGTAGTAGACTTTCAGCGGTGTGTCCTCAGAGTGCTGGGCTTGTTCTTTATACATGAGGCACATGGCAGCATCTGAAATGGTCAGGAATCGGTCATATTCGGGATTCATCTTGAAACAGTTTCCGGGAAATGAGTTTACAAACAGTTCCAACTGATTGTAACTCTTTCTGGAAATGTGAATGCCTAATCTTCCGAAAACATTTTCAAGATGGTTGGTGGGCGTCTGAAGATCAACGCCTTTCCTGCACGTCACCATGATGTTGAAGTGGGCATATACTAGTTGTTTGTTTTCGCGTGCAATTACCTCCTGAACCTTTTCTATATCCTCCACGGCTATCTGATTGCCGGGATTGGGAACTGACGCATGGCGGTTACGTTTCTTCTCAAGCATGGCAAGCTCACGCTTTTGGCCTGGCATGAATATCATCTGGTTATATACAATAGATTCAATCCCTGGAATAGAGTCAAGTACTGACATGAGGTCAATAGGGAGAGAGGTGTTGTTTACCTCCATGTTTGTGAAGGGACGTATCTGTGTAGGAAGATTGATGCAGTCAACATCGACAAGTGAATAGATCTTACAGTTTTTATCTCCCATACCCACACATTCCTCGTCAGCCTTGAAACTTGATACTGAAATCCTTTGGTTGGCAAAATCCATTGCAAAAAAACGGTCAACAACGGAAGTTGCTTCCTCCTTATTGAGAAAACGGGCCTTTATGCCTGCGTCTCGAAGCTGGTCAGCAACTTTGCGTACTTTCACGAGAAAGTCACGCCATTTTTTACCATCGTAGCTGAAAATTCGGTTTTTCTTACACTCCTGGGTTATTGTCAGGTAAGTGAAGGAATCTGTGTATTCTCGGTTTTTGAAATAGTCAAAATAAGCGTTTGACAGGAACTCTCGCTTTTCCGAAGTTTCGGCAGCAAACTTACGGCGCGTTAATATATCTTGCTTGTGTAACGCATATTCTTCACCCAGTGTGGCGCAGATTGCAGAGAAGAGTTTTGTATAGTCGTAGTAAGCGTCGATGTTGCCACCGAATTTGGCTACAGGATTCTCTATACGCATCATGGCTGAGACTTCGCCGGTTTTGCTGTAGAGGACACCGATGCCATCTGTTTCCTCAATGGTAAAATAAATGTCCTGAAATATGCGGCTACGTTTTCCACCTGTGCCAAATGCCCAGACGGAAACAGCCATGCCAAGGCATATAGCCAAAAATATTATGATGACGTAAATGGTCATATTGTCTTAGAATAAGTAGAAAAGTCGTAGTTTTAGTTGCGCGTATTGCTTTGAGTAATTTGAAATTACTACCCCCTTCTTCATCTCAATACCGTAAAAATGAAAATCGGAAGATTCCGAACTGGTAAGGTACTCCCCGGATAATGGTTCCACCCATTCCGCTAGCCTGGTGTTAGCGTAAGGTTGCATTAAATAGTAGACTTCTGCCATCTCTGCTAAGGTCGGTATGTAGCTACCATGACACTTTCCGATGATTGATAGCATTGAAGATTCATTATTCTTACCCTCCTTTTTGAGAAGTATTGATGTGAGTTTAGCGCCGTCTTTGTCCCCAAAAGCTGTATATTCCGGATATGGCATATCTGGTTTGTAGATGAGTCTTTCATCTACCTCTGAAGACGAATTGTTTATAATACCCTCTGCATGTTTCCCGTCAATTGTGGCGAAGATTCTTCCACTTGAGTTTGTTTTATGTCCGAATGAATAAGTTCCTGTGACATCCTCAATTGCGATGGCTTTGCCATGCCGTCCATCTGTTTGAAACACAACAGCAACAGTCATAGTATCGCGCTTTGCCACAATCAGTCCGTCTTTACGTAAATAGTTTCCAACTGAAACACTATCAACAGTGGCAACTTTATTCAGTTCTGTTTTACGATCATTGTCAACCCATGATGACTTGGGGATAAGTCTCCCACCTTGTTCTACCATTAGATTGAGCTGTGTCATGCTTCCGGCCGTCAACGGTGGCAATTTCGTTTCAAAAACGTATTCCCGACCACTGACCATAGCCGTGAGAACAATGTCAGAAGCAGATTCGCAAGGGATAAGATAAAAATCATGATTCCTGCCGTTGTTAAGTAGGCAGTCAGAAATAAGTACCACAGGCTTTCCTTCGCCAGAACTCTCAATCCATTGTCCGACATAAGGCATGTATTTTGCTTTGTTTATAATTACATCTCCTTTGATTGTCAGCGACTCAAGGATGTCTCTTCGGTTGTCGCTTTGTAGAAAGAAACGAACCAAAGCCATTGTACTTTTGAATTTTATATGAAAAGACAGCCTATCGCCAACCGATCTTCCAATCTCATACCCATAGAGATGGTCCGAAAATGGGGCGGTCAGCGACAAGGTGTCTTTTGCAGAAAACGGCCAACATGCACTTACTGTTGCGGTGGTGTCAACTGTAAGGGTACGCCTTTCGGGTTGAAATATGCCGTAGTTCGAAAATGGTTCGATAGCCATCGTTCCATCGGACGTGAGTCTTACTCCAATCCGGTCAACATCACCAATCGAGCTATCAGCCGATATCTCCACTGGTCTTAGCTCATTACGCCAGGAATCACGCACCTCTATTGCTGCACGGGTCTGTTCCAGCGATATTTTCTTATCACCGGAACCAACACATGACGAACAAGCAAGAGTAATACCCAGTATGTAATGAGATGCATACATTTTACATGAGTTGTAATAGAGGTTAAAGACTTCTTGATCGAGCGTATACAAAAACGCCCTTGTCGCATTTTTTTGAATGGAGGCCTTTACGTTGTTTAAGCATTATGACGGCTACACCTACACCGATAGCAGCCACAAGCGTTATTAAACCCGCGACAAATCCCATAGCGATATACATGACTATGAATCCGACAATGGCACCCCCGGCAGCCGCGGCCGCCCAATAAATGTACCGGCCTTGCAATCCCATAAGTTCAAGAGGCCGCTGTAGCCCCTTGAACATGGGATATGAAGGGTGATTTTCTTTGCCTGTTATGGCCATGAATCAGAGTCCGAAGAACAGCGGAAGTGCCTGGGCTGCCGCAACAAGGAAGATACATGCGCCAACAATCATCATAATAGATTTCTTGACGTCCTGCTCCTCGTTGTTCATCTTGATGTAGACTGAGATTGCGCCTACGATGGCAACAACACCGGCAATGGCGTAACAAAGTTTCACGACGATGGGAACATACTTGGCGATTTCTTCGGTAACGGTGGACAGTGCCGTTGTTCCGGCCTCATAATTGCCAGCCGAGTTCTGGGCGAACATTGCCACAGAGCCAACAATCATCATTATGCAGAACATCTGCACACGCTCACTTCCGAAAAAGGTCTTGAGCTTGGTTGAGATTTTTTTGAGCATAAAATCTGAATTTATTAATTAAGTGATTGGTTATATTTAAGTTAGTGTTGTTTATGAGCTATATTCTATATCCAAAAAAGGCCGGGAATACGGTGGACGCACCGATCAGAAACAAACAGGCTCCGAGTACCATCATTATCTCCTTTTTCACACCGTCTTCACCGGTGTTCATTTTTATGTATATCTGTAAGGAGGCATAGATTACCACCAAGGACGCTATAGCATATATAAGGTAGAGGACATAGAGCATCATCGTAACTACGAAATCATGCTGCTTTGCCAAGGCATCAGCCCCCCAGCTATAATCTACACCGCCACACTTAGCCGATGCAGAGTTTGCCCATAGAAAACACAAGGCCAATAAGCCTGGAGTAAGAGCTTTTTTAATAATGATCCAAGCCGCCTGCATCGTTGTCCGTCGGATTGTTTTCTTCGGCGGAGATGCGTTTAACCCATATATTTTTGGCATCTGGGGTGGCACTTAATCCCTGTAAACTGTCCATCATTTCATTTTCATCAAGGCTTACTTCGGCAATCACTTCAACCTCTTCGGGCATTGTCTCAGCCAACTTGGTTTTCAAAGCCTCAGCGTCGGCACATTTATACTCCAAATCGTCAGTCAGGTCGCTAGCAATTTCTGCTACAGGAGTCGCGGATATCTCATTATTGCCGATGGAGAATCCTTCTTTGGTTTCTGCAACCTTTACAGGTTGATCTTCCATGAATGATGTATCGAATGTCTCAGTCTGCGAACCGTCCTCTTCGGACTTGCGACCTGCCGAGACATCGCGAACAATCGCCACAGAAAAATATATGATGTAGGCGATGGTGAGTATCAATGCAAATATTCCAAATGCGCTCATGAATTTGTTTTTTAGTTCATTTTTCTAATTGTGATGCAAAGGAAGATGATAAATGTGGAATCCAAAATTATATGCTGATTGACAACCTTTTATTTAATACTGTTTATATAAATCCGGTTATTGTCACTGCGTTTTGGCACATCCCTGCTATATTTATCGAATTTACTCCTCCCAGTTCCTCGTGAGATAGTTTTAACCGCAAAGTTATCAGCGGAGCATAATGCCAAGGGCCAGCTTCGTTTTGAACAAAACCCTTGTCGGATATGCTTCTATAAGCTGATTCTGGATGCGTATAAAACTTGTTCTCACGAAGAAATGAAGGTTTCTATAAGTGAGGGAAATAATAATTAAAGTTGATAAAATATGGCGAATTACTGCGACAGCACTTATCGAATTACAGGTGATGCATCCGAACTTGATGCTCTCTTTGCTCTTATGCAAAAACTTGAAAAAGAAAAAGAGAATGGAAACTGGGTAGGGCATATTGTGGATGCTCTGAATGGCTCACGCCCCGAGTATCTCTATGTAAGAGGATGGTGGGATGAACTTGAGAGAGAGGAGGACTGCATCAAGTTCAGACTTGAGTCGGCGTGGGAACCTCTACATGAGGCATGGGACTTCATATGCACGAAATTCAAGACCCTAAAAGCGTACTTCATCGGAGAAGAACCGGGATGCGAGGTGTTCTTGAAGCGTGATAATCCAGAGAAAGGATGGTTTCCAGACAACTATTATGTTGATGCTTGCACTCCCGATGAAGAATATATACACGAATACTTCACCAATATTGATGAAGCATTCCGTTTCATAGAGCGCATATCCGCCACCAATATAATTACCGCAGAGAATGTAGAAGCTCTTAATCTCACATGGGGTGAGGAAAACGAGAATGCGTATATCTATTTGCACGAATTTAAGGAAGTATGATGACCGTCATCCCCGAAACCGCAAACAGCAGTTTCGGGGATGCCTATTCGACATCATGTTGGTTCAGCCCTTTTTAGTTGCTTCATCGGATAGATACCAGCAATCTTGCATCCAATGAAGTATGCCCGTTTGAAATCCTCATACATCTCATCATCAAACCATTGTTTGGAGGTGAGAGTGAGTAGTAGGTTAGGCTCCTCAAACTTATCTGGACATATTATATAGTGACTTAGCTTGTAGCCGATACCATTGTTCCGATCGATTAATAAAGTACCGTCTGTTCCTATACTGATTGTTCCCACTCTGCAAATTATAGAGAATCCCTCTATTATATCAATAGGACTCATTTCATTCCAGTCTCCGACGAATACACACGCCATTTTTTCCTCTCTGGTCATAAGGATTGATTCCGGGTCAAGGAATGTTCTACGTTCATACACATAGTCATCTATGTTATCTACCATGAACACCTTTGCCACTCTTTCAAGCAGATGACTTGTGGCTTCCTGCAGACCATTTTCAAGGCACGAAACAGTACTCTGCGAAAGCTGCATAGACGCACCAAATTGTTTCTGCGTCAAGCCGCGCTCCTTGCGGAACTGCTTTAGGTTTATAAGTTTCATTGTCTATATGATTGTCCTTGGTGTATAATCTTTTGATATATCTCCTGCAAACGATCGACGACTCGCCAACCGTATTGTTTGAAAAGGTCATCAGACACAAGGTTTGTAGTAATAATAGTGAAGCTCATCGTCTCATAGCGTTTTTCGATTAATCGTCTGACAGGATGTGCCGGAGTCCCGAAAGACAATACCTCGCAAGGCTCCTCTCCTAAATCGTCTATGACAAGCAATGGTATGTTTTTGAGTTGCAGGATGTGACTGTCATCCTGATTTTTATAATATTCACAAACTTCCGTAGCTGTTATGAAGCGATGTCCAAACTCAAAGTATTCTCCCATATAGTCAAACAGCCCCCTGGCGTTCAATATCCTTGACATCCTTACGATGGCTCTTGCAAGTGTTGTCTTGCCATTACCGGGCACTCCACAGAGCATCAACCCAGACTCCGGATATGGTTTGGTGAGATGGCGGATAACTCCAGCTATTGCCTCCTGAGTATTCTTGTCGCTTATAAATTCAGAATACCGAGATTGCACTTCTTCTTGATATAGTTTGTACAGCAGAAGATAAGCATCCTTAGGCGGCATATTGAAACGGAAGCAAGGTGCGAGCTGATGTAAAGCTTTCACTGTTGAGACTTGGTTTGCAAGTTCAACTTCGGTTATGCCGAACTCTCCGAATATGTCACTTATAGTCTGCGCCTCATTCTTCTTCATAACATAAACCTTTTCTGAATGTATTACATTCAAACTCCTCAATGTGGTAATTCTCTGAAATAATTGATGCGACTCGGCTTCCATATATCTCTCTTATGCTCTGGATGTCAAATGGGGTAGAGATGAATGTGAGAAGACCTCTACCGTATCTCTCCATGATAAGTTTACTGATTGACTTCACTGCAACTTGTGAATTTACTCCGTCGATCTCATAGCCGAGATTATCAACAAGCAATACTGGAATAGCCGTCTCAACTTTATTAATCTCATATAAGACAGATGGATGCTGAAAATCTTCGGCATTGACATATAAGCTCTCAATAGAGTTTATTCCATTGTACTTCCAAGATGTCGGAAATTTTCTCAACAGAGTAAGAAACTCATTTATGGCGAGCATCATACTTGTTTTTCCGGAGCCGCTTTTGCCACAGAACAGATAACCATCAACGTATTTGCCCGTTGTAATAGCAACGGCAATAGTTGTCGCTGCGAGTTGAAGTTCGGTTGAAGCCTGGAAGTCCTCTCCTCGTTGGCGTCCTAAGGCTGAAAGGCAATGGATAAGACTTTCATTAACTGTCTGTGGCATCAGATAGAGGTAGAAACGGCTTCTCGTAGTCTGCGGCAGTGCGCGCACTGCCTTCAGAACCTCTGCGTCTGGTGGCACCGGCTGGTGTGACTCTTTTTTCTTTTTGAACATTCTGTGTGGTTTTTGATTTATATTTCAAGTTTTCTCGAATTTGGATTCTCGCCCAGTTCATGAAGTGTTGCTTGAATCCTTGGAATGTCGGATGGAAGTCCTCCGCTCCAAGGCAATAGTTGAGAAATTCCTCGAGCATCAGTAACAATCCTTCTCGTCCGTTGTCGGGTTTGAGACTGAAAAACATTTGCTCGATTGTCATATCCGATTTTTTTAACTCTTCAAAAAATCCTCTTTCACGCGCTGAATAATCAGAAAGATTTTTTTTAAGTTTTTCTTGTTTTTCTTTTTTTCTACTTACAGGCATCTCCGGTCCCGTCTCATCCTCTATACCATCTACCATTACAGAATCTATCTCACTCGGCATATTGGGGCGCATCTGAGTATGCATACGATTCAGCTTTTCATCTTGCAGCCCATCCGACATATCAGAGTGTGTATGTCTTGCAAAATATCCGGAAGGAGGGGAGAACTTTTCATACTGAAGAACCCTGACAATCATTATCCCTTTTTCATCGCGAAGGCTTATACGCCCATCCTCTACCAGCAGCTTCAAGAAATTGTCTATTGCCCTTTCATCGGCATTCCAAGCCCTGTGAAGGAAAGAAAGTGTGGATGCGACCTCTCCATATTGAAGTCTAACAATAATCCTTGTCGCCCCCACGCTCTGTATGCATGGCTTAGAGGCGGCATGGTTGCGAAGCCATATCCACCAACTGAATCTGACAGGATCCTGATACAGCCAGTCCTGTTCTTCATCTTTATATATTAAGGTGAATCCGGAGGTGTACATGACAGTTTTTTTATAAGTTCATGAATGTCGGATCCGAGAAAGACCATCTGGTCGTTCTCGAAGTGGTATTTGATTTTGTGTTTGTTGACAAAACTCAACAGTTCCATTTGGCTGAATTGCAAAATCCGTGCAAGTTCGGCGACGCTGTATAGCTTACCGGGGCGTACTTGATTGAGCATAATAAGCTTTTCGATTTTATCCCTTCTCTTCTGGGAATAGTTGAATAATCGACACGCCTATGGTTCTGGCAATATCTTTCCTTATCCCTTTTTTCGGTACCTTATTTTGACTCAACCACTTTCGTACAGTCTTCGGGGCTGCTTTAGTTATGCGTGACAGCAAGTCTATGAACTGATGAAACTCAATCTTCTTGGCTGGTAGAGCCGAGTAGAGTTCAAATATGGACCCGGATTGTCTTCTGTTTTCCGGGAAAAGAGTATTCACGTCCTTTCTTAACGCCTTTGCAATCTTCCTCTTAATTTCTGATGACGGTATATATCCATTAGGAGTAGGGCTTAAGATCATCCTCACTGTGTTAGGTGTGAGTCCTGTAACGGCAACAATGAGATTGAACAGACGCCTCCTGGGGGTGGGAAGATTTGTGAGCATATCTCCGATTTCATATAGAGACAATGGCATCCTCAGATAATTCTCCAGAGTATTCATAGGGCATCTCGGTTGTTTTATAGATCGTTACTGCCAATTTTATCTTCAAGCACAATCAACAATATGAAGGTTGGAGAATTATCCATACCATTGAAGACGCTCTTTTGTGAAATCGTTGCAGTGTAATCCCTGTCGTGTTCCGAGAAGCGTGCTTCCGGAAGAATGTAATGGGCTGATATGTTTAGGCAAGTTACACGATTCTCAGCAGTGTTTTTTTGCTCAGGACTACCATGAGGAGAAGCATGATGCTCTAAATTTTGGTTGTATCTGTTCATGTCATCCTCCCTTTCTTTTCATTGAGTCTCTCGATGTCGCTCAGTCTGTAATATGGGCTGCCTTCAATATATACGGGTACAAGCGCTCCTTTCTCCTCCCATTCACGCAACGTTTTTGCTGTTTTCCCCAGTTTCTTAGCGGCCGAGGATCTTGACAACGATGGAATCTCACTGTATTTGTCCATGAGTTGCGACGCACTTTCCAATGTACGGAGAACCGCACGATCGGTAATTTCATCGATCATTTCTACAGGAATGGTAATGTAAACCGGCGGAAAATCGCCAGTGGGCTTGGTATGGAACATATCCCATATATTCTCCACATTCATGCGGAGTTCTCGAACAAGCCGTTTGTATAGGTTTTCTTTCATATACGACATTATTTATATTTATGTCGCAAAATTAGATGAAGAAACACAACTATACAGAAAAGAAGAGTAAAACTTGGTAAAGTTCTGCCAAATTTTACTCTTACTAAATTTTACTTCGACCGTGTAGGTTTTATTCAGCTATCAATTTGCGCGTTAGGTTAGCCTTGACATTTGCCAGCATTTCTTCGTTTATAAGGCTTCCCCCAACAGTGCTATAAGACTTACTTATAGCGCCCTGCGTGCCTCCAACTCCCCAGTATCGCTGTAACAAAGAGAACTCAGGCATCTTTGTCAACCATCTCAATTCTATGGCTGCCTGAAGGTACATTGCCGCTGTTTTCCCTTTTGTCCCGTGCAATACGTCATATAGGATGTCGAATTTTTTGTCTTTCTCTGATTCTGAATCTCCGGTAATCAGGCTGTTTATTGCTCTCAACTCCTTTTCCCTGACATAATCTTCTCGTGTTGTCTTGTTCAACTCCATCCGTTCTGAAGCGGTGAGTCTATCTTTATGACGGCTCAGCTCTTCTTGAACCGGGCGATATTTGTCAAGTACAGGAATCCAAAGTATCTCAATTATCTCGACAACATCTGAGGCCATACGCGCCTTGTGTCTTATGGCTTCCTCTATTGATGTAAATGATTCCTGGATTATGAAATGCCATTGGGCGAACCAGCGAGTAAACTTCTTCAAGGTATAGTATATTGAGATTATGGAATTGGCTGCAATGCAACCACGACCAATGTCGGCCTGTAGAGCCTCGTTAAAATACATCCATGTCTCGGAGAGATAATCTTTCAGAATCTTCAGATTCGCTGGGCGCACGCTCTCCCAGTCCGTGCAGAAAGGTTCAATGAACGACAGTCGTGCATGGACTTCACATTCATAATATGGCAGCGCTTGTGCAGTCATCTGAAACATATAAGGAAGTAACAACTTTTCATATTAGAAAGTTCGCCAACCGCACATTTTTGAATGAACAGACACTTCTCAGCAATAGGAGGGCTGTAAGGCGAGGTTCCGCGCTGAAACGTCACCATTAACATTTTAACGATGGTTAACGGTTTTCGCCTTGAAAATTTAACATTTGAGACCCCAGTTTTTCCATGGTAGACAGAAATTTTTTCAAAAAAAGTAGACAAAATTTGGGGTCATGAAAAATTTTGGTAGACAAACGGTAGACAAAAACAAAAGAGAAATCCCGCAACTCTTGATTTTCAATGAGTTACGGGATTAATCTGTGCCCAGAACAGGACTCGAACCTGCACGCCTCGCAGCACTCGCACCTGAAACGAGCGCGTCTACCATTCCGCCACCTGGGCTTTGCGCTGCAAAGGTAGGCTTTTTTTGATTCTTATGCAAGAGTTGTGCGATTTTTTTTTCGTGCAGTTGTAAATTTGATTCCGGTAATTCTCTCAAAATCAATGTGGTATTAGGCCGATGATGACGAGGCTCGTTAAATGCATGTATGCATCCATTTCATGGCGCTGCCGCGACTTGCGATTTCAAAGCCGTCCATTATTCTTAAGTTGGCAATATTGTATGGCTTAGAAACAGCCGGCTCCCGTAGTCAAACCCTACGGGAGCCGGTTGTTATGCGAGATTCTACGGTTATTATTCCCACTCGATTGTGGCCGGTGGCTTGGAGGAGATGTCGTAGGTGACACGGTTGACGCCGCGCACTTTGTTGATGATTTTGTTTGACACCTCGGCCAAGAAGTCGTAGGGCAGGCGGACCCAGTCGGCGGTCATGGCATCTGTGCTTGTCACAGCTCTCAGCGCAACCGCGCGCTCGTATGTGCGTTCATCGCCCATCACACCTACGCTCTGAACGGGGAGCAGTATCGCTCCGGCTTGCCACACACTGTCATAGAGCCCCCATTCTCTGAGGCCGCTGATGAAGATGTCATCGGCATTTTGCAGTATGCTCACTTTTTCGGGTGTGATGTCGCCGAGTATTCTTACGGCAAGGCCGGGGCCGGGGAAGGGGTGGCGGCTGATGAGGTGTTCGGGCATGCCGAGCTCGCGGCCAACAGCTCTCACTTCGTCTTTAAATAGGAGTCTCAGTGGCTCGCAGAGCCTGAGGTTCATTTTTTCGGGAAGACCACCTACGTTGTGGTGGCTCTTGATTGTGGTGCCGGTGATTGACAACGATTCGATGCAGTCGGGGTATATGGTGCCTTGTCCAAGCCACTTCACATCGGTGAGTTTGTGGGCTTCTTCATCGAACACGTCGATAAATCCTTTGCCGATGATTTTGCGTTTGCGCTCGGGGTCGGTGACTCCGGCGAGCTCGCTGAAGAATTTTGCGGATGCGTCCACGCCTATCACATTGAGGCCGAGGCCTTCATAGTCGTGCATAACATTGGCAAACTCGTTTTTGCGGAGCATTCCGTGGTCAACAAATATGCAGGTGAGGTTTTTGCCGATTGCTTTGTTGAGGAGCACAGCTGCCACAGATGAGTCAACGCCTCCGCTCAGGCCGAGCACAACCTTGTCGTTGCCAAGCTGCTCTTTGAGCTCGTTGACAGTGGATTCTATGAATGAAGCGGCGCTCCAGTCCTGTTTTCCACCGCAGATGTCAACAACGAAATTGCGCAGAATCTCGGTGCCGCATTCGCTGTGGTACACTTCCGGGTGGAACTGCACTCCCCAGAGCTGTTCGTTTTCCGCACGGTATGCGGCAACAGGCACATGGTCGGTCGAGGCTATTATTTTGAATCCTTCGGGCAGAGAGGTGATTGTGTCGCCATGGCTCATCCACACCTGCGCTCCCTTTTCAATGCCTTTGAGCAGCGGGTCGGTGCCGTCGATATATTCAAGGTGGGCGCGTCCATATTCGCGGCTGTCAGCGGGCTCAACAGTTCCGCCGTTAATATAGGCCATGAATTGCGCTCCGTAACAGATGCCGAGCAGGGGGTATTTGCCGCGGATGCCGGCGAGCTCTGTTTTAAACGCCTTTTCGTCATATACTGAAAATGGTGAGCCTGAGAGAATTACGCCTATGACGCTGGGGTCGTTATGCGGAAACTTGTTGTAGGGCACAATCTCGCAGTACATGTTGAGCTCGCGAACTCTCCGGCCAATCAGCTGGGTTGTTTGCGATCCGAAGTCAAGGATAATGATTTTCTGATGCATAGTGTGGATTGGTTTCACTTTTGTGCAAAGATACACAAATTTTCTTAAACGCGCTTCTATCTTATCACCGGAAATTTGAATGAGCGCATCGCTGCGTAGAGTTCCCGCTCGCGGCCATGGCAATAGCGGTTGCACAATCTGTGAAATTCCGCGGAGTGGTTCATGTGGCTGAGGTGGGCTAGCTCGTGGCACACAATATAACGCCGCAGCTCGGCCGGCATGAATACCAATATACGGCTGAGAGTTATTATTTTTTTGCTGCTGCATGTGCCGAGCACCTTGTGGCCGCGTCCTATCATCCACCCTTCAGGGGCGGCTCCCACCTCCTGCGCGACAGCTTTTGCCATCGGCAGGAGCACGGCAGGGGCGAGGGCTTCGGCAGCGCGGCACATCACTTTGCTGATGGTTGCGGTAGTATGGTCATCGTCAAGAGAAAGCTCAGTGCCGACACCGATGTGGGTTACAGGTATTGCCGGCTTTGCAATGACGGATGCCGGTTTGAGGCGTTGGCGCGATATGGTAAATTCCACTCCCGGGCACAATATGCGCTGACCCTCTGTGTATTTTAAAATGGGCTTTATATCCAGCAGCTTGCCGGCCATGGAATCCAGCGCTTGTGTGAGCTGTGCCTGCGGCAATCCTGATGGTACGGTCAGATTCACTGCTCCCTTTTTCCAGCGGGCGATGATGCGCCTGCATCTGCTGTCTGGCCTCACAGTCACTGTGCCGAGAGCAGGGTGGTAGATGGAGAATGGGTTCATCGGATGTTCACCCCCCAGAGCAGTTTGTTTCGCAGGGTGTCGGCAAATGTGTGATGAGGCAGCCGCACAACATTGGTTACAAATGATGCTTTGCCGAGGCGAATCCTTGTGCCCACCGGAATGTTGCGGGTATTGCCGTCAAGGCTGAGCGCGAAAGAGTTGGAGCGAGAGCGTGGCACAACCTCTATAACCGAACTGTCGCTCACAACGAGCGGGCGCATATTCAGAGAGTGTGGCGCTATGGGGGTTATCACCCAGTTGCGGGCACTCGGTGCCAGAATAGGGCCTCCGGCCGACAGATTATATGCTGTGCTGCCCGTCGGAGTGGCTATTATCAGTCCGTCACCAAGATATGTGGATATCGGATATCCGTCAACAAAGGTATCTACCGTTATCATAGAGCCGGTGTCCTGGCGAAGTATTGCTGCCTCATTGAGGGCAAACGGTCTGCTTTGTATTTTGTGCGTATCGCACGATGCAGCCAGCATGGTGCGTGGCTCTATTATATAATTTTTAGCGGCAATGAGTTCAAGGGTGTTGTCCACATCTGACAAGGGAGCTGCCGACAGATAGCCGAGATGCCCCGAATTCAGCCCCATTATCGGAATCTGCTTGTCGCCGATACGGTTTGCCGTGTGTAGAAAAGTGCCGTCGCCGCCTATGCTCAGGGCAAGGTCTGCGGTAAAATCGTTGCAGTCAAATGTGTCTGCTCCGGCAACAGCCTCCGGTATTATGCCGGCGAGGTAGTCGCGGTAGCACTTGTCAAATCTCACGCGCAGACCTTTCATTGCAAGGAGTCCGGAGAAAAAACGGCTGAGAGTATCAGCGTGCGCTCCCTGATAGTTGTTGCCGAAAATAACGATCTCTTCCATAGCCCTAAACATTCAGCAGAGTAAGCAGCTCGTCAACACGCCGGCGGGCGGTATCGTCAGCTCCGCTTTCCGGACTGTTTTTTATAATACGTTCCACAGCGTAGCCATAGCGCTCAAGCGAGCGGGCTACTGCAGCAGCGCTGCGGTGGTTGACTCTGAGATCCACAACAATCTCGCCCGATTCGGTCACCTCCGAGGTCACATTCATGTTAAGCAGGCTCGCATCGCAGTCTTCAACGGCAAGGGCAATCCTTGAAGCCGAGAAGTCGTTTCTGAAGCAACGCACGCTAAGTTCGGCGCTCTCTTCAAGCTCGGGAAAAAGTCTTGAAGGGTGGTGGTCGGTGCAAAAACTCAACTGGCTGAAATCAGGCGAATTGACAAATGATATGTTATCTTTTGGGGTCAAATCTTTATTATGTGATTAATTCTGACTATTTTTGTGGTCGCTTTGAGAGCTGCAAAAGTAAGGAAAAAAAATCAGATTTCCTTATTTATATAACATAGCGGCGATTGAAGTGGTTTTTTGAAGACTGTATAGAATGACAAATTTAAGCGTAAATATCAACAAAGTCGCCACCCTGCGCAACGCCCGTGGTGAAAATGTGCCTGATGTGCAGAAGTTCGCCGTAGACTGCGAGGCGTTCGGTGCCAACGGCATTACCGTTCACCCCAGGCCTGACGAGCGTCATATCCGCCGCTCGGATGTGTTACTGCTCCGCCCGTTGGTAAAGACCGAATTCAACATCGAGGGCTACCCTTCGCCTGAATTCATGGACCTGGTGCTGAAGGTGAAGCCGGAGCAGGTGACACTTGTGCCTGACGCGCCCGACTCCATCACCTCAAATGCCGGCTGGAATGTGGTGGAGAATATTGATTTTCTAACAGAGACGGTGGAGAAACTCCGTGAGGCCGGCATTCGCACATCCATATTCGTAGACACGTCGGTTGACAACATACGCATGGCTGCAAAAGCGGGAGCTGACAGGGTTGAGCTATTCACCAAGCCGTACGCCGACAATTACAGCACTGACCCCGAAGGTGCGGTTGCCCCCTTTATCGAGGCGAGCAACGCTGCCCACAAATGTGGCCTCGGAGTCAATGCAGGCCATGATCTCAGTCTGCAAAACCTGAGATTCTTCCACGACAATGTGCCTTATCTTGATGAAGTGTCCATAGGCCATGCAATTATTGCCGATGCACTTTACATGGGCATTGAAAATGCCATCAAGGCGTACAAAGATTGTCTCAACAAAGAATAATACACCTTATTATATTATATATTACTGCAATGAATCCATTATCCGCAATATTTGCTCAGGTAACCACCGCGGCCGTTGACTCAGTAGCCGGTACCGACACTGTGGCTGTAGCCTCCATGCTCACAGAAACAGCATCCAAACCTGCCGTTCAGGAACTGTCAGTGTGGCAGCTGTGCCTCGAAGGGGGGTGGGTGATGATTCCGCTCGCAATTCTCGCAATCATTGCAATATACGTGTTTGTGGAGCGGGCTATAGTCATACGCAATGCCGCCAGAGAGGACACCTCGTTCATGCAACGCATAAAAGCATATATTCACGAAGGTGAACTGGAGAGCGCGCAAAATCTGTGCCGTCAGACAAACACCCCTTATGCCCGGCTTATCGCCAAAGGCATATCACGCATCGGGCGTCCCATGAACGATGTGCTTGTGGCAATTGAAAATACCGGAAATATAGAGGTGGCCACACTTGGCAAGAGCCTTCCTTGGCTTGCGACAACTGCCGCCGGTGCGCCTATGATAGGCTTTCTCGGCACTGTAATCGGCATGGTGCAGGCATTCTACAATCTTGCAAGTGCAGGCAGCAGCGCCAACATTGATATTCTTGCAGGCGGTATCTATGAAGCGTTGGTAACAACCGTCGCCGGTCTTATTGTAGGTATCCTCGCGCTGTTTGCTTACAACTACCTTGTTGCCAGAATCAACGGTGTGATGAACAACCTTGAGTGCAAAACCATGGAATTCATGGACCTGCTCAACGAACCCGCTAAATAATACCCCCACCGGATATGGCTCTTAAACGACAGTATGACATGACGTCGCTATTTTCAATGGCGTCAATGACAGATGTTATCTTTCTGCTGCTGATTTTCTTCATGGTGACATCGACATTCGTCTTTCCCACCGCCCTGGAAATCAACTTGCCGCAGAGTTCCGAGCAGACCGCGCTCAAACCCACCACCCGTCTGTATATAGACAAAGAGTCGGTGATATACGCCTCGTTCAGTGACAGCGAACCGCAGCCGATGGCTGATGAAAATCAGCTGCTCGGCTTTCTTCAGCTTATCCAGCGCGAAAATCCGCAGGATGTGATTGCTATATACGCCGATGAGAGTGTGACATACAAACGCCTTGTGGAAGTGCTTGACTTGGGTGCTCGAAACGGGCTGAAAATGGTGCTTGCAACCAAACCCGCTCCATCCTCCGCAAAACCCTCCAAGTAATCAAGACGATGGATTTCAGCAAGCGGGCTAAGATAATTTCAGCAACGGTGACGGCTGTGGTGACAGTGGCGGTGATAATGCTGCTGCTCATGCTCTATCTGCGTTCCACAGCCGACGAGCCTCGGATATGGCCCCCTGAAGACACCTCCGAGCTGCTGCTTGCCGGCGAATTTGTGCAATATGGAGATGTGCCTCGGCCCGACCTTTCAGATAACAAACCGGCCGAACAGGCAGAGGCTGAACCCGCCGAGCCGTCCGAGGATATCAAGGATGCCGGCACCCCCGCTCCGGATCCCGCTCCGGTGTTGTCAAGCAAAGTGGAGTCACCGGTAAAGGTCAAGGAGACACCTAAACCGGAGAAAACCGGTCCCACAAAAGAGGAGTTGGCCGAAATGGAGCGTGTTAAGAAAGAGAAGGAGGCCGCAAAGAAAATCAGCTCAAGGGTGAAATTCGGCGGCACATCCACCTCCGCGTCATCACAGGAGGGCGGCAAAAGCGGCTCTCCCAACGGCAATGCCACTGCCGGAGCACTCAAAGGTCAGCCCGGTGCGCAGCTTAAGGGGCGCACACTCTCATCTTGGAGCATGCCTTCAGCCACTGCCATCGGCATGATTAAGATACGTGTGAGGGTAGGGCGCAACGGCAAAGTTATTGCAAGTGAATACTATCAGGGCACAGGTCCGGTGGCTTCTATAGAGGCAGCGCGCCGCAGCTGCGAGCAGGCTGCTCTCCGCTCAACATTTTCTGTAGATAACGATGCGGAAGCGGAGCAGGTAGGCTATATAAGCTACAAGTTTGAATAACCCCTGCGCCGCATAAACCTTTGTACTCATATTTTGTAGATTGTTAACGTATTAGGGCTCCGGATTGCTTTTGTCTATAATTGACGGTAGGATTGCTATTTTAGTTGCAAAGGACTGTCGGTTATAAGTACTTTTGCCGAAAACAATTGAATCGGATATGAACAAAGCAACTTTTGCCTCTATTCTGCTGGTAGCTTCCTCGCTGCCCCTTGCCGCGCAGGAGATATGGAGCTACGACAGATGCGTGCAATATGCAAAGGAGAATAATATTTCTCTGCAGCAAACCCGTCTGAGCGCCGAAATGTCAATGCTCAATCTCGAATCTGCCAGGGCTCAATGGCAGCCATCTCTGTCATTCTCCACCACTCAGGGACTTACAAACACCCCTTGGGTAGAGCGTGGCGACAAAACAGTCTATGGCAGCAATTACGGTCTGAACGCCGGGTGGACTGTATGGAATGGCGGCGAGCGTCAGGCAACAATCAAGCAGCGCAAGGTGCAGGCCGAAGCGGCAGGTGTGACCGCCGAGGGGCTGGAGACATCGCTCGAGCAGGATTTACTGCAGATTTACATCAATCTCCTTTATTCGCGCGAGGCCATAGAAATCAACAAGGAGGCCTCCCTGCTCAGCGAAGCCCAGCAGGCCAGGGCCAGACAACTTATGGAGAGCGGCAAGATATCGCGGGTGGAGTATTCGCAGATTGCGGCTCAGGCAGAGCAGGACAAGTACTCCGTTGTTAACGCCGAAGGCAATTATGCCTCACAGTGCACCGAGCTGAAGCGCCTGCTGGAGCTTGGAATAGAACAAGGTGTTGAGCCTCTGGAGGTTGACTGGACCCGAGATGAGGTGCTTGCCCCCCTTGCTCCGCTTGACGAAAGCTACCGCATGGCGCTCATTGCCGACAATCAGCTCAAGGCCGCATCCCTGCAGGCCGAGGCGGCCAAGCTCGGCGAGCGTGTTGCAAAATCATCCGGACTGCCGCAGATAAGCCTGAATGCAGGTGTCGGAACAACATACTACGCTCCCGGAGGCGCGTTTGGAACACAGCTCAAAAGAGGATTCAACGAAAACATTGGCCTTACCCTGAGCATCCCCATCCTTGACCAGAAGAAAACCAAAATAGCAGTTGCCCAGGCAAAGGTATCGGCTCTTGACGCCGATCTGACCCGCGAGGCACGGCAGACAACCATCGGCCGCGAAATAGAGGCTCTGTACACCGATGTGCGCAGCGCGCAGGCCCGTTACGAGGCCGGTGAAAAGCAGGTTGAGGCTGCCGCTCTCAGCAATGACCTTGTGAACGAGCGTTTTAACCTCGGACTTGTCAATGCGGTGGAACTCCTTACTGCCCACAATGCCCTCACAGCTGCCAAACGCGAGCTGACCCAGGCAAAATTCATGACCATGCTCGGCAAAAAGAGTATTGAAATTTACAGAACCAATCACACAACATTATAATGATGAAACACCTCTCAATTTCAATAGCCATCGCAGCAGCCGCCTGCCTGTGCGCCTGCTCCGGTAAAAAGGAGGTGCGGCTTGAAACAGCAACCGCATCGCTCGGCGAAATTTCCAAGACTGTGACTGCAACAGGCACAGTGGAATCCAAAACCCAGGTGGATGTCGGCACCCAGGTTACCGGTATCATCGCCGAGCTCTATGCCGACTATAATTCGATTGTGAAGAAAGGCGAGCTCATAGCCGAGATTGAAAAGACTCTGCTTGAGAGCGAGCTGCGCAGCGCCGATGCAAACATGGAGTCAGCGCGCCTTACATACCAGTATAATAAAACCAACTATGAGCGCGACAAGCAGCTTCATGACCGTCAGCTGATAAGCGATTACGAATTTGAAACCAGCCGAAAGGAATATGAAGTGTCGAAAACTGCTTACCAGAAAACTCAGGCGGATCGCGTGCGAGCTGCCAAAAACCTTAATTACGCCGAGATTTATTCGCCTATAGACGGTATTGTCATATCCCGCGAGGTAGAGGTGGGACAGACCGTGGTATCAAGCATGAATGTTGCCAATCTGTTTGTAATCGCTGACCTTGAGAATATGCGGGTGATTGCGGATGTCGATGAGGCAGACATAGGTCAGGTGCGTGTAGGGCAGAAGGCGCGGTTCACTGTCAGCGCTTATCCTGATGATGTGTTCAGCGGCACAGTGACAGAGGTACGCCTCAATCCCACCACAACCAACAATGTCGTGACCTACGAAGTGGTTGTTGATGCCCCCAATCAGGATATGAAGCTGATACCCGGACTCACTGCCGAGATAACTATATTCACTGTTCAGGAAAAGGATGTGCTCACCATTCCGCAGAAAGCACTTCATTTCACACCCCACGATTATCCCGACTCCCCGTCGCTGCCTGTGGCTGAAGAGGCACCGGAAGCTGCTCCCGGCACAAAACGCGTGTGGGTAAAGGATGGTAACAAGCTTATTGCCAAGGATGTGACTGTGGGAGAATCTTCCGGAAGCATGATTGTGGTGAAATCCGGTATTACAGCCGGCTCGGAAGTGGCTATCGGCTATGAAGTGGCTGAAAATGAACCGAGTGCGTCCGGCGATGATGCCGAGAGGAGCCCCTTTGCACCCAAACCGCCCCAGCGCAAGAAATAACGCACCATGAGCGATAAGAGAGAAATTATCAAGGTCACTGACCTGCGGCGTGAGTTCATTGTCGGTGGCGAAAAGGTCAAAGCACTGCGTGGTGTGTCGTTCACTATCCGCGAGGGGGAGTTTGTTACCATCATGGGCACCTCCGGCTCAGGCAAGTCAACACTCCTTAATATATTAGGGTGTCTGGACACTCCTACTTCCGGTGAGTATGTGCTTGACGGCGCAAGTGTGCGCACTATGAGCAAGGACAAGCGTGCGACGCTGCGCAACCGCAAAATCGGCTTTGTGTTTCAAAACTACAACCTGCTGCCGAAAACAACCGCTGTTGAAAATGTGGAGCTGCCGCTGCTCTATAACCCTGCGATAAAGCCAAAGCAGCGTCGCGAAATGGCTATCGCCGCCCTTGATGCTGTAGGTCTTGCCGACCGCCATGAGCACAAAAGCAACCAGATGAGCGGTGGCCAGCAGCAGCGTGTCGCTATCGCGAGGGCTCTGGTCAACGACCCGGTGCTGATTCTTGCGGATGAGGCTACCGGCAATCTCGACACACGCACATCATTCAGCATCCTCGTGCTGTTTCAGCAGCTCCATGCAAGAGGGAGGACAATCATTTTTGTCACACACAATCCGGACCTCGCCGCTTATTCCTCGCGCAACATCGTGCTCCGCGACGGCAAGGTGATTTCCGATACCGAAAATCCCTCTCCCGCATCAGCCAAAGAGATGTTTGATTCGCTTCCCGTTCCCGACTAATACATTCTCACCATGAATATAGCAAATCTACTAAAAATAGCATTCAAGGCGCTGAATAATAATAAATTGAGATGCTTTCTCACCATGCTCGGCATTATAATCGGAGTGGGATCGGTCATAACGATGCTCGCTATTGGCCAGGGCTCGAAGGACAGCATCAAGGCCCAGATTTCAGAGATGGGCTCAAATATGATCATGATTCACCCCGGCGGTGACCGCAGGGGTGGTGTGAGACAGAGCGCCGATGATATGCAGACACTTAAAATGGCAGACTATGAGGCGATTGCAACCGATGCGCCTTCTGTGTCAGCCGTGTCGCCGAGCGTCAATTCCGCAGGCCAGTTCATCAACGGCAACAACAACTGGCCCAGCTCGCTCTATGGCATCGCTCCGTCATATCTTGATATCCGCAAAGTCAAGGTGGCAGAAGGCGATATGTTCTCTGACCAGGATATCAAATCGGCCGCAAAGGTGTGCCTGCTCGGCAAAACAGTGGTGGACAATCTGTTTCCGGACGGCACCGACCCTGTTGGCAAAACCATACGTTTCAACAAAATACCGCTCACGGTAGTAGGTGTTCTTGAAGCAAAAGGCACCAACTCGATGGGTATGGACCAGGATGATGTTGTGCTTGCGCCTTACACCACAGTGATGAAGCGTGTGCTTGCAATCGATTATATCCAGAGCCTGTTCGCCTCTGCCCTCAGTGAGGAGATGACAGATGACGCTATAGATGAGGTGACCGAAATATTGCGCACCAACCATAAGCTCGCCCCGGGAGCAGACGATGATTTTTCAATACGCTCGCAGCAGGAGCTCAGCCAGATGATGAATTCGACGTCTGACATGATGACTGTGCTTCTTGCTTGTATAGCCGGAATATCGCTTCTTGTGGGCGGCATAGGCATTATGAACATAATGTATGTGAGTGTGACCGAGCGCACAAGGGAAATCGGCCTGCGCATGAGCATCGGGGCGCGGGGACGAGACATCCTTGCACAGTTTCTTATCGAGGCTGTGATTATCAGTGTCAGCGGCGGCATCATCGGGGTGCTCCTCGGCGGCCTTGCATCATGGATTGTCAATGTGGCCGCGCATTGGCCGGTGAGCATCCAGCTGTATTCGGTTGTCCTTTCATTTGCAGTGTGCACGGTCACCGGGGTGTTCTTCGGCTGGTATCCGGCGCAGAAAGCGGCAAATCTTGATCCTATTGAAGCTATAAGGTATGAGTAAAAGGGTTATAAAAAGGTCAGGACGGCAGAGGGTGGTGATTTTTTCCACCCATCTGCTGTGTCTGATGATTTTGTTCGTGCTGCCGGAGGTGTTGCTCAACTACGGCAGGGAGCATGCTCACAATGACTTTATAACTTATGCCAAATCAACGGTTTTTGTCCTCACATTCTATGTGGAGTATTATGGAATCCTTGGCCGTGAGTACACACGTAAGACAGACTTATGGAGATTTATACTGAGCAATCTGCTCCTTATAATCGCCGCGATGACAGCTATTTTCTGTATCATCAGGTTAGCGCCGTTTCCCGGAATTCACAGATTCGAGAATCCGGATCTTGTATTGCTCAGAAGAGCCTCGTTTCTGCTTAAGGAGCTATGCATGATCATTCTCACAATATCGCTGGCGGTAGCCCTTAATATCAGCGACAGATGGCTCAAAACAGAGGCGGCGCGCAAGGAGGAGATGAGCGTCAGGCAGAAGCAGGAGCTTGTGGGGCTCCGCAATCAGCTCAATCCTCACTTTCTGTTCAACACCCTCAATTCCATTTATGCTCTCATAGAAATAAATCCCGCCACTGCGCGCGATGCCGTTCATGAACTGAGCAAGTTGCTGAGATATGTGCTATATGAAAACCCATCTTTTGTAGAACTGGGCAAGGAAGCTGATTTCATTGAGCACTATGTAGCCTTGCAGCGTCTGAGGCTTCCGGTAAAAGCCGAGTTTTCCTTAGATGTCGATATCAATGGATGCAGTGATGCGCTTGTTCCGCCAATGCTGTTTGTAACGCTTGTTGAGAATGTGTTCAAACATGCCGATTTTTCAGCTCCGGCCAAACTGAGTCTGCTCGTAAGCGAAGGCAAAGCGATATGCACTACGGAGAACAAACAAAAAAACTATGCTTCCGATCATGCCCCCGGCATAGGTCTGGCCAATCTGCAGCGTAGAATTGAACTGCTGTTCGGCTCCGATGCCTCTCTGGCCACATCTGAACTCAACGATTTTTTTACAGTAACCTTAACAGTGCCTCTAAAGCACAGACAGAACAATAATGATGGACTCTCTTAAATGTGTGGTGGTTGATGACGAACCCCTCGCCGCCGCCCTTATAGCAAGCTATGTTGAAAAAACTCCGAATATTGAGCTGGCGGGAACCTTTGCCAGCGCTCAGGAAGCGGTGAAGACAATTCTGCAGGGCGGGATAGACATTGTGTTTCTCGACATCGAGATGCCGCAGCTCAACGGCCTTGAATTTGCAAGGATTATGCCCCGCGACACCCGCATTGTCTTCACTACCGCTTACGATAACCATGCCGTGTCAGCCTTCAAGCTCAATGCCCTTGATTATCTTCTTAAGCCTATCAGCTATGAGGAATTCATGGGTGCAGTCAACAAGGCCTTTGAACTCAAACGGCTGTCGCGCCGCGCAAACGAGGCAAGCGAAAACAGTGCTTACATCATGGTGAAAAGCGAGTACAAGCTTGTTCAGATACCGGTGTCCAGAATCCTGTATGTGGAGGGCCTCAAAGACTATGTGAAGATTTATCTTGAGGGGCAGGATAAAAGTGTTATGACTCTTATGAGCATGAAGCAGCTGGAGAAAAAGCTCCCGGAAACAAAATTCCTGCGGGTTCACCGCTCATTCATAGTCAATACATCCAAGATTTCGGTGATAGAGCGAAACCGTATTCTGTTTGACAAGACGTATGTGCCGGTAAGCGACAGTTATAAAGCCGCTTTCTCGGAATTTGTGTCCTCGCGCCTCATATCCGGCGCTAAGGCTGAGGCCGACTCTTCCCAGGAAGAAAGCCCTGAGGAGTAACTCACAGACTGAATCCCTCGGCGAATGGGGCACTGATAGCCTTATCTTGCAAGATTTAGATTGAAGCTCAGACCGTATGCGGTGTCTGTCACCGGATATGCGTTTGAGCTTACTATAGGTGTGTTTATATGATGCTCGAAAAACATGCCTACTGTCAGTCTGCGCGACAGTATGTAGTTGGCGGTCAGGTTGATGCCGATAGTACGTGTGCCGGATGTCGCCTGGGTGTATGCGGTTTCGATGCGCCGTATGAGCGCTTGGTTCACCTGATATGAGAAATCGCCGTTTACGGTTAGGTCGTTGCTGATGCCCTGCTGCGACCCTTTGAGCTTGAGCACCGAGTTGAATCCTATGATTTTGTAGCCCACACCGGCGGTTATGCCTGTGGTGGTTGACTCCACCACCTGACCGGCTGATGTATTCAGTGTGAGGGTACGGCTGTTTCGCCACTCGGCGTTGATGGTGAGGTCGTTGTTCAGCGTCACAGCTATTCCGGCCAAAGGAGCGAAGCGTTCGGTGATAGCTACAGATGATATATTATAAGGAGAGGAGGGGATTGGCCTGCCGCTGAGCTCATCGAGAGTGAAGCCTATGTCTGAACCGCCTGCGCTTATCCAGTTGAGGTATGAGGAATATGAGCCGACAGAGTATGTGCACTGGTATGAATGGCTGAGGAGGATTGACTTGAAAATTTCGGACAGCCGTCCGATTCTCACAATTCCATCGTATGTTATGCGCCAGTTTGGCAGAGCTGCGGCAAGTCCGGGAAACGGGGTGAGGTATTGTTTGCCGGGGTCTCTGCCTGAGTATGCGGCGAGAAAAGCTGGTATGAGCACATCGCTGCCGGTGGTGCTGGGGCTGTTTGTCTCAGTGTTGTAAGGCTGTCCTGCAAGCGGGTTGCCGTTCATGAATCCGGTGGTGGGGTATGTTGTGCCTGCATATCCGGCATTCACTCTGTCGGCAATCACCGGTATCGCCTCGAGGAATTTAGTGAATGCCTCGCTGGCATATCCGTTCTCGGCTTTGCTGCTTTTCAGAGCGGAAGCTATCGCCCAATGGGTCTTGGTGTAGCTGCCGCTCATGGTGGTGGGCATATTGTCGTACATGAACTGCACCGAGCGGCTGCGGTTGTCGGTGCGGTTCGACATCAGCGCGATTTTGAGTCCGCGTATAGGCTCCAGCGCCAGCTCTATGGTAATTTCGTTGGTGCGTGAGAATATGGCAGGGGAGGTCTGCCCGTCATCGAGCATAAGCCATCCCCGCTCTTTTGCTCTGTCAATATAGCTCTCGTCTGTGAATCCGAAAGCGAAGTCAAGTCCGGGCGACATTGGCCCGTAGCTGCGGCTCTGGCCAAACATATTGCCTATGTCGGGACGGAAGAGCGGCAACGACAGTGAGTTGACCTTGCGCCAGCGCACAGATGCGTTTCGCGGTGACATTGCAAGCCGCCCGGCATATTTTGCGAGCTCGCTCCAGAAACCTTCGCGATTTTTCCGCTGCTCGGCCACTGTCACATTGATATTAGAATTGCCGCGTGTCAGAATCTCGATGTTGTTTTCGTCGATTATTCTGGTGCGCACATCCACTTTTCTGCCGGTGGAGGCATCTGTTGCGGTGAGTTTCACCTTTTTGGTCTTGAGGTTGTGGGTCACTACAGTGGAGGTGTCTTCGCTGAGCGGATAAGCGCGCACAAATCGCTTGAGTTTTGCCGATGCTTTTGCTCTGCCCTTGGCGCCAGGGCGCTGCGGAGCCGGGTTGAACCGCTCGTTCACCTCCTTCAGCCACGCTATCTTATTATAGAATCCTTCGAAGTTGATGCGGCCTTCGGCGCTCCATGCCCCTTGGTTGGCTATGGAATTGCCCATGCTCACACCGTCAACGGTAGCTCCGCGGTCCCAGCGGTATGATGAATTGTAGTTAAGGCTGCCGGTAAGGAAATCGATGGCAGGAATGCGGTTGAAGGGTGCTTTGTAGCTGGCGGCGAAGGTCTGGTTATAGGCCCAGGGCGTGCCGAGGTGAAGGATTGACTGCATTACAGTGTCCTTCCATTCTTTGTAGCGGTCCGGAAACAGTTTTTTGTTAACAGCGCCGATTGGCTCGTCAATGCGGGCGGAGGTGTTGGAGGTGAAGTTGAAGCTCAGGCTCTTGGTCACAGCCCATGACAGGTTGAGCTGTCTGTCCCACAGAAAGTTTTTGCTCACCTGCACCGGCAGCTGAAAGCCGTTGTCAATCTCGCTGCGGGTCTGCTGCTCGTAGTAGTAGCGCGACATTGTGGTGAGGAAAGATATCGAGTTTGGCAACCAGTTGAATTCCCAGTCGCTGAAAAATTTCAGATTTCTGTTCTGTGTCTTGATTTTGGCGAACGGCCTGAATGCTTTAACCCGCGGTGAGTATGAGTACTGGAAGCTGCCGCGGTAGTCGTTGGTGTTCTCATACTCTGTTGTGGGGTCGCTCTTGGCCTGCTTGTTGAATGAGAAGTTAAAAGTGAAGTTAGCGGGGTCCCACGGCATGGGATTCTTGCTCTTCACATCGAAGTTCAGCCCCGATATGCTGAAGCTTGTTATTCTGGAGTGTTCGATAGCAAACGATTCTATGGAGTCGCGTTCATGGCGGCTCGTTGTGGCGTCGAGTGCATCCTTGAGAATCACATCCTTGTCAAGCGGATTATATTTGGGGGTGATTTTTTCTTTGGTGACGGAGTAATACACTGGTGCACGGAGCTTGGCTGCCGAGGGCACCACTTTGCCGAGGTCGCCCTGCACGGCGAAGCTTATCTGGGAGTAGTCATCCATGCGGCGTGAGTTGAGGCTCTGGTCCACACCTCCGAATCCGGCTGTTTCAAGGTGTGTGCCGAAGTTGAGGGTAGCGATGTCGCTCAGACCAAGGTTGGCGTTGACTTTGGCAGCCCATCCGCCGTCGCTTTCGAAGTCTGTAACCTTCAGCTCATTGACCCACACAGTGCCGCCTTTGGTTGATGCGGCGTTGTTTCTCACACCTATCATCATCACTCTCACATCGCTGAGCGACGGATTGCCCATCACCGAAATCATATTCTGCTCATTGTCGGGATCTCGGCGGCTGAAAAGAGTGGCAAACCCAACTCCGCTGCCTTCGGTACTCTTTTCCCTGTTGCGCTCCAGCTTGGTGTCCACAAGATTCTGCAGCGCTATGTCAAGTCTGTTTGCCAGGGGCCACACAAGCTCGCGGTCGGCGCGTGTGTCGGCATAGCGTCCCGGGGCGGTGAGTGTCAGGGGTATCTCATATTCATAGAAATTGTTCTTGACATCGCTGCCAAGGCGCACAAAGAGCGACAGCTCGCCGCTGCGCAGCGCATTGGCGTCATTTATAGGAGCCTCGGCATGAACCCACATCTGCAGGCGGCGGTAGTTGCGCAGATCCTGCATGGTGTTGCGGTACACCGCCCTGGCATCGCCCGCATCAAGGTCACTGACACGCAGCGACATTGACTGCTCGTTGAGCTGCACAATCTGTGTCTGCGCCGGGTCGGATATTCTGTTCACTCCGGGGGGCAGCAGGTAGTTGACAGGAGTGCGCGATGAGTTTTCCTCGATATTCACCACCGACACATCGAGCTGCCCTTCGGCCGGGGTGTCTCCGCGGTTGTTGAGGTTGAAATCGTATGTGCGCCACTCGCCGCGCACAAGCTCAAGGGTTGCGAAGCGCAGATGGGTGGGCTTCTTGAAGCCGGTCATGAATATGCGGGCGAAGCGTATGGTGGAGAAGTCGGAAATAGACCCCACGATGCGCTCATACTCACTGAGCGGTATCTTGAACTGATACCATTCAACTTCCTGGTCGCTTCCGTCGCGGCAGCTCACGAGCGACACCTGTTTGTCGGTGATGAAGTTTTTGCCTACCTCAAGGTCCTCGGGGCGGATTGACACCTTGTACTGGAAGTAGCGCTCATATTCATTGAGCGTGTTGTCCTGGTTGATATCCTCGACATCAGGGGTGTTGCGGGCAGACTGATACAAAGCCTCGCCGGCGTCCTCCGGCGACAGCGAGTTGCCCTCGACACCATTGTAGCGTTTGTAACGTTCGAGGATTGACAGCCGCTGCTCGTCGTAGTCGTATCCGCGGTAAAAATGGTAGTTGTCGCCGGCGGGGTCGTTGAAGGGCGAGAATTTGTCCTCTCCCATCCGCTCCACTGTTGCTGCAGGAAGCTTGGCGCGCAGCTCGTCAACATAGTTGCCGTATGTGGGAAATGAGAATTCGCTGTCGTTTGGCAGTCCGTCAAGCCCCACATCCTGAATCTTGCGGGCGGTGGTGTTGTTGTCGAACGCGTAGTTGAGCGATGCCTGGGTGGACACCCGTCCCCAGGATGTGGTGGACATGAAATTCTCATTGCCGTCCACCGGCACTCCGTTTTCATACGACTTCATGCCGTCTTTGAGAATATCCTCGCTGATTTCTCCGAAGTTGAAGTAGAGGTCGCCCCCCTCGTAGTTCGGATTTTCCGGATCAAGGAATGGGTTCATGAGCCAGAACTGCACATACTCTATGTTGCTCTGCTCAAAATTCGTGTTGTCGAGGCGGCGCATTATCCCGCCCCAGCGTTTTTCGGGATAGAGCAGATTGCCCTCGGCGTCGATGTTGGTGGCATCCACATTGTAGGGGCCGCGCTCGGTAGGGTAGAATGACAGATTGAGGGTCTGTATGGTGGATGACTCTCCGTAAGTGAGCTGTCGGTCAGGAAAAATTTCGCGCGATGTAACTTCGCGCACGTATGGATTGGACTGCTGCTTGAGGTCGCTGCGCAGATAGCCGGGACATAGCGATGAGTTGCGTTGGGTGAACAGCCGGTCTATATAGTACCAGTTGATGAGCGCGCGGTTTTTGCCGTAGTCGGGGTTGTCGCTCAGGGCTGCCTCGGGAAACAGAGCGCGTGAGCCGTTTTCGTAAGGCGTTGAGGCAAGAAACCAGCCGAAAGGTGAGCGCAGGTCGATGCCGGTCTGGCTCGACTCGAAGTCATCGATAAAGGAGCTGCCTTTGTCAGACCCGCTTTTCTGCTGATGGGGCATGAGCTTGGCAAATTCGCCTGTGAGGTTGAGGTGGGAGGGCACTGTGGCGTTGACTGTGGGAATTTTGTTGAGCAGGGTGTTGAGCCACGGCAGGTCGGCGTTGTAGGCGAAGTTGAGGCCGAGCATGGTGTTGTTGACAGTCTCGTTGCCTATATTTACCTTCTCTGTCAGCGCTTTTTCGGAGTAGTGGAGTATTGTGGCTCCGATATTCAGCTCTTTGCTGAATTTGTAGTTGAGGTCAAGGCCGAGCAGTGTTTTGCGCTGGGTACTGAACAGCGACTGGTTTTCGAGCGACACATTGATGCTCTGACCGGAGTCAATGATGCTCTGGTTTGTGATGGTGACGATGCCCATAGCATAGTCAACCGTATAGTCGCTGTTTTCAACAAGGGTCACACCTCCGGCTGTGACAACAACCGATCCGCGGGGCACATTCATGGCGTCAAGCCTTATCTGCGACCCGGCCGAGGCCTGATATTCGCCGGTGATGACAAATTTGTTTTTGTCGGCAAACTGGCGTGCTACAACAAGGGTGGAGTCATAAAGCTCGGTGTACAGAAACGGCTCGACTGCCGGGTTGTTAACCCTTTTGCGCAACCCGCTGCCAAATGGCTCAGCAACCGGAAATATCACCTTGCCTGACGCGGATAGAATGGTGTAGCCTTCGATGAAATCAAAGAATCCGTCAGGATTGGAATCCTCATTGGAGTCGATACGGTCAAGGCCTGTGAGCTGCAGAAGCGGGGTGGCGCTCACTCCCGGTATCGGCAGATAGTTGATTTCGGTGCCGGTGGTGTCGGAGAGATACTTGACATAGAGTTTGAAATTATTTTTCTGCACCTGGTATGCGCCGAGAGAATATACGTTTTTCATCATCAGTCTCCACATAGGCAGCTTGGGATCCTGTGTGGTGCTTTTCAGCATCTTGACGTACAGACACTTGTCTGTCTCTGTGATGTCGGATGAAAACTCGCCCACCTGGTACACCTGTCCGTGGTAGGTGTACTCGAACGCCACGGCAAGCACCTCGTCGGCGTTGAGCTGGCTTTTGAGCGATATGTAGCCGAGTGTGGGGTTGAGGGTATACTCGCTTGATGTGAGCAGCCTTGCGCTCTCAACCTTCTCGAAGTCGCGTCCCCCCTCTATGCCGTAGGCGCTGAGCGGTGCGAGGGCTTGGGTGACGGAGTTGATATTGCGCGCTCCGGGGTAGTCGGTTTTTATGACAGAGAGCAGGTTGTTTGATGCGTTGGCGGGGTTTTGCAGCGCTGGGTCCGGCGTCCACAGGTTTGTGGCGAGGCGGGTGCTCTCGCCCAGGTCCATGAAAGCCACCATGTTGCGGCTCTGGTTGTAGTTTGATGTCTTGTTGGTGATCCACACCTCTATGCGGGTGATGTTCACTCCTGATGACACGTATGGCAGTTTGGCCGCGAAGTCATCGTAGTTATCGCGGAAAAACTGTGCCAGAAAGTAATGTCTGTTCTGATCATATTCATCGGCATTGACACTGAATGGAGTGGTCTGCACCCCGGAGCGGGTGCTGACGGAGCGGGATTCCGAGTTTTGCTGCGACACGAGTGCCGTAGCTGTAAGTTTGCCAAACTGCAAAGTGCTCTTTATGCCGAAGAGGGCGGAGCTGCCCCTTATGAGCGAGGAGCCGGTTGTCATGCTCACATTGCCGGCTTCGATGCTCTTCACAATATCATCCTCGGTGCCGTCATATTTGAGTTTGAGGTTTTTGGAGTCGAAGTCGAATGTGGCATCGGTGTTGTAGGTCATGTCAAACTTCAGGCGGTCACCGACACTCGCCGCTATGGTAGCCTGAATTTTCTGGTCGAAGTCAAAGAAGGTTTTGCGCCGGCTCTGGAGCGACAGTGCGGGGTTGTCGGTCTTTGTGGTCTTGATGCCGGTGGTAATCTGCACGGAGCCTTGTGTGCGCAGCTGTACACCGCCCGGACCGAAAATTCTGTCAAGCGGGCCGAGCGCAAAGTTCATGTCGAGCACATTGAAGGCCTCTTTATGTTTTCCCTCGGCGGTCTGCTTGTCGAGCTCTCTCCAGCGCGAGCGCATGCTCAGGCGGTTTTGCCACAGATGATATTGCTCGGGGGTGAGTGTGAAAGGGGTGACAAGGTCAATATCGCCGAGGCGTGTGTGGATGACATACAGTCCCGAGGCGATGTCATACTCCACCTCTGTGCTGATATTCCGAGGAGTCTTGAGGTCCGCAGGGTAGGGCTTTGACATCAGTTCGCCGTACGTGGCCGGCACGGAGTGTTTCACCGGGCCGATGCTCAGGGAATCTGCCCGGCTCACCGCCTGCGCGCGTGCGCACGTGAAAGCCCCCGTCATGATTATGACGAGAACACACACTATATTGCGGACCCACTGGCAGTTGTTCATATATTGTCACTATGCCCGCGGCCGGCAATATGTACGGTATGCTACATCATTGCAAGTGCCTGCTTCACAGCTGATTCCACTTTTGTAAGAGGCTCGGCGTCAAATATCTTGCCGAGAGCCTTCTGCGCTGCCGGTTTGGGAAATCCGAGCATCACCAGAGCGGCGAGAGCCTCCTCGAAAGCATCGCTTGAAGCTGCGGGCTGACTAATAAACGCGTCACTACCCGGTTTTATTTTATCGCGCAGGTCAACAATTATTCTCTGCGCGGTTTTTGCTCCTATGCCCTTTACATTCTTTAGCTTGGCATGGTCGCCGGCAATGATGGCTTTTTCAAGTTCAGCCGGGGCGAGCGATGACAGAATCACCCTCGCGGTGCCTGCTCCCACGCCGCTGACACCTATCAGAGCCCTGAACAGGCCGCGCTCGCGCTCGGAGGCAAAGCCGTATAGCTGCCAGGCATCCTCCCTTATGGCTTCATGCACAAGGAGCTTGGCCTCTTTGGAGGCCTGCAGGGCAGAGTAAGTGCTCAGGCTGATATTCAGAAGATAGCCCACGCCGTTGCAGTCAATAACGGCGTATGTGGGGGTGAGTTCGGCAATTGCGCCTCTGAGATATTCTATCATAGCAGTTGGATTTCACTGCAAAAATACGAATAAAATCAGTTTCGTCAACAAATGGCCTTGGTTTTAGTTAATCAAGTTCTATCAGTCGAGGGTCTGGTCACCGCCACCGTTGACAAACAGTGTCTGGCCACTTATCCATGCCGATGCGGGGGAGGCGAAAAAGAGCACGGCACGGGCAATGTCGCTCACTTCGCCGAGGCGTTTGATGGGGGTGTGGCGCAGCATCTTCTCCTCAAGTTCGGGGGTGAGAATACGGGCAAGAGCGGCGGTGCGGGTGGCTCCCGGGCCTACATTGTTGATTCTCACGCCCATCGGTCCGAAATCGTGGGCAAGATTGGCGGCAAGATGATTCAAAGCTGCCTTTGAAGATGAGTACACACACATATTGGCTTCCCGGTCTATTGAACTCATGGAGGTGATGTTGACAATCGAGCCGTAACCCGACTTTTGCATCAGCGGCACAACAAGCTTGCTCAGCTGCAAGGGGGCGAAAACGTTGATTTTGTAAATTTTCTCAACGTATGCCTCATCTATGTTGAACGGATTTTCCCTGCCTCCACCGCCGAGGCCGGCGTTGTTGACAAGAATGTTGACAGAGCCGAAGGTGTCCGTTGCTGTGTCAACGGTTTTCTGCAGATCGTTGAAATCAAGCACATTGCAGGCTGAGGCGATGGCTTTGCCTGAGCTTGCGGTAATGCTTTGCGCTACAGCCTCGGCTTTGCTTATGTCCAAGTCGCTTACCACCACCGATGCTCCGGCGGCTGCGAGCAGCATGGCGCAGGCTTTGCCTATTCCGTCACCGGCGCCTGTCACTATAGCTGTTTTGCCCGTGAGGTCAAACAGTGTCTGAGGGTTTTGTGTTGTCATTGTCTTGCTGTTGAGTGGTTGGTGAATCGCCGGCTTTGAAGAAGCGGGCAAGATATTTTTCCTGGAAGCGCTGGAGCAGTTCCCAGAAGTTGGGCACAAACAGGGTGCCGACAATTGCGTTGATGAACATGCCGAACACTACCGCTGTGCCGAGCGATATGCGGCTTTCGGCACCTGCGCCGGTGGCAAACAGCATCGGCATTACGCCAAACACGAATGCGAGCGCGGTCATCATGATGGGTCTGAATCTTATTTCACCCGCATTCAGCGCCGCCTGACGGATATCCATGCCTGATTTGCGGAAATCCACAGCATATTCAACTATAAGTATGGCGTTTTTGGCTGACAGTCCAAGCAGCAGTATTATACCGATCTGAGTGTAAATGCTTATGCTCTGCGACATGAATATGCAGCCGATTATGGTGCCGAGAATTGCGGTGGGCATCGATATTATCACGGCCACAGGGTCGGTGAGGCTCTCATACTGGGCTGCGAGCACCAGCAGGGTTATGACTATGGCAAAAATCATTACCATGCTGATGGTTGTGCCTGCCTGGCTCTCCTGGTATGCTTCGCCGGTCCAGGCGTATGAGTAGTTGGTACCCAATGCTTTATCAACAATCTCCTCCATCGCCTCTATGCCTGCCGATGAGCTTACGCCCTTGGCCGGATTGGCAGTGAGGGCTGCCGTCTGATACATATTGTAGCGGTTTACCGTCGGCTCGCCGAGCACCGGCTCAGCAGTGGTGAAGGCTGAGAACGGCACCATATCGCCGGCACTGTTGCGCACGCTCAGTCTGCTTATTTCATCAATGTTTGACCTTGCCGAGGCATCGGCTCCCATATTCACCTGATATACACGGCCAAACTCCACGAAGTCATTGACATAGCTTGTGCCCATGTAGGCGCTGAGGGCTGAGTACACATCCTCAAGCATAAGGCCGTGGAGCTTCACTTTGTCGCGGTCTATCTTCAGGTTGTATTGCGGCACAACTCCCTCGTAGGTGGTGGTGATTCCTGCTATGCGCGGGTCTTTTGCGGCGGCCTCCTTTATAGCGCCGATAGCGCTTAGAAGCTCCTGAGCGCCGAGCGAGTTGATGTCAAGCAGCTGCATCTCAAGGCCTGAGCTCATGCCGAGGCCTGGAATTGCCGGCGGGTTGACGGCAAAGGCTATCGGTTCCTGAAAACCGGCAGCTATCTCGTCAAATTTCTCAAGCATGGCGTTTACACTCTCCGATTTTGAACGGCGGTCTTTCCATGGCTGCAGTATTACAAACATGGAGCCGAAATTGGATGAGTTTCCGCCGCCCATCATTGAGCTTCCGGCCACAGAAAGCACATCCTTAACCTCCGGAAGCTTCTGCAGCTCGGAGCTGATGCCGGACAACACCTTGTCGGTGCGGTCAAGCGAGGCGCCGGTAGGCATCTGCACCGAGGCAATGAAGTAGCCCATGTCCTCGGAGGGAATGTAACTTGTCGGCCATTTGAGGAATCCCCAGAATGCAATCACAGTTACGGCTACATACAGGCCGATCGCCACCAACGGCTTTTTGAGGAATTTGCCGACAATGCGCATATACAGAGCAAGGGTTGCGCCATAACCTTTCTCGAAGTACTTGAATATGAAGAATTTGGAAGGCTTGGTGGGGCGCAGGAAAAGGGCGCACATCGCAGGGGTGAATGTGAGTGCGTTGAAGCCTGAAAAGGCGGTTGACACTGCGATGGTGAGCGCAAACTGTTTGTATAGCTCGCCGGTGATGCCTGACACAAAAGCTGTCGGGATGAACACGGATAGCAGCACGAGTACTTCGCCTATAACCGGTCCCTGCAGCTCCACCATTGCTTTCTCAGCAGCCTTGCGCGGGGTGGTTCCCCCTTTGTCAAGGATGCGCGAACAGTCCTCAACAACAACTATGGCGTCATCCACCACTATCGCTATTGCGAGCACAAGGCCAAAGAGTGTCAGAGTGTTGAGCGAGAATCCGAACAGCTTCATAACCGCGAATGTGGCTATCAGCGACACAGGTATGGTGAGCATCGGTATTACAACCGCGCGCCAGTTTTGCAAAAACAGCAGTATGACGAGCATCACCAGCAGAGATGTCTCTACAAATGTCACAAGCAGCTCCTCAATCGAAGCGTCAACATAGTCGGAGGTGTTGAGCACAACGCGGTAGTGGACCCCCTCCGGCATATATTGCTGCAGACGCTCCAACTCGGCCAGCACACTGTTCGTTACAGTGAGGGCATTGGCTCCCGGAAGCTGATATATGCCCATCAGCGCGGCCTCGCCGCCATTGACCCGCGACACCTGGGAGTAGCTCTGGCTGCCGAGGTCTACCGTTGCCACATCACTCAGCCTCAGCATACTGCCATCCTCATTGGTGCGGAGCACTATGTCGGCAAACTGTTCTGCACTCTGAAGCCGCCCCTGGGTGGTGAGGGTGAACTGGAACTGCTCGTTTGCCGACACCGGCGCGGCACCTACAGATCCGGCGGACACCTCCATGTTCTGTGATTCAATCATGCCCATAACATCGGCGGGGGTGAGGCCGCGCACCTGCATCTTCTGCGGGTCGAGCCACACCCTCATGCTGTATTCTCCGGCGCCGAAGGCTCCCACGCCGCCCACACCGTCAATGCGGGCAATGTCATCTACAAGATGAAGTTTGGCGTAGTTGGTGAGGTATAGGGCATCGTAACGCTCCGGGTCATCACTCTCCAGTGCTATGAACAGTATTATATTGCTGCTCTCGGACATCACTGACACACCCTGCTCCTTCACCGGGGCAGGCAGCGATGCTTCCGCCATGGATATGCGGTTCTGGATTTTGACGGCGGCCATGTCAACATCGGTGCCGTTTTCAAAGGTCACGGTGAGCGAGTAGGAGCCGTCGCTGCCGGATGATGAGCTCATGTACATCATGCCCTCGACTCCGTTTATCTGTTCCTCGATAGGCACACCAACGGTTTCTGCAACGGTTTTGGCATCGGCTCCCGGATACATGGCGCTGACATTTACTGTCGGAGGTGTGATGTCGGGGTATTGGGCTATCGGCAGGGTTTTGACAGTAAGCAGCCCGGCGAGCACCATAATCACTGCTATGACTATGGAGAATATAGGCCTGTCTATGAAAAATCTGGAGAACATGGGGCAATAAATAGTGAGGTGTGAAACTGCGGGGTGTTATTCTTTCATCACAGGCTTTACAGTGATGCCGTTGCGTACCTTGAGCATAGCTTTGGTCACATATTTTTCTCCCGGCTTTATGCCGCCGGTGATTATGCGCAGGGTGTCCTGATATAGGTCGCCGACAGTTACAGGAGTGTAGATAACCTTGTTGGAATCATTCACAACATAAAGATATTTGCCGAGCTGGTCGGTGGACAGGGACGCATCGCGGACAAGCACAGCCGCGGTGTCGGTTTTCCATGGCAACCGCACTGTCACATACATGCCGGATTTCAGTTCATTGTAAGGGTTGTCTACCTTGGCTTTGAGCTCGAGGGTGCCGGTGGATGTGTCTACCGATGGTGACAGGTAATAGAGGTCGGCAGTGTAGGTGTGTGGAAGTGTTTCTGAGAAGGCGAGGGGTATGTGGGAGTAGTCGATATCCTTGCGGTTTTCTGCAGTTGAGTGCATTTTTAGGAAGGAATCATCCTCGATATGAAACACGGCGAGCATCTGCGCGTCATCATATATGGTGGCGAGTGTCACCGGGGCGCCCCCGCCGGCAAGGTATGCGCCGGGGTCTGTTGTCCGCGATGTGATATGCCCTGTCACCGGAGCGGTGATTGTGCAGTAGTTGAGGTTGGTGCGGGCGGTGCTCAGTGCCGCCTCGGCCTGTTTTATGGCGGCAAGGCTCTCCTCCATGGCGTTTTTAGCCTGAGCCACCTCCATCTGCGACACAGCGTCGCTCTCCAGAGCTTTCTTCATGGCCGCATACTGCCTGGTGGAGTATTCGTTTGAACTCTTGGCCGAAGCGAGTTGTGCCTGAGCCTGCTGCACGGCATCGCGGTAGGTTGTGCTCTCTATGGTGAAGAGCACATCCCCCTTGTGCACAAGGTCGCCGGCGGTGAAGTTGGACGACAGCAGGGTGCCGTTGACGCGGGCAACGACATCAACCTTGTTATTGGCTTTGACGGTGCCGGGATAAGTCTTGTAAAGAGTCAGAGAGTCGGTTACAGCTTCAGCAACCTCAATCTCCGGTATTTCATCATCGGGCGCGGAAGACTTGTGTGAGCAGCTCCATGTACAAACAGCTGCAAGCGCTAATGCCGGAATAAGAATGCGGTGTGTCATAATATTGATGTTTGTAGGCATTTGTTTTTATTTGTCGGAAAGAGTAACTCCGCCTCCAAGGGCTTTGTAAAGGGTTATCAGGGAGGTGATGGCGGCTCCTTGCTGCTCAACGAGCTGATTGGAGTAAGTGAGATACGACATCTGGGCATCGGCAACGTTGGTAAAGGATGTGTTGCCGCTCTTGTAGTTGTCAACAGACAGTGTGTAGGCTTTATGGCTTTGGTTGAGGGCTTCCTGAATGCCCTGGATGGTCTCAAGGGCACGGGCGTAGGAATAAATGGCGTTGTCCACCTCGGACACAGCGGTCTGGACAGTTGAATGATAGCTGCTGATGAGAGCTTCCATCTGCGCGTTTGCCTCCGCCACCGCATATTTGCGGCTGAAACCGCTGAAAAGAGTCCATGTGAGGGTCGGGGCGATGCTGTAGCTGAAGCTCTCTTTTTTGAACAGGTTGCCAGCCTTGTGGCTGTCTGTGCCGATATGGCCTTGGATAGACAGGGTTGGCAAAAATTCTTTCTTTGCGAGACCCAAGGCCGCGGCGGCCGCTGAGAGTTCCTGCTCAGCCTGCAATATGTCGGGGCGGCGGCGCAGCAGGTCAGCGGGCACTCCGGCAACCGGTATGGGAGGACAATATGGCAGGGCGGAGGTGGAGTCAAGTGACTGCGGCAGATTGCCGGGATATTCGGCAAGAAGCAGTGCGAGAGCATTGCGGAGAGAGTGTATTTTGGCCTTGAGCGGCGGAATAGTGGCGAGGGTGGAGGCGTAGACAGTGCGTGCTTGTGCAGGGTCCAGCGCGCTGGCAAGTCCGGTTTCATGCCGTGCCTCTGCTATTTTTACAATCTTAAGCTGCGACTCGCTGTGGCTCATGGCAATTTCCAGCTGCGTCTGGGCAACGCGGTAGCTGATATATGTGGAGGCTATTTCGGCGGTGATTGAGAGCATCACTCCCTCGTATTCGGCCCGGCTGGCCCGCCATGAGGCTTTTTTCTGACGCACACCGGCGCGGACTTTGCCAAACACATCCACCTCCCAGCTCATATTCGCGCCGATGCTGAAATAGTCGGTCGTGGTGGCTGGCACAGAGTGTGATGTTGTCATGCCGCTCACCCGCTCTTTTGTCCAGCTGGCTGATATGCCTATTGATGAGTAGTATCCGGCGCGGGCTGCGCCAACCTGAGCCTGAGCGGCTGCGATGCGGCTTAGCGCGGCTGCTATGTCATAGTTGTTTTCTCGCCCTGCGGCTATGAGTGAGTCGAGCATAGGGTCGTTGAGGCTCCTCCACCATGAGTTGCTGACAGTGTCCGAGTCGGCGGAGTATGGCGATTCATACACCCAACTCTGCGGCATGGAGCCGGCGGGGCGGGAGTTCGCGCGGTTGTCATTATCATACCCGGCCAGCATCGTGGCGGTGCTGCCAATAGTAATCAGAGTGAGTAGAGTCCGGAACAGACTGTGGCGTAGAGGCATAGTGAAAACGTGTTAGGTATGAATTAAAAACGCGCGAACGGAATCGAATGTTCTGCTCAAAAAAAGAAGGCATCCGGATTTGCCGGATGCCTTTCGTGCGGGAAGAGAGGAGAACGGTTCAGTCTGCCAGATCCACGGCGTAGTACATTTTACGCCCGGTGGGGTATATGCCGGTTATGAACATCACCTTGTCGTATTCATCGGTTTTCATTATGGAGTTGTACACCTTCTCGACATCCTCGGCGGAGTTGACGCGGGCGTTGTTTATGTCAAGAATCACAAAGCCGTCCTTTATGCCGGCATCCTTGAATTTGCCATCCTTTATGCCGGTCACCTGCACTCCGTAGGACACTTTCAGCTCTTTCTTGGTGTCGTCGCTGAGTTTTTTGAATGCGCAGCCGAGGTTCATGATATTGGCTGCCTGCACAAGGCCGGTGCTACCCTGGTTGTTGAACAGGGTTGTCTCTACCGACTGTTTCTGATTGGCGCGCACAAAAGTGATTTTTACTTTGTCGCCGGGGCGGAAGCGGTTGATCTGCTCCATCAGCAGTGCGCCATTGTGGGTGGCTACATCGTTGAGAGCAATGATTACGTCGCCCTTCCTGATACCGGCATTCATGGCGGCGCTGCGGTCCACCACTTCTTCAACAAGCAGACCGTCATTGACTGCTGTGATGTCATTCTCTTTTTTCAGCTCCGGAGTGAGTTCGCGGTATGTTATGCCGAGCACAGCCCGCTGAACAGTGCCGTACTGCTTGATGTCAGACATGATTTTGGTGACAATTGAGGTCGGTATGGCAAATGAATAGCCAGCGTAGTTGCCTGTCTGGGAGTATATTGCGGTATTGATGCCGACAAGCTCTCCGGCGAGGTTCACAAGCGCGCCTCCGGAGTTGCCGGGGTTGACGGCAGCATCGGTCTGGATGTATGATTCAATGCCCATGCGCCGGCTGTTTGTGGCCGAAGATATGGAGCGGGCCTTTGCGCTGACAATACCCGTTGTCACTGTGGAGGTGAATCCGAAGGGGTTGCCCACGGCGAGCACCCATTCACCCACTTTGAGAGCGTCGCTGTCGCCGAAAGGTATCACCGGCAGGTTCTTGGCCTCGATTTTTATGAGGGCAAGGTCGGTGGTAGGGTCGGTGCCGATGACTGTGGCGTTGAAAGTGCGGTTGTCGTTGAGGGTAATCTCAAGACGGTCTGCCCCGTCAACCACATGGTTGTTGGTGACAATGTAGCCGTCCTCGGAGATAATCACACCGCTGCCGAGTCCGAGCGGTTGCTGCTGCTGTTCCTGCTGTTGCTGACGCGGTTGCTGCTGCTGGCCGTATGGACTGCCGAAGAAAAATTCAAAGAAGGGGTCGACATATCCCTGGCGTCCCTGCGAGGCTCGCGGGGCGGCAAAACTTTTGATGCTGACAACACCGTTGATTGTGCTTTCGGCGGCTTTAGTGAAGTCGTTTTCCACCCCGGGGTGGTTTGCCACTTTCCACACATTGCCGTTTGAGCGGGTGTCGGCAAGCTGGGTGTCTTCAATCGCGGGGTTTATGGTGCGGGGCTGCATGATGCTCACTGTAGCAGCCGATGCGGCTACTGCTACCGCGCAGCCTATCAGCACTGTCTGTAAGTTTTTATTCATAAGTAAACAGTTTGAATGGTCGGTTTATATATACGATTTCAAATGTGATTTGCGGCAAATATAGTGCAATATAGAGTGAACGGAATTTAATGTAGTGTAAAAAAGAGATAATTTAAGCGGATTTAATAAAGGAGGGGACTGAATTAATGGAAATTTACGCTATAAATGTGAAAAAGTGGTGCATAGCGTTTATTTAACTGTCACATTGGCGCATAATTTCAAGAAAATCGGTAATTTTGCCATATAACAACGTTCAGGGAAATGTTTAGGAAAAGTAATACTATTGTTGTGCTGGCTGTGATTGCGGCCGGTCTGTTGCTTGCATCCTGCGGCTCAAAGCGCACTGTTTCTGTTGGCAAGTCATCTTATTATAATAAAGGTGTGGTGGTGAAACCCGGCTCAAAGGGTCCATCCTCGATAAAAATAAGCAATGACCTGCCCGATGCTACGAAGAGCCTGCTCAAGGAGGCCAACAAGTGGATTGGCACTGCCTACCGCTACGGTGGCAACAGCCGCGCCGGAGTTGACTGTTCAGGCCTTGTTACCAATCTGTTCAGCTCGGCTCTCGCCATTAAGTTGCCCCGCAATTCGGCGCAGCAGAGCAACTATTGCAACAATATTCCCAAAAACGATCTTGTTGAGGGCGACCTTGTGTTTTTCTGCACCGGCGGTTCCGGAGGTGTGAACCATGTGGGTATGTATGTGGGCAACGGCAATATGATTCATTCCTCTACCAGCAAGGGGGTGATAATAAGCTCTTTGTCGGAGTCATACTATCAGCGTACATATCACTCGAGCGGGCGTGTTGAAAAATATTATGCCATGATATCGGGCAAGAAAGGGAAAGCCCCGGCTGCCCCTACCGCGCCCTCCGTGCCTCAGATTGAGAAGCCTGACCCGGAGTCTGACATACTCATAGCCGGAACAGAAGTGCCTGAGAAGGACACCGGCAAGAGTGTTGCCGCCGGAATTGCATCGGCTGTTTTCAAAAAGGCTGTCGAGGAGGCCACCGTGAGACTCGTGGCGGCAACCCCAGGCGAGGCCACCCGAGCCGCGCTTGAGCGCACCCGCCGCAAGGTACTCGACGAGGTGATTAATGAGAAAGTGGATTCTATTGTCACTGAATTTTTTGACTGATGGCTGTTACTGTTCCCAGGGGATTGCCGGCGGTTGAGGCTCTGTCGGCAGAAGGGGTTGAGGTGATGCAGTTACTCTGTGAGCCCCGGTGCCTGCGCATTGGCGTGCTCAATCTGATGCCCCTTAAAATAGATGCCGAGACCGATTTGCTTAGATTGTTGTCGTCATCGCCTCTTGATTTGGAAATTAAGCTTTTTGAGCCGGCAACCCATGTGTCCAAGTCAACTCCGGCTGAGCATCTGCGCAGGTTTTACTCTAAGTTCGCCGCTTTCGGTCCGGATGAGTTTGACGGATTCATAGTCACCGGTGCTCCTGTTGAGAAGATTGATTTCGAGCAGGTGGATTACTGGCCTGAACTAACGGCCATAATGGACCTGCTGAAACGGAATGTCCGCTCCACCCTTTATATCTGCTGGGCGGCATTTGCCGGGCTGTATCATCATCATGGCGTTGGCAAGAGGCTGTATGACAGTAAGTTTTCAGGCATATTCGCGCATGGCATCACAACACCCTCGCCGCTGACAAACGGTTTTGACGATGAATTTTTTGTGCCTCACAGCAGGTTTGTCGGTCTCGACCGTGACGAAGTGGAAGCAAATACCGGTTTGAACATACTCACTGAAAGCCCTGTGAGCGGCATTCATATAGTGGGCGAGCGGTGTGGAAATGATTTTTATATCACCGGCCATTCAGAGTACTCTCCGCTGACTCTTGACAGGGAGTATCGCCGCGACCTTGCCAAGGGCATGAATCCGGCTGTGCCGTGCAATTATTATAAGGATGATGATCCGGACAAAGTGCCGGTTGTGAGGTGGCGTTCACATGCGCGGCTGCTGTTCAACAACTGGCTGAATCACTATGTGAGCGCGCATCCGGTGTGCGGGCTTGTCCAGAGCTGACAGCCGTTTGTTCAAGCTCATGCCACAGCCGCTCGTCGGGCACCGGGGCTGTGAGGTCAATCTCTTTGCCGCTGACGGGGTGCGTGAATTGTATCCGTCTGGCCATCAGTGAAATGCCTCCATCGGGATTGCTGCGCTTGTCGCCGTATTTCAAATCACCCTTTATAGGGCATCCGATAGACGACAGCTGCACTCTTATCTGATGTTTGCGCCCGGTTTCGAGGTTTACCTCCAGCAGATTGTAGTTCAGGCCTTTTGCAATGAGTCTATACGACAGGGCAGCCTGTTTCGCACCCTCTGCAGGAGCCTTGCTGAAGTAGGATTTGTTGTTGCGCTCAACGCTGGTGATATAGCCCTCGATGCGTGCTTCAGCCGGGTCGGGACATCCGCGTGTCACCGCCCAGTAGGTTTTCTTCACTTTGCCGGTGCGGAACATCTCGTTGAGGCGTGTCAGCGCCTTTGAGGTCTTTGCAAAGACCACCAGACCGCTCACCGGCCTGTCAAGGCGGTGCACAACCCCGCAGAACACATTGCCCGGCTTGGCATACTTCTCCTTGATATATTGCCTTACGATTTCAACCAGTGGGGTATCGCCGGTTTTGTCACCTTGCACAATTTCACCGACAGCTTTGTTGACTATTATAATGTGGTTGTCTTCGTAAACGACTTGCATTTCAATTGTAGGTTAAAGCGCCACTTTGCGTGATGTGGAGCCGTATTTGATTATATATATGCCACGGTGCAGGGCAGGGGTTTCAAAGCGGCCGCTGCTGTCGGTTTTGCCGGAGAAAACAAGCTTGCCCGCGATGTCATACACGCATACAGCTGCGTTTTCGTCAAGCCCGGTGATGATAATAGTTCCGGCGGCGGTTTCTGTTTTAACGGCATCGGCTGCAATACCGTCGATTGCGGTTGCCTCCACAACCATTACATTGCATCCGCCCCATATTTCGTTGTTGGCATCTGACAGGGCAATAATCTGGGTGTTGCCGACGGCTATGCCGGTCACTACACCATCCTGATCCACTGTCGCAATCTCCTCGTCGTTGCTGTACCAGGTGATATCCTGACGAGCTCCCGCGGGAAGCACCGCTGCGGTGAGAGTATTGCTCTCATCTACGGTGAGATATATGCCGGAATAGTTGAGGTATACTCTCACGGGGTCTGCGTAGTCAACCTTTACAGTACAGTCGGCGGTGATACTGCCGGTTGTTCCGGTTATGACCGCGGAGCCGAGTCCAACAGCTGTGACATTGCCCTCCTCATCCACAGTCGCCACATTTTCATCGGAGCTCACCCACTCGGCGCGCTGCTCGGCACCCTGAGGCGCTACAGTGAACTCAATTTTCTCCGTATCACCTATTTTCAGTGCAAGCGATGGACTGGCGAGGTTAATTGAGGTTGGCTCGGAGTAGTCGACAAAGAGGTCTATCGTACCGACAATATGCTTGTCGTTCATCGTGAGCGCCGATATTGTCACATTTCCGACACCCACGCAGGTGAGCTGTCCCGACTGGCTTACGGTGGCAATCTTGTCATCGCCTGTAAACCACATCACCGATTGAGAGGCGTGGGGGTAGGAATTCACTGAAGCAGAGAGCTGCGCAACATCTCCAACGCGCAGGATATCTTTGTTGACAGTAACCACCACCTCTGTTGGTTTTGCGTGTACAACCTCAATTTCAACAGTCGCTGCGATGTTTTCATCGGCTGCGGCTACAGCCTTGAAGGTTGCCTTGCCTGTGCGCACTGGGCTTATGACACCGTCAGCGCTGATGGTGGCAATCTCCTGTGAGGCTGAGCTCCACACCACCTGCTGCAGTGCGCCTTCCGGCTCAACAGCCGCTTTGATTGCGAGAGTGGTGCCGAGCGCCATGATGTCGGTAGGGGTTGATATTTTAACACCTGTGGGCTTGTCGTAGTCAACTGCGGCCTCACAGCTTTGAGTGTAAGTAGTGTGGTCAAAAGTTGTTGACACAGTGATGGTCGCAGTACCGGTATTCTTGCCGGTGACATTGCCGGTAGGGTCGATTGTCAGGATATTCTCGTCTGAGCTCTTCCATGTCATAATCGGTTGTTGGTCAGCCATGATTCCTTCGAACTCCTGACCGACCATACGCGCGGTGAGTCTCTTCTGAGTGGCGCGGGCTATGGATACCACTCCGTTGACAGGCTCACCGTCTGCCGATAGGGTGAGGGCGAGCGGAGTCATAGCCTTGATTTCATTATCGGTGCTCCAGTTGGCATCGGCGGTGTAGTGATCCACAAGAGCTTCGGGCACATAGATTACCGCACCCGATACAATTGGAGATGCGATGACCGGTGCGGTTTCGCTTTTGATGATTATTTCTGCGGGATTGTTTCCGCTGAAAGCATCCTCGGCAATACTTTGGATGGATGTGCCGAGAACTATTCTTTTCATATAGGCCGGTATGTCAGAATTCAGTGAGCGGAATGCGCCTGCTCCTATTGTTGTCACCTTGTCCGGGACTGTGATGCTTGCAAGGCTCCGGCATCCGGCAAAGGCATTGGCGCGTATCTCAGCAAGTTCGGGTCCGAGCTCAACAGAATAGAGCGATGTGCATCCGCTGAATGCGGATTCCGGAATTGCAACGAGTGAGCTGCCATTTTTTACAGTACGCAGGCGGGTGCAGTTTTCAAACGCGCTCTCGCCGAGAGTCAGAACGGCCGACGGTATCACCAGATGTATGATGGAGGCTCCTTTGAACGCATTCTTGCCTATGGCGCTGAGTGCGGAACTTGGTTCGAAGTATCGGAAGGCGGTGTTTTCAAACGCGCCCTCTCCGATGGCAATGCAACTTTCGGGCAGCTTGACATTGTCGATACATTTCATGCCTTTGAACCGCCCTTTGGATATGGCTGCTGTACCTTCGGGAAGTGTCAGGGTTGTGGTGCGTTCCCCGTCAACATACACTGACCCGGCGATGGTGAAAGGGTTTGGGTTCTCGCCGAGGTCAATCGCAAGCCATTGCTCAGCCGATGCGATGTACACCCTACTGATAGATGCTGTAGCTGAAAAGGCATTGTCCGAGCATGAGGTGATGGTTGCAGGCAGTGTGAGTGATGTCGCCCCGGATTTTGTAATCTGTCCGTTGATGGCAGTTACCGTATATGTTGTGCCATCTGCCTCAATCTGAGAGGGAATTGATATCTCTGTTATGGAAACTGCAGGGTCTGCAAAACCGGTTACGGCCACTTCGCTTGCAGATGTCACTTCGTAGGTGAAGGCACCGGAGGTTATCTCGGCGCCTTCACCACGGGCATACATGATTGCCGCAGCAAGCATACACGCGCATCCGGTAAATATTTTGTAAAAATTGCTCATACTCACTCCTGTATAGGAAATTTAATTTCTGTATGTTGCAAATTTACACATTGTTTGTCGGCTGACAAAATTTTTTGTCGGCAGCTTGGTTCAATCAGGCACTCTTTCGAGCTTTTTGAGGTAGTATGCGCGGAGGTCGTTCCATTTGTAATATGGAGCGGTGGCGCTTGCCACCGGCAGCTTGACCTCACGCTCGTTGAGCATCACTTTCACAAGCACATCATCAGACTTGGTGCTATCTTCAGGACGGTAGAAAATCACCTGAACGTTGGACGCCATTGGAAAAATCTCATGGTTTTTCCATTTGTCGGCAACCTCCTCGAGGTTGTTGATTTCATCACCGTAATGGTCGAGCTCCATGAGCACGGCGAGAGGAAGCACACACACCTCATGGCCGAAACGGAGGTTGGCGCTTGTGAGGGGCGATGCCACAGCTGTGTCAGCCGACGCAATCATGTTGCGCAGCAGCCGGCGCTGTGAAAATGCGGCGAGGTTGTCGGTGAGTTTGCTGTTGCCCATGCGCACAAACCACGATGCGTTGTCGTTGACCCACATATTGTATATCTCCTCATCGGTGAAGAGGTCGTAGAAATCGGGCATACCGTAATGGCTCTGGGCGTTTGCGCTCAGCTTTTCAAGATACCATTCAAGCGAGCCGGTGTTCATGGAGTCTTTGGCAAACTGCTTGTCGGTGACAAGTTTGCTGATGTAGTTGGTGCTCACTCTGTGTTTTTTCTGAAAATCCTTGAGTTGTGCAGAAGCAAGCTTGGCGGCATTCATTGCCACAGTGTCCGTGTCGGTGAAGTTCATATAGGGCATTGTGGAGTATGACGCATCGCTAGTTATATTCAGCTTCGGGTTTGCGGCATACAGCTCCTGCAGCTCATTATCCATCGACAGGATGCAGCGTATCACGACTGTAGACTTGGCGTCGACATGTGAGCCGTCGGCAAATACCTCCGGGAAGTTGGCATACATTCTCTTTGCAATGCCACGGTGCTGGGCAGCCCCGAGTGGGGTCAGCTCGCCATCACGTCCGCGCGACTGCACCTCTATGTCGCGCAGCTGGGCGAGTACCTCTTTGCCGCGCTCGGTCAGCTTGCCGTTGCGCTCCGCAACCTCAAGAATCTGCACCGGAGTCTTGTACATGCCCCGGCCGATGTGCCAGCGTGAGCCGTGGCGGCCGTAGTGCTCTATATGGAACGGCTTGTAGCCTGCGGGGGCAGAAGTCTGCGCCGGAGCGGGGGCTGTGGTGTAGGGGTATGCGTAATAGTTGCTCGCAAGAGCGGCTCTGTTCTGGGCAGGTTCTGTAGCGCCTGCGCCTGCAGCGCACAGACAGGCGAGGCCTGCAAGGAATATTTTCATGGGACTGTAACTGTTTATGGTTTTTTGCAAAATTAATCAAAAAATCGGTTTTTGAACTGTGGGCACCGACTTTTTGCTGCAAAAATACTGCACAAATCGGTTCGGTTCATGCGAATTTGCACATTTGAGGCAAACTATTTGCAATCCGGCTGCGTTGTAATGATAGTTCAACTACATTTATGAAAGGGATTAGAATTTTACTACTGCTTATCGCTTCAGTGACTTTCCCCGTGGGTGTAGAAGCCCGCGGGGTGAAGGCTGTCGCCGATTCTCTGAGCCGGCTCACGGATATCTCTGTGCCGGTACGTTTCACTGTGGCCATGCCTCAGCTCACCGAGGATGTAATATATAATATAGGTGTAACCTGCCGTTCGACGGCTGACACGCTGCTATTTCCCTGCTCCTATCTGATAGACTGGAGTATTGAAGGGCGCACACCGGAGGTGAGAGGCTTCGCGGCCTATTACGAGGGCAATCACTACCGTTTTTCCGGAGACAAGCTTCAGGAATATCATGCTTCATCCGATTCCGTGCCGTTTATGCCGAAACGCTTTGGCGCAATGAGTTCGGACGGTGTGCAGCAATCGGCTCAGTTTGTCAACATCCTTCCGGTATCCATCGCGGATGCTCTCCGCAAAATGGCTGCCGATTCGTGCTATACCATTGCCTTCACAGAGGATACTGTTGTCGGCGGTGTGCCCTCGGCGGTGGTCAAGGCTGTGATGGTTGTAGGCGGACAGACAGCTATGGAGAGCGAATATGTGCTTGACCGTGACAGCTTTTTTCCGCGCCGCATACATTTTGAAAACAGTCCCGGCTCTGTCAGCGAGCAGACAGCCGATGTAGAGTTTGGCACTCCGGCCTCTCCTGAAGTGCAGATAACCGAACCGGCACTCATAGAGCTTTATCCGGATGTGTTTGCAAAAATGCGTCGCAGCAGTTTCAGCCTCGAAAAGCTTGTTGGACAACCGTTGCCGGGGTTTAACGCTCCGACCCCAACAGGCGAGCGCTACAGCCGACGCGCCGGCGACCACTTCGCATCCCCCACAGTAATAGCCATCATAGACCCCTCGGTATCGTTTGCCCCCGATGCTGTTGCCTCGCTGCGGCGTGCGGTGAGCCAGGCACCGGTGGAGTGCGGACTGGTTATGGCGTTTACCTCCACAAATGCTGATCTGATAGAGGAGGTGGCCGGTACACCTGCCGTAGGCGAAGCTATTCTACAGAGCGCAAGAGGGGTTGCCCGCGATATGGGAGCGGCTCAGCTGCCGGCTGTGCTGCTCGTGAAAAAAGACTCTACCGTGGCTGATGTGATTGTAGGCTACAACAAAGACCTTGCCTCGGATGTTATTCAGAAGATGGCATTGCTGAACCAATAAAACTATATTATATATGGAAACAATTTATTTCAAGGACGCACCCATGCACACCTACGGTTTCCTGCCGGCCGTTGGCGAAACCGCACCCGATTTTCAACTCACGGGTATGGATTTGAGCAAAATCTCGCTCGAATCGTTCCCCGGCAAAAAGATTGTGCTGAATATTTTTCCCAGCCTCGATACCGAGGTGTGCGCAATGTCAGTGCGCCGGTTTAACAAAGAGGCTGCATCGCTTGATTCAACCGCAGTGCTGTGTATAAGCATGGACCTGCCCTTTGCCATGAGCCGTTTCTGCGCAGCCAATGGCATTGAGGGTGTGACAATGGCCTCAGCTTTCCGCTCACCCACCTTCTCGCAGAAATATGGGGTGCAGATTGTCGACGGATCGCTCAACGGACTCCTTGCCCGCGCTGTTATAATCATTGATAAGGACCGCAAGGTCGTTTATCGCGAGCTCGTGCATCAGGTCACAAACGAGCCTGACTACGCTGCCGCTCTTTCCGTACTCAAAGGCTGAGCATGGAAAGCTTCAAAAAAAAATGATTTTATAACTGCCTGACACATAATTCATTCCCACCAAAAGTGAAAAATAATTGCAAAAACATTTGGTGGGAATGAAAATTATGTCTAACTTTGCATCGCAAACGAGAAAAAACGGTTGCCCAACGCGAAAATAGCTCAGTTGGTAGAGCACGACCTTGCCAAGGTCGGGGTCGC